>JALOLD010000049.1 GCA_025456145.1 Thermoanaerobaculales bacterium | reverse complement strand
TGGAGCAGGAAGACCTTGACGAGCGAGACCCACCAGAACGAACGGCCGGCCCGGTCGCGCCAGGCCCGGTAGCGGAAGTCCTCGCCGGCGCCGAGGTTGCGGATCCCGATGTGGAGGGCGAGCCGGACCGCCCACACCGTCACCAGCCCGAAGACCACGAGGCTGCGATCCGAAGGCGGTCCGGGCGCCGCCGCGAGGTAGACCAGGCCGAGGACCACGAAGCCCGGCCCCCACAGGATGTCGACGATGCTCGCGTTGGCGATGGCGAGGCTGACCAGCCAGGCGAGGGTGAAGACGGCCGCCGCGGCGCCGAGACCGAGAGCGAACGGCCGGTCGTCGAGGAGCAGCAGGGCGCCGGCAGCCACGGTGGCGATGGCGAAGATGGCGGCGTCGCGGTCTGGCATCAACCCTCCCCCCAGTCAAGCGGCCGGGACCGCGCGGTATTTCACCCGGGCGGTCTGGAATTTCCGCTTTTTTCCGGCTCGTTGCCCGGGGTGCAGCCGGAGCGCCTCGACCCGTCGGCGAAGCACCCTCTGAGGCCCCGGCTCGAGGGGGACCCATGCGCATCGCGGTCATCGGCAGCGGCATCTCCGGCCTGGCGTCGGCCTGGCTGCTGAGCCGTCGCCACGAGGTCCACCTCTTCGAACGGTCGCCGAGGCTCGGCGGCCACACCCACACGGTGGCCTACGAGACCGGGGACCGGACGCTCGCCCTCGACACCGGCTTCATCGTCTACAACGAGCGCACCTACCCCCTGCTGACCCGGCTCTTCGCCGAGCTCGGGGTGGCGACCCGGGCGAGCGACATGTCGTTCTCGGTGAGCTCGGCGGATCCGGACGTCGAGTACGCCTCGCACGGTCTGCGCGGGCTCCTCGCCGAGCCGAGCCTGCTGCTCTCGCCGAGCTTCCTGCGGCTGCTCGTCGACGTCGTTCGCTTCGGGCGGCGCGGCCGGCAGGTGCTCGCCGGCCCCCCCGACCCGGAGGCGACGATCGGCGACCTGGTCGCCGAGGGCCGCTTCAGTGCGGCCTTCGCCCAGCTCTACCTCTATCCGATGGTCTCGGCGATCTGGTCGTCGGGCGCCGCCCTCGCCGCCGACTACCCGCGCGACGCGCTGCTCCGCTTCCTCGACAACCACGGCCTGCTCCGGGTCACCGGTCAGCCGGAGTGGCGGACGGTGGTCGGCGGCAGCTCGAGCTACATCGCGCCCCTGACCCGCCCGCTCGGCGACCGCATCCACCGCGGGAGCGGGGTGACCGCCGTCCACCGCCGCGCCGACGGGGTCAGGGTCGTGCTCGAGAACGGCGCCGAGCACGACGCCGACCACGCGGTGGTCGCGGCCCACGCCGACCAGGCCCTCGCCATGCTCGCCCGACCGACCTCCGACGAGCGCGAGCTGCTCGGGGCCTGGCGCTACTCGGTCAACGACACCTGGCTCCATACCGACGCCTCGCTGATGCCCCGGCGCCGCGCCGCCTGGGCCTCGTGGAACTACCTGGTCGGCGAAGCCGGCCGCGACGCGGCGTCGCTGACCTACCACCTCAACCGGCTGCAGGGCATCGACGGTCCGACCGAGTACCTGGTGACGCTCAACCCGGCCCGCGAGCCGGCGCCCGAGAGCGTCATCCGCCGTCTCGGCTACACCCACCCGGTCTACACCGCCGCCAGCGTCCGGTCCCAGAGCGACCTGCCGAGCCTCAACCGCGTCAACCGGACCTGGTTCTGCGGGGCGTACTTCGGCAACGGCTTCCACGAGGACGGTCTCGCCTCGGCGGTGGCGGTCGCCGGGGACCTCGGGGTGTCCTGGCCGTGACCGCCTCCGCCCTCTACCTCGGCCGCGTGAGGCACCGCCGGGCGAGCGAGCCGGTGCGCGAGTTCGCCTACCCGGTGTGGCACGCCCTGCTCGACCTCGACGAGCTTCCCGAGCTCGACCGCCGGCTGCGCTGGTTCTCGCACAACCGGCTCAACCTGACCGGCTTCGACGACCGAGACCACATGGGTCCGGAGGTCTCTCCGGTGCGGTCGAAGCTCGCCCAGTGGCTCGCCGGCCGCGGTGTCGCCGGCGAGCTCGGCGCGGTCTCGCTGCTGACCCACCTGCGGGTCGCCGGTGGGGTCTTCAACCCGGTCTCGTTCTA
The DNA here is from genome assembly GCA_025456145.1 of Thermoanaerobaculales bacterium. Classification (GTDB taxonomy): domain Bacteria; phylum Acidobacteriota; class Thermoanaerobaculia; order Thermoanaerobaculales; family Sulfomarinibacteraceae; genus JAHECW01. The sequence goes on along the minus strand of JALOLD010000049.1, from coordinate 44,993 downwards.
CTTCTGCCGCGATCGCGAAGGCGCTCTGCGGCACGTCGTCGCCGAGGTCAACAACACCTTCGGCGACACCTGCTGTTACCTGCTCGAGGCCGAGGGGGCCACGGTCAGGGCCGAGGCCGGGAAGGTCTTCCACGTGTCGCCCTTCCAGCCGGTCGCCGGCGCCTACCGGTTCACGATCAGCGAGCCCGGCGACCGGTTCACCGCCCGCATCGACCTGCTCCGCGACGGCCGGAGAGTGCTCGACGCGAACTTGACCTCCGAGCGCCGCGAGCTGACCTCGGGCGGGCTGCTGCGGACCGTGCTGCGCCACCCCCACCACGGGCTGCGGACCCTGGCCCTCATCCATTACCAGGCGCTGCGGCTGTGGCTCGGCCGGGCGCCGTTCTTCCCCAGACCCGAGCCGCCCGCCGAAGCGTGGAGAACCCGACATGGCTGAAGCCCGGATCCGTCCCGAACCGACCACCACGACTCCCGGCGGTCCGCCGCCGGCCCCCGCCCCCGCCGTCGTTGCGACGCCGAGGGGGGCCCGGCCGGTCCGGCTGCCGCTCGCCGCCCGGGTCGTCCTCGGACGGCTCGCGAGCCTTCGCCGCGGCCACCTCGTCGTGCGGCTCCCCGACGGCTCGTCGCGGACCTTCGCCGGCGCCGCCGGCGGCGCCTCGCCGGTGATGGAGCTCGACGTCCACCGCTGGCGCTTCTTCTCGCGGCTGCTGCGGCGCGGCGACATCGGCGCCGGCGACGCCTGGGTCGACGGCGACTGGTCGAGCCCGGACCTGGTCGGGCTGACCCGGCTCTTCCTCGCCAACGAGGCGGTGCTCACACCCCCCGGTCTGCTCGGCGCGGCCGGCCGTGCTCGGGATCGCCTCCTCCACCTGCTGCGCAGCAACACGCGCGCCCAGGCGAGGCGCAACATCAGCGCCCACTACGACCTGTCGAACGAGCTCTACGAGCTCTTCCTCGACCCGACGATGACCTACTCGTCGGCGCTCTTCGACCGGCCGGGTCTCGACCTCGAGGCGGCGCAGCGGCGCAAGTACCGGAGGCTCGCCGAGTGGGCCGGGCTGCGGCCGGGCGACCACGTGCTCGAGATCGGGTGTGGCTGGGGCGGCTTCGCCGAGCTCGCCGCCGGCGAGCTCGGCTGCCGGGTCACCGGGATCACGCTATCGCGCGAGCAGGCGGCCTTCGCCCGGAGGCGGATGCGGGAGCGCGGACTCGCCGACCTCGTCGACATCCGCGTCGTCGACTACCGCGATCTCGAGGGCCGGTTCGACGCGGTCGTGTCGATCGAGATGCTCGAAGCGGTCGGCCACCGCTACCTCGACGCCTACTTCTCGGCCTGCGAGCGGCTGCTCGCCCCGGGCGGTCGCATGGCGCTGCAGACGATCACCATCCCGGACCAGGTCTACGACCGCTACCGGCGCGGTACCGACTGGATCAGGACGACGATCTTCCCCGGCGGCCACCTGCCGTCGCTCGGCGCGATCCAGGGCTCGCTCGCCCGGCGCACCTCGCTGGTCGTCGACCGCCTCGAGGACCTGTCCGCCGACTATGCCGCGACCCTCCGCGAGTGGCGGCGCCGATTCCGGGCGGCCGAGGAGCAGGTCCGCCGGCTCGGCTTCGACGACCGCTTCATCCGGACCTGGGACTTCTACCTCGCGACCTGCGAGGCGGCCTTCGGTCACCGTCAGATCGGGGTGCTCCAGCTCGGGCTCGGCCGCTGCGCCCAGCCGCACATCGGGGCGGAGCGAGCGCGGTGAGCTGGGCCGTCGAGCTCGCCGAGCGGCGCGTGCTCCCCGACCCGGTGGTCCGCGCCGGGATGAGGCGGCTGCTCGCCCGGCGGCTCGCCGACGAGCGGCTCAACGACCGGCGGCTCGCCGGGCGGTCGGTCGAGGCCTTCGTCGAGTGGATGCGCGGCGAGCCGATCGCGGTCGCCACCGGCGATGCCAACCAGCAGCACTACGAGCTGCCCTCCGAGCTCTTCGCCGCGGTGCTCGGGCCCCACCTCAAGTACTCGAGCTGCCTGTGGGAGGGAGACGTCCGGGACCTCGCCCGGGCCGAGGAGCGGATGCTCGAGCTGACCTGCGAGCGGGCCGGAATCGCCGACCGGATGGAGGTCCTCGACCTGGGCTGCGGCTGGGGATCCCTGAGCCTGTGGATCGCCCGCCACTTCCCGGGCTGCCGCGTGCTCGCGGTGTCCAACTCGCGGACCCAGGCCGAGCTCATCCGGGGCCGCTGCGCGGCCGAGGGAATCGAGGGCCTCGAGGTCGTCACCGCCGACATCAACGACTTCGCGACCCCCCGCCGGTTTGACCGGGTGGTGTCGGTCGAGATGTTCGAGCACATCCGGAGCTGGCCCCGCCTGCTCGAGCGGGTCGCGGGCTGGCTCGAGCCCGACGGCGCCTTCTTCCAGCACGTCTTCTGCCACCGCCACTTCGCCTACCGCTACGAGGACGGGGGCGCCGCCGACTGGATGGCGCGGCACTTCTTCACCGGCGGCATCATGCCGTCGGCGGACCTGCCGCGGCGCTTCCCCGAGCACCTCGAGGTGGTCGAGCAGTGGCGGGTCAACGGCCTCCACTACAGCCGGACCCTCGAGGCGTGGCTCGCCAACCTCGACCGCAACCGGAAGAGCCTGCTGCCGGTTTTCGAAGGGATCTACGGCGCAGAGGCCGAGCGCTGGCTCGCCCGCTGGCGGATGTTCTTCATGGCCTGCTCGGAGCTCTTCCGCTACCGCGGCGGCGCCGAGTGGTTCGTGATCCACACCCTGATGCGTCCGCGGGACGCCCGGTGAGGGCGGGACGGTGGCGCGCTGCTACCCGGTGGTCGTGGGGCTCGCGGTGGCGGTCGCCCTGCTCGCCGGCGCCGACCATGGAGGGCTGATGACGATCTTCGACTTCGCGCGGGGAGATGACCCGTGGCCGAGCATCAACGACGGCGTCATGGGCGGGGTCTCCGATGGCGAGATGGTGGTCGCGGGCGGTATCGCCACCTTCCGCGGCGAGGTCTCGTTTGACAACAACGGCGGCTTCGCCTCGGTTCGCTCCCGGCCCCGGCTCCACGACCTGTCCGGGTACGAGGGCGTGGTGGTGCGTGTCCGCGGCGACGGCCGCCGCTACGGCCTGCGGCTGCGCACCGACGCCGCCTTCGACGGGGTCAGCTACCAGGCGCTGATCGAGCCGCCGGCCGGGGAGTGGGCCGACATCGCGGTCCCCTTCGGCGACTTCCAGCCGGTCTTCCGCGGCCGGGTGCTGTCGGACCATCCGCCCCTCGACCCCGCGCGGATCACCACCTTCGGCTTCATGATCAGCCGCCAGGAGGGGCCCTTCCGGCTCGACATCACGGCGATCGCCGTCCTTCCGCGCATGGTTGCTGCCCGGTAGAGGCCGAACGCCGAGGTCCTCCCCGGGCGGTCTTCGAGGCCTTCGAGAGCTTTAACGCAGGCGGGGCGAGCGCCGAGTGGGGAATCGCGGGATGCTACCCTGTGGAAACCGAGGGGAGCTCCCAGAGTATCCGAACATGGCCGACACGAACGAGGAACCCGCCGTCACCTGCTGGCCGGGAGGCTCGTCGAGACCGATGAGCCGGGTGAAGGCGCGTCGCCATGGTTCGCCGGGCGCCGGTGCCGATCGGTGAGTGAGACGCCGCGGCGGTCGCCGGCCGGCCCGTGCCGTCCCCGCGAGGCGGCGGCGACGCCCGGTCCGCCCCTCCAGTCGGCGGGGGCCGTCGGATGAGCCTCGCCGCGGGTGCGGTGGTCGGACGGTACACCGTCGTGTCGTCGCTCGGGGCGGGCGGGATGGGCGAGGTGTTCCGGGCCCAGGACCGGAGCCTCGGCCGCGAGGTGGCGCTCAAGGTCCTGCCGCGAGGGCTCGCCGGCGACCCCGACCGGATGACCCGCTTCGTCCGCGAGGCCCAGTCGACATCGTCGCTCAACCACCCGAACATCGTGACGATCTACGAGATCGGCGAGGCCGGCGGCTACCACTACCTGGCGACCGAGCTGGTCGACGGGGCGACCCTGCGCGAGCTGATTGGTCGCGGTCCGCTGCCGGTCGCCGAGTGCGTCCGGGTGGCGATCCAGACCGCCGCCGCCCTCGCCGCCGCCCACGAGGCCGGCATCGTCCACCGCGACGTCAAGCCCGAGAACCTCATGGTCCGCACCGACGGGCTGGTCAAGGTGCTCGACTTCGGCCTCGCCAAGTGGCACGACGCCGCGAGCCCCGGCGGGGTCGACCCGGAGGGGCTGACCGTCGACACTCCCTATACCCGGCCCGGGACGCTGCTCGGCACGGTGGCCTACATGTCGCCCGAGCAGGCGCGCGGCCGGCCGGTCGACGGCCGCACCGATCTGTGGAGCCTGGGCGTCGTGGTGTACGAGATGCTGGTGGGCCGGCCGCCCTTCGAGAGCTCGTCGCCGGTCGACGTGCTCGCCGACATCCTCCACCGCGAGCCGACCCCGATCTCGCTGCGCCGGGACGACGCCCCCGCCGAGCTGGTCGCCCTGGTCGGCCGGCTGCTCGCCAAGCGGGCCGACGAGCGCCCGGCATCCGCCCGCGACGTGCTGGCCGAGCTCGAGGCCGTGCCGTTGCAGCCCGGTCCACGGTCCGCGCCGGCGGTCGGCCGGTCGGGCGAGTGGGCGCCGCCGGCGCCGCTCGTCCATCAGACCTCGTCGCCGTCGGGCGCCCGGCACGCGATCGCGGTGATGCCCTTCCGCAACCTGAGCTCCGACCCGGACAACGAGTACTTCTGCGACGGTCTGGCGGAGGATCTGCTCAACGCCCTCGCCAAGGTCGACGGGCTCAAGGTGGTCGCCCGGACCTCGGCCTTCGCCTTCAAGGGCAAGAGGGAGAGCCTCAGCGAGATCGGCCGGATCCTCGGGGTCACGACGGTCCTCGAAGGCAGCGTCCGCACCGCGGGCCGGCGGATGCGCGTCGCGGTCCAGCTCGCCAACGCCGCGGACGGCTTCCACCTCTGGTCCGAGCGCTATGACCGCGAGCTGACCGACATCTTCGACGTCCAGGACGAGATCACCCTGGCGGTGGTCGACGCCCTCAAGCTGCGGCTCTTCGGTGAGCAGCGCGCGGCGGCGCTCAAGCGCGGCACCGAGGACCCGGAGGCGCACCGCCTCTTCCTCAAGGGGAGGTTCTGCTGGAACCTGCGGACCGCGGCGTCGCTGCGCGAGGCGGTCGACTGCTACCAGCGGGCGATCGAGCTCGACCCGGGCTACGCCCTCGCCCATGCGGGCCTCGCCGAGGCCTATGTGCTCTTCGGCTGGCTCAGCGTCGCCGCGCCCGAGGTGGCGATGCCGCGGGCCCGGGCGGCGGCCCGGCGGGCCCTCGAGCTCGACGACAGCCTCGCCGAGGCCCACGCGGCGCTCGGCGTCTACCTGTCGTTCTACGCCTGGGACCAGCCGGCATCGGAGCGCGCCCTGCGCCGCGCGATCGAGCTCGACCCGCGCTCGGCGACCGCCCACCACTGGCTCGGCAACATCCCGCTGCTCGCCATGGGGCGTTGGGACGAGTCGCTCGCCGCGATCCGCCGCGCCCTGGCCCTCGACCCGCTCTCGCCGAGCATCGCCTCGGACCTCGGCGTGACGCTGCTCTTCGCCCGCCGCTATGACGAGGCGATCGCCCAGTTCTCGAGGACTCTCGATCTCGACCCCGGGTTCTACGTCGCCCGCTACCACCTCGGCCAGGCCCTGCACTCGAGCGGTCGTCCGGGGGAGGCGGTCGCCGAGTACGTGCGGTGCCGGGAGGCGAGCGACGACCCCTGGGTCGAGGCCCTGCTCGCGCGGTCCCTGGCCGCCGCCGGTCGCGTCGACGAGGCGGCGCGATGCCGAGACGAGCTCGTCGGGAGCGCGAGCCGCCGCTACGTACCCAACATCGCGCTGGCCGTCGCCCACACCGCCCCGGGCGACCACGACGCGGCCTTCGGTTGGCTCGAGCGCGACCTCGAGGAGCGCTCGCTCTTCCCGCCCTTCTTCGCGGTCGACCCGGTCTTCGACGAGCTGCGCGACGACCCCAGGTTCGACGACCTGGTGCATCGGGTCGCCCTGGCGAGGCTCGACGACGACCCGGATCGTCTCTCGTCGGGCCAACGCCCTCCAGCCGATGAGCAGTGACCTGATCTTCGTTCTCGCGCTGGTCGCGATCGCCGGCCTCGCCATGGCGAGCGGCCGGGTGAGGATGGACGTGACGGCGTTCCTCGTCGTGCTCGCCCTCGGTCTGAGCGGCGTCCTGTCGCCGGGCGAGGCTCTCGCCGGGTTCTCGGACCCGGTGGTGCTGACCATCGCGGGGCTGCTGGTGGTCGGCGAGGCCCTCGCCCGGACCGGCGTCGCCACGACCATCGGGAGCTGGGTGACCCGGCTCGCCGGGGCCAGCGAGGCCCGGGTCCTGGTGCTCCTGATGGTCGCCGCGGCGACCCTGGGCAGCGTCATGAGCTCGACCGCGGTGATCGCGATCATGATCCCGGTGGCGGTGAGCATCGCGCGGAGCACCGGGCTGGCGCGGTCGCGGATCCTCATGCCGCTCGCCCAGGCGGTGCTGATCAGCGGCATGCTGACCCTGATCGCCACCGCGCCGAACCTGGTGGTCAGCGGCGCCCTCGAACGGGCCGGGTTCGCGCCGCTCGCCTTCTTCAGCTTCACCCCGATCGGCGCGGCGGTCCTGCTCGTGGCGGTCCTCTACGCGCTGTGGATCGGCCGCCGGCTCGACCGGGGCGGTGGGATGGGGCCGAGACCCGACTCGGCGGTGGGCATGCGCGAGCTGGTCAGGCGCTACGGCCTCGAGGGCGGGCTGTATCGGATCGAGGTCGACCCGCGGGGGCGGCTCGCCGGCCGGACCCTGGCCGAGGCGGCGCTCGGCTCGACCTACGGTGTGCGGATCCTCGGGGTCGAGCGGGTCGAGCGCTTCGCGGCGCGGGTGATCGGCGCGCCGCCCGCCGACCTCAAGCTCCGGGCCGGCGACGTGCTCATCGTCCAGGCGCACGGGCCCGGGTTCGCGCGCTGCGCAGAGGAGCTCGAGCTCAACGTCCAGCCGATGCAGGAGCGCCACGGCAGGCTCATGGTCCGCGACATCGGGGTGGCCGAGGTGCTCGTCCCTCCGGAGTCGTCGCTCAAGGGGAAGTCTCTGAGGGAGAGGGAGTTCCGGTCGCGCCATCAGCTCGAGGTGATCGGTCTGCGCCGGACCGGCCAGGCGGTCGAAGACTATCTCGACGAGCGCCTGCGCCCGGGCGACACCCTGCTCGTCGCCGGACCCTGGGATCGGATCCTCCACCTCCACACCGATCTCGGCGACTTCGTCGTGCTCACCCTGCCGAGCGAGCTCGAGGTCGCCGCGCCGGCCCGCAAACGGGCCCCGATCGCGGTCGCGGTGGTCCTGGCGATGGTGGTGATCTCCGCCCTCGACGTGGTGCCGGTGGTCTTCGTCGTGATGGGGTCGGCGGTCGTACTCGTGATGACCCGCTGTCTGACGATGCAGGATGCCTACCGGTCGATGCACTGGAGCGCGGTCTTCCTGGTCGCCGGGATGCTGCCGATCGCCGACGCGCTGCAGCACACCGGCGGGGTCGACCTCATCGTCGGCCGGCTGGTCGCCGGGCTCGGGGGCTTCGGACCGGTCGTCATGACCGCCGCGCTCTTCCTCGTCACCGCGGTGCTCGGCAGCCTGCTCTCGAGCTCGCCGACCGCGGTGCTCATGGCGCCGGTGGCGATCGGCGTCGCCGCCGCGATGGGGGTCGACCCCTCCGGGTTCGCGATGACGGTGGCGATCGCCGCGTCAGCGGCCTTCGTGTCGCCGATCTCGTCGCCGGTCGGAACCCTGGTCATGGAGCCCGGCGGCTACCGCTACGCCGACTTCGTCCGCACCGGCGTGCCGCTGCTGCTGCTGACCTGGCTGGTGACCGTGGCGCTCGTGCCGCTGCTCTTCCCGTTCTGAGCCTCCGACCCGAGGGCCCCAGGCTCGCGCTACACTTTCCGCGATGAACCGGCCGGCCTACCACCGCGACCCGTGCCTCACCGAGCTTGACACCGAGGTCGTCGAGGTCGGGCACGACGGCGAGCGGCCCTTCGCCGTCACCGCCGACACGCTGTTCTACCCCGAGGGCGGCGGTCAGCCCGCCGACCGGGGTTCGATGGGCGGCGTCGGGGTGATCGACGTCAGGAAGGTCGAAGGCGTCATCCGGCACGTCCTCGCCGGCGAGCTCGCCCTCGGCCCGGTCCGCCAGGTCCTCGACTGGCCGAGGCGGCTCGACCACATGCAGCAGCACACCGGCCAGCACCTGCTGACCGTGGTCGCGCTCGAGCGTTTCGGCTGGGCGACCACCGCCTTCCACCTCGGCGCCGAGCTCAGCGACATCGAGCTCGACGTGCCCCGCCTCGACGACGGGGCGCTGGGCCGTCTCGAGGACGCGGTCGCCGAGGAGATCCGGGCCGCCCGGCCGGTCACGGTGCGCTACGCCGGGATCGACGAGATGGAGGAGCTCGGCGTCCGCTCCCGCCTGCTCCCCGAGGGCCTGAGCGGCGAGGTCCGGCTGGTCGAGATCGAGGGCCTCGACCTCAACACCTGCGGCGGCACCCACCTGGCGTCGACCGCCGAGATCGGGGCGCTCGCGCTCGTCGGGACCGAGCCGATGCGCGGGGGGACCCGGCTCTTCTTCGTCGCCGGCGACCGGGTGCGTCGGCGGCTCGCCGGGCACGAGGCACGAAACCGCCGGCTGCGGACGCTGCTCGACGGCGCCGACGCCGACCTGCCCGAGCTCGTCGAGCTGCGCCTGGCGCGCGAGAAGGAGCTCGCCCGGGAGCGGCGCCGGCTGCTCGCCGAGCTCGCCGCCGCCACGGCCGAGCGGCTGGCGGCGAGCCCCGACCCGGTGATCGCGGCCCACTGGGAGGACCGGGACGCCGGCTTCCTCCAGGAGGTCGGCAAGACGCTGGTTGGGCTCGCCCCGGACCGGGTTGCCCTGCTGACCGCCGGCTCGGGGGGCGATGGCGCGTTTGTGGTGGTCGCTCCCGAGGCCTCCGGTCTCGACCTCGCGATCGCCGGCCCGGAGGTCTGCGCCGTCCTCGAGGGCCGCGGCGGCGGCCGCGCGCCGTTCTTCCAGGGAAAGGCATCGGCGGTCGACCGGCGCGACCGGGCGGCGGCGACGCTTCGTGGCTCGCTCGGCCGGGATGACGGGGGGTAGCTCGCGGTACCGATCCCGCCAACGCCGGCCGGGGCGCCGGCGGTCCTCGGCTGGGCCGGCGGGGTGGGGGAGATCCCGATCGACGAGCCGCGCGGCAACCTCACCGGCGACCCCTTCTTCACCGACGGCCGGCGCGCGGTGATGCTGCTCTCGGCCGACGCGGTGCCCAGCGAGGAGATCGAGCGTTTCGACTGGCCCGAGCCGGTGGTCGTCAGCTCCGACGCGCCGTGACTGTCCGCCTTCGGGCCTCCGGGGCCCGACCGCGATTCGTCCGACGAATCGCAGCTAGTCGAAGCCGAGCTCGAGCTTTGCCGCCTCGGACATCATCTCGGGGTCCCAGGGCGGGTCCCAGGTGATCTCGACCTCGGCGGAGGCGACGCCGTCCACCTCCTCGACCGCCCTGCGCACGTCGATCGGGAGGGTCTCGGCCACCGGGCAGTGGGGCGAGGTCAGTGTCATGAGCACGTGGACCTTGCCGGCGTCGTCCACGGACACGTCGTAGATGAGCCCAACCTCCCAGATGTTGATGGGGATCTCGGGGTCGTAGACGGTTTGGATGGCGGCGATGATGTCGTCCTTGAGGGTCATGATGTCTCGCAGGAAGTTAAAAGGTTAGAAGGTTAGAAGGTTAGACGTGAGACGTGAGACGTGAGAAGAGAGACGTGAAACGTTGATCATAACGGAACTTCACTCCTCACTCTTAACTAGCGAGCGGAGCGAGCGCTGACCTTCTCACTTTCTCACTTCGCTCTCACTCCGTCGTCGCCGGCGCGTCCTCGCCCTTCATCGCGGCGTTGAGCGTGTGCCAGGCCAGCGTCGCGCACTTGACCCGGACCGGGTACTCGCGGACGCCCTCGAACACCTGGAGCTTGCCGAGGGGGACGCCCTGCTCCTCGGCGAGCCCGGTGAGCATGTGGTGGAAGCCGTCGAACAGGTGCTTGGCCTGGTCGACGGTCTTGCCCTTGACCGACTCGGTCATCAGCGAGGTCGAGGCGGTGCAGATCGCGCAGCCCGAGCCCTGGAAGCTGATCTCCTCGATCCGGCCGCCCTCAATCCGCAGGTAGACCCGGACGGTGTCGCCGCACAACGGGTTGTGGCCGTCCGCCGACCGGTTGGCGCAGTCCATGACATAGCAGTTCCTCGGCCGCCGGTTGTGGTCGAGGATGATCTCCTGGTAGAGCTCTTTCATGGTTTCTCCTGGCGCCTACCCGAACACTTCCTTGACTGCATACAGCCCCTCGACGAGCCGGCCGATCTCCTCGTGCGTGTTGTAGACGGCGAACGAGGCACGCACCGTCGCCGAGACGCCGAAGCGCTGCATCACCGGCTGGGCGCAGTGATGGCCGGCGCGGATCGCCACACCCTCGGTGTCGAGGATGGTGCCGATGTCGTGCGGGTGGATGCCGTCCATGACGAAGGACAGGGCCCCTGCGCGGTGGCGGGCGGCGCCGATGAGGCGGACGCCGGGCACCGACAGCACCGCCTCAGTGGCGGCTTCGAGCAGCGCCGCCTCGTGGGCCGCGACGGCCTCGGGGCCGAGCCCGTCGAGGTAGTCGAGCGCCGCGGCGAGGCCGATCGCTCCGGCGATGTTGGGCGTGCCGGCCTCGAAGCGGTGCGGCGGCTCGGCGTAGCGGGTCTTCTCCCAGGTCACCGAGAGGATCATGTCGCCGCCGCCCTGCCAGGGGACCATCCCGAGCAGGTGCTCGCGCTTGCCGTAGAGGGCGCCGATCCCGGTCGGGCCATAGGTCTTGTGGCCCGAGAAGACGTAGAAGTCGCAGTCCAGCTCGCCCACGTCGACCCGCCCGTGGGGCACCGCCTGAGCGCCGTCGACGAGCACCGGCACCCCCCGGTCGTGGGCGATCTCGACCATCTCGCGCACCGGGTTGACGGTGCCCAGGGCGTTCGAGACGTGAACCACGCCGACCATCCTGGTGCGCTCCGAGAGGAGCTCGGCGAACCGCTCGAGCTCGATCTCGCCGGCATCGGTGATCGGCACGATCTTGAGGACGGCGCCGGTGGCCTCGCACAGCAGCTGCCAGGGAACGATGTTCGAGTGGTGCTCCATCCCGGTGATCAGGATCTCGTCGCCGGGGGCCAGCCGGGGCCTGACGAACGAGCTCGCGACCAGGTTGATCGCCTCGGTGGTGCCGCGGGTGAAGACGATCTCGCGGCTGTCGGCCGCCCCGAGGTGGCGCTTGACCGTCGTCCGGGCGCTCTCGTAGGCGATGGTGGCGCGCTGCGAGAGCTGGTGGACGCCCCGGTGGACGTTGGCGCAGTCGCGCTCGTAGAAGCGGGTCACCGCGTCGATCACCCGGCGCGGCTTCTGGGTGGTCGCGGCGTTGTCGAGATAGACCAGGGGCTTGCCATGCGACTCCTGGTGGAGGGCCGGGAACTCGGCGCGGATCCGGGCGACGTCGAGCGTCCGGGTCGCGGCGGCGGTCGCGGTCTCGCCCATCAGAACGCCTCCCTGGCGAGCTCGCCCTGGGGGAGGCGGGCGACGAGGTGGCGCTCGATGCGCTCGCGGACCGCCCCGACCGGGATCGCGCCGACGATCTCGGCGGCGAAGGCGTAGGTCAGCAGGCTCTCGGCGGTGGCGCGGTCGAGGCCGCGCGAGCGCAGGTAGAAGACCGCCTCCTCGTCGAGCCGGCCGACCGTCGAGCCGTGGGTGCAGCGGACGTCGTCGGCGAAGATCTCGAGCTGGGGGTTGGAGTTGACCAGCGCGCCGGCGGACAGCAGGAGGTTGCGGTTGGACTGGATCGCGTCGGTCTTCTGGGCCGCCGGGTCGACGACGATCCGGCCGTTGAAGACGGCGCGCGAGCGGCCGTCGAGGATGCCCTTGTAGAGCTCGTGGCTGGTGCAGTGGGGGGCCGCGTGGCGGACGTCGAGATGGGTGTCGGTGTGCTGCTCGTCCTCGACCAGGTAGAGACCGTCGAGGGCGGCGTGGGCGCCGGGCTCGGCGAGCACCGCGTCGATGTCGGTGCGCATCAGCCCGGCGCCGATGTTGAGGGCCACCGAGTCGAGCCGGCTGTCGCGGGCCTGGCGGGAGGCCTGGAGGGCGATGTGCCGCGCGCTGCGCGGCTCCTCCTGGAGCCGGACGTGGTGGAGGATCGCACCGGCGGCGAGGCGGAGCTCGGTGACCGGTAGGGTCAGGCTCTCACCCCCGGCCCCGACGTAGTGCTCGACGACCGTGGCCTGAGAGCCCGCGCCGGCGGCGACCAGGGTGCGCGGTGCGGACCAGGTCGGCTCGCCGTCGCCGACCGTGACGAACAGGAGGTGGATCGGCGCCTCGACGATTGCCCCGGGCTCGAGGTGGATGAGGGCGCCGTCGGCAAAGGCCGCGGTGTTGAGGGCGGCGAAGGGGTGGCGGGCGAGATCGACCGCGCCGCCGATCGTCGATGCCGCGGGCCCGGCGGCCTCGGCGAGGGCGCCGGCGAGCGGGCGCAGCGTGAGGCCGCGCGGCAGGTCCTCGGCCGCGGACAGCCCGGGCGACAGCCGGCCGTTGACGAAGACCAGCCGGTGGCTGCCCGGGATCGTCAGGTCGGCGATCTCGGCGTCGGCCGGCGCGGCCGGCCGGTGAGGCGTCTCGGCCAGGGCCCTCAAGCTGGTGAAGCGCCAGGCCTCCTGCCGGGTGGTCGGCAGGCCGGCGGCGGTGAAGGCGCGGCTCGCCTCGAGGCGCAGGTCGACGAGCCGATCGGGCTCGCCCTCGATGCGCCCGATGATCTCGGCGACGCTGGCGACGAAGCTGCCGGCGGGGGCGGCGGTCCGGTCCATCAGGCCCCCTCAGGCCCCGGCCGCGACGGGGGCGGTCTCGAGCCACTCGTAGCCCTGGTCCTCGAGCGCGAGGGCGAGCTCACGGTCGCCCGAGCGGACGATCCGGCCGTCCTTGAGGACGTGCACGAAGTCCGGGACGATGTAGTTGAGCAGCCGCTGGTAGTGGGTGATCACGACGAACGACCGCTGAGTGTCGCGCAGGGCGTTGACGCCGTCGGCGACGATCTTGAGGGCGTCGATGTCGAGCCCGGAGTCGGTCTCGTCGAGGATCGCGAGCCTCGGCTCGAGCACCGCCATGTGGAAGATCTCGTTGCGCTTCTTCTCGCCGCCCGAGAAGCCCTCGTTGACCGGACGCTTGAGCAGCTTCTCGTCGAGCCTGACGAGCTTCGCCTTGTCCTTGACCAGCTCGAGGAAGTCGATCGCGTCGAGAGGGTCCTCGCCGCGGTGGGCGCGGATGGCGTTGAGCGCCGAGCGGAGGAAGTAGGTGTTCGACACGCCGGGGATCTCCACCGGGTACTGGAAGGCGAGGAAGATCCCCTCGCGGGCCCGGGTCTCGGCGTCGAGCTCGGTCAGGTCGGCGCCGTCATAGAGGATCTCGCCCGCGGTGATCTCGTACTCCTCACGGCCGGCGAGGACGCTGGCGAGCGTGCTCTTGCCCGAGCCGTTGGGGCCCATGATGGCGTGCACCTCGCCGGGCCCGATCTCGAGGTCGATGCCCTTGAGGATCTCGGTCCCGTCGACCGATACGTGGAGGTTTTTCAGCTGTAGCATTCAGGTTCTCCTGCTTTCAACCCGTCCGCGTCCGCGTTCGCGTTCGCGTCCGAATCGGGTACGGGCACGGACGCGGACTCGGACGGGGGTTCCTATCCAACACTTCCTTCAAGGCTCACACCGAGCAATTTCTGAGCTTCCACGGCGAACTCCATGGGAAGCTCCTTGAACACTTCCTTGCAGAAGCCGTTGACGATCATCGACACCGCGTCCTCGGTCGAGATGCCGCGCTGGTTGCAGTAGAAGACCTGGTCCTCGCCGATCTTCGAGGTCGTCGCCTCGTGCTCCATCTGCGCGGTGGGGTTGCCGATCTCGATGTACGGAAAGGTGTGGGCGCCGCAGCGATCGCCGATGAGCATCGAGTCGCACTGCGAGAAGTTGCGCGCGTTGTCGGCCTTCTTCGCGACCTTGACCTGACCGCGGTAGGTGTTCTGGCCGCGCCCCGCCGAGATTCCCTTGGAGATGATCGTCGACGAGGTGTTGCGTCCGAGGTGGATCATCTTGGTGCCGGTGTCAGCCTGCTGGAATCCGGCGGTCAGGGCCACCGAGTAGAACTCGCCCACCGAGTGGTCGCCCTTGAGGATCACGCTGGGGTACTTCCAGGTGATGGCGGAGCCGGTCTCGACCTGGGTCCACGAGATCTTGGCGCGCTTCTCGGCGAGGCCCCGCTTGGTGACGAAGTTGTAGATCCCGCCGGCGCCGGTCTCCCTGTCGCCCGGGTACCAGTTCTGGACGGTGGAGTACTTGATGGTCGCGCCCTCGAGGGCGACCAGCTCGACGACCGCCGCGTGGAGCTGGTTGGAGTCGCGCATCGGCGCGGTGCAGCCCTCGAGATAGCTGACCCAGGCGCCTTCGTCGGCGACGATCAAGGTGCGCTCGAACTGGCCGGTGTTCTCGGCGTTGATCCGGAAGTAGGTGCTGAGCTCCATCGGGCAGCGCACCCCCTTTGGGACGTAGACGAAGGAGCCGTCGGAGAACACCGCCGAGTTGAGGGTCGCGAAGAAGTTGTCGGTGATCGGCACGACCGACCCGAGGTACTTCCGCACCAGGTCGGGGTGCTCGCGCAGCGCCTCGGAGAACGAGCAGAAGATCACACCGAGCTCGGCCAGCTTGTCCTTGAAGGTCGTCGCCACCGAGACGCTGTCGAACACCGCGTCGACCGCCACCCCGGCGAGCGCCTTCTGCTCGTCGAGGGGAATCCCGAGCTTGGTGTAGGTGGCGAGGATCTCGGGGTCGACCTCGTCGAGGCTCTCGAGCTTCTTCTTGGGTGCGGCGAAGTAGGAGATCGCCTGGTAGTCGATGGCCGGGTAGCTGACGTTCGGCCATCGCGGCTCGGTCATCGTCAGCCAGTGACGGTAGGCCTTGAGCCGCCAATCGGTCATCCACCCGGGCTCGTCCTTCTTCGCCGAGATGGCACGGACGACGTCCTCGTCGAGGCCGGGGGGAAAGGTCTCCTGCTCGACCTCGGTGACAAAGCCGTGCTCGTACTCGCGGGTGGCGAAGTCCTCGATGATCCTGGTCTGCTCGGACATGCTCGTCTCGCTCCTGACGCCCCGCGGGGCGGTTCGTGGTGTTCAGCGGCCGCTGCCGGTCAGCACCGGCAGCAGCCCGGTCCGGGTCGGGGGACGGCCGGCGACCAGATCGGCGACCGAGATGCCGCCGAGGAACTCGCCGACGACGGTGCGCAAGCCGCGCCAGACCGGTTTGAGGCCGCAGCTCTCGGTTCTCGCGCACGGGCCGTCGCCCGGGCTCATGACGAGGCAGAAGTCGCTCGAGAAGACCTCGCCGTCGAACGCCGCGACGACGTCGCCGACCGAGATCTCGCCGGCCGGACGGGTCAGGGTGTAGCCGCCGTGTCGTCCACGAACGGCCTCGACCAGCCCGGCCCCGCGCAGCCGCGCAACGACCTTGGCGACTGTCGTGTCGGGCAGACCCTCGCCCTCGGCGAGCTCGCGGATCGTCTGCTGGCCGCCGCTCACCGCGAGGCTCATGACCAGTCGGAGCCCGTACTCTTCGCTCTTCGAAACCCTCATCGACTCTCCTCGGTAGCGCGCAACCTGAATACTTGAAAACAAATTCCACATTTCCGAGGATTGCATCGGCGAATCGTCACAACCACGAAGACTCGAAGACACCAAGACCAACACGAAGCTCGAGCAAGCAACCGGCTGAAAGCCGGTTGTTTGCCGGACGTCTCGGTGGTTCCTTCGTGCCTTCGTGGTTTCTGCGATGGCGTGTGGCAGAATCCTCCCATGAAGGTGTTTCTGTCGCGGTGGCTGTGTCAGGACGTCGAGGCGAATCTCCGGAGGTTCGAGACCGAGTGCGGCAGGGCGGTGGACGCGGGCGCGGAGATCGTGGTGTTCCCCGAGCTCTTTCTCACGGGGTACACGAGAGAGGTGGGTCACGCCGATGTCCGGGCGCGGTTCGCGCGGCTGTCCGCCCCCGTGCCCGACACGCTCTTCGTTTTCGGCTCGGTCTCCGAGGACCGCCGAAACCGTGTGACGGTATGGTCGGGCGGAGAGCAGCTCGCCGCCTACGACAAGGTCCACCTCTTCCGGCCCAACGGCGAGCTCGATCGCTGGGACCGGGGCGACCGTTACGTCGCCCTGCGGTGGAAGGGTCTCACCGTCGGGCTGATGAACTGCAACGACCTGCGCTTCCCGGAGCAGGCGCGGGCCCTCGCCCTCGAGGCCCGCTGCGACCTGCTCGTGGTCCCCGCGTGGTGGCCGTGGCGCCGCGACTGGGTGTGGCGGACGCTGCTGCGCGCCCGCGCCATCGAGAACGGGGTCTGGGTCCTCGGCTGCTGCATCGCCGGCTCGGTCTTTCCGGGCGAGGACTTCGCCGGCGCCGGCAACCACGTCTTCGACCCTCTCGGCGAGGCCGTCCGCACCGCCGACGACACGCTCTACGAGATCGCCGTCGAGTCCCCGCCGAAGCTCATCGTCGACCCCCGCGAGGAGACGGTGGAGATCACGAAGGTCGAGGTGTTCTGAGCGTTCCTGAGCGCGGTTGTTCTTGACGCGGATGATCGTGTTCGATGACTTCGTGTCTTTGTGTCTTCGTGGTTGTGACGGTGAGATGGTCCGCCGCTACTCCTCCCACACCGGCAGCCGCCCCGGGGTGTAGGGGGCGCCGGCTGCTTCGAGCGCGTCCTCGAGGGCGCGGATCCGCGCGTCGACCGCGGCGAGCTTCGCGAGCACGGCGCCGAAGTCCTCATGTGCCTCGTCCAAGGCCCGTCGGTAGGTCCCGGTGGGGCCCGAGGTCGTGACCCAGAGCGAGGAGACGATGAGATCGGTGCGGCCCTTGAGCGACATCCGCGCCTGGCCCTCGTCCTGGAGCAGCAGGCTGTCGCCGTTGAGCGCCTCGTCGACCTCGCGGAGCTCGATCCTGACCGCGGCGAGATCGGCGAGCCAGCCCGCCTCGGGCGAGCCGACGTTGAGCGCGGCCTGCTCGAGATAGGGGAGCCTCTCGGCCAGGGCCTCGCGGTGCGCGTCGGCGGCCGAGATCGCCCGCGACAGCCCCGCGACCTTCGAGTTGAAGGCGTCGAGCGCCTCGAGGTCATCGGCCGGGAGGCTCGCGATGTTGAGCGGTCGGCAGCGGAAGCTCTGCGGCGTCCCGATCTCGGTCATCGCCCCGCCCTGGACCCGGTACATCGAAACCCGGTACTCGCCGGGCGTGACCATGTAGCCTATCTCGGGGGAGTCCCAGGGCACGACCTCGCCCTGGTCCTTCAGCGAGACCGGCCCCGGCGGGTCGGTGCGGAAGTCCCAGACCACGCGTTGGACCCCGGCCTTGACCTCCTGCCGGATCGACCGGACGGCGTTGCCGTCGCCGTCGGAGACCACGAAGAGCAGGTAGGGCTCCTCCTCGAGCGCCTCCCGGCGGCGCCGCTCGTAGTCGGGCAGCTCGACGTCCTTGCCCGCCTCCTGAAGCTCCTTCTCGGTCTCGTTGCGGAGCTCCTTGAGCGATTTGTGCTTCTCCCTGACGTAGTAGGTGATCGCGGCGCCCACCGGCGGGTTCGGCGCCGAGTAGAAGCTCGCCCCCTGGAAGCCGACGCCGGGGAAGCCCATCGGGTCGGCCTGGACGAACATCGGAGCGTCGGCGACCGGGAAGAGGGCCGCGTCGCCGGCGAGGGTGCCGGCGTCGAGGCGGCGCAGGGCCGAGTAGTCGTCGACGATGAAGACCCCGCGGCCGAAGGTGGCGACCACCAGGTCGTCCTCGTCCGGCTGGAGCTCGAGGTCCGTGACCTGGACCGAGGCCGGGATCCCGGCCTTCAGCTCGGCCCACGAGATCCCCTCGGTGTTGGAAACGTAGACGCCGCTCATCGTCCCGACGAAGAGGAGGTTTGGCTCGAGGCGGTCGACCGCGACGGTGTAGGTCGAGCCGCGCTCGGTGGGGAGGTCGGCGCTGATGTCGGTCCAGGTCGCGCCGCCGTCGCTGGTCCGGTAGAGGTAGGGCCGGAAGTCGCCGGCGAAGAAGTTGTGGCAGGCGGCGTAGGCGACATCGGCGTCGTGCGGCGAGGCGACGATCTGGTGGATCCGGGCGAACTCCGGCAGACCGGCGAGGGTCGCGCGATGCCAGCTCGCGCCACCGTCGTGGCTGTAGTGGAGGAGCCCGTCGCCCGACCCCGCATACAGGCGCTTCTCGTCGAGGGGCGACTCCGCGAGGGCGACGATGTGGGCGAAGGAAGACTTGGTGACCATCTCGTCGATCGACCAGCTCCGGTCCATGAGCTTGTGCAGCGCGGTCGGCACGCCCCGGGTGAGGTCGGGGCTGATCGGGGTCCAGCTCTCACCGCGGTCATCGGAGCGCAGGACGACGTTGGCGCCGTGGTAGAGGCGCGCCGGGTCGTGCGAGGAGAGGATGAGCGCCGCGTCCCAGTCGAAGCGGTAGGCGGGGTCGCCCTTGGGTTCGTAACCGCGCAGATAGAGCCGCTCGCCCGAGCGCCGGTCCCACCGGGTGATGTTGCCGAACTGCCACTGCGAGTAGACGATGTTCGGGTCCGACCAGTCGACCACCGTCTCGAAGCCGTCGCCCGAGAGGGTGAAGATCCAGTCGGCGTTGGTGATCCCGCCCGAGCTGACGGTCCGCGACGGACCGCCGAGCGAGTTGTTGTCCTGGGTGCCGATGTAGACGTTGTAGAAGGGCGTGTCGCGGTCGGCGGTGACCTTGTAGGCCTCGGCGATCGGCAGGTTCGCCTTAAAGCCCCAGGTCTTGGCGCGGTCGAAGGTCTCGTAGACCCCGCCGTCGCAGCCCGAGAGCATGTGCCGGCTGTCGGTCGGGTCGATCCACAGAGCGTGGTTGTCGACGTGCTTGCGGTCCTCGCCGAGGCGGGACCAGGTCGCCCCGCCGTCGATACTGACCTGGTTGAAGACGTCGAGGAGGTAGACCCGGTCGAGGCTCTCCGGGTCGCAGACGATGCGCTGGAAGTAGAAGGTGTAGGCGGTCACCCGGTCGCTGGTCTTGGTCCAGCTGGCGCCGCCGTCGCCGCTGCGCCAGGTGCCCTTGTCCTTCTTCTCCCTGGCGTCGACCACCGCGAAGAGCACGTCGGGGTCGACCGGCGAGATGTCCATCCCGATCCGTCCGACCATCTTCTGGGGGAAGCCCCCCTCGAGCCGGGTCCAGGTCGTCCCGCCGTCGGTGGTCTTGTGGATCGCGCTCTCGTCGCCGCCGGTGACGATGGTTGTCAGGTAGCGCTGACGCTGGTGGGCGACGGCGTACAGCACGTCGGGGTCGCGCGGGTCGATGTGCAGCTGCCAGACGCCGGTGTGGTCGCTGGGCCGCAGGACGTTGGTCCAGGTCGTCCCGCCGTCGGTCGTCTTGTAGACGCCGCGGTCGCCGCCCGACACCCGGTGCGGTCCGTAGGCTGCCACCCAGACGGTGCTCGGGTCCTCGGGGTGGACGATGATCTCGCCGATCTGCTGCGACGCCTTCAGCCCCATGTTCTGCCAGCTCTTGCCGCCGTCGAGCGAGCGGTAGACGCCGTCGCCGGGGACGAGATAGGAGTGGGCGTTGTTCTCACCGGTGCCGACCCACACGGTGTGCGGGTTCGACGGGTCGATGGTCACCGCGCCGATCGAGAACGACGACTGGCCGTCGAAGACCGGCGTGAAGGTCGTGCCCCGGTTGACCGTCTTCCACAGCGAGCCGTGGCCCGAGGCGACGTAGTACTCGGAGGGGTCGCGCGGGTTGACCTCGATGTCGATGATCCGGCCGCCGGTGATGGCGGGGCCGATGCCGCGGAAGGCCAGGCCTTCGAGCGACACCGTGGCAAGGGTAGGCGGGCCGTCCTCGGTACCGTTCTTCTCGTCCGCCCGCGCGGCAGGGACGGTGACGGAGCAGGTCAGGGTCAGGACGCACAGACCGGCGACGCGGAGGGTCGTTTTTTTCATGCCGACGATCATAGTCCTCCCCGAACCGCGGCGTGCGGGTGGGTC
Organism: Thermoanaerobaculales bacterium; assembly: GCA_025456145.1. Lineage (GTDB taxonomy): Bacteria > Acidobacteriota > Thermoanaerobaculia > Thermoanaerobaculales > Sulfomarinibacteraceae > JAHECW01. Next base: position 24,843 of record JALOLD010000049.1, on the reverse strand, counting down.
CGGTCCCCGGCGGCAGCCCGTTTTGCCACCCTCTCTCCGTCCGGCCTCGGAGACCGAAGCGAGCATTGTGCATCGATACGGAGGCCCGATGCGACGGGGCCTCGACGGGGCGCGGCAGCGAAGTCACGCACCCGCCGGTCACCAGACGTGGCGGGCGGGCGGCGCCGCGCCGCCGCGGCGGCTGGCACGGTCAATGCATGGTTTTCGCAAACGATGAGAGCACAGCGGAAGGGAGGCCATCATGTCGGTCGAACGGCTCGAAGGCCACGAGGTGTTTCAGTTCCTCCGTCCGGAGCAGCTCGAGACGATCAGCGACGTTGCCGAGATCGTCGAGCTCGAGGCGGGCGACGTGGTGTACCGCAAGAGCACCCGGGCTGACCACTTCTATGTCCTGCTCGAGGGTCAAGTGGCGTTGCGGCTACCTGGGAAGGCCGGGGTCAGCCTCCAGGTCGAGGAGCTCACCCCGGGTGCGATGTTCGGCTCGTGCGTCTGCTTCAAGCTGACCGACTACTCGCTCGAGGCGCGCTGCACGACCGACTCGAAGCTTCTCAAGATCGAGTCGGCGACCCTCAGGAAGCTGATGGACCGGGATCTGGTTCTCGGCTACACCATCCAGACCCAGATCTCGCGGATCTACTTCCACCGCTATCTCGACGCCATGAAGAAGCTGCAGGCGATCGTGCTCAACCTGCCCCTCGAGACGGCGTCACCCGCTCCGGCCGAGGTTGCCGTCGGGGTCTGAGCCATCCCCGGACCGGCCAGTCGGGACCCCCGCGTGGGCGGGGCCGGCCGGAGGATCTAGAACCGCCTGTCGACGCTTGCCGATCGCGCCGGGCGCGGTACAGTGAGGATCGGAGGACGCCACGGGGCGAGCGGGAGCGGCGAGGCGTCCGAGATCGGAGACCATGGTCCACGACGATCCGCTGGCCGCCCAGGTCATCCTCGACAGCGTCGCCGACGGGGTGTTCACCGTCGATCGGCAATGGCGGATCACCTCATTCAACCGCGCCGCCGAGCGGATCACCGGGGTGTCCCGAGGAGAGGCGATCGGCGCACGCTGCTGCGATGTCTTCCGGGCGAGCATCTGCGAGTCGGAGTGCGCCCTCCGGCAGACCCTGAGGAGCAACCGCCCGATCGTCAACAAGGCCGTCTACATCATCGACGCGGCGGACCGGAAGATCCCGATCAGCATCTCCACCGCGATCCTCAGGTCCGCCGACGGAGAGATCATCGGTGGCGTCGAGACCTTTCGCGATCTCAGCCTGGTCGAGGACCTCCGGCGCGAGCTCGAGGGGAGGTATACCTGTGCCGACATCATCGGCAGGAGCCCCGCGATGCGGTCGGTCTTCGAGCTCCTGCCGGCGGTCGCCGAGAGCGACAGCTCGGTGCTGATCCACGGGGCCAGCGGAACCGGCAAGGAGCTCGTCGCGAGGGCGATCCACAACCTGTCGCCGAGGAAGCGTCGGCGGTTCGTCGCGATCAACTGCGGCGCCCTACCCGACACCCTGCTCGAGTCCGAGCTCTTCGGCCACAGGGCGGGGGCCTTTACCGACGCCCGGAAGGACAAGCCGGGCCGCTTCGCCGTCGCCGACGGCGGAACGATCCTGCTCGACGAGATCGGGGACGTCTCGCCGGCCATGCAGATGCGGCTCCTGCGGGTCCTCCAGGAGCGCCAGATCGAGCCGCTCGGGTCGGTCGACCCGGTCCCGGTCGACGTGAGGGTCATCGCGGCCACCCACCGCGATCTCGCCGAGCTGGTGCGCGACGGAGGGTTCCGTGAGGACCTCTACTACCGGATCAACGTCTTCCGCGTCGAGCTGCCGCCGCTTCGCGACCGGCGCGAGGACATTCCGCTGCTCGTCGACCACTTCATCGCGCGGTTCAACGCACTCCAGAGCAAGGACGTCTCCGGGGTGTCCGACGAGGTCATGCAGGTCCTCATGAGGGCGGAGTTCAAGGGCAATGCGCGCGAGCTCGAGAACACGATCGAGCATGCCTTCGTGCTCTGCCGCAGCGGTTTGATCGAGCTCCGCCACCTGCCCCTCGAGATCGTCGAGAGCTCGGGGCTGGCGCCCGATATCACCCTCCGCGGGGCGTCCCTGAGCTCGCTCGAGGCGGTCCACGTCGCCGACGCCCTGCGGCGGCATCAGGGCAACCGGACCGCCGCGGCCGCCGAGCTCGGCATCCACCCGACGACCCTGAGGCGAAAGCTCAAGCGCCTCGAGGTCGAGCTCCCCCCGGGGGACGGCCGGAGCCGTCGTCGGCGCTGAGATCCCGCGAGCGCCAACGATCGCGGTCCGGAGGCGGCGTTGCCCCGGCAGGTCGTTGGCACACCGGTTGCAGGATTCTCGGCATGAGAATCGCCATGCCGGTTTGGCAGGATCTGGTCTCGCCGGTCTTCGACGTCGCCAGGACGGTGCTCGTCGCCGACGTCGACACCGTCAACGGTCGCACCCGGGCGTTCGAGAGTCACGCCGTCGACCCCGCGCGACCGGCGACGACGCTCCAGAACCTCGGAGTCGACGTGCTCATCTGCTCGGCGATCTCCCCTCCCGTCGAGGCGGCGCTGTGGATGGTCGGGATCGAGGTCGTCCCGGATATCTGCGGCCGGCCCGAGGAGATCGTCGCGGCCTTCCTCGGGGGTGCCGAGATGCTGCGGCGATACCGTTCGCCGGGCAGCAGGCGGTGGCACTCCCGGCCGGGCGACCGGCGGGACAAAGAGGTCGCCGAACCGACCCCGGCGCCGGTCGACGGCGGCCGGCGTTGAGAGCTGGGGAGGACCATGGTGACTCCATCCGCACCCCGCCACGTCTTCGGGCCGGTTCCCTCCCGGCGGCTCGGCAGGTCGTTGGGCATCGACCCGGTGCCGCTGAAGACCTGCAACTTCAACTGCGTCTACTGTCAGCTCGGACGGACCGGACGCCCGGTCATGCGCCGAAGGCCCTTCGCCCGGCTGTCGCGCGTCCTCGCCGAGCTCGCCGAGGCCCTCGAGAGCTGCCGGGGAAACGATCCGAACTGGATCACCCTCGTCGGGTCGGGCGAGACCACCCTGTGCTCGGGGATCGGCGCCCTGATCCGGCTCGTCAACGGCACCGAGGAGCTCTTCCGCAGGATCAACCGGCCGCTCGCCGCCTTCTCCCTCGCCGACCACATCGAAGGGCTCGCCCGCTTCCGGGAGTCCTACCGGGGCAGGCTCTGGGTCGAGGTCATGCTCGTCGACCGGATGAACGACTCGCCCGCCGCGCTCTGCGATCTGGCCGACGCGCTCCGCAGGATTCGGCCCGACGAGATCCACATCTCGACGCCGACGCGTCCGCCGGCCGAACCGTGGGTGGCGCAGCCGAGCCGGCAGGCGGTCGAGCGGGCCATGTCGATCCTCGGGACGGTCGCGCCGGTGCTGTTTCCGGAGGCCGAAGGCGGCGAGGTGGAGGCCGACGGCGACCTCGCCGATGCGATCGCCGCGGTCGTCGCCCGCCACCCGCTCAGCCAGCTCGAGGTCCAGCGTACGCTCGAGCGCTGGACTCGGCGGCGGGCGGATCGCGCCCTCGAGCGGCTCAGGCAGCGCGGCGACATCCAGCTCGTGGAGCGCTTCGGGACCACCTTCTGGTGTGCGGCGGGGATGGAGTTCCCGGCTCCGGGCCTCGAGACCGGACGGGGGATGGAGCGCCGGTTCCGGACGGCAGGGGGGAGGCCCCCGGGGGCCGGGACCTCCCGGCGTCGGGAGGACCGATCCGCCCAAAATGCTCGGTCATGAGTCGATCGATGCGGACGATTCGCTCGGATCGGCCGGCCGCCAGCGCCGCCGGGACCGGGTACCGATCTTGCTCACGACCGCCCGGGGAGACGACGCGATGGGAGGAGACGAGAGATGAAGATCGCGGTCAGCTCGACCGGGCCATCGGTCGACGCAGCGTGTGACGAACGATTCGGCAGGTGCGCCTGCTTCGTGATCGCCGAGAGCGATGGGACCGTGCTCGGTTCGGTGGACAACCCGAACGCGACCCAGGGACACGGCGCCGGGATCCAGGCGGCGCGGCTCGTCGCCGACCTGGGAGTCTCGGTGGTGCTCACCGGACGGTGCGGACCCAACGCCAGCGACACCCTGGCGGCGGCCGGAGTGTCGGTCGTGGTCGGGTGCACGGGAACGGTCGGCGAGGCGCTCGCGAGCTACTCCGCCGAAAGGGGCCCCTCCGGCTGACCGGCCGGAGGTCGGTCGTGAGGATCGGCATCGCCAGCGGCAAGGGTGGCACCGGCAAGACCACCGTCGCTACCAACCTCGCCCGGACCGCGGTTCGCCGGGGGCGGAGGGTCGCCTATCTCGACTGCGACGTCGAGGAGCCGAACGGACAGATCTATCTCCGGCCGGAGATCGCCTGGCGACGCCCGGTGACCCTTCCGGTGCCGGTGGTCGATCCGGGAAGGTGCGACGGCTGTGGAGCATGCGGCGAGATCTGCCGGTTCAGCGCGATCGTCTGCGTGGCCGGGAAGGTGCTCGTGTTTCCCCGGCTCTGTCACTCCTGCGGTGGCTGCTCGCGCGTCTGCCCGGTCGATGCGATCGGCGAGGACCTCCGGGAGGTGGGCGTGGTCAGCGGTGGGCAGGAGGGGAAGCTCGCCTACCGGCAGGGCCTCCTCAACGTCGGCGAGGCGATGAGCCCGCCGCTGATCCGCGCCGTCCGGGCGGTGGAGCCGGTTGCCGATCTGGTCGTCGTCGACGCGCCGCCGGGCACCTCGTGCGCGGCGGTCGAGGCCCTGCGCGGCTGCGATCGGGTGCTGCTGGTGACCGAGCCGACCCCGTTCGCGAGGCACGATCTCGAGCTCGCCCTGGACACGGTGGCTCAGCTCGGGATCCCCGCCGAGGTGGTCGTCAACCGGGCCGGACGGGACGGCGCACGGACCCTGGCGTTGTGCGAGCGCTACGGGGTCGAGATCGTTGCCGAGCTCCCTGACCGGAGAAGCATCGCGGAAGCCTCCTCCCGGGGCGAGCTGGCGGTCGAGATCGACCCGGAGTTCGAGGAGTGGTTCCAACGGCTCCTCGCGCATCTCGAGGACCGACGATGAGGCAGATCGTCGTCGTCAGCGGCAAGGGGGGGACCGGCAAGACGTCGGTGGTCGCCTCCTTCGCCGCCCTCGCCGAGCGACCGGTGCTCGTCGACTGCGATGTCGACGCGGCCGACCTCCACCTGGTTGTCCAGCCGACCCTGGTCTCGAGGCAGGACTTCATCGGCGGTGTCCGGGCGGCGATCGATCCGGAGAGGTGCAACGACTGCGGCGAATGCGCCGAGCTGTGTCGGTTCGGCGCGATCGTCGGACCGGCCGGAGAGCGGCGGATCGATCCCATGGCCTGCGAAGGGTGCGGCGTTTGCGCGTGGTTCTGCCCGGCCGCCGCCATCGACCTCGTCGACCGCGTCGACGGTGAGTGGTACCTCTCGGAAACCCGATTCGGCCCGCTGGTGCACGCGAGGCTCCGACCGGCCGGTGAGAGCTCGGGCAAGCTGGTGAGCCTGCTTCGCGATCGGGCGAGATCGATCGCCGCGGCGAGGGCGCTCGACACCGTGCTGGTCGACGGTTCTCCCGGAATCGGCTGCCCGGTGATCGCCTCGGTGACCGGAGCCGATGTCGTGCTCGTCGTGACCGAGCCGACGCTGAGCGGTCTCCACGATCTCGAGAGGGTGGTGTGCCTGACCAGGCACTTCGGCATTCCGACCCTGGTCGCGGTCAACCGGTGGGACGTCAACGAGGAGAACACGCGGAGGATCGAGGACACCGCCACCCGGCTCGGGGCGGCCCCGGCCGGGCGGATCCGACTCGACCCGGCGGTCACCGAGGCGCAGATCGAGGGCCTGCCGGTCGTCGAGCTCACCGGCAACGGGGCGGCCGGCGACATCGAGAGGGTCTGGCGCCGGGTCGATTGGTCGAGCTCGGTGGGGAGGGTGCTGAGATGAAGAGGATCGGCATCATCGTCTGTGACCGTTGGCGCCGTTGCGCGGGCGGAAAGTGTCTGCGCGCCCTGCGAGAGCGGGCCGGCGCCTTCAGCCGCTACGCGAACGAAGAGGTCGAGCTGGTCGGCTATACCACCTGCGACGGTTGTCCCGGCGGCAACGTCGAGTACGCTCCGGCCGAGATGAAACGCAACGGAGCCGAGGTCGTGCATCTGGCCACCGGCCTGGTGGTCGGCTACCCGCCCTGCCCGTACATCGACGACTTCGTCCGCTTCATCGGCGTGAAGTACGGGATGGAGGTGGTGGTCGGCACCCACCCGATCCCGCAGAGCTACTTCGAGACGCACGAGGCTCTGGCGACCTGGGCGTCGCCGGGCTGGCGGGAGACCATCGGGGCGACCCTGACCGATGAGGTCACCCGCCGCGCCTACGATTGACGACGGTGCCGGCGGTCGCCCGCGGGTTCCGCGGCCCCGTCGGAGCGCACCCGGTCGCGTCAGCTCCCCGGCGCGTCGCCCAGCTCGGCGAGTCGGGTGCGCAGCCGGTCCAGCTCCTGCTCGAGATCACGGAGCCGGTTCCCCAGCTCGTCCCGCTCGGTCTCCGGTGGCCACCGCCACGTCCGATCGCCCTCGGGCCACGGCCACCGGTCCGACGACGTCGCCCACCGGCGATGACGCCAGCCGAAGGCGCCGCCGAGCCCGCCTTGCGCCCAACGCCGACCGCCGGTCGTCCATGGGCGTTGGCCGCGGCCGCAGCGGCCGAGTCCCCAACCCGTCATCGGTCCTTGTCTCATGGGCCCTGTTCCATCTCCACCAGGCATCGTGCTGCCCTCCCTTCCGCCGGCCGTCGCGGCGACCCTGAGGCGCCGCGGCGCCGGGTCACGGTTCCGTATTCTGTCGGGCGCGGCGGAGCTCGATCTCCCGGTGGTGCGGCGAGCCCTCGCGGACCATGGCCGAGCCGCAGCTCGGGCATCGCGCCTCGATGCAGGGCATGCCCGCCTCGTGGGCCTCGCGATGACCGCACTTGGGGCAGAGACAGAAACCGCCGCCGCCCATCCGGGCGCCGCCGCCCCGTCCGCGGCCGGCGCCTCCACCGCCCATCCCCATTCGTGAACCCTGTCCCGTGTTTTTCCTCGGCATGTTCGTCTCCCTCGTGGCCCGCGCCTGTCGTCGGGTCAGTGCTGTTGACAGCCGCCGCGACCGTTGTCGCCGTTGTCGTGGCCGCAGTCGTGGAAGCCGTGGTCGTGGCAGGCCTCGCCGGTGGCGACCAGCGTTCCGTCGAGGAAGCCACGGACCACGGCTTCGGGGTCGTCGCCCTGGACGCCGAGCACCACCTCGATGCCCTGGGCGGTGAAGATGTCGACCGCCCGGGGACCCATCCCGCCCGCGAGCACGACGGTCGCCCCTTGCTGGCGCAACCACACGGGGTAGATTCCCCGGCCGTGCTCGGGCGGGACGTCTCGCCGGCGCTCGCAAACCGCGCCGGTGGTCGTGTCGACGGTGTACAGGCCGAACTCGTCGGCGCCGCCGAAGTGCTGACTGAACCTTCCTTCGTGCAATGGAATCGCGATCTTCATGTCGTTCTTCTCCTCCTCGGTGTCGGTTCATCACCGTCAGTCGTTCTCTCCTTGAGGTCGCATGTGTCCCCTCCGGTGGCAGCGGCAGCCGCGTCCCCGTCGCCCGCCGCCGGCGTGAACCGGGCAGGGGAAGGGGCGATCGGCGCCGACGACCACCGGCCCGTCGCCGACCACGAGGACCCGCTGCTCGACGAGGGCCCGGGCGACGGCGGTCCTGGCGCGGGCGAGGATCCGGGCGAAGGTCGGCCGCGAGACGCCCATCCGGAGGGCCGCGGTCTCCTGGTACAGGCCCTCGAGATCGGACAGCCGCAGCGCCTCGAGCTCGTCGAGCCGGAGCTCCTCGACCTCGAGCTCGCGGACCGGTCGGCCGACCGGTTTGAAGGCGCGAGCCCCGGCCGGGCAACCGACCCGTCTCAGCTTCTCCGGTCGTGGCACGGCCCCTCCATGTTTCGAACATATGCTCATTATCATAGGATGTCAACCGGCAGCCGATCGAACGCGCCGGCGTCGTCGGCGTCGTGCCGAGCCAGGGACGACGGGAATGCCGAAGGGGAGGTGTTCGACCTGCGTGCAATTATTCAAACGTCTTGTTTACAGAGCTTTGATTGCATCACGACGACCACTGCCCTAGCATCGTGAAAGGGAGGTTTTATGGCAGATCAACCCAAAGGATGTGCACGCGTGACCGGGGCGGTGCTGGGAGAACCAGCCACCCCGGACGCGGTCGCGACCCCTGACGAGCAACCGGTAAAGGAGAAGAAGATGACGGCGACTGTCGGGAAGAAGGCCCCCGATTTCAACGCACCCGCGTACTACAACGGGAGCTTCACCAACGTCCAGCTCTCGGACCACTTCGGGAAGTGGATCCTGCTGTGCTTCTACCCGGGGGACTTCACCTTCGTTTGAGCCACCGAGGTGTCGGCGGTCGCCGACAAGTACCAGGAGCTCAAGGACCTCGGCTGCGAGGTGTTCTCGGTCAGCGTCGACAGCCACTTCGTCCACAAGATGTGGAACGACCACGAGCTGGTCAAGATGGTCGATGGGGGCGTGCCGTTCCACATGCTGTCCGACCAGGCGGGCAACATCGGTCGAGCCTACGGGATCTACGACGAGACCCAGGGGATCGAGCTGCGCGGTCGCTTCATCATCGACCCGGACGGGGTCATCCAGGCGATGGAGCTGCTGACCCCGCCGGTCGGACGCAAGATCGCCGAGACCATCCGCCAGGTCCAGGCCTTCCAGGTGGTCCGCGCCAGCGGCGGCGCCGAGGCGACTCCGGCCGGCTGGATGCCCGGCGATCCGGTGCTCCGGCCGGGTCCCCACCTCGTCGGCAACGTCTGGAAGGAGTGGAAGCCGAACGAGTAGGGGCAGAAGCGACTCCGGCCATCCAGCGGGCCCGGCGGTCGCGACCGCCGGGCCCGTCGACTGTGTGGAGAAACGCCTCAGTGCTGGAGTGGCTGCGAGGCTCCCTGGGTCCCCGACGAGGGCGAGCTGAACTGGAGCTTGCCCTCGCGGAACTCGCCGCCGCGCAGGGTGTGGGCGAGGGCCTCGCCGAGCTCGCCGACCAGGTGGATCGTGAGGTCACGGCGGATCTCCTCGGGCAGGTCGTCGAGGTCGGCCTCGTTGTCCTTGGGCAGGACGATGGTCGAGATCCCGGCCCGGACCGCGCCGAGCACCTTCTCCTTGACCCCGCCGATCGGCAGCACCCGGCCCGACAGGGTGATCTCGCCGGTCATCGCGACGTCGTTGCGGGCCGGCCGGCCCGACAGGGCCGACACCAGGGCGGTGGCCATGGTGATCCCCGCCGACGGACCGTCCTTGGGGATGGCGCCGGCCGGCACGTGGACATGGACGTCCTGCTCGAAGCCCTTGGGGTCGATGAAGAGATCGGCCGCGTGCGCCTTGGCGTAGGTCCACGCCGCCTGGGCCGACTCCTTCATGACCTCGCCGAGCTGACCGGTCAGGACGAGGTTGCCCTTGCCGGGCATCGGCGAGGCCTCGACGAACATGATGTCCCCGCCGACCGGCGTGTAGTACATCCCGGTGGCGACGCCGATCTGGTCGGCGATCGCGGCGTGCTCGGGGTGGACCTTGGGACGGCCGAGCAGCTCGGCGACCTGCTCGGGGCCGATCGCCGCCGCGCCGATCTCCCCGGCCGCGATCCGACGGGCGACCTTGCGGGCGAGCCGCCCGATCTCGCGCTCGAGCTGGCGGACGCCCGACTCGCGGGTGTAGAGGCTGACGACCTCCTGGACCGCGTCGTCGGCGAAGCTGATCTGCGCCCCGTCGAGCCCGGCCTGCTTGACCTGGCGGGGGACCAGGTAGCGCTTGGCGATCTCGAGCTTTTCCTTCTCGGTATAGCCGGCGAACTCGACGACCTCCATCCGGTCCTGGAGCGGGCCGGGGATGTTCTGGAGGAAGTTGGCGGTGCAGATGAACTGGACCTCGGACAGGTCGAAGGGTACGCCCAGGTAGTGGTCGGTGAAGGTGTCGTTCTGCGCCGGGTCGAGCACCTCGAGCAGCGCCGAGCCCGGGTCGCCCTGGTAGGAGACGCCGAGCTTGTCGACCTCGTCGAGGAGGAAGACCGGGTTGCGGCTGCCGGCCTGCTTCATGCCGTGGATGATCCGACCCGGCATCGCGCCGACATAGGTCCGGCGGTGGCCGCGGATGTCGGCCTCGTCGCGCACGCCGCCGAGCGAGATGCGGACGTACTCGCGCCCCATGGCACGGGCGATCGACTGGGCCACCGAGGTCTTGCCGACCCCCGGCGGGCCGGCGAAGAGCAGGATCGGGTTGCGTCCCTTGGCGTCGCGCGCCAGGGTGGGGGAAGGAGTGGTCTCCGCCTCCCCGGCGCCCGGGTCCGATTCGGCGCCCGGGTCGTCGCTCGCGGCCTGCTCCTGCCGCTGCTGGAGCAGCCGGACGGCGAGGAACTCCAGAATGCGGTCCTTTACCTCGGGCAGGCCGTAGTGGTCCTCCTCGAGGATCTCGCTCGCCCGGGCGATGTCGAGGCGCTCCTCGGTGCGGCGCTCCCAGGGCAGCTCGCAGATCGTCTCGAGATAGGTCCGGATGACCTGGGCCTCCATGCCCTCGGGGCCCATCCGCTCGAGCCGCGCCATCTCGCGGTCGACCTCCTTGCGGGCCGCCTCGGGCAGGCTCAGGGCCTCGAGCTTGGCCCGAAGCTCCTCGAGATCCTCGCGACCGCCGTCCTCGCCGAGCTCCTTCTGGATCGCCTTGAGCTGCTGGCGCAGGAAGGCCTCGCGGTGGCGGTCGCCGAGCTCCTCCTGGACCTGGCTCTTGATCGTTTCCTGGGCGTCGATGACGTCGATCTGTCGCTGGATGCTGAGCAGCACCGAGCGCAGCCGCTCCTCGACCGACAGCGCCTCGAGCAGCCGCTGGGCGTCGCCCGGCTTGAGCTCGAGGTGACCGGCGACCAGGTCGGCGAAGCGGCCGGGCTCGTTGGTCTCGGCGAGGAACTGCTGGACCGCCTCCTTGGGCATCCCGGCCCGTCGGCCGAGCTCCGAAGCCCGCTCCCGGGCCTCGGCGTAGAGCGCGGTGAAGGCCGGGGCGTTGGGGTCGAGGGGCGCCATCTCCTCGGCCTCGCGGACCGCGGCGACCAGGTAGTCGTCGATCTCGTCGAAGCGCATGGCGACGCCCCGGTGGAGGCCGTTGAGCAGCAGCCTCATCCCGGACGGGCCGCGCTGCACCGGGCCGATGGTCGCGACGGTGCCGAGGGTGTGGAGAATCTCGGGGGTGACATCCTCGAGGTTCTTGCGCTGGGCGACGACGAAGATCCGCTTGCTCTCGGTCTTGAGCGCCGCCTCGATGGCGCGCAGGGTCGCCGGGCGGCCGGCGGCGATCGGCGAGGTCACCCCCGGAAAGAGCACCGCCTCGCGCAGCGGAATCACCGGCAGGGTCGTGATGTCGGACATCTCAGGCTCCTTGGGGGCGGGTCGCCCCTCGTCACGATGACGCCCCGCGCGGGAGGTTGGCAACCCCTCCGGCGAGGTTACCCAGCGGAACCTGAGCGAGAGTCGCTCAAATTCCCGAAAGCGCCGGGTCCCGCTATCATGCGCGTCATGGAGACCACGTGAGATCCCCCGGCTTCCCGCAGCGACGGCTCGGCGGTTTCGGCGGGCTCGGCGACGGCGCACCGCCGCCGGTCGACCTCGGGCTGCTGCTCGGGGTGCTGTTCGTCACCTTCTCGCTCCAGTTCTTCGAGACGACCCGCGGCGTCCTCGAGCTCCTCGCTCTCTCCCCGGCGGTGCTCCGGGGGGCGCTCTGGCAGCTCGTCACCTACCCCTTCGTCGCGACGCCGGGCTCCGGCTTCTGGTTCCTCCTCGAGCTGCTCATCCTCTACTGGTTCGGCCGCTCGGTCCTCTCGAGCCTCGGCCGGCGACGGTTCTGGCGGCTGCTGCTGACCTCGGCGGGGGTGGCCGCGGTGGCGGCGGTCGCGGTCGAGTGGATCGTGCTGACCATCGCCCCGGCCTCGCTCCACCTGCCGTTCGTCGCGATGCTCGGCCAGCGGATCGTGCTGACCGTGGTCATCGCCGCCTTCGCCACCCTCCACGGCGAGGCGACGATCCTGCTGCTCTTCGTGCTGCCGGTCAGGGCGAGGTGGTTCCTCTGGCTCGAGATCCTCTTCGCCTTCGTCTTCTTCTTCCTCCCCTACAAGGACGCCGCGGGCCTCGTCGGGGTCTGCGTCGCGGTCTTCCTGACCTATGCCTCCCTGATGCCGGGAGGGCCGCGCCGGGTGCTCAGGAGCTGGCGCCGGCGGCTCGAGGAGAGGATCCTCCGCGCCCGCCTCGACCGGATGCGGCGGCGCCGCTCCTTCGACGTCATCGACGGCGGCGGCGACGACCGCTATATCCACTGACCGGGGGGCGGGACCCGGAAAAGGAAACGCCCGGGCCGGGCCCGGGCGCGTGGTTCGTGGAACCGTCGCTCAGTCGACGCTGCTGGTCTGCCTCGGAGACGGCGGTTGCCGTTGCCAGCGGTCGGCGAGCTCGGGCAGCATGACCTCGTACAGCTGCATGAAGGCCTGCTCGGTGAGGATCGCCTGCTTGGGGTCGCAACCGCCGCAGACGATGCCGAAGGGCGAGGCCGCCTGCCAGCCGCCCTCGTTGAGGATGCGGTACATGTCGAGGGCCGGCAGGCCGGCGCCGAGCCGGTCGTTGACCAGGTCGATGATCGCGCTCGCGACGACGGCCTGGCCGACGTTCTGCGGGTGGAAGCCGTCGTAGGAGAAGATCCCGCCGACCAGGAACTCGGTGGTCAGCTCGATGCCGCCGAAGGGGCGGTAGTGGCCGTTCTCGAGGGCCTCGAAGATCGGCGCGATGTCGAGCAGGTGGACGTTCGAGAACTGGCCGGTGACGCCGGCGATGACCTGGTTGACCGCGGCGAGGCGGGCGTTGATGAGCTCGATCTCGGCGGCGCGCAGGATGACGCCGGGCGCGCCGGTCGCCGGGTTGAGGTTCTCGGGCAGCGGCGGCGATCCGGGCACCGGCAGCCCCATGCCCTGGGCGAGCATCGAGCCCGCGGGCAGGGTCAGGTAGTCGCCGGGGCCGAGCGGGCCGTCCTCGCCGATGAAGGGCACGGTGCCGACGCCGGCGATCTCGGTGCTCGTCGGGACGGTGGCGGTGAAGGGGATCCAGCGGGCGTCGGGGAAGATGTTGAGGACGACGATCTCGGCGTTGGGCAGGCTGGTGGCGAGGGCGCCGATGAGCTGGGTGTAGGCGGCGGTGAAGTCGGCGAGCGGGGTCATCGTGATGCCGTCGACCGGGGTCGCCGCGAGCACCGCGCCGAGCACGTCGTTGCTGCCGATCCACACCGTGACAAAGGTCGGCTGCTGGCCGATCGCGCTCACCAGAGCGGTGTAGTCGACGAGCTGGCCGGTCGTCGGGTCCTCGACCTGCGGCGTGCGCAGGATGAGGTCGAACATGACGTTGTCGTAGTTGCCGCCGATCAGGTTGAAGATGTTGCCGGTGGTCGCCAGCAGATCGGTGGTGTCGGCGCCGGGGATGCCGAGGTTCTGGTAGGGCGCCTCGAGGGTCACGTTGTAGAAGTACTCGAGGGGGTCGGAGGGTGGCGCCACGTCGGTCTGGGCGATCGACAGGGGCGACAGGCTCTCGAGGACCAGGGCCGGCGCGAGACCGGGCACCGCGACGAGCGGCATCTGGAAGGTGCCGACGCCCGCCTGGTCGGCGATCAGCGCCGGGTACGAGCGTTCCTGGTAGTAGTCCATCAGGCTGCCCGAGGCGAAGCCGGCGGTCAGGCTGTCGCCGAGGGCGACATAGCGGGTGAAGTCGACCTGGGCGAGGGCCGGCGAGGCGAGGAGCGCCGCCGCGCAGAGTACGAGAAGAGTCCTTTTCATGGGCGTCCTCCTTCCTAGAACTTCCACGTGAAGCTGGCGCCGAACAGGTGCGCCACCCCGTCGTGGTAGAAGCCGTCGTAGCCGTCGTATGACCCGCCGCCGGTCGAGCGCTCCTCCAACACGAGGTACTCGTAGCCGATGTCGAAGCCCCAGTTCGAGCTCTTCGAGACGAAGCCGAGACCGGCGGTGTAGCCGTCGCGGTCGCCGTCGGAGAGCAGCGGCGACATCGACTCGGGCGGCTGCGGCGTCTCGTCGAAGACATAGCCGAGCCGGAAGGCCCAGACCGGCGACGCCTGCCACTCGAGGCCGAAGCGGTACTGCTCGGAGTCGGAGTAGTTTTCGACGATGGTGCTCGACAGCCCGGGGTAGTCGGGGAAGTCGATCCGCAGCTCGTCGAACACGCTCCACCCCATCTCGCCGTACTGGCCCGAGATGGTCAGCTTCTCGTTCGACCAGGCGAGCCCGATCTGCCAGAAATCGGGGAAGTTGAGCTCGGTGTAGACGTCGGGGTTCTCGTCGAAGGGCAGGGCGCCCGCCACCACCGCGTCGAAGTCGGGGTAGCCGGTCGGGATCTGGTTGAACTCGGCCGAGGCGCTCGTCCCCTTGACGGTGAAGTCGGACCGGTACATGCCGCCGATCGAGAAGCCGCCGCCGAGCTTGGCGAGGAATCCGACGTTCCACGCCCACGAGTTGTTGGACATGTCGTCGGTCTGCAGCTTGACCGTGGCGACGTCGGCCACCGACTGGGTGTAGGGGTTGAAGAGCGGGACCACCCGGTTGAGCTCGATCGAGGCGATCATGTAGTCGATGCCGCCGCCGATCGCGAAGTTCTCGCACAGCGCCCACGAGACCTGGCCGCCGATGTCGATGAGCTGGAGGTCGGCCTTGGTCGAGATGTAGCGGCCGGCGAAGCCCTCGGGCCACTCGGTGCCGAGGCCGAACGGGGTGAAGACGCCGAACGAGAAGTTCACGGTGTCGCTGAGCGGCTTGACCACGTAGAGGTGGGGCGGGAAGAAGATCTGCTCCTCCAGGCTCGAGGTGTAGCCCTCGCCGGGGTAGGGCGCCGAGCCGGTGAAGTCCTGTGACGGTGCGATGAAGATGACGCCGGCCATGACCTGCATCCCCTCGCCGGTCTCGAAGGCCATGCCGGCGGGGTTCCAGAACATGGCCGACGGGTCGTTGGCGACCGCGGTGAACGCGCCGCCCATGCCCTGTGCCTTGTTGCCGGCCTCGAACAGCGCGAAGCCCGCCCCCCACGAGAGCGACGGCGCCAACGCCACCACCGCCGCGGCGATCAGAATCTGCCTTTTCACATCCAACCTCCTTCTCTCGTCGATTTCGAGAAAGCTCCCCTGTCGTCGGTTGTCGACCCACTCAGGGTAATCGGGGCCGAAGTGGCCGTCAACAAGGACCTGCCGGTGTGAAGACCCTGCCGCGGGCGGCGGGTTGGACCCCCCGCGCAGGGTGTGCCATCCTGCGGTCCGCCGAAGGGGAGGTTCGTGTGAGCAGGGTTCTTCACACCGTCTCGACCGTTGTGCTGCTCGGGCTCGCCGCCGCCGCGACCGCGGCCGACGAGGCCCGCCTCATGCGCTGGGCCGACGTCCACCGCGACACCGTCGTCTTCACCTACGAGGACGACCTGTGGCTGGTCCCGGCGGCCGGCGGCGACGCCCGCCGGATCACCAGCCATCCGGGCAGCGAGCGCTACGCCAAGTTCAGCCCGGACGGGTCCAGGATCGCCTTCACCGCCTCCTACGACGGTGGGACCGATGTCTACGTCATGGACGCCCGCGGCGGCGTCCCGATCCGTTTGACCTACCACCCGGCGGCCGACCGGGTGCTCGGCTGGCACCCCGATGGCGAGCGGGTGCTCTTCCGGTCGCGCCGCGGGTTCCCGTCGCGGGCCGAGGCGGTGTACCTGGTGTCGGTGGCGGGAGGAATGCCCGAGCGGCTCCCGGTCGACCGGGCCGGTCTGGCGAGCCTCTCCCCCGACGGCCGGTCGCTGGTCTACAACCGGATCTCGCGCGAGGACCGGACCTGGAAGCGCTATCAGGGCGGGATGGCCCAGGACCTGTGGCTCGGCTCGCTCGCCGACCGCGACTACCGGAGGATCACCGACTGGCCGGGGACCGACAACTACCCGATGTGGCAGGACGGCGCGATCTACTTCAGCTCCGACCGCACCGACGGCACCCTCAACCTGTACCGCTACGACCCCGCGACCGGGGCGGTCACCGCCCTCACCTCGTACACCGACTTCGACGTCAAGTACCCGTCGGAGGGACCGGGGGCCATCGTCTACCAGCACGGCGAGCGGCTGTGGCTGCTCGACCTCGCGACCGGCGCCTCCAGGCCGGTCGAGGTCCGCCTCGGCTCGGACCGGGTGCCGGTCCGACCGATCCTCGAGGCGATCGGCGACCGCCACGGCGCGTTCCGAGTCACGCCCGACGGCGAGACCCTGCTGCTCGAGGCCCGCGGCGAGATCCTCGCGATCCCCGCCGAGGAGGGCGAGCCCCGCAACCTCACCCGGTCGCCGGGGGCGCGCGACAAGGACGGAGTGCCGTCCCCCGACGGCGAGTGGATCGCCCTCAGCTCGGACCGCTCGGGGGCCGAGGAGCTGTGGCTCGCGCCGGCCGACGGCGACGGCGAGTGGCGGCGGATCACCGACGACGGCGTCTTCAACCTCCAGCCCGTGTGGTCGCCGGACGGCGACCGCCTGCTGTGGTCCGACAAGGAGATGCGGCTCAACCTGCTCGAGCTCGCGAGCGGGCGGGTGACGACGATCGACCGCGGCGAGGTCGACGACGCCTGGGAGCGGTGGGGCATCCAGGACTACGTCTGGTCCCCCGACGGCCGCTTCGTCGCCTACTCGAAGATGGAGCCCTCGCTCAACGAGGCGATCTTCGTCCACGAGCCGGCGACCGGCCGGACCCACCGGATCACCGACCACGTCCACCAGGACTGGAGCCCGGCCTTTTCGGCCGACGGGCGGTACCTTTTCTTCCTTTCGAACCGCACCTTCGACCCGGTGATGGGCTTTGTCGACCAGAACCACGTCTTTCTCGACATGACCCTTCCCTATGTCGTCATCCTGCGGCGCGACGACCCGTCGCCCTTCGCCGCCGGCGCCGGGAGCGCGGATGACGGGGAGGCCGGCGAAGAAGACGAGAGCGAGAGCGAGGGCGACGCCGAGATCACGGTCGAGATCGACTTCGAGGGGATCGAGGGGCGGATCGTCCCGGCGGCCGATGTCGAGCCCGGGAACTACTTCAGGCTCGAGGCCAGCGCCGACGGATTCCTCTACCTCGCCAAGACCGAGCGCGAGTTCCTCAAGTACCAGGCGGTGAACGACCATACCGGCGGCGCCCTCGAGCTGTGGGGCTATGTGATCGACGAGGCGAAGGCCACCAAGCTGATCGACGGCATCGCCAACTACCACTTGTCGGCCGACCGCGAGCGGCTGGTCTACCGCGCCGGCTCGTCCTACGGCATCGTCGACGCCGGCGCTCCGGCCGAGGTCGGCGACGGCGAGGTGGCGCTCGACGAGGTGCGGATCCGGGTCGACCGGCAGGCCGAGTTCGAGCAGATCTTCGCCGAGGCCTGGCGGATCCAGCGCGACTGGTTCTACGACCCCGGGATGCACGGCGTCGACTGGCAGGGCGTCTACGACCGGTACCGGCCGCTGGTCGCCTCGTGCGGCAACCGGTCCGACCTCAACTACCTGATCGGCGAGATGATCGGTGAGCTCAACGCCGGCCACACCTATGTCTGGGGCGGCGACCTCGGTGAGGGCGGACGCCAGGTCCGGGTCGGGCTCCTCGGCGCCGATCTCGAGACCCCGGACGGCGCCCCCTACCACCGAATCGCCCACGTGATCCCGGGTCTCAACTGGCAGACCGACGATGCCGAGCGGTCGCCGCTCGCCGCCCCCGGCTGCAACGTCTCGGACGGCGACTGGCTGATCGCGATCGACGGCGTCGAGGTGCCGTCCTCGGACAACGTCTTCGCCCATCTCGAGGACAAGGTGGGTCGCCGGGTCGAGGTCACGACCAACCGCCGGCCGAGTGCCGACGGGGCCACGACCTGCACCGTCGAGCCGATCGGCTCGGAGCTCCAGCTGCGCGAGCGCGAGTGGGTCGAGACCAACCGTCGCACGGTCGCCGAGGCGACCGGCGGAGCGGTCGGCTATCTCTACCTGCCGGCGATGATGGAGGACGGGCTGATCGAGTTCGCGCGGGCCTTCTACCCCGACTACGCCAAGCGGGCCTTCATCATCGACGAGCGCTACAACGGCGGCGGCTTCGTCGGCGACATGATCATCGACCGCCTCGAGCGCCGGCTCTGGGCCCTGACCAAGCCGCGCGAGGGGATGGTGCTGCGCGACCCGGAGCGGTGCTTCCACGGTCACCTCGCGGTGCTCATCAACGAGGAGACCGGGTCGAACGGCGAGTACTTCGCCGAGGCGCTCAAGATCAAGGGGCTGGCGACGCTCATCGGGATGCGGACCTGGGGAGGAGCGGTCGGCATCGAGCCCCACCAGGATCTCGTCGACGGCGGGGTGACCACGCCGCCGCAGTTCGGGCTGTTCGACCTCGGCGGCCGCTGGCTCATCGAGGGCCATGGCGTCGACCCCGACATCGAGGTCCAGAACCTCCCGGGCGACGTGCTCGCCGGCCGCGACGCCCAACTCGAGGCGGCGCTCGCCCACCTCGCCGACCGGCTGGCGGCCGACCCGATGACCGTCCCCGAGACGGCGCCGCCCTATCCGGGCAAGGCGAAACCCGCCAGGTAGGTGCCGGTGCCAGGAGAAACAAAGTTAACAACCTCGCGCGCGAGATTGTTAACTTTGTTTCTCCTGGCACCGCTCGATCGCCTCCATGAACGCCGGGATGTCCTCGAGGCTGGGTAGAGCATGGTGGGCGCCGGCGGCCGAGAGCTCATCGACCGAGTAGCGCGAGGCGGCGACGCCGACCGCGGTGGCGCCGTGGGCGAGCGCGCACTCGACGTCGCGCGGGGTGTCGCCGATGACCACGACGTGCCGGCCCAGCCCGAGCCGACGACCGAGGTGGCGCTCGGCGCGTGCGACCGCGATCGGGACCAGCCGGTTGCGGTCGCCATCGTCGGAGGCGAAGGCGCCGAAGGCGAAGTGGCGGTCGAGGCCGAAGTGGGCGAGCTTGAGCCTGCCGGTGGTCTCGAAGTTCCCGGTCAGCAGCCCGAGCGCCAGGTCGTCGCGGCCGGCCAGGGCCTCGACGAGCTCGGCGGCTCCCGGCATGAGGCGGGCCTGCTCCGAGGCCGCCATCTCGGCGGCCATGTGACGCGCATAGACCTCGGCGAGCTCGCGGACCGCGGCGGAGTGGTCGGCGATCTCGAGACCGCGGGTGGCGAAGATCTCACAGAAGATCTGCGGGTCGGTCTTGCCGTCGGGTGCGAGGTCGCCGAAGGCGCCGGCGATCCCGTAGAGCTCGGCGAAGGCCCGGTCGATCGCGCGATGCCCGGCGCCGCCGGAGAGCATCAGCGTGCCGTCGATGTCGAAAAGCAGCAGCTTCATATCAGTTTTTAGTTTCTAGTTTTTAGTTCTTAGTTTCCATCGCAACGTGATTCCATGGCGAAGGTGGTCATGTGCGATGAAACTCAAAACTAAGAGCTCGAAACTCAACACTACGATCGCCAATCATGCTCCGGATCCGGTCTGTTGCCCAGGATCTCCTCGATGCGCTCGAGGACGTCCGGGGAGAGCCGGCCGAGGACCTCCATCGCCGCCATGTTCTCGGTCACCTGCTCGGGGCGCGAGGCGCCGGTGATGACCGTGCTGACGTGGGGGTTGGCGAGGCACCAGGCGATGGCGAGCTGGGCCAGCGTGCAGCCGAGCTCGGCGGCGACCGGGGCGAGCATCCGGACCGTGGCGATGTGGCCGCGCGCCTTCTCCCCGGTGTAGCGCGAGCGCAACCACTCATAGCCCTCGAGGTCGCCGCGCGATCCGGCCGGGATTCCCTCGTTGTACTTGCCGGTCAGCAGACCGCCGGCGAGGGGGCTCCAGATCGTCGTGCCGAGCCCGGCGCCGTCATACAGCGGCAGGTACTCCTTCTCGACCCGCTCGCGGTGGAGCATGCTGTACTGGGGCTGCTCCATGGTCGGCGGGATGAGGTGATCCCGGCGGGCGACGTGGACCGCCTCGACGATCCGGTCGGCCGGCCACTCCGAGGTGCCCCAGTAGAGGGCCTTGCCGCTCGCGATGACGTGGTTCATCGCCCACACCGTCTCCTCGACCGGGGTGTGGAGGTCGGCACGGTGGCAGAAGACGAGGTCGACATAGTCGAGACGCAGGCGACGGAGCGCCGCATCGGTCCCCTCGACGATGTGCTTGCGCGACAGACCGCGCTGGTTGGGACCGCTGCCGGCCCAGAAGATCTTGGTCGAGACGAGATAGCTCGAGCGGTCCCAGCCGCTGTGGGCGAGCACGTCGCCCATGATCTCTTCGGCCGCGCCGTCGGCGTAGACCTCGGCGTTGTCGAAGAAGTTGACGCCGGCGTCGTAGGCGCGGCGCATGCACTCCGAGGCCACCTGCTGGTCCATCTGCGGGCCGAAGGTCACCCAGGCGCCGTACGACAGCGCCGAGATCTTCAACCCTGACCTGCCGAGATTCCTGTACTCCATACTTCAATTCTCCCCGGAGATTCCGTCGCGGAATCTCCGGGGAGAATTGAAGCACAGCCGATGAAGAAGGGCCACCCAAGTGGGTGGCCCTTCGAGCGTGACGGGTCGGATCGATCTAGAACTTCCAGCCGATACCGAAGCCGAACACCCACGGGTCGATGTCGACCGAGACCTCGTCGAGGGTGTCGCTGCCGACCTGGATGTCGGCGTCGGTGGAGATCTGGATGTACTTGATGTCGCCGTTGAAGTGGAAGTGGTCGCCGAGGTAGACGCTCAGGCCGACGTTGCCGGCGAGCCCGAAGGAGTCGGAGAAGTCGATGTCGGTGACGCCGAGACCGGCGAGCGTGCCCGACAGGTCGTAGTCGTAGAAGGTGGTGTAGTTGACGCCGGCGCCGAGATAGAAGTCGAGCAGACCCTCGGGGAAGGGGTGCCACTGGAGGACCACGGTCGGCGGAAGCAGCGACACCGTGCCGAGGTCGGCGCCGCTGATCGCGCCACCGGTCGCGCTGAGGTCGTGGTCGGCGATCGCGGCCACCACCTCGACGCCGAGGGTCGAGGCGAACATCCAGGTGAAGTCGACCTCGGGGACGGTCGCCGAGTCGACCGCGACATAGCTGCCGAAGTCGCCGATCTCCTCGCTCGTCTCGTCCGGGCTGATGTTGATGGCGCGCAGGCGCAGGATGAAGTCACCCGCATCCGCCGCGACGGGCAGTGCGAGCATGGCGATCATCACGATGAGCAGGGCCTTGGTACGCATGGGTTTTTCCTCCCCCCAGGTTGTTGCGGGGGCGTCGTGCGGCCATCGCACCGCCCCCAGACTCAAGAACGAACACCCCCGACCGATCTCTCGCGGTCGTCGTCATCCTACACCAGAGATTTCGAAAAATCTCCATTCCGACAGTAGTTGTGATTGAGATCAGGGCTCGATCGGCCGATCGCTCCGGGTGAGCACCGGCGCCAGGTACAGGTTGGCGCCCAACCGACCGACGAGCAGCGCGGCGGCGGCGGCGACCACCCCCACGGCGTCGAGCACGAAGACCCCCACGACGAGGACGGCGACGATGCCTGAGACCTCGATGACGGTCGCCGCGGTCACCGGGACGGTCCGCCGGTCCTTGACCAGCACCGCGCGCTGGAAGCTCAGCAGGACCGCGAGCCCCGGGATGAGAACCAGGATCCTGGTCGGCGTGAGGGCGAAGCCGGCGAGCTCCGGCGTCAGCCCGGAGATCGCCTCGAACCAGATCCTGCCGAGCGGTGTCCAGGCGATCGCGGCGAGGCCGGCTGTGGTCGCGAGCCCCAGCGTGTAGGCGAACCGCCGCAGCTCGCGGTAGCCCTCGCTCCGGTCGCCGATGAGGGCGATCCCGACCTCCTGGTAGGCGAGACCGAGGCTGCGGAAGACGAAGACCAGCGAGTTGACGACCGGCAGCACCGCCAGCGACTCGAGGGCGAGCCGGCCGTGGCCGACGAACAGGGTGACCAGGGGGTGGACGCCGAGGGCGAGGACGGTGGTCAGGGCGAGGGGCAGGTAGAAGCGGGCGATCTCGGCCCACTCGAGCGTCCGGTCGCCGGGTACCGCCGGCTCGAGCATCAGCGAGCGGACCGCGCGACCGGCCATGATCCGGCTGGCCGCCGCCTCGGCCATGACGCCGGCCGACAACGCCGCGGCGCCGACGACCGCGCCGGGGAGGTCGCCGAGCCGGACCAGGGTCAAGGCGACCGACGCCATCGAAGCGAGCCGGATGACGGTGCCGTAGGCGACCCGGCGGGTCTGGCCGTGCCGGATGAGCACGCCCTGGTAGAAGCGGCGGAACCCGATCGACCCGGGCCACGGCAGCAGCATCACCAGGGCGAGCCAGGTCAGATCGGCGACCTGGCCGGGAAGACCCATCAGCCTTCCGGTGACGAAGTCGAAGACTGATGGGATCAACAGGGTGAGCAGCGTCGCGGTGACCACCGCGTTGAGGGCGTGGGTGAAGGCGCGCATCCGCAGGTACGACGCCCGGTCGCCGACCAGCGCGGTGGCCGCGCTCATCATCATGATGACCGGCGCCTCGGCGAACAGCGCGAAGCCGAAGGCGACGCCGAAGGCGGCCAGGTTGACGGCCGGGTCGACGAGCCGGGCGATCACCGCGGCGAGAAACGGACCCTCGACCGACATCATCAGCCAGGTCGCCGCGAGGGGCAGCCAGAACAGCAGGATTCGGCGCTGGGTGAGGGGGTGGGCGGTGGTCATGGGCGGTGCATCCCCAGGCGGGTGCGGTGGCGAGAATACCACCCGGCGGCATCGCCAGCGTCAGCTGTGATGCCTCGAGCCCTCAAGCCCCCAATGTCGAGCCGGCAACGGAAAACGGGGGGCCTCGGCGGCCCCCCGTCGGATCGGTCCGGTGTGGTCGGCGTTACTGGCGCCAGCGCACGAACAGGCCCCAGCGGTCGGCGTCGTAGTCGGCGATCGGGAACGCCTCCTCGCTGTAGTCCCAGTTCTCGAACTCGCCGGCGATCGCGAAGTGCTTCGACAGGTCGACCGCCAGGCGGGCGGCGGCCCGGTCGAGCTGGAACGGGAAGCTCCCGGTGTTCTCGAAGGTCGAGTAGGCGGCGTCGAGGGTGAGGACCCAGACCTTCCACATCAGGCCGCCCTCGAGAAGCTCGGCGTCCTCGGCGTAGATCGACGGCACGATCTCGAAGCTCTGCGGGACCCGGATCGGGATCTCGGTGTCGGTGCTGTAGGCGTCGTAGGCCGCACGCAGCGTGAAGCTGTCGGTCGGGGTCAGGGTCAGGTCGACCGCCCAGCGGTCGGTCTCGGCCTGGTAGCCGACCCCCGAGGCATCGTTGTCGGACTCGATCGACTCGGCGGTGAGCAGGACCCGGAGGATCCGGCCGATCGCCCAGTCGATCCGACCGCGAAGCCTCATCCGGTCGTTGAAGTCGGTGCGCATGACGATGTCGTCGGCGTCCTGGCCGACGACATCGAGCAGCAGCTTGAAGCCGCCGATGCCGACCGACCCGCCGACGTTGTACGACGAGATCTCCCGGTCGAACTCGCCTTCCTGACCGCCCGGCAGGACGATCTGGGCGACGTCCGCGGCGACGTCGAGGTCCTGGTTGTCGACCGCGTACTCCGCCCACAGCGAGAACGCACCGAGGTCGCGGAAATCGAAGCGGACGGTCGCGATGTCGTCCTCGCGCTCGTACCCGGTCTCGGCCTCGACGAGGGTCGAGATGTCGCGCGGGTCGAAACCGCCGAAGTTGAGGGTGTCCGAGTAGAGGCTCGAGATCATCGTCCAGCCCTCGAGCTCGCGCTGGCGGGCCTCGTAGCCCAGCCTCATCCCGACCTTGTGGCTGATGTCCCAGTCGAGACGGAGCTCGCCCCGCCAGTAGGGGTTCTCGGTCCGGCTCTCGACCGACTGGTCGAGCCCGGCGAAGAAGCGCGAGATCTGGAACGACGCCAGGCTTCCCGACAGCAGCTCGCTCATCCGGACGTCGCCGTCGGCGTCGGCGGTGACATAGGAGGCGGTGAGGCGTGCGGTCTCGGCGAGCCGGCCGGTGAGGTGGACGGTGGTGACCGGGGTCTCGACATCGGTCGTCGTCGTGCGGTCGAAGGAGTCGAGCTCGATCGGCTGGCCGAGGGTGACACCGGGGTCGTTGCCGATGCCCTCTCCGGGCGCCAGCGAGTCGCGGATTTCGCCGTCGAACTCGCGCCAGCCCTGGAGGATGGTCCCCTGGATGTAGGTCGTGGCGAAGGGTCACCGTGCCGCCGGGCAGCAGCTCGAGCCGGAGGTCGAAGACGTCCCGGTCGCGGTCCCAGGTGTGCTGGCCGGGGACGACGCCGTCGTCGAGCAGGGGGTTGGCGTAGGCCGGCAGCGCGCTGTAGCTCTCCATCTCCTGGTAGAAGAGGGAAAGCCGGTAGGCGTTGCCGAGCCCCATGTCGAGCCGGAAGCGACCGGCCGGGGCGCCGCCGAAGCCCGAGGCGTCGATGCGCAGCCGGTCGGCGAACCCGGCGTTGCCCGAACCGTCGACGAAGTTGACCGAAAGGTTGTTGAGGACCACGCCGTCCGACTGGTTGATCTGCGTGCGGTACATGCCCTCGTTGCCCTGGACATTGACCTCCTGGTAGCCGACCTCGACGTCGAAGGACGTCGACTGGGCGGCTGCTGGCAGGCTGGCGGCCACGAGGATGCAGGCGAAGGCGGCGATCGAGAGGTGATTGAGTTTCATCGATCCACCCCCTACTTGAGCAGCAGCGGCGACGTGTTCGAGCCGTGGACCGCGACGTGGCAGGTGGTGCAGTTCCGGTAGCGCGGGCTGCG
>JALOLD010000135.1 GCA_025456145.1 Thermoanaerobaculales bacterium | reverse complement strand
GCGCTGATCATCACCTGCCACCGGAAGTGGCCGCGGATCCTCTCGATCGGCGAGGGCGCCGGGCCGCGGACCCGGGTCCCCTCCGGCGGCCGGCCGATCGCCTCGGCGGCCGCCTCGGCGGCGGCGCGCGCCCCTCGCTCGGTCCGCGACTCGAAGCGGAGCAGGGCGAGACGCGCCGCCGGCGGGTAGGCGAAGGCGCGACGGAAGACCAGCTCTTCGTCGAGAAAGGCGTCGACCTCGTGGCTGCAGGCGAAGCGCACCGCCGGGTGGTCGGGGTAGTAGGTCTGGATGACGACGCGGCCCGGCCGGTCGCCGCGCCCCGCCCGGCCGGCGACCTGGGTGAGGAGCTGGAAGGTCCGTTCGCCCGAACGGAAGTCGGGCAGGTTGAGCAGGGCGTCGGCCGAGATGACCCCGGTCAGCGTGACTCCCGGGAAGTGGTGGCCCTTGGCGACCATCTGGGTGCCGACCAGGACCTGCGCGTCGCCGGAGGCAAAGGCGCCGAGGGCCTGCTCGAGACCGTCGCGACGGCGGACCGTGTCGCGGTCGAGGATCACCGCGCGGATCTCGGGGTGGAGGAGGCGGAGGTGGTGGGCGACCTTCTCGGTGCCGGCGCCGACCGGGTCGAGCAGCTGCCCGCCGCAGGCCGGGCACGAGACGGGCAGCGGCTGGTGGTGGCTGCAGTAGTGGCAGCGCAGGTCGCTGCTGCGCCGGTGGACCACCATCGCCACCGAGCACGACGGGCAGTCGACCCGGTGGCCGCAGTCGCGGCACATCAGCACCGGCGCCCAGCCGCGGCGCTGGATGAGCAGGATCGCCTGCTCGCCGCGGGCGAGGGTCTCGGCCAGGGCATTCTTGAGCGGCCCGGAGAACAGGGTGCGGCCCTGCTCGCCGGGCTCGGCGGGCTGGCGGCGCAGATCGACGAGCTCGACCGAGGGCAGCCGGCTGCCGGCGACCCGCCGGCTCAATCGGAGCTTGACCGCGAGGCCGCGTTGGGCCAACGCCGCGGTCTCCGCCGAGGGAGTGGCCGAGCACAGGAGCACCGGCACCCCGGCGTCGCGGCCGAGCACCAGGGCGAGATCGCGCGCGTGGTAGCGCGGCGCCTCCTGCTGCTTGTAGGCGCCGTCGTGCTCCTCGTCGACGACGAGCAGTCCGAGCCGGTCGACCGGGGCGAAGAGCGCCGAGCGCGGGCCGACGACGACCCGGGCCTCACCGGCCCGGATCCGCAGCCACTCGCGCCAGCGGTCGCCGTCGGACTGGGCCGAGTGGAGGACCGCGACGGCACGGCCGAAGCGCTGCTCGATCGCGCCCGAGGCGGCCGGCGTCAGACCGATTTCGGGCACCAGCACGATCCCTCCGCGACCCGCCGCGAGCACCGCCTCGAGGCAGCGCAGGTAGACCTCGGTCTTGCCCGAGCCGGTCACCCCGTGGAGCAGGAACGGCGCGTACCCGCCGGCCGCGGCGGCCTCGCTGACCGCGGCGACCGCGCTGGCCTGCTCGTCGGTCAGGCGGTGGCGCTCGGCGCCGCTCGCCAACGACCAGCGGTGGCGCTGCGCCGGACGCTGGCTGAACCGTTCGAGCAGCCCCCGGCGCTCCATGGTCCGCAGGGTAGCGGTCGAGCAGCCGGTCGCCGCGGCGACCTCGGTGGCCAGCGCCGGGCGGCCCTCGGCGGCGAGCCACTCGACGACCGCCCGCTGTCGCGGGGCGCGCGGGCACCGCTCCAGGAGCTCGTCGAGGGTCAGGCCGGCGAGCCGGACGGCGGCGACCTCGACCTCCGGAGGGCGGTCGCGGCGGGTGTGGCGCAACCGGGCCCAGCCGGCCTCGACCACCGCGTCGAGCGCCGACCGGCCGGTCAGCCCGGCCCGGCCGAGCAGGGTCGGCACCTTGAGCCTCGGGGCGTCGCGGAGGACGGTGAGAATCGCCTCCTGACCGGGGGGCAGGCGCCCGGTCTCGACCGCCGCGCCGGGCGGGGTGAGCTCGACCTCCTCGGCATCGGCGCGGAAGAGCCGCGCCGGGATCATCGCGGCGAGCGTGGTCCCGAGCGGACAGCGGTAGTACGACGAGATGAACTCGCCGATCTCGAGCAGCCGGGTCGGCAGCAGCGGCGACGAGTCGAGGACCTCGGCGATCGGGCGGATCGTCCCCGGGGGGAGGTCGCCGGTTTCGCCGAGGGCGACCACCAGACCGGTCGCGTGGCGGGACCGTAGCGGGACCCGGACCCGGACGCCGGGCGAGACGAAACGGACCAGCCCGGGCGGAACCTCGTAGGTCAGAGGCTCGGGAGCGCTCATGGGGATCGCGACCTGGACCAGCATACCCAGCGATTATGGACGATGCGGCGCGGCTTGTGGCGGGGCGGCGGGATGGCGATCGATCTCGTCGACCGGGCTGCGCTACACTTCCGGCCGATGGCCAGCAGACAACGCGGCGCCCGCGTCCACGGCGATGTCGAGGGCGATCGTCCGTCGGTTCGCGACGAGGTGCTCGCGATCGTCCGGGCGATCCCCGAGGGACGGGTCATGACCTACGGCCAGATCGCGGGCTGTCTGGGGAACCGGATCTCGCCACGCGCGGTCGGCTGGGTGCTCCACCGCTGCCCCGACGGCGTGCCGTGGCAGTCGGGCTGCAGCGCGCCATGCTCGAGTCCGAGGGTATCGAGTTCTCGGCCGCCGGGCGGCTCGACCTCGAGCGGTACCGCTGGGAAGACCCTCCATCCCTGCTCCCGGCAAGCTCGTGGCCGTGAGGTAAGCCCTCTAAAATGATGAGTGATGAGTGATGAGTGATGAACGATGAGGTTCATCGCAAACCGACCTGCTTCGAGGACGAACGCCGGTCGGGCGCAGCTCTCCTCATTCATCATTCATCATTCATCATTCATGAGGAGCTCCGATAGAGCCTCATCGGCCGCAGCCGCTCGACGATCCCGAGGGCGTGGCAGCGAGCCCAGAACTCCGCGATCCCGGCGAGCTCGGGCGGACCGATGTCGTAGCGCAGGTTCGAGCCGAGATAGGAGGCTGCGAGGTCGGCCGGCCAGCCGCCGGGAACGCCGTGCCGGCGAACGATCTCGCCGAGACGGCGGCGGTTGGCGAGG
>JALOLD010000048.1 GCA_025456145.1 Thermoanaerobaculales bacterium | reverse complement strand
GCGAACCGGGGGAGCTGCGACCGCGCCGGCGACGCGAGCGGCGGCCTGCATCGGCGCTTCGGCACCTGCTCAGGGGCGCGCCTCCCGGGGGTGCCCGGCTGGACATTGTGCGCGAGGAGTGGCGGACGTGAGCGCCTTACTGAGCACAATGTCGAGCCCGGCACACCCGCTGAGCGGCGGTGCTCAGGGGGGATCTCGGTCGTCGCTCCGGATGCTGCCGCGGCTGCGAGAGGTCAGCGCGGCCGGGGCGTCTTGATTGGGTCGGCCGGGCGGCTCGGCAGGGTCGTCGTGCCCCGCTCGATCGCGGCGAGGAGCTCGGCGACCGCGCGCTCGAGCTGCGGGTCGCGCCCGGCGATCACCGACGCCGGGTCGTTGTCGACCTCGATGTCCGGGTCGACCCCGTGGCCCTCGATGATGTACTCGCCGGCGAGGTCGTTGGTCGAGGCGGTCGGGACGAAGACCGAGCCGCCGTCGACGAGCCTGGTGTCGCCGCCGCCGACCACCCCGCCCCAGGTCCGCTTGCCGATCAGCGGGCCGAGCCCGGCCTCACGGAAGTAGTAGGGGAAGATGTCGCCGTCCGAGGCCGAGGTCTGGCTGATCAGGCAGGCCATCGGGCCGAGGAAGACGGTGGTCGGGTAGGTGTCGGCGAGGTCCCGGGTCCGGGCGAAGCCGGTGCCCATGGCCTTGCGGCCGAGCCGCTCGAGGAGCATCTCGGAGACGTTGCCGCCGCCGTTGCTGCGGACGTCGACGACGAGCCCCTGGGTGCGGATCTGCGGGTAGTACCACTTGACGAACTCGGCGAGGCCCTGGTCGCCCATGTCGGGGATGTGGAGATAGCCGAGCCTGCCGCCGCTCAGCTCTTTGACCCGCTCGAGGTTGCCGAGCACCCACTCGAGATAGACGAGCGGCGACTCCGAGCGCCGGGCCCGGTAGGTCGCCTCGCGCGCCCCTTCGAAGCTCGGCCGGTCGTTGACCGTCAGGGTCACCGTCGAGTCGAGGTGCTGGAGGAGCCGGTAGGGGTTGTCCGAGGCCGTGAGCTCGCGGCCGTCGATGGCGAGCACGTAGTCGCCCTCGCGAACCTCGACGCCGACCTCGGTGAGCGGCGAGCGGTAGGGCTCCTCCTCGTTGTGACCGGGCAGGATCGCGGCGATGCGGTAGCGCCCGGCGTCGGCGTCGAGCTCAAACCGCGCCCCGGCCAGGCCGACCGGCGGGCGCTCGGGGATCTGGAAGTCGCCGCCGTCGATATAGGTGTGGCCGGCGTTGAGCTCGGCGATCATCTCGCTGAGCACGTAGTTGAGGTCCGACCGGTGGGCGACATCGGGCAACAGCGCGGCGTACCGCGTCTTGAGCGCCGCCCAGTCGTAGCCGTGCATGCTCTCGACGTAGAAGGTGTCGCGGAAGATCCGCCAGGTCTCGTCGAAGATCTGGCGCCACTCGGCGGGCGGGTCGAGGTCCATGACGAGGCCCGAGGTGGCGACCGTCTTGGCCTCGCCGCCGCCCTTCTTGACCTCGAGGAGCTTGAAGCCGCCGCCCGAGCGGACGAGCAGCCTGCGGCCGTCGGCCGAGAGCGCGGCGCCGCGGATGTCGGCCACGAGCTCGGACTCCTCGCGCTCGGCGAGGTCGTAGAGCCTGATCGAGGCATCGCGGCCGAAGTCGCCGCCGTAGACGAAGGCGCCGCGGCTGACCCACACGAGGTGGCCCTCGACCGCCGCGAGCCCGGCGTAGTTGCCGGGCGCCACCGGCACCCGCATGACCCGCCGGTCGAGCCCGTCGAAGTCGATGACGACCGGCTTCTTCGCCGCCTCCGGCTCGGCACCGCCCTCGTCACCCTTGCCGTTCTTCTTCTCGCCCTTGTTCTTCTTCGCGTCCTCGCCCTTGGTCGAGCCGTCCGCGCCGTCCGTGCCGTCGTCGCCGTCGATCTTCACCTCGTCGCTCTCGGGGGGCAGGAGCGGCTCGACGTCCCGGCGCAGGGCGACCGCGAAGATCCCGTCCCGCCGGTTGCCGGCGTAGTCGAACTCGAGATCGGAGATCTGCGGCGCATAGGCCCGCTCCGAGATGTAGAAGAGATACCGCCCGTCGGGGTCCCAGGCCGGGCTGTAGGCGGCGAAGAAGTCGGAGGTCACCTGACGGGTCTCGCCCGTCGCGACGGTCCAGATGTGGATCCGCCGCACCCCGGCCTCGTTGCGCAGGCTGAAGGCGAGGTGGCCGCCGTCGGGCGACCAGGCGGCGTCGAAGATGCCGCCGAGGATGTCGTCGGCGACCGCGGTCTCGGCGCCGTCGCTCGCCGCGACCACGAAGAGCCGGCCGAAGATGTCGGTCACCGCGAGGCGCTCGCCGTCGGGCGACCAGAGGAGGTCGCGCAACCGGACGGCGTGGCCGCGGGTCAGCTGGCGGGGCGGCTCGCCGCCCTCCTGGTCGACCAGCCAGACCTCGTCCTCGCCCGAGCCGTCCGAGATGAAGGCGACGGTGCGCCCGTCGGGCGACCAGACGGCGTCCCGGTCGTGGGCGCCGGAGGAGCGGGTCAGGTTGCGGGTGCGACCCTTCTCGATGGGTGCGGTGAAGACCTCGCCGCGGGCGGTGAAGAGCGCCCGCTCGCCCTTGGGCGACAGACCGAAGTCCTCGATGAGACCTTCCGCCTCGACCCGGCGGGGCCGCTTCCACAAACCGTCGTCGGGGACCGTGACGGTGATCGCGCGGTCGGTCCGCGAGCCGATGTCGAAGACCCGCAGCTCGCCGTCGAGCTCGTAGACGATGCGGCCCTCGTGGTCGGTGGCCGGCCAGCGGACATCCCACGGGTCGTGGAAGGTGAGCTGCTCGACCGCCCCGCCCGCCGGGTCGGCGACGAAGAGGTTGAGCCGGTCGTCGCGGTCGGAGACGAAGTAGACCCGGTCGCCGATCCACATCGGGTCGCGCTCGGTGCGCGGGCCGTGGGCGACCGGCGTCACCTCGGCGGTGGCGAGGTCGAAGATCCACAGGTCCTGGGCCCAGCCGCCCTGGTAGCGCTTCCAGTGGCGGAAGTCGCGGAACAGCGGCGAGTAGACGATCCGCGTGCCGTCGGGCGAGAGGTCGCCGGCCCCCGAGTTGGGCATCGGCAGGGGGGTGGGCAGACCGCCCTCGACGGGCACGGTGTAGAGCCGGCCGTCGACCTCGGGGCTGGCCTCGCGCATCGAGCGGAAGAGCACCGAGCGGCCGTCGCGGGTCCAACCGAAGACCTGGTGGTCGGTCCCCCAGCGCGGCGGCAGCGGGCCGGCGGCCGGGTACCAGGTCAGCCGCCGCGGCTCGCCGCCGCCCGACGGCATGACATAGACCTGCTCGTCGCCGTCGTACTGGCCGGTGAAGGCGATCCAGCGCCCATCGGGCGAGAACCGCGGGAACAGCTCCTGCCCGGGGTGGGCGGTGAGACGGGTGGCCTCGCCACCCGCGGCGGGGGCGGTCCACAGATCGCCCCCATAGCAGAAGACCACGGTGTCGCCGTGGATGTCGGGGTAGCGGAGCAGGCGGGTGCCGCCATCGGCCGCCGCGGCGGTCGCCGCGAGGGCGATGATCGCGAGCATCGGGATCGCGAGAGCGTGGCGCATGAGTGGTCCTCCGGAGACGTGGGCGGCGCCCCGCGCCGGCCGTGATCGGGCCGGCCCGGGACGGGGCCGGGCGTTGCCAGGCAGTACGATTATGACGCCTCCGGGTTGCCGGTGGTTGGACCTTACGGCGTCGCGAGGCGTGGCGGAAAACGACCGCCCCCGCCGGAGCGGGGGCGGCCGAGGGTGATGAGGACGGCAGGGTCAGGGCGAGACGCTGCCCCAGGCCGAGGTGGTACCGTCCTCGAAGCCGTCCCGGAAGGCGCCCTCGAAGGGCGCGAGGGCCTTGGCGCCCTGGTAGATCTCGCCGAACCAGGCGCCGTACCAGGTTCCGTTGATGTACTGGACCTGCGGGTTGTAGACGAAGACCGTGTCCTGGGCCCAGGCGAAGAACTTGACGGTGTCCGGCGACGCCTGGCTGACCGAGTCGAGGGTGAGGCTCTCGGTGACGGTCGTGCACTCGGACGGGGCGAGGGTGATCTCGACCCCGTTCGTGCCGGAGCGGACCATGTTCCGGTCGAAGTTCGCCGGACCGTAGTGGTCGAGGACCTGGGCCATCCAGACCTTCATCGTCTTGCCGGTCCCGCCCGGCTCGATGCAGACCACCGCGCTGACGTTCCAGTCGGTGCCGGCGCCGAAGACCTCGAGGTCGATGGTGACGTCGGTGGGGATCGCCTGGCGGGCGAGGAACTTCGACTCGTAGCTGGTGATCGGCCACGCGTCATACAGACCGTCCTGGCAGTCGAAGGGGGTCCAGGCCGCCTGGTACACCCCATCGCGCATGGTCCCCCAGGGGACCTCGTAGCTGTCGCCGTCGTGGATCGCGATGAAGGCGAGAGTGTTCGGGTAGGCGTCGATCATGTTGCTGACCACGGGACCCGCGGTCACGCAGGACCCTCACCAGGTGGCGGTGAAGTGCTCGACGACCACCATCCGATCCGCGCCGACGGCGCCGCTCGCGGCCAACGACACCGCCGCGAGCGCGACCAGCACCCGTTGCATCGCTGCGTTGCTCATGGGGTCCTCCTCCTTGCTCGTGTTGGTTGCGGCGGGGGACGGCGCCCCCGCTCGGCTATTGCGACGACCGCGATCGCCGGGAAGCTCGGCGCTGCCGACCCCTCCCGACCTTCGGGCCTCCCACCTCCGGACCGAAAGAGACCCCCGCCGGGGCGGGGGTGAAGCGAGCCGGAAACGGTCGGTGCGCCACTACTGCCAGGCGCTCAGGTCGCCGGTCTCGAAGCCGTCGATGAGGAGCTCGGGGCCGATCCAGCCCAGCGCGTCGAGCAGCAGGTCCGAGCGGTCCTGGGCGTCGTCGATGCCCTCGAAGCCGAAGCCGAGGTAGACCAGCCGCGCCTTCGACACGCTGTCGAGCGCCCGGATCGCGCCGCAGCCGTCGCCCTGGTAGTGCAGGATCTCGGTGGCGTCGGCGTCGGCGGCCTCGATCTCGTCCGGGTAGTCCTGGTTGTTGGCGCCCGAGCCGCCGGCGATGTGCAGGGTCAACCCGTCGCTCACCGGGTCGCCGGCGACGCCGTCGAGGTACATGATGTTGGTGTCGTCACGGATATAGGTGGCGTGCAGGTAGGTCTGGTACCACACGGGGTCGGGGTTGTTCTCGTTGAGGTCCCAGCCGACGTCCTGACCGCTCAAGAAGAGCGCCTTGCCGGCGTCGAGGTACTGGCCGACGAAGGCCTTGTCGTCGGCGTCGAGCGACGGCGAGGTGAAGCCGGCGTTCCAGATGAGCACGTTGGTGTTGGTCGCGACGTCCGCCGACAGCGGGCTCAGGCTGCGGTTCCAGACGCCGTAGCTCTTGCCCGCGGCGTCGAGCACCGCGGTGAAGTAGAGCTCGAAGGGGTCGCCGCCGTCGTCGTCGACCAGCATCACGTCGAGGTCGTCGGTGAAGTAGGTGAAGGGGATGGTCAGAGGCGAGCTCAGGTTGGGCGAGTCGATCTCGACGTGGTAGTCCATCTGGCCCGACGAGCTCGGCGTCACGTCGACCCGGAAGGTGGTGGCTGCCTCGTTGTTGAGGCCAAAAGCGTAGGGCGGGGTCTGCGGCGTTCCGGAACCGTCGACCAGAGTCGTCTGCCACCCGGCGGGCGCCGAGTCGACCACGACGTCGATGGTGAAGGTGTCGGTCAGCCCGGTGTTCATGACCGTGAACTCCTCGCCCATCTGCGTGCCCGAGGATGCGCCGAAGCTGATCGGGCTGAAGGGCACCATGCCGCGGACCCGGTAGGACGGCTGGGGCCAGGTCGAGGCTGCCTGGAGGACCTCCCGGGGAACACCCGGGGGGTTTTCGTGCTGGACGAGCGCGACCGCGTGGAGGTTGCCCTGGTTCCAGCCCGGGTCGATCACGAAGCTCTTGTTGAACACTGCGGTCGAGCCCGCGCCGCTCAGGGTGATGGTGTCGTAGATCAGGTCGCGGGCGACGTGGGTGTGGCTCGCCGCGACGTTGTCCTCGACGAGCACGAAGAGCACGGTTTCGTTGCTCAGCGAGGCGGTCGCCGAGTACATGGTGACGGTGGCCGAGATTGCACCGGTCGCCGGGTTGAACGAGTCGATGTCGATCCGAATCGGGGCCGGCGCCAGGCTTGCCACCTCGACCGTGCTGAGGTAGGGCTGGCCGGTGGCTGCGGTCGCGGTACCGGCGCCGACGAAGCGGTTGGTACCGTCGATGATCACCGTCGGAAAGCCCGTGACACCGTAGGCGTCGTTGCGGGCGTCGGTCTCGGTGGTGCCGTAGCTGCCGCTCGTCTCGTAGTAGCGGACGCTGACAAAGGCGTCGTAGCCGAAGTTCTGGTGCACGATCTCGAGCCCGGCGTAGGCGTTCGGGCAGAAGCCGCACCAGGTCGCCGTGGCGTCCTCGGCGATGCTCGTCTTCGGATAGGCGTCGAGCGGCACGCCGTCCGCGGCGATCGTGATCCCGGCTGCGAGCAGGATGCCGATCAGAAGTGTTGCCTTGCGCATTGGTCCTCCCTCTCTCCTGAGCTGTTCGGCCGTGTGGGTTCGGGCCACACCTCCAGTCGGCCCGGCCGAGGGCCGATCGAGGATTCGATACGGTGCCGCGAGACCGGGTCGCGCCCTGGTGATCCGGCGGGCGTCGGCGGATGGCGTCACGGCGCGACCCGCCTGGTGACCTTGCGCGGCGCGGGCAGACCGGCGGCGGTGATGGTGACGGCCGCCGACCCCTCGACGCCGTCGTCGCTGCAGATCACCGAGACGCTGCCCACCGCGGTGGCGGTGAAGGTCGTCGCGGCGCTGCCGCCGGCCGGCTCGAGGGTGCCGGCGCCGACGCCCTCGACCCGCCAGACCGGGTCGGCGAGGGCGATGGCGCGGCCGTACTGGTCGGTGCCGGTCGCGCTGAGCGCGAGGCTGTCGCCGACCCGGATGGTCGCGCTCGCCGGGCTCACCGTGATCGTGGCGAGCCGCGGCGCGTCGCCGGTGATCTCGAGCCCGGTGCTGCCGACGACGGCGCCGTCGGTGCAGCGCACGGTCGCGCTCCCGGGGTACGAGGCGGTGAAGGTGGTGGCGGCGCCGGTGGCCGGCTCGAAGGTCCCGTCGCCGTCGCCGTCGATCGTCCACACCGGGGCGCCGAGCGGAAACTCGTCGCCGTACTGGTCGCGACCGGTGGCGGTGAAGGCGACCGTCCCGCCGACCGCGACGGAGGCGTCGGCAGGTTCGATCTCGATGGTCGCGAGGCGCGGCGCTGCGGTGATGGTGACGATGGCGCCGCCGGTGACGCCGCCCTCGCTGCACAGGAGCTGGCGGGTTCCGACCGCGGTCGCGGTGAAGGTGGTCGTGGTCCCGGTACCGGGGTCGAAGGTCCCACCGCCGCTCCCCGTCCCGAGGCTCCAGACGGGATTGACGAGCGGGTACTCGGCGCCGTGCTGGTCCTTGCCCTGGGCGGTGAAGCCGACCGTGCCGCCGACCGCGACGGTCGCGTCGGCCGGCTCGATCTCGATGGTGGTGAGCTGGCTGCCGGCCGGGAAGGGCCAGCGCATGACGGCCGCCTGGTAGACCGTCGTCGGCGCGGTGGCGGCCGGCTTCTGGGCCCAGGCGATGATCACGATGTCCGAGGTGGCGGCCATGCTCTCGGGGTCGAAGGTGATCCGCGTCGTGACGGTCTCGCAGGCGCCGCCGGCGATCGCCAGATCGGTCTCGAAGGCGTTCTGCCGCAGGACGTTGGTCGAGTGGCGCGGCGGGTTGGGATAGCCGTCGAGGGCGGCCGCGGTGAAGAGCCGGATCGGGCGCGAGCCGCTGCCCTCGTGACAGAGCCGCGCGGTGATGTCCCAGGTCGCTCCGCCGACCGGGCTGCCCGACAGCTCGAGGGTCATGTCGGTTGGGCTGGCGAGCTGCTGCTCGACGTAGTACCGGTAGTCGCCGGGGGACTGGCAGTTCCACAGCGCGTCGACCATGAAGGTCGGGACCGCGCCGGGGATGCCGTAGAACGAGTCGAGCCGGTCCTGCCCCCAGGGCGTGTCGAAGCCGTCGCCGTTGACGTGCATCGACAGCGCGGCGAACCGGTCCGGGTAGTCCTCGGCGATCTGCTCGACCACGGGACCCGTGGTCGCACAGGAGGTTCAATAGAGGTTGGTGAAGTACTCGCCGAGCACCACCCGGTCGGCGGCGCCGGCGACGGTGACGATGAGCAGCGTCGCCGTGAGGACGATAGCGGGTACGAGCCGGATCCTGGTGAACATACCGTCTCCCATCCCCGGTCGGGGAGATGTGCGTCGCGATGCGGGGGTTCGATGACCGGGGGTCGCCATCAGAACCGCCACGTGATGTTGGCCCGGTAGCCCTTGAAGCGGGGCTCGATCCGGCACTGACCGCCGGCGCAGACCAGACCGCCCGGATCGCCCCCGCCGAACAGCGTGATGATCAGGTCGCTGCGCGGCAGGGCCTGGACCTCGACGCCCCAGAAGTCCTCCTTGTCGAAGCCGCTGCGCTCCTCCCACGAGTAGCGCAGCGACACCGTGCCCCACGGCGAGAGCGAGTAGGCGGCGGTGGTGCGGGTGGTGCCGAGGCTGAAGTAGTCCGCCTCCTCGAGCCGCTCGTCCCAGCCCAGGATGATCTCGCCCGAGCCGCCCACCGTCAGGTGGAAGTCGCCGATCGTGTGGGTCTCGGTGATCCCGCGGTCGAGCCAGTCCCGGTCGAAGTAGCTGCCCTGGAAGTAGACCCGGCCGATCGTCTGCTCGAGCCCGGCGTACCACTCGGTCTGACGGTCGCCCTCGGTGCCGCCGGGCGAGCTCGAGGTCCTGTGGCTGTCGAACTCGGCGTAGCTTCCGTGGACGATCGAGCCGGTCGCCAGGATGTCGGCCGAGACCAGCAGCCGCGGTCCCTTGACGTCGTTGTGATCGTAGGACTCGTCGGCGCGGCCGGCATTGGGCGGCAGGTTGTAGCGGTAGGCGAAGTTGTAGTAGTCCTTGTACTCGGCGAGGATCGAGACCGGACCGACATAGGCGGCCGCCGAGAAGTACCGGCCGTACCCGTCGCGCACCCGGGTCGCCTCGGTCTTGGTCAGCTCGGACCACTCGGCGGCGATGTCGAGCAAGCCGAAGAGCCCGGTCCCGCCGCCCTCGGCCGACCAGACCTCGACCTCGTCGGTGCCCTCGGGGAAGAAGCGGTCGAGCTCGGCGCGGACCGCCGAGCCGCCGAGGTAGAGGTCGAGGGGCAGGCGGGCAATGACCCGGCCGCCATAGACCTCGTCCTCGAACTCGCGGTTGAACTGGTTCTGGAGCTGGGGCTCGGTCACCGTGCCGCCGACCGCCGAGATGTCGAAGTGCTCGAGGTTGAGCTTCGCGAACGCGCCGTGGATCGGCTCGTCGAAGCCGAGCACGTCGTTCTTCTGGACATACAGCGTGAGCCCGCGGCCGAGCGACGAGAAGAAGGTGCCGAGCCGCCCCGAGAGGTGGTCGCCCTGGTAGTCGACATAGTAGCGGCGCAGCTCGAGGGTGTCGTGCAACCGGTCGAGGTCGAGCCGGTCGACGAGCTCGGGGTCGGAGTAGTCGAGCAGCTCGAGCTGGACGCCGACGGTGAGCTTGGACCACTCGAGGTTGACCGCGACGATCTGCTTGAGCTTGGTGTAGTCGCCGTCCTCGGGATCGTTCTCGTCCTCGGCCTGGTTGAGCTCGAGCTCGGTGGTCAGCTGGCCGAAGATCCGGTAGCGCTTGGCCGGCGGGCTCTCGTCGTCCCCGGCCGCCGCGGTCGGGGCGAGGGCGACGAGGAGCACCGCCGCGAGGGCGCTAGCTCGGGTCACCGGACGGAGCCTCCCCCTCCCCGCCGGTCGGTGCGTCGAGCAGCTCGAGGACCTTCTCGCGCAGCCGCACCTCGTCGCCCTTGCGGTAGCCGGCGAAGACCTCGTGGACGTTGCCCGTGCGGTCGACGAGCACCGCGTAGGGCAGCTCGCGGGTCGGGTTGTACTTGTCGAGGACGTTGTTGTTCGGGTCGAGGACGGTGAGGTAGCCGATCTTGTACTGCTTGATGTAGGGCTTGATCTTGCTCGTCGTCCCCGGCGGGTCGGTGTTGACCCCGATGATCGTCAGGCCCCGGTCGGCGAGGTCCTCGTGGAGCTGCTGGAGGTAGGGCATCTCGCGCCGACAGGGCACGCACCAGGTCGCCCAGAAGGTCACATAGACCACGTCCTTGCCGACGTGGTCGGACAGGGTGACCCAGTTTCCGTCGAGGTCCTGGAGCCGGAAGTCGGGCGGCGGCCCGGCGGCGGCGGTCGCGGCGACCGCGACGAGCACGATCGCGAGCCACATCGGGCGAGCGATCGCGAGGTTGGTCCTGCGCGAGCGAGCTTCCGTCACCGGCCACCTCCGGCGCCCCGACCCGTCGCCGGGTCGTTGGGCTGACGCTTGCAGATTGTATACAATGTGAGAGCGATTGTATACAATCTTCGCCGAGGAGGAGGCGATCATGAGAACAGGGCCCTTCGGAGCTTCCCTGGTGGTCGGCGCGGCGCTCGCCGCGGCGATCTTCACGGTCGGAGAGGTCTTCTCGGCGGAGCGTACGGTGCTCGGGGAGTACATCACGGCGGACTGGTGAGGCACCTGCACGACCGCGGGTCCCACGGTCACGTACCTCGTCGAGACCTACCCCGACACGTTCGCGTCGATCTCGATCCACCACACCGACAGCTACGCCACCCCCTGGGGTGACGCCCGCAAGGCCTTCTACGACCCGATCTTCCTCGGCTACCCGTCGTACTACTACGACGGGCTGTTCGACGCCTGGCCGATCAGCACCTTCGAGAGCAAGCTCATCGCCCGGCAGGCGATTCCCACCGATGTCACGGTCGACATCATGGCGACCCAGCTCGCCGGCCCGACCTTCGAGGTCTCGGTCGAGGTGTGCGTCGAGCCGGGCGGGACGGGCAAGACGATGCGGGTGTTCGTCGTCCAGTCGCTCGCGACCTACCCCCTGACCGAGTCCTACAACCGCAACACGGTGATGCAGGGTCTCGCCGGGGTCGACATCGCGGTCGCCGCCGGCGCCTGTGAGACCGTCGTCCAGCCGATCACCTTCGACGCTACGAGCTGGAACCTGTACGACCAGATCCAGCTCACCGCCTGGGCCCAGGACCCCGTCCCGGCGACCGCCCCGGCCGAGGTCTACCAGGCCCGGCAGGTCGAGTGGCCGTTCGCCACCGACCTCGTCTTCGCCGACGGTTTCGAGGACGGGACGACCGGCTTCTGGTCCTTGACCAGCCCCTAGCCCGAACCGTACCTGTCCGGTTCGCTCAGGGCCTGACCGGCCCCGACTCACGCTCGCCCCAGCCATCGGTATCTCGATCCAGTCGATCGCAAGACTGCGAGCGGGACGCCCGCACCACCATCCCCTTCGTGTCTTCGTGCCTTCGCGCTTGCGACGGTTTCCGGGACGTCGCATCGGGTGCCGGATCTGGAACGAAGAAGCCTCAGCCTGATTCCAGGGGTCAGGCGCGCTCCGGGCTAGGCGTCGCCGACCCGCGGATCAGGGCGCCGAGCCGCCCGGCGAGGGCGGCGGCGGCGGCGCCGTCGACCACCGCGACGAAGATCGTGTCGTCGCCGGCGACCGTCCCGACGACGCCCGAGAGGGCGAGACGGTCGAGGGCGAGCGCCACCCCCTGGGCCTCGCCGGGCGGCGTCGAGAGCACCAGCAGGTGGTCGCCCGCCGCGGCGACGGCGAGCAGCCGGCCGGCGATCCGCTCCTCGTTGGGGTCGGTGGTCGGCGGGGCGAGGGCGGGGGCCGCCCAGCGGCCGTCGAGCTTGACCAGCCGGAGCGCCGCGATGTCGCGCGACACCGAGGCCTGGCTCGCCCCGAGCCCGCGCTCGACGAGGGCCGCGACGAGCTGCTCCTGGGTCTCGAGCCGGCGCGAGGCGACGAGCTCGAGGATGGCGCGGCGGCGGCGCTCGACGGCGCTCATCACCGGCTCGCCCCGATCAAACGGTCGATTGCCGAGGACGCGGCTCGGTGGCGTTCGTCGAGCCGCCGCTCGGCCCGTCCGGCGACCTCCTCGAGCTCGTCGAGGGCGGGCGCCCCGGCCCCCCCGAGGTGGCGCCGCACGGCGAGGACCTCGGCCGGCTCGAGGGCCGGCGGGACCGCGCCGCCGGCGATCTCGGCGGCGACCTCGCGGTAGGCGGCGCGGAACGGCGCCCCCGCGCGGACCCGGCGGAAGACCTCGTCGGTCGCGAGCAGGTCGCCGGACAGCGATGCGGCGCAGCGCCCGGCGTCGACGCCGAGCCGGGGCACCGCGTCGGCGACCATCCGGAGCATCGCCCGGACGGTGTCGATCCCCTCCATCACCGGTCCCTTGGTGAGCTGCAGATCGCGGTGGTAGCCGCCGGGCAGCGAGCCGGCCACCGCCATCGCCTGGACCGCGAGCCCGGCGACCACCCCGGCGCGGCCGCGGGTGAGCTCGAAGACATCGGGGTTGTGCTTGTGCGGCATGATGCTCGAGCCGGTCGCGAGCTCGCCGGGCAGCACCAGATAGCCGTGCTCGTCGGAGGTGTAGAGGATGACGTCCCAGGACAGGGCCGCGAGATCGCGGGCCACCGTCCACAGCCCGCCGAGCACCACCGCCTCGAGCTTGCCGCGCGACAGCTGGACCGCGGTGCTGGCGAGCTGGGGCGCGGCGAAGCCGAGGGCGTCGGACACGCCCCGGCGGTCGAGGGGCAGCGGCGCGCCGTAGCCGGCGGCACTGCCCAGGGGTCCGCGGTCGGCGAGCTCGAGAGCGGCGCCGAGCGGCCCGAGATCGTCGAGGAGCACCTCGGCGTAACCCGCCGCCCACAGGCCGATCGACGACGGCATGGCCCGCCGCAGGTGGGTGAAACCGGGCAGGACGACCGAGGCGTTGGCCCGTCCGAAGCCGAGCAGGGCGCGCGCCGCGGCGATCACCTCGCGCTGCAGCTCGATCAGCTCGGCGCGCAGGTAGAGCCGGAGCGCCGCCATCACCTGGTCATTGCGCGACCGGCCGGCGTGGACCTTCTCGCCGAGCTCGCCGAGCCGGTCGATGAGCCGGTGCTCGAGGGCCGAGTGGGCGTCCTCGTCGTCCTCGGTGACCGCGAAGATCCCGGCGTCGGCGTCGGCGAGGGTCCGCGCGAGCTCGCCGGCCAGGGCCGCGTGCTCGGCCGCCTCCAGCAGCCCGATCCGGGCGAGGCCGGCGGCGTGGGCCATCGTGCCGATGACGTCCCAGCGCAGCAGCCGCTGGTCCCACCGCCGGTCGTCGCCCGCGGTGTAGGCCGCGATCGACTCGTCGAGCCCTCGGCCGTCGCCCCACAGGCTGCGCTTCATCTCAGGACCTCCCGTGCGATGTCGGCGTAGAGCCGGGCGCCGGCGCGGACCTCCTCGAGCTCGATCGCCTCATCGGCGGTGTGCGACCGCCGCGAGTCGCCGGGCCCGAGCTTGACCGCGTCGAGGTGGCGCAGAAAGACCCAGTCCGAGCAGGTCGGCGAGGCGAAGGGGACGGACGCCGGACGGACCCTCGTCACCGCCGCGAGGAGAGGCGAGCCGGCCGGGGTCTCGGCCGGCACCAGCCGGTCGGAGTAGACCTCGACCCGGGCCGCGAGCCGCTCGCGGAGCATCGCCACGATCTCGGCGTGCTCGTAGGCCGGGGTGGTGCGGATGTCGAGCATGGCGGAGCAGATGGGCGGGGTGACGTTGCGCGCGACCCCGGCGGCGATCTCGGTCGGGTTGACCGCCACCGGTCCGAGCAGCGGGTGCTGACGCTCGAACCGCAGCCCCTCGAGGGCGACCAGGTCGCGGGCCGCGACCGAGATCGCGTTGACCGGCGCCGGGCGCCGGCCGGCCGCCCAGCCGGCGTGGACCTGGTCGCCGGTCCAGGAAAGCTCGACCAGCAGCTGGCCGCGCTGGGCGATGCACGGCTCGAGCGAGGTCGGCTCGCCGACCACCGCGGCCTCCGGGGCGCCGCCCAGCCGTTCGAGGGCGCGCGGCATCGTCGTGTCGCGGGTCTCCTCGGAGTAGGTGGCGAGGACGACCAGCCGGCCGGCGGCGGGACCGCCGGCCGCGGCGAGAGCCGCGGCGGCGGCCGCCATCGCGGCCACCGAGGCCTTGGCGTCGACCGCTCCGCGACCGGTCAGCCGGCCGTCGCGCAGCACCCCGTCATAGGGCGCGACCGACCACCCCTCGCCCGGCGGCACGGTGTCGAGGTGCGAGGCGAGAAGCAGCGTCGGTCCCGGTCGGGTCCCGCCGACGACCAGCCGGACCGCGGCGTCGTCGATCTCCGGCTCGAGCCGGTGCGCCCGCGCCCAGTCGGCGAGCACCCCGGCCGCCCGGCCCTCGTCGCCGGACGGGCTCGGCGTCCGGACGAGGTCGACGAGGAGGGAGACCGGGTCGATCACCGGCCGGCCGCCTCGTAGCTCCGCTTCTCGCGCTCGCCGACGATCATCGTGCCGCTGCCGACCCCGGTGAAGAGCTCGAGGAGCAGCGCGTCGGGGGTCCGTCCGTCGATGATGTGGGTGCGCCGGACGCCGCCCTTGACCGCCGTCAGGCAGGCCTCGACCTTGGGCCGCATCCCGCCCTTGACCGAGCCCGAGCCGAGCAGCGCCTGGAGGTCCTCGGGCGCCGCGAAGGCGACCAGCGAGGTCGGGTCGGCGGCGTCGCGCAGCAGCCCCGGGGCGCCGGTCAGGTAGATCAGCTTCTCGGCGCCGAGGGCCGCGGCGAGCCGCGCCGCCAGGGTGTCGGCGTTGACGTTCATCACCCGGCCGGCGCCGTCCGCGGCGAGCGAGGCGACCACCGGGACGTGGCCCCGCGGGAGCAGCACGTCGAGCAGCGTCGTGTCGACCGAGTCGACGTCGCCGACCTCGCCGAAGTCGACGGTCCGGGTGGTGCCGGCGTCGTCGGTGACCTCGACCGGCGGCCGCCGGTGGACCGTGACCAACCCGGCGTCGATGCCGGTCAGCCCGACCGCCGACACGCCGTGGCCGCGCAGCGCGGCGACCACGTCGACGTTGAGCCGGCCGCCATAGACCATCTTGGCCACCTCGAGGACCTCGGGCGAGGTCACCCGGCGGCCGGCGACGACCTCGGGGGTCAAGCCCATCCGGCGCGACAGCTCGCTCGCCTGCGGGCCGCCGCCGTGCACCACGAGGACCCGGATCGACAGCGACTCGAGCAGGGCGACCTGGATCGCCACGTTGTCGAGGGCCTCGGCCGACGACAGGACCTCGCCGCCGAGCTTGACGACGAAGACCTGCTCCCGGTAGAGCCGGGTGTACTCCAACGCGTCCTTGAGTCCGTTGACGAGCTCGGTCATCCGCGCACCTCGCCTTCGAGCATGGTCTCGAGCACCGCCCGCTGGACGTGCAGCCGGTTCTCCGCCTGATCGGTGACCCGCGACCACGCGCCGTCGAGCACGCCGTCGGTGACGACGACGTTGCGCCGCACCGGCAGGCAGTGGAGGAAGATCCCGGCGCCGTCGCGGGTCGACGCCATCCGCCGCTCGTCGACGATCCAGCTGCGCAGCGGCGCCCGCCGGGCGGCCTCCACCTCGGGCCGTCCGTAGTCGGCGAGGCAGCCCCAGCTCTTGGCGTAGACCGCGTCGGCGCCGGCCACCGCCTGGTCGAGGTCGGCGGTCATCGACAGCGAGCCGCCGTTGCGTCCGGCCACCGCCTCGATCGCCGCGACATCGTCGGGGTCGAGGTCGTAGCCGGGGGGCCGGGCGATGACCACCTCCATCCCGAGCCGGGCCGCGGCGATCGCCGCCGAAGCCGGCACCGCGGTGGGCAGCGGCCGCGGGTGCCAGGCCCAGGCGAGGACGAAGCGGCGTCCCTTGGGCCGCTCGCCGAAGCTCTCCTGGAGGGTCAGCGCGTCGGCGAGGCCCTGGCAGGGGTGGCGCCGCGCCGACTCGAGGTTGATCGTCGGCACTCCGGAGTGGCGGGCGAAGGCGTGGACGACGTCGTCCCGTCGCGCCTCGGTCCAGGTCGTGGCCGAGGGGAAGGCGCGGACCGCCACCGCCTGCCCGTAGCGGCCGAGCACCCGGGCGGCGTCGACGATGTGCTCGACCGCGTCGCCGTCCATGACGACGCCGTGCCGGGTCTCCATCGCCCACGCCCCCCGGCCCGGCTCGAGGACCACCGCCTGGCCGCCGTGCCGGGCCATCGCGATCTCGAAGGAGGTCCGGGTCCGCAGCGAGGGGTTGAGGAAGACCATGATCAGCGTCCTGCCGGCGAGCGAGCGGCCGGCGGCGCCGGCCTTGAGCTCGGCGGCGCGGGTCAGGAGGGCGCGGACCGCGTCGTCCGGCCAGTCGTCGGTTCCGATCAGACGGGGCGGGCTCATGACAGCACCTCGTGGAGGGCGGCGATGAAGTGGTCGGCCTCGCCGTCGGTCAGGACGAGGGGCGGCAGGAGGCGGAGGACCGAGGGATCGTTGGCCGAGCCGACCAGGATCGAGCGCTCGAAGAGCGCGAGCTGGACGGGGCGGGCG
This sequence comes from Thermoanaerobaculales bacterium, assembly GCA_025456145.1. GTDB lineage: Bacteria > Acidobacteriota > Thermoanaerobaculia > Thermoanaerobaculales > Sulfomarinibacteraceae > JAHECW01. The sequence goes on along the minus strand of JALOLD010000048.1, from coordinate 56,035 downwards.
GGACGGTCGAGGACGACGCCGAGGAGCAGCCCGCGCCCCGAGATCGAGCGCACCGCCCGGAGGTCGGCGAGGCCGCGCCGGAGCCGTCGCTCGAGGACGAGGGCGCGACCCGGCAGGTCCTCGTCGCGGATCACCTCGAGGTTGGCGGCGGCGGCGGCGCAGGGCAAGGGTCCGCCGCCGAAGGTGGTGCCGAGGTCGCCCTGGGCGACCTGCCGGGCGATCCGCGGCGCCAGCAGCACCGCGCCCATCGGCAGACCGGCGGCGATGCCCTTGGCCAGGGTCAGGACATCGGGGGTGACGCCGGTCGCCTGGGCGGCGGTGAAGGCGCCGGTCCGGCCGCAGCCGCACTGGACCTCGTCGAAGATCAGGACCGCGCCGGCCGCGTCGCAGGCCCGGCGCAGCGTCCTTAGCGTCTCGGCGCCGACGTCGCGCGCCCCGGCGAGCCCCTGGACCGGCTCGACGATGACCCCGGCGATGGTCTCGTCGATGAGCGCCGGCAGCCGCTCGGGCCGGTCCCAGGGCGCGACCACCGTGAGGTCGAGCAGGGCCTGGCCGCCGCTCGAGTCGGCGAGGTCGCGGTAGCGCTGGATGCCCGAGGCGGCGAGGGTGGCCAGGGTGCGGCCGTGGAAGCCGCCCTCGAGAACGACGATCCGGCGCCGGCCGGTGGTCCGCCGGGCGAGCTGGAGCGCGACGTCGTTGGCCTCGGCCCCCGAGTTGACCAGGAAGACCTGGTCGAGGGGCTTGGGCGCCATCTCGGCGAGGATGGTCAGCAGCCGGTCGCGGCTCGCCAGCGGCACGGCGTTGGAGTAGAAGAGCAGCCGCTCGGCCTGCTCGCGGATCGCGGCGACGACCCGCGGGTGACAGTGGCCGCTCACCGCGACCGCGTGGCCGCCGTAGAGGTCGAGGAAGCGCCGGCCGTCGGCGCCGACCACGGTGGCGCCGGCGCCGCGCTCGGGCTGCAGGGCGAGCCGCGCGTAGACCGGCAGCTCGGCGGGGTTGGCCTGGGTCAGCACGGCGTCATCCCTCCGTGCCCGAGACCGGCGGTCTCGGCGAGCCCGAGGGCGAGGTTCATCGCCTGGACCGCCTGACCGGCGGCGCCCTTGACGAGGTTGTCGATGACCGCGAGCACGACGACCTCGCGTCCGCCGTCGCGGGTCGCCGCGTGGAGGTGGGCGTGGTTGGTCCCGGCCACCGCCGCGAGCTCGGGCGGGCGGTCGAGGGGGTGGACGAAGGGCCGGTCGCGATAGGCCCGCCGGAGGAGCTCCATCGGGTCGGCGACCGGCTCGGCCGGGCGCACCAGCAGGGTGGCGTGGATCCCGCGGACCAGCGGCGCGGAGTGGGTGAGCAGCGAGCAGCGCGGCGCCCCGGGGCCGCACCAGGCGGCGAGCCGCTCGGCGAGCTCGGCCTCGTGGCGGTGACCGGCGAGACCGTAGGCGAAGAAGTTGTGGGCCCGCGTCGGGTGGTGGGTCGTCGGCTTGGCGGTCGCGCCCGAGCCCGACGACCCGGTCGCCGCCCAGCACACCGGGTGGGAGGCGGGCCCGAGCACCGGCGCGAGGGGCCACAAGGCGAGCAGGGCCGCGGTGGCGAAGCAGCCGGGGACGGCGATCCGGTCGGCGCCTCGGAGCGCCTCGCCCTCGACATCGGCGAGCCCGTTGGCGAACGCTCCGAGGAGCTCGGGCCGTCGGTGCGGCCCGTAGGTCGCCTCGGCGCGCGCGAGATCGGCGAACCGGAAGTCGGCGGCGGTGTCGACGACCAGCTGGGGCCGGCCCTCCGCCACCGCGTCGACGACGCGCTGCGACTCGCCGTGGGGCAGGGCGAGGAAGACGACGTCCGCCCAGGCGCCCAGGGCGGCCGGGTCGAAGGCCTCGAGGACCGGGTCGTCGGGGCGGTTGAGGAAGTGCGGGTGGATCTCGGACCAGCGCCGGCCGGCGGCGCTCGTCGAGGCGCCGCGCAGCTCGCCGACCGCCGGGTGGTCGGCGAGCAGCCGGAGCAGCTCGCCGCCGACATAGCCGGTCGCCCCGGCCACCGCGACCCTGAGCCGGTCGGTCGGTGCGCTCACAACGCCTCCCGGACGATCGCGGCGAGGGCGCCGTCGCCGGCCCGGGCGTTGGCCGCCGGCAGCCCGAGCCGGTCGCGGATGAAGCGGCAGCCGACCGCGTTGTCGGTGGCCGGCCCCGAGATCGCGGTCGGGGCGATCCCGAACCGGGTGCGGAGGATCTCGACCGCGCCCCAGGCGCCGACCTGATCGGGGGCGCAGCACACCACCGCGGCGAGCCGGGCGACGAGCTGCGGATCGCTGAGCAGCGTCGCGACGCCGTACTCGCCGAGGATGCCGTCGCCGAGCTCGGCGACGATCACCTCGGGCCGGCAGCGCCGGGCGAGCTCGTTGAGCAGGCCGTAGGCGGTCGGCAGGGCCGCGGCGTCGTCGGTCGAGACGACCCCGGCGTCGGTAAAGGTGAGGGCCTCGACCGCCCCGGCGTCGAGCATCGACAGGGCGTCGCGGCGCAGCGACACCCCGGTCAGCTTGACCCCGGCGACCGTCAGCCCGGCCCGCGACAGCCCGCGGACGACCTCGCTCGCGGCGACGGTCTTGCCGGCGTCCATGCAGGTGCCGACGACCGCGACGATCGGCGGCCCCTCGGCGAGCTCGTCGGCGACCGGGACCGCACCCTCGCGGATCGTCGCCGGCCGGCCGACCCGGTCGCCGGTGCGCGGGAAGGTCAGCACCGCGCCGAGCACCTCGGCGGTGAACGGCGGTCCCAGATCGGGGTTGCCGGCGGTGCACCGGCCGAGCACGCCGCCCAGGTTGAGCACCTCGACGGTGTCGCCCGGGGCGAGCGACCCGGGCACCTCGCCCTCGTAGCCGCGCAGCGCGCGGCGCGCCCCGAGCACCCCGGCGAGGACGTCGCCGGCGCGCAGCCGGATGAGCCGGCCGGTCGGGTCCTCGACCTGGTTGTAGACCGCCTTCTCGTTGGTGATGCGGACCGCGAGGATCCGTCCCTCCTCGGCGATGACCTCGGGCCCGATGAGCACCTCGGCCGGGAGGTGGGCGTTGCGGGTCGACGAGGCGATCCGGTCGAGCCGGAGCTTCGAGGTCACCATGACGGCGCCTCTCCGGCGGCGGCGGCGAGCCGGGAGGGAATGCCGGCGATCGCCGCGAAGGCGCGCGCCTCCTCGCCGCTCCACAGCCGGTGGCTCTCGCCGTAGGTCGCGACCGCCGGGTCGATCAGGCTCATCGGGCTGCGCACCCCGGTCACCAGGAACCGGCCCTCGGCGAGGGCCACCCGGGTGTCGCCGGCGACCCGGCGCTGCGAGCTGGTGATCATCGCCTCGATGTCGCGCATCACCGGGTCGAAGGCCTGACCCTCGTGGAGCCGGTCGCCCCAAAACTGGCCGAGGTGGTCCTTCCAGAAGCTCTGCCAGCGGGTCAGGACCAGCTTCTCGAGCTCGCGGTGGGCGGCGATGAGCAGCTGCGCGGCGCCGGCGACGAAGCCGATCCGCCCCTTGATGCCGAGCACCGTCTCGCCGAGGTGGATGCCGCGACCGATCCGGTAGGGCGCCAGCGCGGCCTCGAGGGCCTCGACCAGCTCCGGCCCCGCCAGAGCCGCGCCGTCGAGGCTGACCGGCAGGCCCTCCCGCCAGCCGATCACCAGCTCGCGGCCGGGCGGGACCGCGGGCTCCGGGCCGCTCTGCCAGGCGTCGGCCGGCGGCCCCTGCCACGGGTCGTGGGTCCAGCCGCCGCCCAGGGTGGTGCCCCAGAGACCGCGGTTGACCGAGGTCAGCGCGGTCCCCGGCGCGACCTCGAGCCCGTGCTCCTCGAGGTAGGCGGTCGAGACCGAACGCTCGACCCCGTGCTCGCGCACCGGGGCGATGATCGGCAGATCGGGGACGAGCACCCGCCAGGCGATGTCGAACCGGACCTGGTCGTTGCCGGCGCCGGTCGCGCCGTGGGCGATCGCGTCGGCGCCGATCTCGCGCGCCACGCGCGCGACCTCGACCGCCTGCTGGGTCCGCTCGGCGGCGACCGACACCGGGTAGACCGCGCCGCGCAGCACGTTGCCGCGGATCAGCGTCGAGATATAGCCGTCCCACACCCGCTGCCGGGCGTCGACGGTGCGGTGCTCGACCGCCCCGGCGGCGCGGGCCCGCTCGGCGGTCCGCACGGCGTCGCCGGCGGTCATCCCACCGGTGTCGACGGTCACGGCGACGACCTCGGCCCGGCGCTCCCGGGTCAGCCAGGAGACGCAGTAGGTGGTGTCGAGGCCACCCGAGTAGGCGAGCGCGATCCGCATGGGTCCTCCATCGCCCGCCATCCGGGGCGAAATCGGATAATTATTCATCCTCGTGGGAATGTCAAGCCCCGGCTCGGTCAAGCGAACGGAAATTTATTCGTTCTCGAGCTCAGCGGGTCCTGGGGGGCCGCCACAGAGCGACCAGCAGGTAGAGCCCGGCGGTCGCCAGGACGATCGCCGCCTCGGGGCGCGACCAGCAGGTAGAGCCCGGCGGTCGCCAGGACGATCGCCGCCTCGGGGCTCACCGGCGTGCCGTAGACCACGATCCGCGGCGCCGTCGTGGCCAGCGCCGACACCACGAAGGTCACGGCCATCGAGGGACCGAGCCGGGTCGTCAGGCGGGCGCCGATCGCCGCCGGCAGGCTGAGCAGGGCGATGACCAGGATCAGCCCGACGATCTGGGTGAGGACAATGACCGTGGTCGCGATGAGCAGGAAGAGCACGACATCGGTGGCGAGCACCGGCACGCCGCGCAGCTCGGCCTGCTCGGGGTCGAGGCAGAGCGCGAGGAACCGGCGGTAAAAGAGGGTCGCGACGACCACCACGACGGCGCTCAGCACCGCCAGGAACACCAGGTCGCGCCGGCTGACGAAGCTGATGTTGCCGAACAGGTAGGACATCAGCTCGGTGTGGTAACCCGGGGTGATCTTGATGAGCAGGATGCCGATCGACATCCCGACCGCCCAGAGCGCGCCGACCACGGTGTCGAGCCGCTCCCGCAGCCGGTGGCGGAGAACCGCGAGCACCGGCGCCGCGACGACCGCGGCGGCGAGCCCGCCGTGGATCGGCTCGAGCCATCCGAAGAGGGTGGGGTGGGCCGCCGCCAGGTAGATCGCGGCGCCGACCCCGCCGATCGCGATGTGGGCGAGGGCGCCGGCGAGGAAGACCAGCCGGCGGGCGACGACATAGGGTCCGACGACCCCGCAGCTGACGCTGGCGAGCAGCCCGGCGGCGAGGCCCGTCCACAGGAAGGGGTTGACGACCGCGTCGGCGAAGAACCGGGTCACCGGCTCTCTCCGTGGAAGAAGGGCTCGAGCGAGTCCGAGTCGAGGCCGCCCACCTCGAGCTCGCTGACCTGCCGGTCGACCCACAGGGCGCGGTCCATGTGGTGGCTGACCAGGGCGATGTCGTGGCTCACCATGAGGATCGGCAGCCGCTCGTTGAGCCGCTCGAGCAGCCGCAGCAGCTCCTTCTCGCGGTGGATGTCGATCCCGGTGGTCGGCTCGTCGAGGAGCAGCAGATCGGCCTGGGAGGCGAGGGCGCGGGCGATCAGCACCCGCTGCCGCTGGCCGCCCGACAGGGTCGACCAGGCGCGGTCCGCGAGATCGGCGGTGCGGGTCTCGTCGAGGGCCGAGCGGGCGAGCTCGTGGTCGCCGGCCGAGAAGCGGGGCCCCCAGCTCGCGGCCGACAGCCGGCCCAGGAGAACGACATCGAGCACCGAGGCCGGCACGCCGCTGTCGATCCCGGCGTGCTGCGGCACATAGCCGACCCGCCGCCGGGTGGTGGCCGGTGCGCCGCCGAGCACCTCGAGACGGCCGCCGGTCGGCGCGAGCTGGCCGAGGAGGAGCCGCAGCAACGTCGTCTTGCCGCCGCCGTTGGGGCCGAGCAGACCGACCCAGTCGGTGGTGCCGACGGTGAAGCTGACGTTTCGGAGGACGTCCTCGGCCCGCCCCGGGTAGCGAAAGGCGAGGCCGTCGACCCGGATGGCGACCGGCTCAGCCATCGAGCCCACCGGCGATCGTCTCGGCAGTTCGCTGCAGGTTGGCCGCGACATCCGGGGCGAGCGGGTCGAGGGTCTCGAGACGGGCGCCGATCGCGGTGGCGACGGCGCGCGCCGAGCGTCCCGCGATCTGCGGCTGGACGTAGACCACCCCGACGCCGGCCTGGCGGGCGCGCTCCTGGATCGCGGTGAGATCGGCGTCGGAGGGCTCCTTGCCGTCGATCTCGATGGCGACCTGGACGAGGTCGTAGTCGTCGGCGAAGTAACCCCACGCGGGGTGGAAGACGACGAGCTCGCGGCCCCGGAACGGCGCGAGCAGCGACGCGCAGCGCCGGTCGACCTCGGCCAGCTCCCCGGTCAGTCTCTCGAGGTTGGTCGCGTACTCCCTGGCGTTCCCGGGGTCAAGCCGGGCGAGGGTGGCGGCGACCCTGGCCGCCTGGACGATCAGCCGGCGCGGGCTCAGCCAGGCGTGCGGGTCGACCGTGCCGGGCCGGTGACCGTGGCCGTCGTCGGGTCCGTCGGAGGCGTGGTCGGCGGCGCCGAACACCCGGTCGGCGATTCCCTCGTCGAGCCGGACGACCTCGAGCCGGCCGGCGATCGCCTCGAGCCAGGCGCCCCCTTCGAAGGGAACGCCGGCGGTGAACAGGACGCGGCTCGACATGACCCGGCTGACCGCGCCATCGGGGGGCTGGAAGGTCGCCGGGCTGTCGCCGGGGCCGAGGATCGTCACCACCTCGACCGCCCCGCCGCCGACCTCGCCGACCAGCCAGCCGTGGGGCGGGATCGAGGCGGCGACCCGCAGCGACCCGACCCGGTCGACGGAACCGCCGCCGCAGGCCGCGGTCGAGATCGAGATCAGAGCGAGCGCGATGGCGAGCCGGCGCATGACCGAACGATATTTGATTCTCGGCAAAGATCAAGCGCCGGGTGGGGCGTGTGAACATCCGGAGGTGCGGCTCGTTACAACGGATGGGATCGCCGGGGACCGGCGCGGTCGGTGATACCCTGTCGCATCCGGCGCCGGCCGGCCCGCCGACGACCGGACGAAATGAGGAGCTCCCCATGGGACACGACCACGAGCACAGCCACCATCCGACCGGAATGCTCGCCGCGATGTGGCAGGGGATCGACGCGACCCGCCGGTTCGTCGTCAACCTGCTCTTCATCGCGATCCTCGTCGCGCTGCTGGTCCTCGCCTTCCGAGGCGACGAGCCCGAGATCGCCGACACGACGGCGCTGGTCGTCGCTCCCCAGGGCCAGCTCGTCGAGCAGCTCGCGGCGCGGACCGTCGAGCGGATGATCGACGAGGCGCGGGGTACCGCGGCCCCCGAGACCCTGGTCAAGGACGTCGTCGACGCCATCCGGGCGGCCCGGGACGACGACCGGGTCAAGGTCCTGGTGCTCGACCTCGGCGCCTTCGACGGCGCCCGGCTGACCAAGCTCCAGGACGTCCGCGACGCGGTCCGCGACTTCAAGACCAGCGGCAAGCAGGTCGTCGCCACCGCCGACGCCTACGCCCAGGACGCCTACTACCTCGCGGCCTTCGCCGACGAGGTCTGGGTCAACGAGATGGGGATGGTCCTTCTCGAGGGCTACGGCCGCTACCGGATGTACTACAAGGAGGGCATCGACAAGCTCGGCCTCGACGTCCACGTCTTTCGGGTCGGCGAGTACAAGAGCTATGTCGAGCCGTACCTCCGCGACGACATGTCGCCCGAGGCTCGCGAGGCCGACGCCGAGTGGCTCGGCGACCTCTGGCGGATCTTCCTCGAGGAGGTCGCCGCCGAGCGTGGGATGACCCCGGAGCGCCTCGACGAGTACGCCCAGCGCTTCCCCGACGTCATGGCCGCGGCCGCCGGCGACACCGCGAAGGCAGCCCTCGACTTCGGTCTCGTCGACCAGGCCCTGACCCGGGTCGAGAGCCGCGAGCGCCTCGTCGCGATGGTCGGCGAGGACGAGGACAGCCACTCCTACAACCAGGTCGCCTTCGCCGACTACCTCAAGACGATCGACGACGACCGCTTCGGGCGCGACGCCAAGGGCGACAAGGTCGGGGTGGTCGTCGCCCGCGGCTCGATCCTCGACGGCAGCCAGCCGGCCGGCGCGATCGGCGGCGACTCGACGGCCAAGCTGATCCGCCAGGCGCGCGACGACGACGCGATCAAGGCGATCGTCCTGCGGGTCGACTCGGGGGGCGGCAGCGCCTTCGCCTCCGAGGTCATCCGCCGCGAGTGCGAGGCGACGCGCGCCGCCGGCAAGCCGGTCGTCGCCTCGATGGGCAGCGTCGCCGCCTCGGGCGGCTACTGGATCAGCACCTCGGCGGACCAGATCTGGGCCCACCCCGGCACGGTCACCGGCTCGATCGGCATCCTCGCGATCTTCCCGACCTACCAGCGGCCGCTCGCCGAGCACCTCGGGATCCACGTCGATGGGATCGCCACCGCCCCGCTCGCCGGGGTCCGCCCGGACCGGGCGCTGCCCCCCGAGATCGGCGGCGTCATCCAGAGCGCCATCGACCACGGCTACCGCGAGTTCCTCGAGCGGGTCGCCGCCTCGCGCGGCATGACCACCGAGGAGGTCGACCGGATCGCCCGCGGCCGGGTGTGGAGCGGTCAGGACGCCCACTCCCTCGGGCTCGTCGACCACCTCGGCACGCTCGGCGACGCGATCGCCGCCGCCGCCGAGCTCGCCGAGCTCGGCGAGGACTACGCGGTCAGCTATGTCGAGCCCGAGGAGAAGCTCAAGGATCGGATCCTCCGCCGGCTGACCGCCGAAGCGGTGGCCGCCGCGGCCGCCGGGAGCGGCCCGCCCTCGCCCCTCGAGCGAGCCCTCCGGGCGATCGAGCGGGAGGCCGCCGAGATCGGCGAGCTCAACGACCCCGGCCACGTCTACGCGTGGTCGGGCATCGCGACCGACTGACCGGGACCGGCCCCCGCCCGCGGGATCGTCGGATCGAGGTACCATGTCGCTGGTGTGGAGGTCGATCATGAGACGTGCGCTCGCGCTCGCTGTCGCCGTGTGTCTCGTACCCCTTTTTGCCACCGCCGCCAAGAGCACCGAGCCGGACGACGGCGACGCCTACTGGCTCGACGCGAAGATCCTCGCCGGTCTCGAGCTGCGCGGCCTCGGGCCGGCGGTCTCGTCGGGCCGGATCTCGGACATCGCGGTCGACCCCACCGACCCCTCGCGGATCTTCGTCACCGCGGCCTCGGGCGGGGTGTGGCGGAGCACCAACGCGGGCACGACCTGGGCGCCGGTCTTCGACTCGGAGGGCTCGTACTCGATCGGCTACGTCACCATCGACCCGAACGACCCGAACATCGTCTGGGTCGGCACCGGCGAGAACAACTCGCAGCGCTCGGTGAGCTTCGGCGACGGGGTCTACAAGAGCCTCGACGGCGGCACGACCTGGACCAACATGGGGCTTCGCGAGTCCGAGCACATCGGCAACATCGTTGTCGACCCGCGCGACTCCGAGGTGGTCTGGGTGGCGGCCCAGGGGCCGCTGTGGCGCTCGGGCGGCGACCGCGGCCTGTATCGCACGACCGACGGCGGCGCGACCTGGGAGCGGGTGCTCCACGTCTCCGACGACACCGGCATCGCCGAGGTCCGGCTCCACCCCGACGACCCCGACACGATCCTCGCCACCGCCTACCAGCGCCGCCGTCACACCTGGACGCTGATCAACGGCGGCCCCGAGTCGGGCCTCTACAAGTCCACCGACGGCGGGAGGACCTGGCGCGAGATCACCGCCGGTCTGCCCGAGGTCGACCGGGGCCGCATGGGTCTGTGCATCTCGCCCGCCGACACCGACGTGGTTTACGGCGTGCTCGACGCGGCGCGCGACGAGGGCGGCTTCTTCCGCTCCTCGGACCGCGGCGAGACCTGGTCCAAGCGCTCCGACCACGCCCCCGGCGGCGACTACTACAACGAGCTCTTCTGCGACCCAGCCGACGTCGACCGGGTCTACTCGATGGACACCTGGATGCAGGTCACGACCGACGGCGGGAAGACCTTCGTCGACGTCGGCGAGACCCACAAGCACGTCGACAACCACGCGCTGTGGATCGACCCCGACGACCCGCGCCACCTCCGTGCCGGTTGCGATGGCGGGGTCTACGAGACCTTCGACCGCGGCGCCACCTGGGTCTACTTTCCCAACCTGCCGATCATGCAGTTCTACCGGGTCGCGGTCGATGAGTCGTCACCCTTCTACTTCATCTACGGCGGCACCCAGGACAACGCCACCCTGGGCGGCCCGACCCGGACCCGCCAGCCCGCCGGGATCGCCAACGAGGACTGGTTCGTCACCGTCTTCGGCGACGGCTTCGAGACCGTGGTCGACCCCACCGAGCCGGCCATCGTCTACAGCCAGTGGCAGTACGGCGGGCTGGTCCGCTACGACCGCGCCACCGGCGAGGCGGTCGACATCCAGCCGCAGCCGGCGCCCGGCGAGGCACCGCTGCGCTGGAACTGGGACGCCCCGGTGATCATCAGCCCGCACTCGCCGACCCGGCTCTACTTCGCGGCGCAGAAGCTCTTCCGCTCGGACGACCGGGGCAACTCCTGGACTGCGGTCTCCGGCGACCTGTCGCGTGGTATCGACCGCAACGCGCTGCCGGTGATGGGTAAGGTGTGGGGCCCCGACGCGGTCCACAAGAGCGGCTCGACCTCGATCTACGGCAACGCCGTCGCCCTGACCGAGTCGCCCCTCGTCGAGGGGCTGATCTATGTCGGCACCGACGACGGGCAGGTCCACGTGACCTCGGACGGAGGGGCGAGCTGGCGGGTGGTCGGCGACTTCCCCGGTGTCCCGAGGTACAGCTACGTCGCCGAGCTCGAGGCCTCGCGGCACGACGCCGACACGGTCTACGCCACCTTCACCAACCACAAGCAGGGCGACTTCGCGCCGTACGTGCTCACCAGCACCGACCGCGGCCGGACCTGGCGGTCGATCCGCGGCGATCTGCCCGGACGCGGCATGGCCTGGACCCTCGCCGAGGACCACGTCGACCCCGATCTGCTCTTCCTCGGCGCCGAGCTCGGCCTTTTTGTCACGGTCGACCGCGGGGCCCACTGGGTCGAGCTGACCGGCGGTCTGCCGACCATCGCGGTCCGCGACCTCGAGATCCAGCGGCGCGAGAGCGACCTCGCCCTCGCCACCTTCGGGCGCGGCTTCTTCATCCTCGACGACTACTCGCCGCTGCGCCACCTCGGCGAGGAGGCGATCGGCCGCCCGGCGCTGCTCTTCCCGGTCAAGGACGCGCTGCGCTACGTCGAGACCAGCCGGCTCGGCCTGCCCACCCTGGACAAGGCCTTCCAGGGCGACGCCTACTACACCGCCCCCAACCCGCCCTTCGGCGCGGTCTTCACCTACCACCTCGCCGACGGTCTGAAGACCCGGCGCGAGCGCCGCCTCGAGGCCGAGAAGGAGGCCGAGGGCAAGGGCGCGACCCTGCCCTACCCGAGCCAGGCCGAGCTGCGCGCCGAGGACGAGGAGCGCGAGCCGCAGCTCGTCCTGACGGTGCGCGACGCCGCCGGCACGGTCGTCCAGCGGCTGACCGGACCGCGCGACGAGGGCCTGCACCGGGTCGCCTGGGACCTCCGCTACCCGTCGTCGAGGCCGGTCGACCTCGACCCGGGGCCGGCGGCGCCGTGGGACTCGCCGCGGATCGGTCCGCTCGCCCTGCCGGGCGCCTACACCGTGAGCCTCGCGAGCGAGGTCGACGGCGTGGTCACCGAGCTCGCCGGGCCCGAGAGCTTCGCGGTGGTCGACCTCGGCGGCGGCACCCTGCCGGTCGAGGATCCCGCCGGGGCGCTCGAGTTCTCCCGCGAGGCCGCCGAGCTCCAGCGGGCGGCCCTCGGCGCCGTCGAGGCGGCGGGCGAGATGCGCGACCGGATCGACCACCTGCGGGCGGCGGTCCTCGACGCCCCGGCCGCCGGGCCGGGCCGGCTCGCCGAGCTCGCGGCGATCGAGAGCGAGCTCAACGACATCCTTCTCGTGCTGAGCGGCGATAAGTCGAAGGCGCGGCGCAACGAGCCGGTCGACCCGTCGATCGTCGAGCGGATCACCCGGGTCGTCGAGGGCCAGCTCGCCACGACCCAGGGACCGACCGGCACGAGCCGCGACGGCTACCGCTGGGCGGCCGCGGCCTTTAGCGAGCAGCTCGCGGCGCTGCGCAGCCTCGAGGCGCGGCTGGTCTCACTCGAGGCGGCGCTCGAGGCCGAGGGCGCGCCCTGGACCCCGGGCCGGCTCCCCGTGTGGCCGCCGAGCTGAGCCGGGCGGCCGGGCGGCCGCCCGGTCACTCCCAGGAGGCGTTGGTCGAGACCCAGGTCCCCGCCTGGCGGACCAGGGTGACCTCGCCCTTGACCGGCTCGCCGTCCATCTTCCCGGTGACCTCGAGCAGCGCGGTCTCGCCGTCGCTCGAGCCGCCGACGACCACGACGTCGGTCGGCGTCATGAGCTTGATGAACTCGAGCTCCTGGGCGATGTCGGGGCTGTCGAGCATCGCCGCCTGCTCGGGCAGGACCAGGGCCTTCATGCGGTCGATGTCGCCGGCGTGGATCGCCTCGGTCCAGGCGATGAAGGCCGCTCCCGGCTCGCCGCCGCCGGCCGGGAGGGGGTCGCCGATCGGCGCGTTGGGGTCCGACATCGGGGCGCTGAAGGTGAAGTCGTAGTGGAAGGTGTCGTCGAAGATCTCCTCGGGCTCGGCGTGGAAGACCCGGCCCGCGATGCCGTCGGGTCCGATGGCGCTGAGCTCGAGGGTCGGGTAGGTGCCCCCCGAGACGTTACCCGGCTGCTCGGCCGAGAACCGCATGTCCTGCGAGTAGACCTGGAGCTCGGGCTGGTCGCCGAACTCGGCGGTCTTGGTGATCCCGAGCCGGACATAGGCCACCTCCCAGAGCGTCTCGTCGAGCTCGCGCTCGGCGATCTCCCGGTCGACGAAGAGCAGCGTCCAGGTCGGGTCGGCGTCGTCGTAGAAGCCGGACTCCTCGGGGTAGGCGTAGACGAAGGGCAGCTCAACGGTCGAGCCGTTGACCGTCAGGACGCCCTCGACGCTGGCCGGCTCGGAGGCGGTCGCCGCGCCGGCGGCGAGGGCCGAGCCGATGACGACCACCGCGACCTTCAGATAATGGAGACGAGGCATGGTCACCCTCCGGGATCTCCGGCGGCGGTGTCCGCAGCCGGGGTTGGCGGACCGTTTTTTGTCGAGTCTTGCCGGTGCAACCAGCCATGCCCGGCCTCGATTCCCCGGTGGCGACGGCTCGCCCGGGCTCCGGTCTCCGAAAATCTCCCGATTCCGGGCTCCGCGCGGTTCGCGTAAGGTCGGGCGGAGGATCACCCCCGGACATCGAGGAGCCGAGCCGCGGGTCCGGGCGGGCGGAATCTCGACGCTCCCGGCTCGCGTTCTGACTCGGAGGGCCCGCGGGGGCCATCTCACAAGGAGGATCAGATGAACGGTTCGAAGACCCTGAGAGGCTCGATGGTGTGTCTGCTGGCCGCGGTGGCGTGGATCGCCGGCGCGACGTCCGCGGTGGCTCAGGACCGCGAGGGACGGTGGGAGCTCGGGCTCGCGACCTTCTACCAGCTCGGCGTCGACGTCGACGTCGAGGGCGGCTCGACGCTGTCGACCGACGACGACCTCGGCTTTGCCCTGAGCGGCGGCTACAACGTCACCGACAACTTCGCGACGACCTTCGGCGTCGGCTGGGCCGGCGTCGACTATGACGCCGACGTGGTGCAGGACGATGGAACGACCATCGGCGTCTCCGGCTCGTACGACGCCTTCTCGCTGTGGGGCAACGCCGTCTACTACTTCGGCGACGGCGCATTGAGCCCGTACATCGGCGCCGGACTCGGCTGGACCTGGATCGACACCAACATCCCGAACGGCGCGCCGTCGACCGGCTGCTGGTGGGACCCGTGGTGGGGCTATGTCTGCTACACCACCTACCCGACCAAGACGACCGACGCCTTCACCTACCAGGCGACGCTCGGCCTGCGCTACCAGTTCAACTACAGCACCTTTCTCACTGTGAGCTACACCAGCCAGTGGCAGGACTTCGACCAGGCCGAGAGCACCCCCCGCTTCGACGTGATCGGTCTCGGCATCGGCTGGATGTTCTGAGGTCGCGACCCGCCGACGACCGGAGTGTCACGGCCCCGGCGCCCCGGCGTCGGGGCCGTGGTGTCCTCTGAGCGACCCGCGGCGGTTCGCGCCCTTCCCTCAGCCGAGGCGGTCGATGATCGCGTTGAAGGTCGTGCTCGGCCGCATCGCCCGCGCGGCGAGGGTCTCGTCCGGCAGGTAGTAGCCGCCGATGTCGACCGGCGAGCCCTGGGCGGCGAGGAGCTCGGCGGCGATCGTCTCCTGGCTGGCCGCCAGTGCCTCCGCCACCGGGGCGAAGCGGCGCTTGAGCTCGGGGTCGTCGTCCTGGGCCGCCAGCGCCTGCGCCCAGTACAGCGTCAGGTAGAAGGTGGCGCCGCGGTTGTCGATCTCGTTGACCTTGCGCGAGGGCAGCCGGCCGTGCTCGAGATAGGCGGCGATCCCCTCATCGAGGGTCCTCGCGAGGAGCGCGGCCTTGCGGTTGCCGGTGGTCTCGGCGACCAGCTCGAGCGACGGCACGAGGGCGCAGTACTCGCCGAGCGAGTCCCAGCGCAGGTGGCCCTCCCTGAGGAACTGCTCGACGTGCTTGGGCGCCGAGCCGCCCGCACCGGTCTCGAACAGCCCGCCGCCCTCCATCAGCGGCACGATCGACAGCATCCGCGCCGAGGTGCCGAGCTCGAGGATCGGGAAGAGGTCGGTGAGGTAGTCGCGCAGGACGTTGCCGGTGACCGAGATGGTGTCCTCGCCGCGCCGCACCCGGGCGAGCGAGAAGCGCATCGCCTCGACCGGCTCGAGGATCCGGATATCGAGCCCGGTGGTGTCGTGCTCGGGAAGGTAGGTCTCGACCTTGGCGATGATCTCGGCGTCGTGGGCGCGGCGCGCGTCGAGCCAGAAGACCGCCGGCGACCCGGTGGCGCGGGCGCGGCTCACCGCGAGCTTGACCCAGTTCGCGATCGGCGCGTCCTTGGTCTGGCACATGCGGAAGATGTCGCCGCGCTCCACCGGCTGGGAGAGCAGCGTTTCGCCCGCCTCGTCGACGACCCGGAAGAGGCCTGCGGTCGGGGCGGCGAAGGTCTTGTCGTGCGAGCCGTACTCCTCGGCCTTCTGAGCCATCAGGCCGACGTTGGCGACGTTGCCCATGGTCGCCGGGTCGAACTGGCCGTTCGTCTTGGCGTCCTCGAGGATCTCCGAGTACATCGTCGCGTAGGACCGGTCGGGGACCATCGCGAGGGTGTCCTGGAGCTGGTCCGCGGCGTTCCACATCTTGCCGCCGTCGCGGATCACGTTGGGCATCGAGGCGTCGACGATCACGTTGTTGGGCACGTGGAGGTTGGTGATCCCCTTGCGCGAGTCGACCATCGCGAGCGCCGGCCGGGTGGCGTACACCGCCTCGATGTCGGCCCGGATCTCGGCCGCCTTGTCGGCCGGCAGCCGGTCGAGCCGGTCGAGCACGTCGGCGAGGCCGTTGTTGAGGTTGACGCCGATCTCGGCGAGGACGTCGGCGTGCTTGTCGAGGGCCTCGGCGTAGAAGACCGAGACGCAGTGGCCGAACATGATCGGGTCGGAGATCTTCATCATCGTCGCCTTGAGGTGGAGCGAGAGCAGCACCCCGTCCGCCTTGGCGCGCTCGATCTGCTCGGCGTAGAAGGCGCGCAGGGCGGCGACGTTCATCACCGCGGCGTCGACGACCTCGCCGGCGAGCAGCGGGAACGGCTTTTTCATGACCGTGACCGCGCCGTCGGCGGCGACGAACTCGATCCTCACCGAGGTCGGCCGGGCGACGGTGTGGGAGCGCTCCGAGCCGTAGAAGTCGCCGCCGGTCATGTGGACGACCTTCGCCTTCGAGCCGGACTCGGGCCACGGCTTCATCATCCGGTGCGGGCTCTTCTGAGCGAAGCGCTTGACCGCGGCCGCCGGCCGGCGGTCCGAGTTGCCCTCGCGGAGCACCGGGTTGACCGCCGAGCCGAGGCAGACCGCGAAGCGCTCGCGCAGCGCCTTCTCCTCCGGCGTCCTCGGCTCCTCGGGGAAGTCGGGGATGTCGTAGCCCTTGCCCTGGAGCTCGGCGATCGCCGCCTGGAGCTGGGGGATCGAGGCCGAGATGTTGGGCAGCTTGATGATGTTGGCCTCGGGGGTCTTGACCAGGGCGCCGAGGCGAGCGAGCTCGTCGGGGATCTTCTGCTCGTCGGTCAGCCGTTCGGGGAAGGTGGCGACGATCCGCCCGGCGAGGGAGATGTCGCGGGTCTCGACGTCGATCCCGGTGCCCCTGGTGAAGGCCTTGACGACGGGCAGCAGCGAGTAGGTTGCGAGCGCCGGCGCCTCGTCGATCTTGGTCCAGATGATGGTCGATGTGGTCATGATCGTCTCCCGCCGGGACCTGAGATTGCCGCGTCCCGGCAGGACAGTCTAGCGCGTCCTCCGCGCCGGTGCCAGAGCCTCGGCGGGACATTGTGAAGATCGGCACAAGTCCTTCCGCGAGGGAGCGCGACGACCGTGACGACCGGGACGGGGTCCGGGGCGGCGAGCCCCCGGCTCAGGGGGCGCTCAGCGAGTTGAGGGCGTCGTCGAGCTCGGTGCAGGTGTAGCGGCCCGGCCGGCCGATGACGATGTGGACCCGCGTGAAGGGCAGGGGCAGCCGCGCCCGGTTCCACGCCCTCTGAAAGGTGAAGGCCCGCTCGGGCCAGGCACGGAAGGGGACGACCGGCCGGCCGGACTTCTCGGCGAGCCGGACGACCCCCTCCTTGGTCCGGTAGATCGGGCCGCGCGGACCGTCGACCGCGATGACGAAGTTGAAGCCCTGGCGGATCATCCGCAACGAGGCGACAAAGGCTTTGGCGCCGCCTCGGGTCGACGAGCCGCGGGTCGTCAGGTAACCGAACAGCTCGAGGGCGGTGGCCATGATCGTGCCGTCCCGGGAGTCCGAGACCATGGCGACCAGGTTGCGGCCGCGGAAGTAGGGCAGCAGCGCGAGCTCGTCCTGGTGCCAGAAGGCGCACAGATAGGTGCCGTCCGGGTCGGGCTCGCGCCGGTCGAGGGCGCCGAGCACCGCGGCGAGGTCGTTCGGGTCGGCCCCGTGCAGCCGGTAGCGGAAGGTCGACGAGTAGAGACGGTAGATGAGCCACGCCAGGTGCCCGAGGATCCTCTCCCGGCGGTGGGCTGGCGGCTCGGGCATCGCGCTCCTCGGACGGCGGATTCGGTCGGGTCAGCTTAGGCGTCCGGCGCGAGCCCTGTCAATCCGCGGGGTGGAGATCTGCCCGGAGGGGTACTTGACATTATCCGTTTCTGGACTTAATCTAAATCTATGGATTCCCAGGCTGCCGATCTCCTCCGCCGGCACGGTGTCCACATCACCGCCCAGCGCCTCGCGGTGCTCGAGGCGGTGGCGCAACGTCCCCATGCCACCGCGGAGGACATCGCCGGCGCCGTCCGGGCCTCGATCGGCGTCATTTCGCGGCAGGCGGTGTACGACGCCCTCGGCCTCCTCGCCGAGAAGGGTCTCATCCGGCGCATCCAGCCGGCCGGCTCGCCGGCGCGTTTCGAGAGCCGGGCCGGCGACAACCATCACCACCTCATCTGCCGCGAGTGCGGCCGGATGGTCGATGTCGACTGCGCCGTCGGCGCCGCGCCGTGTCTCGTCCCGGCCGACGACGCGGGCTTCGAGATCGACGAGGCCGAGGTGGTCTACTGGGGTCGCTGTGCGGAGTGCGTCCGCCCAAAGGCGAAACCGAAGGCGGCCCGGGATCGAAGGGAAGACGGCTCTCGCCACTCCTCGCGGGGGTGATGGCGACCCGTTCGACCCGGGTAGAGTGCATGACGATTCAACCGAAACGAACCGAGGAGGCGATCATGTCAGTCGACAGCAGCAAGTGCCCGGTGACGGGCGGACACCACAGAAGGCCGATGACCAACCGCGACTGGTGGCCGGACCAGCTCGACCTGAGGGTCCTCCACCAGAACCCGCCCGCCGGGAACCCGATGGGAGAGGGCTTCGACTATGCAGCGGAGTTCGCCAAGCTCGATCTGAAGGCCCTCAAGAAGGACCTCTATGCGCTGATGACCGACTCGCAGCCGTGGTGGCCGGCGGACTACGGTCACTACGGCGGCTTGTTCATCCGCATGGCGTGGCACAGCGCCGGCACCTACCGGATCCAGGACGGCCGCGGCGGCGGCGGCTCCGGCAGCCAGCGCTTCGCACCGCTCGCCAGCTGGCCCGACAACGCCAACCTCGACAAGGCGCGGCGGCTGCTCTGGCCGATCAAGCAGAAGTACGGCCGCCGGATCTCGTGGGCCGACCTGCTGATCCTCGCCGGCAACTGCGCCCTCGAGTCGATGGGCTTCAAGACCTTCGGCTTCGGCGGCGGCCGCGAGGACATCTGGGAGCCGGAGCGGGACATCGACTGGGGCGTCGAGGCGACCTGGCTCGGCGACGAGCGCTACTCCGGCGACCGCCAGCTCGAGAACCCCTACGGCGCGGTCCAGATGGGCCTGATCTATGTCAACCCGGAGGGGCCGAACGGCAAGCCGGATCCGATCGCGTCGGGCCGGGACATCCGCGAGACCTTCGCACGGATGGCGATGAACGACGAGGAGACCGTGGCGCTCACCGCCGGTGGTCACACCTTCGGCAAGGGTCACGGCGCCGCTCCCGATGGCGAGTACCTGGACCGCGAGCCCGACGGCGCCTCGATCGAGGAGCAGGGTCTGGGCTGGAGGAACCGCTTCGGCACCGGCATCGGAGACGACTCGATCACCAGCGGCTTCGAGGGGGCGTGGACGCCGACCCCGACCACCTGGGACATGACCTACTTCGACATCCTCTTCGGCTACGAGTGGGAGTGCCTCAAGGGCCCCGGCGGTCACTGGCAGTGGTACGCCAAGGACGTCGCCGACAAGGACATGGTCCCGGGCGCGCACGATGCCTCGAAGAAGTACCGCCCGATGATGACCACCGCCGACATGGCGATGCGGATGGACCCGATCTACAACAAGATCTCCCGGCGCTTCCACAAGAACCCCAAGGAGTTCGCCGACGCCTTCGCCCGGGCCTGGTACAAGCTCACCCACCGCGACATGGGCCCGATCACCCGCTACCTCGGCCCGGAGGTCCCGAAGAAGGAGCTCATCTGGCAGGACCCCGTCCCCAAGGTCAACCACAAGCTGATCGGGAAGAAGGACATCGCCGCGCTCAAGAAGGAGATCCTCTCGGCCGGGCTGTCGATCTCCGATCTCGTCTTCACCGCCTGGGCCGCGGCCTCGAGCTTCCGCAACTCCGACAAGCGGGGCGGCGCCAACGGCGCCCGTCTCTGCCTCGCGCCCCAGAACGGCTGGGCGGTGAACGAGCCGCGCCGGGTGGGGGCGGTGATCAAGAGCCTCGACAAGATCCGCCGCGGCTTCAACGCCGAGCAGAAGGGCGGGAAGAAGGTCTCGCTCGCCGACATGATCGTCCTCGGCGGCTGCGCGGCGGTCGAGCAGGCCGCGAAGGACGCCGGCGTCAAGATCGAGGTGCCCTTCGCCCCGGGACGCACCGACGCGTCGCAGAAGCAGACCGACGCCGCCTCCTTCGCCCCGCTCGAGCTCAAGGCGGACGGCTTCCGCAACTACCTCGCCAAGGGCTTCACCCGTCCCGCCGAGCACCTGCTCGTCGACCGCGCCCAGCTGCTGAGCCTGACCGCGCCCGAGATGACCGTGCTGGTCGGCGGGCTGCGCGTCCTCGGCGCCAACCACGGGCAGACCAGGCACGGCGTCTTCACCGACCGGGTCGGGGTGCTGACCAACGACTTCTTCGTCAACCTGCTCGACATGGCGACCGCGTGGAAGCCGTCCAAGACCGAGGGCGTCTACGAGGGGCGTGAACGGGCCAACGGCAAGCGCCGGTGGACCGGGACCCGCGTCGACTTGGTCTTCGGCTCGAACTCCGAGCTCCGCGCGCTCGCCGAGGTCTACGCCTCGGACGACGCCAAGGAGAAGCTCGTCCACGACTTCGTCGCCGCCTGGGACAAGGTCATGAACCTCGACCGTTTCGACCTGCGCTGAGCGCGACCGAGAACGACCACACGAGGCCCCGGCGGTCGTCCGCCGGGGCCGTTTACTGTCGGGGGCGGGCCATCCCCGCCCGGCCCTCGCTCCGGTTCGGCGGCCCGTCACGAGCCGCGGCGGCCGTCGAGCGGGTGGTAGACTCCGCCGGTGACCCGGAGGGGGGCTCCGGCTTGAGCCCGGACGACGATCGCCCGAGGGGGGGGCCGACCCGCGCCGCGTTTCAGGTGCTCGCGGTGCTGCTCCCGGTCTGGCTGGTCCTGGCTGCGGCGGCGTGGCGCGACGATCAGGCTGGCCGGCGGGCGTTGGGCTTCGCCGAGCCGCTCGTGGACACGGTGTGCTCGGCGGGTCTGGCGGTCACGACCGCGTGCCAGAGTCGGCCCGGGACCGCGGGCCTCGGCGCCGCGATCGTCCTCGTCGCGATGGCCCTCGCCCTCCGGAGGAGCCGGACCGGGGCGGCGCTGCTGGCGCTCGGCGCGGGGGCCGCGCTGGTCGGGCAGGGCCTGCTCCTGGCGGGCCACTCCGCGGCGGCCGCGATCGCGTACGCCATCGCCTTCGCCTGCGGGATCGTCGGAGGGCGCCGCCCCGCCCCGCGCGAGGGGCCGGAGCTCGAGCCCGTCGAGAGGTGGGAGAAGCTCGCCCTGGCCGCCGTCTGCGCCGGCTCGGCGCTGATCGGGCTGTACGCGATCAACCGCCACCTCGACGTGCTGATGGACGAGATGCTCGGCAACATGATCATGGCGACCCGTTGCGCCGGTCTGCGCAACTACGTCGTCGGCGGCTTCTTCCTCGGCAACTCCACCGGGCTGCTCGACCTGTTCGTGGTGCGGGCGTTCCACGCCGTGCTCGGTCCCTCGCTGCTGGCGATCCGCTTCACCCCGGCGATCGCCGCGGCGGTCTCGCTGCCCCTGCTCTGGGCGGCCGCGAGAAGGCTCGTCGGTCCGACCGCGGCGATGATCACGGTGGTGCTGGTGGCGGCGTCGCCGACCCACCTGTGGTTCGGGCGCTCCGACTACACCAACTTCGCCTTTGTCGCGATCTACGCGGCCTGCCTGGTGCTCGCCCTCGACCACGCCCTGGAGGGCCGCCGACCGGCCGCCTGGGCCCTGGTGGCGGTGCTGATGGGTGCCGGCCGGCTGCTCTACGCGGCGGTCTTCACCGCCTGGCTCCTGCCGGTTGTCATGGTCTTCCTTGCCCACCTCGGCGACCGGCGGCGCCCCCGGGCATGGGCCGGCGTCCTCGCGGTCGCGGCGGGAGCGGCCCTGTGGGCCGCGTCGGTGACCCTCGTCCACGGTCTCGCCTCCTCCCACTGGAGGTGGATCTCGCCGGTGCACAGCTACGGCGCGGCCGCCTGGGACGCCGCCGGGAGCGGCGTCCTGGCCCGCCTCCGGGCGATCGTCGTCGGCGCGGCCGGGAACATCCCGGACCTGGCGGCGGGCTGGCTGACCGACACCCGGTTCCAGGAGTCGTTCTGGGTCCGTTGGACGCTCGAGCCCTACGGCGACACCTGGGCGGTGGGCGCCGTCGCGCCGCTGCTCGTCCCGGCCCTCGGGCTGCTGCTGGCCCGGATCGGCTCGCGCCGGGCCGCGATGATCCTGGTCTGGATCGGCGTCGGGCTGATCCCCGGCCTGCTCGCCCAGGAGATGGGCGTCCGGCGGGTGCTGCTGGCGGTCCCGGCGGCCTATGTCGCGATCGCCTGGCTGGTCGCCGAGGTCTGGTCGGCGCTGCGGTCGAGGGCGCCGGCGCCGGTGGGCGGCGGGTGGCTCGCCCTGGCGGTCGCGACGGCCCTCGCCGGGGCCGTCGCCGTGGGTCTCAACGGCGGCCTGCGCGCCGGGATGGGCGAGCCGCCATCCGTCGCCCACGGGCGCTTCGTGGCCGACCTCGCGACCCGGTGCGATCTGGTGGTCCACGACTTCGAGTTCCACCATGGCCATGCGGTGGAGTACTTCGCGCTGCCCGAGCTGCTCGACCCGGACCGTCCGGCAGCCCTCCAGTACGAGCCCCGTTACCGCTGGCCGGGGCCGGCTCTCCACCCCGAGTTCCGGGCCGATGCCGGGGTGTACGGCTTCCTCGGGCTCGACCGCGAGGCCAGGGAGCTCGCCGCCCGCCTCGACCCGCAACGGGTCGCCTTCGTGCTGCGTGAGGAGCCCGACGGCGGGCGGTGGATCGAGCTGCTCGCCGAGCTCTACCCGACCGCCCGCCGGACCCGTCTCGAGCTCGGGACGCCCTGGCGCTCCCTCGAGGCCTTCGAGGTGGAGCGAGCTGAGCTCCGCGCCGTGGGCACGCCGGTCGCGGACGGGCCCGACCCCCGGGCGGCCCGCGCACGCTTCGCCGCTCTCCTGCCGTCGCTGGTGATCGGCCCCGGTAGCGTTGCCGCTGCCGAGACGCTGCGCGGCGGCCTGCTGGTCGAGCGACAGGGGTGGTACCGGTTCTCCATCGAGCCGGAGGGGGGCGCCGAGCTCGAGCTCGACGGCATCAGGGTGGCGCCCGGTGCGGCCGTCCCGCTGCTTGCGGGCGTCCACCGGCTCGACCTCGAGCTGTCGCCCCGGGCGCCGGGCGAGCTCCGGCTGACCTGGGGCGAAGCCCGCACCGAGGCGAGGCCGCTGGCCCGCCGCGATCTGGTCGGACCCCGCGCGTTGGAGGCGGAGCAGGCCCGTGCCCTTCCCCTCGGGCTCTACCCCGGGTACGCCGAGCGCCGGGTCCTGGTCCGCGACCTGAGCGAGGTCCGGGACATCGCGGCAACCGGGGACGGGGGGCTCGCGGTGCTGCGTCAGGTCGACGGCAGCTGGGAGGTGCTCGAGCTGTCCTCCGACGGGGCGGTGGTGCGGCGGACTGGGGTGTCGGGGCCGACCTTTCCCGACTCGAGCCTGGCGGTCGCGCCCGACGGGACGATCGCCATCGCCTGGAACGAGGAGCTGGGGCTCTTCACACCCGAGGGCGAGCGCCTCGGGACGCCCTTCGCCGAGCCTCTGGCAAGCCTGTCGGATGTCGCGTTCGCCGCCGACGGCACCCTCTGGATCAGCCTTTTCAACTCGCAGCGGCTGGTCCACGTCGGGCGCGACGGCCGGGTGCTCGGCGAGGGCCGGGTCGGCGCCGTCGTGGGCAGCCCGGCCGATATCGAGATCGATCGGGAGGGGCGGCTGTGGGTCGCCTCCGCCGACGGCCGCCTCGCCTGCTATGGCCCCGACGGTCCACCCGGGTTGCTCTGGAGCTTCGAGATGGCCGGTCACGGCCCACCCGCTCGGGGCCGGTTCGCGGTCACCGGCCGCGGGCTGATCGCGCCGGTGGAGGACCCGTCGCTCTGGGTGGCCTACGACGAGCGGGGGACCCGGCTGATGCCGGCCCGTCCGGAGCACGACCTGATGGCGGCCGAAGCGTCCGGGGTGAGCCTCCTCGCGGCGCGGGGCGGAACGGTCTGGGCCTACGACCCGACCAGCCGGACGTTGTGGCGGACCAGCGAGCTGCCCTGACGGCGCCGGGTCCTTCTCATCCGCTGAGCGGAACACGGCCCGTCGACCGATCGGCCCCGGCGGTCGTCCGCCGGGGCCTCGTCGTTCCTCGGGAGGAGAAGCCGCCACCGGTGCTTCGGTGGCGGTCGCCGCCACCTCTCGGGAATGCGAGCCGGTCGAGGTCGGGTTTCGCCAGGGCGTCAGCCCCGTGCGAGCGACAGCCACCGCCACCGATCGCCGAGACCGAATGACGGGTTGCTGACGGCAGCCATCAGGAGACCATCATGAAGCCCACCAAAGCGTACTCCGCATCCAGTGCGACCTCCCTCCTCGCGCCGGACACCATCCAGCGCCGCGAGCCCACCGAGCGCGACGTCGCGATCGACATCCTCTACTGCGGCATCTGCCACTCCGACCTGCACACCGTGCGCGACGAGTGGGCGAGCGTCATGCCCACCACCTACCCCTGCGTTCCTGGGCACGAGATCGTCGGCCGGGTCACCAAGGTCGGCGCCGCGGTCACCGGCTTCAAGGAGGGCGATCTGGTTGGCGTCGGCTGCCTCGTTGACTCCGACCACAGCTGCGGCAGCTGCGCGAAAAACGTCGAGCAGTTCTGCCCGAACGCCGCCTTCACCTACAACTCGCCCGATGCCCACCTGGGCGGTGTCACCTACGGCGGCTACTCCGAACGCATCGTGGTCGACGAGCGCTTCGTGCTGCGGATTCCCTCGAACCTCGATCCCGCGGGTGCCGCTCCGCTGCTGTGCGCGGGGATCACCACCTACTCGCCGATCAAGCGTTGGGGAAACCTCGAGGGCAAGAAGGTCGGCGTGGTCGGCCTCGGCGGCCTCGGCCACATGGGCGTCAAGTTCGCCAAGGCCTTCGGTGCCCACGTCGTCGTCTTCACGACCTCGCCGGGCAAGGCCGACGACGCCCGACGGCTCGGCGCCGACGATGTCATCGTCTCCACCGACCCCGAGCAGATGGCGGCCCAGGCGTGGACCTTCGACTTCATCCTCGACACCGTCTCCGCCGACCACGACCTCAACGCCTATCTCCGGCTGCTCGGCCTCGACGGCGAGATCACCCTGGTCGGCGCCCCCGAGAATCCGATGGCGGTCTCCGCCTTCGCCCTGCTGTTCGGGCGCAAGCGGATCTCGGGCTCGCTCATCGGCGGCATCGCCGAGACCCAGGAGATGCTCGACTTCTGCGGCGAGCACGGCATCATCGCCGACGTCGAGGTGATCCCGATCCAGCTTCTCAACGAGGCCTACGAGCGCATGCTGCGCTCGGATGTGAAGTACCGTTTCTCGATCGACATGGCGTCGCTGAAGGGCGAGTCGCGGTAGGCGGCGGCGCCGGTCGTCGGGTCGCCCCCTCGACACGCCACGAGAGCGTGGCCATCACCCGGTCGAAACCCAGCGTGAAGCTGATCTCGCGCACTCGACCGCGGTCCCGCCGGCCCCGACGCGATCGACCGCCGCGAGGCGCCGACGGTGCCGGTCACGCTGTGACTGCCGGTGCGGTAACCGCGCCGCGCTCGGATGCAAAAAGCGGGCAGGCGACAAGCAGGAGCGAGCAGAGCCCATCCCCGGGACGGCCTGACCGGGCCCGGGACGTCATCGCCGGCAGCGGACCGGCGCGCGGGCTCGCGAGGAGGAACGACCATGAGCATCCGACCCTGGCTTTCCGGGCTCGCGCTCGTCGGCGCGAGCCTCCTTCACCCCGTCACGGCCCAGGCCGGGGAGCTCGGGTTCCAGGCCTTCGACGAGTCCTTCAACGGCGTGTCGCCGGCCGCCCCCTTCCTCGCTGTCGGCCCGGGCAACATCGTGGCGGTCTCGCACGACGGCATCCGCTTCTTCACCAAGGACGGGGCCATGACCTATGACAACACCTTCTCGGGGACCGGCGGCTTCTTCCCGGGGGGCGGGACGCCGCGCAACCCGCGGGTCCTCTTCGACCCCCACACCGACCGCTTCGTCGTCGCCGGCTACTACAGCTATGGCGTCCACGACTTCATCACGGTCGCCGTCTCCGACGACGCCGACCCGAACGGCGAGTGGTACCGGCACACCATCCCGGTCGACGCGGTCGGCAGCATCCCGCTCTTTTACGGCGACCGGACCACCCTCGGCGTCGACGAGAGCGCGATCTACGTCTACAACGACTTCTACTTCGCGGGGAACCCCGCCGACCCGTTCAGCCACGGCTTCGTCTTCTCCATCGACAAGCTGGCCCTGGCGGGCGGCGGCACCCCCGACGTGGTGGCGGTCGAGCCTTTCGAGGACCCCCTGGCCACCGTCCCGGCGGTGACCTACGACGCCGGCGCTCCCGCCGAGTACCTGGTCACGCCCTTCGGCACCTACGGCGACGAGGACAAGATCCGACTCTTCGCGCTGCGCGACGCCCTGTCGACCCCGGTCGTCGACACGCTCGAGCTCGAGGTCCCGCCGTACGACTTCCTCAGCGAGTCGGACCGCATGCCCCATCCGGGCGGCGGCGTCACCCTCAGCGCCACCGACTCGCGGATGCGCCACGCGGTCTACCGTGCCGGGTCGCTGTGGACGGCGCACCACGTGCGCGACCCGGCCAGCGGCCGGCACCTGGCCCGCTGGTACGAGATCCGGATGAACGGGTGGCCGGTCTCGGGCGAGCTGCCCGCTCTCGCCCAGACGGGCGAGATCGAGCTCGGGGCGGACATCCACACCTTCCTGCCGGAGATCGTCCCGGACGGCGCCGGCAACGCCGTGATCTCCTTCCACCACACCTCGGCGACCAGCCCGCCGGCCTTCGCGGCAGCGGTGCGCCTGGCCGGCGATCCGCCCGGTCAGACCCGCTTCGTCGCGACGCTCCGCGAGACCGAGGTGCAGCTCGGGTCGCCGACGGTGTACTCCTCGAGCACCACCGCGGACATCGATCCGACGGACCCGGCGCGGGGATGGGTCGGCGGCGTCTACTGGATCACCAACCAGTGGAACGGCCGGCAGCCGGCGATGTGGGTCAACTCGGTCGCCCTCCTCGACACCGCCGCGCTCTTCGCCGACGGCTTCGAGAGCGGCGACGCCGGGGCCTGGTCGGCCTCCGCGCCCTGAGCGGCGCCCCCGCTCGACCCCAGCGGCGATCGTTCGCCGCCGGTCCCGCGCTGCCGTCACAGCTCGGCCGGATCTCGTCGGCGCCGGGCGACACGAATCCTGCCCTCGGTTCGAAGCGGCAGCAGCTGCTTCGGACGAACAACCGACACAAGAAAACGCGGCGCATCTGCGCCGCGTTCGAGTGTTGGTTGCGGGGGCCCGCTACGCAGGTATGCGAGACCTCGCAGCGATGGTGATCACGCTGCGGGTCGCAGAACTCTCCCCCTGAGGAAGGCCGTCACCGTTCCCTGAGCTTCGGCCACCGGCTCCTGGCGCGCTCGAGCATGGATGGCTCGTGGTCCACTGCGGGACCTCCCTCCGCCACTCGCTCGAAGCCCGGCATGAAGCTGGTCTTGCGCCCGTGCCGAAGACGGACGTCAGCAACCAGCTCGCGCCACAGGTCCTCTCGGCCCGAAGCGAGGTAGCACTCGCGAGCCCGCTCGAGGTGGGCGAGGGCAGCGTAGTAGTACTTGCTCTTCTTGGCGTTCACGACTCGAAGCCCGAGCGCGCGATACACCCGAGCCGCCGGCGCGGGGTGGGAAGCGGCGAGGAGGTCTGCCGCTGGCTCGCTGGAGTAGTGGCTGATCGCCTCGAGCTCGGTGGCAGTCGCGGCCGAGATCCTTGCGACCAGGCGGTCCAGCTCCCGAGTCTTCACGAGGAGGTCGATCACCGACTCGAGACCGGAACCATCCGCCACGACCATGGCCCTCTGGTGCCAGCTGTCGCGATCCGCGAACCGCACGAGCCCCATCAACGTTTCGTATGCAAAGAGGTGCGGGCCCTTCTCAAAGTCTCGCCATGCCAGGTCGATGGCCTCTTTGCTACGACCGAGACGCAGCAGCAGGTTGCGTTGGCGCTTCTTGAGCTCGTACTCGGCTCCGCCGGAGTAGCCTTCGCGGCCGGCCAGCCCGAGCCCTCGCTCGACCCAGGAAAGAGCCTCGTCGAGGTTGCCCCGACCCTCGTGGATCGCTGCGAGGACGTCGCAGTCGGTCGATGCCAGGCGGGTCAGCTCGCACAGTGCGAGGTACTCCTCGGCATCGGTCTGGGCGGCGAGCGTGCGTTTCAGGACCTCGGTCCATCGCCTCCGCGGGTAGCCGGCCGGCCCACGGTCATCGGGCGCGGATGCCTCGAACCGAACCCGTGCTTCGGCGGCGAGCTCCCCCAGACCGTCGCCGTCGAGCACCTTCACAACCTCCTCTTCAAGCCGGTGGCAGAAGCCGTAGTCGTCGTGGTCCATCCACCGCAACAGCAGCTCGACGGTCTCTCCGGCCTTTGCCTCCGCGGCCTGGCGGGCACGAACCCACGTGCAGAAGAGGTCCTCGACCAGCTGGCCGAGGCCTCCGCTCGAGTCGTCGATCTCCTCGGCCTTTTCGAAGCAGGCGGCGATGAACGTCTCGAGATGGAGGGCTGCGGTCGCGCTCTCGCCCGCGCCGATCATCGCCTTGAGCCGGGTGTGGACCTCCTCGAGCCCCTGAATGAAGTCGAAGCTCGCGTTGAAGGCGATGAAACGGCCCGGCTGAAGGGCTGCTTCCAGGGCCTCGTGGAGCTCCTTCTCCGAGAATGTACTGGCGCTCATACTGCTATCTCTGGATCGAGAGTCTCTGGGCCACTGCCCGGAAGAACTCTGGCGACCATACTCGGGCGGTCGCGGGATCGACCAGGAAGCGCTCGACCTCGGATCGAGCGGCAGCGACGTCCAGGTCGTCGATCCTTGCCGCCAGCAGCGAGCGAAACGTGCTCTCGTCGAGCGCCGCGTGATCGTCGTAGTGCCCGCTCTGCCGCATCCTCGCCTCGAGGTGGGAAAGGTCGAGAGGCGCTCCCCGTCCAACGTACCAGACGAGGTCGTACCAGTCGCGGCCCTTGACCCTCGTTCCCCATCTCCGGCAGAGAATGGCGTGCATCTTGCCGGCGAAGAGCGACGGAGGATCGTAGGCCTTGACGGAGAATGGGATCGGCTGCAGCAGGTACTTGGTCTCGGTGGAGAAGCCGGGGGGTGGGTCGGTGTCGACCTCGAGCTTGATCTTGAGCTCGCGTCGGCCGTGGATTGCCGAGGCAACCTCACCCGCCTCGATCGTCAGCAGAAGCAGCTGGGTGTTGGCCTTGAGGAAGGCCGACTCGATGGCGGACCTCGCGGTCTTCTGCTTGACCTCCACGGTGGTCGGAAAGCCCCAGGCGCGGAGCTCCTCCTCGACCGCACCGCAGTACGGGACGAGGTCGAAGTCCTCCGCGGGGGCCAGAAGCGAGAAATCCATGTCCTCGCTGAAGCGGTCGAGCCCGTACAGCACGCGCAGCGCGGTACCGCCGTAGAACGCTGCGTGCTCGAAGAACTTCGCTCGCCACAGCCCGCACAGGGCGATCTCCTGGAGGATCTCGCGCAGAGCGTTGACGTGGTCATCGGCGCTGCGTCGGTCGTACCGATCCAACATGCTGGCGATGGCGGGGTTCATGCTGCGCTCCTCAGACGGCGAAGCAGGATCGCGCAGATCGCAACTCTGCGTGAGCGAAGAGCCCTGGCCAGCTCCTCGAGGCGGCTGGGGTCCAACCGCCTGAATTCCCCCTCGTCGATCCGCAGATTGTCAAACAGGTACTGCGCCGCCTCCTCGCGGTTGCTCAATGCGTACCCACGGTCGTCCCTCGCCTTGTCGGCGAGCGCCCTCTCCGGGGTCGCGATCAGAAAGGCGACGTCGCCCTCCTCGACGCGGTCCATACCGATATGGAAGGCGCCCCGAGGTGATTGCCGGTAGATGAACGAGCCGATTGGCGTGTCGAAGCTCTTCGGCCGCCTCGTTGTCACCGAGGTCAGGGCCTCGACCCGCTCGGGAATGAGGCCGTAAAACGACAGGGCCGAATCCAGAGACACGAACGACGGACCGTAGATGAGGTTGGCGAGCAGCTCCCGCGAGTAGGGCCGGCGCCTGAGCTCGTCGCCGAAGATGTAGAGCCCCTTCTTGACCCGGATGATGTCACCACGGCGGAGCAGGGCGGTGACCTTGTCGCGCGGATTGGCATACTCGGACAACGCCGCCATCAGCGCTTGGTAGTCGAACTCCTCGCGACCTACTCGCCGTCTCAGATCCCGCATCGTCTGCCGATTTAAGCACACTATGTCTCCGAATTCCAGACATAATGGGCTCATTTCCGAGGTTCCGTGAGATCACTCGTTGCGGGGGCAGGATTTGCCGTCGCGCCGGACGAAGGACGGGAGAGCCGAGAGGCGTCAAGCGACACGAATCCTGCCCTCGTTTCGAAGCGGCGACGCCGGTTCGGGCGTACAACCAAGAATGAAACAAGCCGCGCGTCCGCGCGGCTTGCTGGTTCTTGGTTGCGGGGGCAGGATTTGGGCCGAGCCGAAGACTGCCCGGATGGCGCCAGGATTTGGGCCGAGCCGAAGACTGCCCGGATGGCGCATCACAAAGGCCGCCCTGGGGGGCGGCCGACTGATGTGCATGGTTGCGGGGGCAGGATTTGAACCTGCGACCTTTGGGTTATGAGCCCAACGAGCTACCGGACTGCTCCACCCCGCGTCAATCAGGGAGGGAGAGTATAGGGCCGGGGTCGGTTGGTGTCAAGGCGAGGCGACGCGCTCACAGAGGGTAGAATGCCCCCGATGGCTCAGCGATTCGAACCGGTCATCAGGGCCCTGAATGACGCAGGCGTGCGGTACCTGGTGGTTGGAGGCGTCGCGGTCGTGCTCCACGGTCACCTGCGGACGACCGGTGATCTCGACCTCGTGGTGGAGCTGAGCCCCGACAACCTCGGTCGGGCCCTCGATGCCCTCGAGGCGTCCGGGTTTCAGCCGCGGCCGCCGGTGCCCTTGCGCTCCTTTGCGGATCCCGAGACCCGGCGGCTGTGGGTCGAGACCAAGAACCTCCAGGTCTTCTCTCTCTGGCATCCCGACCTTCCAGGCTTCGAGGTCGATCTCTTCGTCGAGGAGCCGTTCGACTTCGACGAGGCGTGGGGACGAAGGGTGGAGGTCGATCTCGAGGGGACCTCGGCCCCGATCGTGTCCCTTCACGACCTGGTCGAGCTCAAGAGAGCGGCCGGCCGTGCGCGGGACCTTGCTGACGTGGCCGTTCTGATGGACCTCATCCGGGAGGTCGGGGATGAATGAGTCGCCGCAGTCCTCCGAGGTTTTCGGTTGGAGCCGTGACGAGACTCGTCGGCGACAGCTGCGAGCCGGGTTGGCGATGACGCCGGCGGAACGCCTCGCTTGGCTCGAGGAGATGCTCGACGAGCTGTTGCCTCTGGTCGGTCGCGCCCGCGCGGCCGGAAAGGGACCCAAACCACCACGACCCTGAAGACTGCCCCGGTCACCTCGCCAGGCTGAGGATCGGCGTCGGGGTCGGCTCGGTTCCGAGGATCGGCAGCGGCGCCGGGGTCGGGGTCGCGAGGATGACCACCCGCTCGCCGGGCCGGATGTAGCGCAGCTCGAGCCGGGCCATCGACTCGACCGCGGCGGGGTCGCTGGCGAGCGCCGCGAGGGTCCTCTCGAGGCGCTCTATCTCGATGTCGAGCCGGGCCTTCTCGGCCTCGAGCCGGCGCCGCTCGTCCTCGGCCCGCGCCATGTCCTCGAAGCCCTGGGTGACGATGCTCGACAGCAGACCGAGGGCGACGACGGCGACGACGCAGGCGAGGACGAGCGGCAGGCGACGCATGCCGGGGCGGTCGCCCTAGCGCCGCTTGAGGGCCGACCGGCCGGAGAAGCGGGCCGCGTCCTCGAGCTCCTCCTCGATCCGGAGGAGCCGGTTGTACTTGGCGATGCGGTCGGTGCGGCTCGCCGAGCCGGTCTTGATCTGGCCGGTGTTGAGCGCCACCGCGAGATCGGCGATGGTGGTGTCCTCGGTCTCCCCTGAGCGGTGCGAGATGACCGTGGTGTAGCCCGCCTTGTGCGCCATCCCGACCGCGTCGATGGTCTCGGACAGGGTGCCGATCTGGTTGAGCTTGATCAGCACCGAGTTGCAGATGCCGCGGTCGATCGCCTCGGCGATGATCGCCGGGTTGGTCACCAGGAGGTCGTCGCCGACCAGCTGGACGCGCCCGCCGAGGGCGTCGGTGAGCCGCTTCCAGCCGTCCCAGTCGCTCTCCGCGAGACCGTCCTCGATCGACAGGATCGGGAAGTCGTTGACCAGCTCGGTGTAGGCGGCGATGAGGTCGTCGGCGCTCAGCCCGGTGCGCCCCTCGCCCGTGAGATCGTAGCGGCCGTCGGCGAAGAGCTCGGAGGCGGCGACGTCGAGGGCGAGGCCGATCTGGTCGCCGGGAGCGTAGCCCGCCTTCTCGATCGCCTCCATGATGAGCTCGAGCGCGGCGCGGTTGGACGGCAGGTCGGGGGCGAAGCCGCCCTCGTCGCCGACCGCGGTGGCGAGGCCGCGCTTGGCGAGCACCTTCTTGAGGGTGTGGAAGACCTCGACGCCGGCGCGCAGCGCCTCGGAGAAGGTCGAGAAGCCGACCGGCATGACCATGAACTCCTGGAAGTCGACCGAGTTGTCGGCGTGGGCGCCGCCGTTGACGATGTTCATCATCGGCACCGGCAGCTCGCGCGCGCCGCAGCCGCCGAGGTACTGGTAGAGCGGCAGCCCGGAGGTCTCCGAGGCGGCGTCGGCGACCGCGAGCGACACCGCGAGAATCGCGTTGGCGCCGAGGGCCGCCTTGTTGTCGGTGCCGTCGGCGTCGAGCATCGCCCGGTCGACCCCGACCTGGTCGCGGGCGTCGAGGCCCTCGACCGCCTCGGCGATCGGCCCGTTGATGTTGTCGACCGCCCGGAGCACGCCCTTGCCGAGAAAGCGGCCGGCGTCGCCGTCGCGCAGCTCGAGGGCCTCGCGCGAGCCGGTCGAGGCCCCGGAGGGGACGATGGCGCGGCCCATCGAGCCGCTCGAGAGCAGGACCTCGGCCTCGACGGTCGGGTTGCCGCGCGAGTCGAGGACCTCGCGGCCGCTGACGAATTCGATGTCGAACATGATCACATCCTCCGGTCGGTGAACAGTTGTCGGGCGAGGTGCATGAGGTGGCGCATCTCCTTGGAGGTGCGGCCCTCGGCGTAGATCCGGATCTTGGGCTCGGTGCCGGACAGCCGGATGGCGAGCCAGCTGCCGCCCTCGAAGATCAGCTTGAGGCCGTCGCGGCGGTCGACCGAGACCACCTCGCGGCCGCCGACCCGGCTCCACCGCTGCTTGAGCCGGCGGTCGAAGATCTGGCGCGAGCGGCCGGTGAGCGGGATCTGGGTGCGGCGGAAGTGGTGCGGGCCGACCCGGCGCTCGAGATCGGCGGCGAGCTCGGCGAGACCGCGGCCCTCGACCGCCACCATCTCGGCGACGAGCAGACAGGCGAGGACGCCGTCGCGCTCGGGAAGGTGGCGGGCCCAGGTCAGGCCGGCCGACTCCTCGCCGGCGAACTCGAGGTCGCCGGCGACGAAGAGCGGGCCGAAGTGCTTGAAGCCGACCGCGGTCTCGATCACCTCGAGGCCGTGCTCGCGGGCGACCGTGTCGATCAGGGTCGGGGTCGCCAGGGTCCGGCCGACCGCGCCTGAGAGCCCGCGGCGGCGGGCCAGGTAGTCGAGCACCAGCGCGATCCCGGTCGACGAGTCGCACATCCGGGCGCCGCGGTCGAGCAGGCCGAAGCGGTCGCCGTCGCCGTCGGTGGCGAGCCCGAGATCGGCGCCGGTCGAGCGCATGACGTCGCGCAGCCGCGACAGGTTGACCGAGGTGCAGTCGGGCGCGTAGCCGCCGAAGTAGGGGTCGCGGGTGTTGTGGATGACCGTGATCGGGATCTCGTTCTCGAGCAGGATGTGGTCGAGGTACTCGCGGGTCGTCCCGAACAGCGGATCGACCGCGATCCGG
The DNA here is from genome assembly GCA_025456145.1 of Thermoanaerobaculales bacterium. Lineage (GTDB taxonomy): Bacteria > Acidobacteriota > Thermoanaerobaculia > Thermoanaerobaculales > Sulfomarinibacteraceae > JAHECW01. The sequence continues at coordinate 22,475 of JALOLD010000048.1, read as the reverse complement.
AGGCCGCTCGACCGGATCGCCTCCCAGTCGATGATCCGCTGCAGCCGGGCGAGATAGCTCGGGCGCGGGTCGACCTCGGTGATCAGGTCGAGGTGGGGCAGGAAGGTGTCGTCGAAGTCGTAGGAGAGCTCGGCGACCCGCGCCTCGACCCGGTCGGTGAGCTCGCCCGGGGCGAGGATGCCGTCGGCGGTGTAGATCTTGAGCCCGTTGTACTCGGGCGGGTTGTGGCTGCCGGTGAAGACCATCCCGGCGGCGGCGCCGGCCTCGGTGACCGCGGCCGAGAGCACCGGCGACGGCACGTCGCGACCGGTCACCGCGACCTCGACCCCCTCCGAGGCGAGGAGCTCCGCCGCGGCCCGCGCGAACTTCTCGGAGAGCATCCGGGTGTCGTAGCCGACCACCACCGGGCCGCCCGCGCCGTTGGCGCGCAGGACGTCGGCAAGCGCCCGGGTGACCAGCCTCACCTTGCGGAAGGTCACCTCGCGGCCGATGACGCCGCGCCATCCCGAGGTCCCGAACTGCACCATACGGCGTCAGATTATCACGACGGCCGACCCGTCCTCAGGGGTGCGGACGGGCGCCCGGATCGACCTCGTCGACCGTCCCGAGGACGAGCGCCGGGAGGGTCGCCGGAGGGTCGTCGCCGAGCTCGAACGCCGCGCCGATCCTCGAGCACAGCGCGGTCTCGTCGACCGGCCGCTCGCCGAGCTCGAGGGTGGCCAGGGGCTGGCCCCGCTCGACCCGGTCGCCGAGCCGGCAGTGCACCCTGACGCCGCCGGCGAAGTCGAGGGGCTCATCGAGCCGGCTGCGGCCGGCCCCCGCCGTGACCGCCACCCGGCCGAGGTCGGTAGCGGCGACGCCGGTGAGAAAGCCCGCCCGCTCGGCGACGACCTCGACGGTCCGTGACGGACGGGCGAGCCGGTCGGGGTCGGGGTCGCCGCCGTGCGCTTCGACCATGCGGATCCAGGCCGCCATGGCGTCGCCCGCGGCAAGGACCCGCTCGAGGCTCGACCGCGCGGCGGCGGGGTCGGCGCCGCGGAGCACCATCGCCTGCTCGGCGAGCCGCAGGCTGACCTCGCGCAGCGACTCGTCCCCCTCGCCCTGGAGGACGGCGACAGCCGCCCGGACCTCGGAGGCGGTGCCGAGGGCCGAGCCGAGGGGCTGGTTCATGTCGGTGATCAGGGCCTCGCAGGCGACGCCCGCATCCCGGGCGACCCGGCGCAGCGCCGCGGCGAGCTCGTGCGCCTCGGCGACGGTCGTGCGGAAGGCGCCGCGGCCCCACTTGACGTCGAGCACCAGGGTCGCCGCCCCGAGGGCGAGCTTCTTCGACATGATCGAGCCGACGATGAGCGGCAGCGAGGGCACCGAGGCGGTGACGTCGCGCAGCGCATAGAGCCGGCGGTCCGCCGGGGCGATGTCGGCGGTCTGGGCAATGATCGCCGCGCCCGCGAGCTCGAGCAGCCGGTCGAGGCCGGCCCGGTCGCGGTCGCAGTCGAAGCCGGGGATCGCCTCGAGCTTGTCGATCGTGCCCTGGGTGTGGCCGAGCCCCCGGCCGGCCATCATCGCCACCGGAACGCCGACCGCGGCGAGCAGCGGGGCGAGGACCAGCGACACGGTGTCGCCGACCCCGCCGGTCGAGTGCTTGTCGACCACCGTCGGGTGGCTCGCGGCGAGGTCCCAGGCCTCGCCCGAGCGGAGCATGTCGTCGGTCAGCCACGAGGTCTCCTCGGCCGACATCCCGCGGCAGCAGATCGCCATGAGCATCGCTGCGAGCTGCTCGACCGGGAGGTCGCCCCGGGTGGCCCCACCGACGAAGCGCCGGATGTCGTCGCGCTCGAGGGGCAGGCCGTCGCGCTTGCGGGCGATCGCCTCGACGAAGCTCATGACGGGGCCCGGTCGGTCACCGGCGGTTGCCGCCCGGCGATCAGCCGAGCTCGCCCAGCCGCTGACGGGCGAGGCGGTTGTAGGGCGACTCGGGGAACTCCTCGACCAGCTTCGAGAAGTAGTCCCTCGCCTGGTCCGGGTTGTGCTCGGCGAGATGGAGCTGCCCGAGCTCGTACAGGGCGACGTCGCGCGGCAGACCGGGGTTGGAGCCGACGACCATCGCCTCGAGGTCGGCGGCGACCTCGGTGGCCTGGCCGGAGGCGATCCGGAGGTGGACGAGGTCGAGGGTGGCGAGCCGGCCGATGGCGTCGTCGCGGCGCCGGTCGGCGAGCCCGATGAGCAGGTCGCGGGCCTGCTCGGTCTCACCGCGGTCGAAGTGGATGCGGGCGAGGTAGACCCGCGCCATGTCGGCCTGGTCGGAGCTTCCATAGTGCTCGACCACGCTCAGCAGCTCGGCCTCGGCGGCGGCCGGGTCGCCCGCCGGCTCGAGCTGCCCGGCGTCGCTCCCGCCCTCGTAGAGCTCGATCGCGTGCTGGAGGGCGAGCGAGGCGTCGTCGGCCCGGGAGTCCATCAGGCCTCTGACCCCCCACCAACCGACCGCGACGACCGCGATCGCGGCGAGGACGCCGGCGATCGGCCGCCAGCTGTCGGCCAGCCACTGCATCACGGTGTCGACCGTCGACACGAACTCGTCGTCCTGCTTGAGCTGCTTGCGGGTGATTCGGCGTGCCATCGATCCTCCTGGGCGCCCGGCGGCGGTCGGCCGGTGCGGCGGACGCACCATTGCCTCGCCGTGGCCGGGGGGCATCACTCTAGCCTGCCCGCCTCCGGCTGTCCACTCCCGGCGACGGTCGCCGGCTCACTCCCCGGCGGCCGCGGGCAGCTCGGGCTCGAGCTCGAGGAGCCCGGCGATCGCGGTGAAGGCGGTCTGGTCGAGCTGGAGCGGGGTGAGCGGGATCCAGCCGGCGGAGATCGCCGCGATGTCGGTCCCGGCCTCGTCGCCGGCCGGCGGCGCCCAGCGGCTGGTCAGCCAGCGTACGCCCCCCTCCTCCCGGTCGACCGCGTAGCCGCTGACCGCGTCGGGGGCCAGCCCGAGCCGGGTCACCCGGTAGCCGCGGGCGGCGGTGGTGTCGCGCGGGAAGTTGACGTTGAGCAGCACGCCCTCCGGCAGCGGCCGGCGGGTCACGGCGTCGACGACCGGCTTGGCGAGCCGCGCCGCGGCCTGCCAGTCGGGTCGGGGATCGCTCCAGTCGAGCTCGAGCGACATGGCGATGGCGGGGATGCCGCGCAACGCCGCCTCGCGGGCGGCGCCGAGGGTGCCCGAGTACCAGGCCGCGCGGCCGAGGTTCTCGCCCTTGTTGATCCCCGAGACGACGAGGTCGGGCGGGTCGTCGGCGAGCACGACGGTGAGACCGACGACGGTCACCGAGGCCGGAGTCGCATCGACCGACCAGGCGGTCGCGCCGCCGATGTCGGCGTGACGCGCGAGCGCGATCTCGCGGCGGATCACGACGGCGTGGCCGACCCCGCTCTGCTGCTCGGCCGGCGCGACCACGGTCACCCGGTAGGCCGGGTCGGCGGCGAGGATCGCCGCGAGGGCCGCGAGACCGGGCGAGTCGATCCCGTCGTCGTTGACCACCATGACGTGGGTCGGGGTCTGGGCGGCGGTCGTCGCCGCGAAGCCCCCGAGCAGCAGCACCGCCAACGTCGTCGCCAGTCGCCTCATCCCGACCTCCCCCGTCATGGTCGCGGGAGTGTAGCACTCGGCCTCGCTGTCGCCACGGTTACCGCTGACGCTGACGCTGCCGCTGTCGCTGCCGCTGTCGCTGCCGCTGTCGCTGCCGCTGTCGCTGCCGCTGCCGCTGTCGCTGCCGCTGCCGCCGTCATCGCACCCGGGACCGTCAAGGAACAAGTAAGCTACCGCCATGGAGCAGCACAGCCTGTCGCTCGGCGCACACCTCCTCCTCTGGGTCTTCCCCCTCGTGCTCACGGTCTTCGTGGTCGGCGACGCGCTGCGCGATCGGCGGCGGGGGCGCCTGTGAGCGGCCTCGAGACGACGACGGTGACGATGGTCGGCGCGGTGATGGTGCTCTACCTCGGCGCCCTGCTGGCGATCGGCTGGCGGGCGGCGCGGCGGACCCACGGCGGCGAGGACTTCCACCTCGCGGGGCGCTCGCTCGGCCCCTGGGCGGCCGGGATCTCGTCGACCGCGAGCTCGGAGTCGGGCTGGGTCACCCTCGGCGCGGTGGGCATGACCTACGCCTACGGCATCTCGGGTCTGTGGTTCGCGCCGGGCTGCCTGCTCGGCTACCTGGTCAACATCTACTTCGTCGCGCCGCGGCTGCGCCGGCTCTCGGCGGCCGACCGGTCGGTGACCCTGACCGATGTCATCACCCGGCGCTGGGGCGACCCGGGCAACGTCCTCCGGCTCACCGCGACGAGCATCATCCTGCTCTGCATGATGATCTACGTCGCGTCGCAGATGACCGCGGCGGGCAAGGCGTTCTCGACCTCGCTCGGTCTCGACGCCGAAGGCCCCGGCTATCTGGTGGGCGTGCTCATCGGCGCCGCGGTCATCACGCTGGTGACGGTGCTCGGCGGCTTCCGGGCGGTCGCCTGGACCGATCTCTTCCAGGGCCTGCTGGTCGCGGGTGCGCTGATCGCGCTGCCGCTCTGGGCGATCGCCCGGTTCGGCGGCTTCGCCGCGCTCATCGCCGAGCTCGGGGCGATCGACCCGGCCCTTCTCACCGCGACCGGCGGCCGGCTCGGTCCGGCCGCCTGGGGCTTCATCGTCGGCGAGCTCGGCATCGGGCTCGGCTACCCCGGGATGCCCCACGTCGTCACCCGGTACATGGCGACCCGCAGCGACCGCGACGTCGAGCGGCTCCAGGTGATCGCCATGCTGTGGGGCGTCGCGGTGTTCTACGGCGCCGGTCTGGTCGGGCTGGTCGGCCGGGTCGTCCTGCCCGGGCTGGCCGACGGCGAGCGCGCCCTGATGGCGCTGGCCCTCGAGCTGACCCACCCGATCATCTCCGGGCTGCTCCTCGCGGCGGTGATCTCGGCGATCCTCTCGACGGTGTCGTCGCAGCTCCTCGTCGCGGCCTCCGCGGTCTCCTACGACGTCGTCGAGCAGAGCATGGGGCGGGCCCGGGACGATCGCCGGAGCCTGATCCTCGGGCGGATCACCGTCGCGGTGGTCGGGGCGCTCGGGGTGCTCATCGCGCTGCGCGGCGAGAGCGTCGTCTTCTGGTTCGTCCTCTTCGCCTGGTCGGGTCTCGGGGCGGCCTTCTCGCCCCTGACCCTGCTCGCCCTGGGGACGAGCCGGGTCAACCGCTATGGCGCCCTCGCCTGCATGCTCACCGGGGCCGGCGTGACCGTCGTCTGGAAGCTCGGCATCCGGGCGGCGACCGAGCCGATGTCGGCGGGTCCGCTGGCCTTCGAGGGGCTGTGGTGGATGGTCATCGTCGCGGGCGCGGCGATCCTGCTCCTCGGGCGGGCGACCGGCGCCTTCGAGGTCGGCCACAGCGCCGCGGTCCTCGCCGCGACCGGGCTCGTCCTCGCCGCCTGGCTGCTCGTCCCGCGCTGGGGCCTGCACCACCTCTACGAGCTCGTTCCGGCCTTCGCCCTCGCGACGACCGCCGCCTTCGCCGTCAGCGCGCTCTTCCCCGTCGAAGAGTGATCGGGCTGGCGATGCTCCATCGCATCGCCGCAACCACGAAGGCGCGAAGACACGAAGACATCGCATATGAAAACGCCGTGGCTGCGCCGTGGTGAGTCGCGCTCGAGCACCGAGAGGGCGACCGCGATCGGTCTATGGGTCTGGCGATGCCTCGAACCAGGGCATCACGTAGCCCGGTTCGGCTGGAATGAACATGGGGTCGTTGAACTCGGGCACGCCCAGGTCCGGGTCGGGGGTGAAGATCACCGAGGCGTAGGCGTAGTACGGGAGCTGCTGCTGAGGCGTCAGGCTGATGATGAAGCCAGCGGTGGGGTAGAACGAGCCCCAGGGAGTACTGTAGATCTCGGCCGACTCCCAATGGAACTGGCGCCAACCGTACGCGGGAACGGTCTTGACAAAGAATTCTGGAAGAGGCGGCGAACCCCACTCTACGAGATTGGGCGCTCCAGGGTCGGGATCGTTGAATCCGAACGGGAGGATGCTGAACAGGACGGTCAAGGGTTCGGGGTTCGGGTTGACGACGCCGATGTTGTTGCGGAGGTTCTGCCAAGGACCTTGGGTCGTATCGGAGCAACGTGCGCCGTTGCACCCGCCAAGCCACGGGATGTGCGACGGGCCCTCGAGGGGTTCCCGGAATGGCACGATGTGCTGCCCTTGGCCAAAGACGGTGGTGACGGGGCCCGGGCTGTACTCCCCCCAACGGACATCCATGGCGTTGGAGTGGGCGATCACCTCACCGCCTTCGACCTCGAAGGCGGCGGCGCCGATGGTGGCGCCGGTACCCTCGAGCAGTTCTCCACCCGGTTCGAACATCAATCGTCGTTTTGGCTCTTCGGCGGGAAGCGTCCACGAGGGCGCCGTTGCCGGGTCGTCGACGAACCCACCGTCGCGGAGGCAGACCCACTTCCGCCGGATGGTGATCTCGGCCAACGGGTCGACCTTGACCACCGTGGCGGTGGTGACCCACACACTGCCATTGACGCCGGGCTCCTCGTCGGTGACGGCCGGAAAGACCAGGAGCTGCTGGGCCGATACCAAGCAAGCTTGGAGCACGATCGTTGAGATCAACACCGTGTGCTTCATGGCTGCCCCCGCTCACTCGCTCGCCGGATCGGCATTGTAGACATAGAGCGCAAAGTCCTGGTTATCGTGCTGAACAGGGTTCTGGAAGTCCAGGCCCGGAACGGCCTGACGGTCGATGACTCTCGCCGAGACCTTCACCCAGAATGTGCCGGCGATGGATCCGGCCGGGATGCGGATGATCTCGACGTTGTTGTGCGCGTCGAACGGCACTTCGGGGAGGACCTGTCCTGCGGTGTTTTCCGAGTACCAGGATCCCGCCTGGAACCGGTTGCCCCAGTACCGGTGACCCGATCCCGGGCCGATTCCCATTTTGAAAAGGCTCAGGTCGAGGTCGTTGACCGTGAGCGAGGTCGCAGCCGGATCGGATGGGGCGTCGGTGTAGACCATCGCGACGATGATGTCCTTGCTCGTGGTGCTGACCTCGAGCTGTTTCGACCAGTACTGACCGCTGAAGATGAAGCGGCGACCTTCCCCGGAGGGTGTCCACAGGTTGCCCACAGTAGGGTCGTGGTCCTGTTCGATGGCGACCTCGCCGACTGGCTGTTGGCCGGGCGGTGGAGCCTGGATGAGTCGATCGAGATTGACCCGCCCCCAGCCCTGGGCCATGGACGGCGAGTCCGGAAGAGCCGTTCCGGGCCAGTGGTCCGTTCCGCCGACCAGGCTGTCCGCATGGGCGACGAGCATGGCCTTGACCATTGCCGGGGAGGGAAGGGCGGTTTGGTTGCTGATCTTGTAGAAGTAGTAGGCCTCGGCCAGTACGGCGGCGCCGGTGACCACCGGGGCGGCGGCGCTGGTTCCTGAGAAGCAGCGATACACATCGCTGGAGGATGCCGCCTGTGTTCTCGCCGCCGCAACGTACGTTCCGGGGGCGACAAGATCGGGTTTGTACCTAGGGTGAGCCGACGCCGAGCCGACTTCGTTGAGATAACCGCGCCTCGAGTGCCAGATCAACGGATCTGGGTTTCCTGATTCGATCCCCCCCGCGATGTCGCCGATTAGATGTGAGTCACCCAAGGGGACTACGGCGCATTCGGGGTGCGGTCGGCCCTGCTCCCCCGACCAGCCGCGAGCTGCGCCCACGGAGATGACGTTCTTGGCGTTGCCCGGCGACTTTGACCATTGGGTGTCGGGGAGACCCTCCCAGTTTCCGGCGGAGAAGATGAGAGTGACCTCGTTGATCTCGCCGTCGAGCTGTGCCTCGCGAACGATCTCGTCGGCGGTCTGGGAGAACAGTGTGTACTCAACGGCGGAGGCTCCGCCGTATCCGACGGGGGTTCCGATGCTATCGTGCTCGATGACATTCCAGCTGTTGTTGAAGAACCTCACTTCCCCGATGTTGGCGTGGATTCTCGAGACCAACTCGCCAAACTGGACGTGAGTCATCGAAGAGCCGCCGCCATTTGGGTCTTGTGCGAGTCCCTTGAATTTTCCGATCACCACCGGGGCAGAAGGAGCTACGCCCGTCCCGCGGAAGAACCCGTCGGGATCCGACTCCGGGGAATCCGGCAGAGGGTCGCCCGCGATGATCGAGGCGACGCTGGTTCCGTGTCCTGCAGGGAAGGGATCAGCGGGATCTGAGAAATCATAGTACCCATTTGTGAACGGTGGGTAAGGCGGTATTTCACAGTGGTTCTGCCCGATGTCGCCTGAACAGAAGAACGCGTCTTCTACGACTTCCCCGCTACATCGAAGGAAGTCGTCGAACTTTGCCATTCCCTGCCCGTCCGGTGGGCATGCGCCGGTGTGATTCGAGGTGTGATCGAGGTCTGGGCTAATGTCGAAAGCCTCCCATAGGGAGCACACGCCCGTCTCTTCGTCATACTGGGAATGAGCGCAAAGTGTCCTGTCCAGCCCGGAGTCGATGACGGCGACTCTCGTCCAGTAAGGCATGCATGCCGGCCAGTTAGTGCTTCCCGTCGGCGTGCAGAGGTCTTTGTCCTTCAGCCAGCCGTCGTGACCGCCGGGAAAGAACCGATGCGGACTATCGCCATCGTGCTCGCCAGCCGCGATCGTCGCATCGCGCTCTCCGCTGAATTCTGGGGTCAGGGTCGGCTCGATCCAGATGACCTCGGCTCTCCGAGCGAGGGCCACAAGGCCATCAGGGGTCAAGCGAGCCCGTAAAAACGCGTGCCGAGATCCACCGTGAACGGTCGCTGGATTGCCTGTGAGCGTCGAGACGAAGCTGGCGAGGCTATCTAGATCTTGACCGACGTCGAGCTTCGTCGTGAGGTCGAGGGTGTTGTTACGGTCCAGCAGCGACCGAGATATCTTGTAGGCAGGTTGGTACAGGCTCACGTGTTGCACGCCGCTGATGTTTGCAAGATCGGGCGCGCTGTTCGGCGTTGAGCGGACGAGAAAGGTGTTCTCGGGGAAGTATGCAATTACGTCCGTCGCCTGGTGCAGGGCGGCGTGCCATTGAGGAGTCAGAGGGGCCTCGAACTGAACGAGATAGAGCCCAACGTTGCCGGGGTAATGTGGGAGGCTAAGACCCTGAGGTAGCTGGGGTGGAGCATCAAACGAAGAAAACGTGTACCCGTTGATCTGAATGAGATCGAAGTCGCGCCGGATTGCGTACATCAGCTGGTGTTCCATTGCGGTGGTGATGAAAGCACCGAGTCGCTCGTCACCAACCTCGCCGGCTAGGTACGAGGGATAGTCCGCGATGATGGACAAGCCCAGTCGATCGATCAGCGCAGGATCTGGCTCTTCAAACCCGAGAAACGCCCCGCTGTAAGAAAATCGGAGTTCCTTCTCAAGGGTGACTTTGACTGCATCTGCCCGAATTGCGCCGCAAAAAACTGCCGAGATACTCAGGACCGTTGTGAGCAACACGGATCTGGTCATCGATGTTATCTCCAGAGTTCTCAGGGCATCGTCCCAGGTATCGATGCATCAAGGTAAGCCTGAGGGGGGGGGGGGTCAAGTTCTTCGTGACGCTGGCACCGAAGGCATCACTTCGTTTTCTTCACTGCCGCGTAGGGTAGATGCCCACGACGTCAAGACCGTCAGGCACGCAAACACCTAACGGTGATTCGGTTGCCGGCGTTTGAGCCCGGCACGGCGCAAACGCCTGCAATCGAGCTGTGTCGCGTTCTTTTCTCCTTCGCTCTCGCGACGACCGGCCCTCTCGGCGTCAGCGGATTGTTCAGCGTAGAGGAGGAGTAGCCCGGAGTGTTCACGAGGGTTATTTCGCGAGGGTCGAATCCGCGGAGAGGAGCTGTGATCGCTATGGATCGATCTGGGAGGCGCCTCGCGGTTCCTTCGTGTCTTGGTGTCTTCGTGGTTGCGACGACCGATTGACGACCTCGCGGGAGCTACGAGTCCGTCGCGCGGCGGCGCCGCGGCGGCGGGGTCATACCGAAGCTCAAGCGGACGAAGCGCGCGGCGTGCTCCTGGAAGGCCGCGAGCTCGTCCGAGCCGTGGTTGACGAGCAGCCCGTGCCGGACGAGGTTCGCGTTGCGGCAGAAGCCGTCGAGCGGGACGCCGCCGATCCCGGTCTCGAGGTAGAAGCCGACGGTCGGCGAGACCGGGCGCGCCGCCGCCGCCGACCGGCAGCGGTCCGAGAGCTGGAGGACGGCGTACATCGAGCCCTCCCAGTCGAAGGTCGCGGGGTCGGGGAGCACCGGCTGCTCGGCGTGGAGAAGCTCTCCCCATCGCTCGAAGGACTGCTCGAGGAGCAGCCGCCGGCGCCGCTGCAGGTGGCGGCCGATCCGCAGCTGGAGCCGGATCAGGTAGTCGGAGAACTCCTCCTCTCCGGTCGCGTGGGGACCGATCAGGGCGAGGGTGACCGCCTGCATGGTGTTCGACGGACCGGCCATGACGTTCTGCGCATAGCGGACGATGCCGCCGCGCAGCGCCGTCGACCTGGTCAGCAGCGCGCCGGCGCGCAGCCCGGTGACGCCGTGCGACTTCGACAGCGAGTCGACGATGATCACCGACTCGGCGAAGCGCGGGTCGTCGTCGAACCAGGCGAAGAGCTCGCGGTAGGCCGGGTGGAGCCGGACGTAGACCGAGTCGAGGATGACCGCGGCGTGCGGCCAGCGGTCGAGCACCGCCTCGACGAAGGCGCGCAGCCGGGCAGGCGCCAGCGTGCGGCCGGTCGGGTTGTTGATCGGCATGGCGTAGACCGCGTCGATGTCGACGCCGTCCGGCACCCGCGCGATGTCGTCCGGGCCGGGGTCCATCCCGGGCTCGGCGGGCGGCAGCAGGAAGGCCCGCAGACCGAGCAGGGCGATCTGGTCGAGCGGACAGGAGAAGGTCGGCAGCGGGACCAGGACGGTCGCCGGGCGGTCGCTGCCGGCGCGGTCCCGGCGGGCCTCGGCGACGCCGGTCAGCGCGACCTGGACCGCCTGGTTGCCGCCGTGGAGCACGAACACCTCGGGGGGACGGCCGCGCCGGTTACTGAACTCGAGGCCCATCTGCTTGCGCCACATCCCGGACCAGGCCTCGGTCACCGCCGGGTAGCCGAGGGAGTCGAGGTTGTAGGCGAGGGGTCGGGCGGCGAGCTGGTGGAGCCAGCCCGCCATGTTGTCGAAGGCCTGGACGAGCAGCGCCTCCCAGTCGTCGCGCAGGAACGGGTCGACCGGGTCGTCGGCCGGGACGGTCCGCCAGTCGAGGTCGCCGATCGCGGTCGCGAGGTCGTCGTAGCCCATCGAGCGCATCGTGCTGACGGTCCGGCTCATGAGCCGGATCGGGGCGCTGGCGAAGGTCTCCTTGTACGACTCGTAGACGCGGAACCGGACATCCTGCTCGTTGCCGTTGCGCTGGTCCGTCATGGCGTCCTCCCTGAACACCGGCATGGTAGTACACCGCCCGCACGGCCGGCGCCCGCTTGACAGGCCGCCGATCGGGGTGGAAACATGAATGAAGGCTCATTCAATTCGCCTGGTCGATCGGGTGGGGGAGGCCTCATGTCGGACAGTCTGCCGTCGAGCCGGCCGAGCTCGCGCGAGGTGAAGCGGGAGCGGATCCTCCGCGCCGCGGTCGAGGTCTTCGCCAACAAGGGGTACTTCGCGGCCCGGATGACCGATGTCGCGAAGAGCGCGGAGGTCGCGGACGGGACGCTCTACCTCTACTTCGAGGGCAAGGAGCACCTCCTGCTGAGCATCTTCGACGACGTCCTCGGCCGGTTCATCGACCAGCTCGAGCACGAGGTCGCCGCCCTCGACGACCCGGTCGAGAAGCTCCGGGTCATGGTCCGCCTCCACCTCGAGACCCTCGGCGGGGACCGCGATCTCGCCCACGTCCTCCAGATCGAGACCCGCCACTCGCGTCGCTTCATGAGCGTGTTCACGCGTGGTAAGCTCGGCGAGTACCTGAGCCTGCTGCGGGGGATCATCGAGGAGGGGCAGCGAACCGGGGCGTTTCGCCGGGACATCAGCTCGGGCCTCGCGACGAACGTCGTCTTCGGCGCGGTCGACGAGCTCGTCATGAGCTGGATCCTCGCCGACGACCCGGGCGATTTGAGCCGGTATGCCGATCCCATCCTCGAGATCCTCATGCGGGGGGTGATGGCATAAACAGACCCTTGCGGTTCGGAGGGAGTCCACCGTGAACGAGAGCAACATTCTCCACCTGTACCGCAAGGAGCTCGAGGCGGCCCGCGACGAGCACTACACCCACTTCACTCCCCAGGGTCAGCGGGTGCTCAGCACCGCGGCCTTCTTCCGGGGGACGGCCGGCCTCGCGAGCGGGCTCGCCAAGCTCGGGATCGGCCGCGGCGACCGGGTCATGCTGCTCTCGGACAACCGACCCGAGTGGCACATGGCCGACCTGGCGGTGGCCGATCTCGGCGCGGTCGACACCCCGGTGTACGGCACCCTCAACCCGGCCCAGATCGCCTTCCAGGCGAAGGACTCGGGGGCGCGGGCGGCGATCGTCGAGAGCCCCGAGCAGATGGCCAAGCTGCTCGAGATCCGGGCGAGCTGCCCCGATCTCGCGCACCTCATTCAGATCGAGGGCCCGACCGCCCCGGGCGTCCTGTCGCTCGACGAGGTCGTCGCGTCGGGGAACGGCGGCGACGCCGAGGACCTGTTCTGGCAGCGCGCCGAGAAGGTCGGGGCCGAGGATGTCCTGACCCTGATCTACACCTCGGGGACCACCGGCAACCCCAAGGGCGTCACCCTGACCCACGACAACCTGGTGTCCAACGTCGTCGCCTCGTCCCGCCGCGCGCCGGTGTCCGGCGACGACCTAGCCCTCGAGTTCCTGCCCCTGTGCCACGTCTTCGAGCGCATGCTCGGCTATCTCTACATGTACCGCGCCCTGAGCAAGGCCTACTGCTCGGTCTACCACGTCGGCGACCTGGTGGCGACGATCCGGCCGACCGTCTTCGCCGGCGTCCCGCGCTTTTACGAGAAGGTCTACGACAAGATCAGGGACAAGGTCGACCACGCGCCGCCGGTCCGTCGCGCCCTGTTCAACTGGGCGGTCGGCAAGGGGCGGGCGGCCTACCCGAGGGTGCTCGAGGGGAAGGCCCCGGGCGGGCTCGGCTACGGGTTGGCCGACCGGCTCGTGCTGTCGAAGGTCCGGCAGGGCCTCGGCGGGCGGGTCCGGTTCTGCATCTCGGGCGGGGCGCCGCTGCCGACCTTTGTCAACGAGTTCTTCCACTCGATCGGGGTGCGGATCCTCGAGGGCTATGGCCTGACCGAGACCTCGCCGGTGATCGCGGTCAACGGCGCCGACCCCGGGATGACGCGGCTCGGCACGGTCGGACGGGCGATCGACGGGGTCGAGGTCAAGGTCGCCGCCGACGGCGAGCTCTGCGTCAAGGGTCCGAACGTCATGACCGGCTACTGGAACCTGCCCGACAAGACCGCCGAGGTCTTCGACGCCGACGGCTTCTTCCTGACCGGGGACATCGCCGAGATCGACGACCGGGGCTTCATCCGGATCACCGACCGCAAGAAGGACCTGATCGTCACGGCGGGCGGCAAGAACGTCGCGCCGCAGCCGATCGAGAACGAGCTCAAGCGCTCGCCGCTGGTCGACAACGCGGTCCTGATCGGCGACCGGCGGCCCTACATCGTCGCCCTGCTCTCGCCCAACCAGGAGGCGCTCGTGAGCTGGGCCGCGGCCCGCGGGCTCGAGGCCGGGTCGGTCGAGACGCTCGTCTCGCACCCCGAGCTCGTCGCCGCGTACCAGCAGGTGGTCGACGGGGTCAACTCGAACCTCGCCCGGTACGAGCAGATCAAGAGGCATGCCGTGCTGCCCCTGATGCTGTCGATCGAGGGCGGCCATCTGACGCCGACCCTCAAGGTCAAGCGCCGGGTCGTCGAGCGCGACTACGGCGAGCTCGTCGACAGCCTCTACGCCGACTGATCGCCGACCGGTCCCGCCCGGCGGTCGGCGGCCGACGTCACCGCGCCAGACGCTCGACCACGACGAGGGTCGCGTCGTCGATCAGCGGCGCGCCGTGGGTGTGGCGCTCGACGGCCTCGAGAAGCGCGCTGCAGGCGCTCTCGGCGGTGACATCGCCGAGCTTCGACACGACCTCGGCGACGCGCTCGACGCCGAACTCCTCCTCATCGGGGTCCTCGGCCTCGGTCAGGCCGTCGGTGTAGAGCACCAGCAGGTCGCCGGGCTCGAGGCGGGTCTCGTGCTCGGAGTACTCGGCAAAGCCCATCATGCCGAGGGGAAAGCCGCTCGAGGCGATCTCGTCGACCCGGCCGTCGGCGCGCCGGATGAGCATCGGGCAGTGGCCGGCGTTGACGCCGACCAGCCGTCCGTCCGGCTCGAGGCGGGCCATCGCGAAGGTGGCGAAGCGGTTGTCGGCGGTCGCGCCGGCCAGGTAGAGGTTGATCCGGCGGGCGAGCTCGGCCGGTCCGAGGCCGTTGCCGGCGAGCAGTCGGACCGCAGCGTGGACCCCCGAGGCGATCATCCCCGCGCCGACCCCCTTGCCCGAGACGTCGGTCACCGTGACGACCAGCGACTCGCCGTCGCCGAGCGCGTCGTAGGTGTCGCCCGCGACGTGGCGGCTCGGGGTCGCCCGGGCGACCAGCCGGTAGCCCTCGACGTCGGGGAAGCGCTGGGGGTAGAGGTGCGACTGGATGACCGCGGCGGTCTCGAGCTCGTTGCGCAGCCGCTCGCGCTCGAGGGACTCGAGGGTCAGGCGGACGTACTCCATGGCCACCGTGACCTGGACCGCGAACAGCTCGAGAAGCCGGATGTCGTTGGCGGCGAACGGCTCGGTGCCCTCGCGCGCCTCCTTGTGCGCGGCGACCAGCACGCCGAGGGTGCCGCCGTCGGTCTCCAGGGGGATGGCCGCGACCTCCTCGGTGATGAAGCCGTGCTCCCAGGCCTCGGCGAGCCGGTCGCGATCGATGACCGGCGGGCCGAAGGCGCCGACGCTGGTCGCCGTCGCGGCGTCGTCGCCGAGGTAGAGGTGGGCGCTGCGCACGCCGAGCAGGGCGACGAGGTGGTTGATGAGCTCCTCGGCGACCCGCTCGGGCTCGAGAATGCCGCCGATCGACCCGGCGATGGCGCGGATCGCCTCGAGCTCCCAGAGGTGGAAGCGGGCGTCGAAGCGGGTCCGCTTGAGCTCGTCGCGCAGCCGCCAGGCCCTCAGGCCGAGGCGGGCCGCCGCGAGGACCGACTCGTCGAGGGTCCCGAGCTGGAGCAGGTGGACCGACCAGCCGTCGAGGTCGCCGCCGAACGGCAGCTCGCACCAGCCCTCGGTCGCCTCCTCGACCTGGCGGGAGACGGTGCGCGGCCAGCGGGCGACATCGCCGCCGCCGGACCGCAGGACTCCGGCCCTCGAGCCGGTCTCCTCGACCAGAGCCCTGAGCAGTTCCTCGGGGAGCTGCGGGTTGGGTTGGCTGGAGAGCGCCGTGTCGGCGAGCCGGAGAAGGTCAGACAGCGGCATCGCCGGCGAGAGCGGCGCGGGCCGTGTCGCGGTCCGGATACACCGTCGCGTACTGGACGAGCCCCATGATCTCGAAGGTCTTGGAGATCGTCGGGGTGAGGTTGCAGAAGGCGAGCCGGCCCTTGTCCTCGAGCAGCTTCTCCATGATCTCGAGCAGGATCGAGACGCCGATGGAGTTGATGATCCTGGTCCCGTCGAGGTCGATCAGCAGCGTGCCGCAGCCCCCCTCGATGAGCTCGGTGGCGGCGTCGGCGATCGCCTGGCCGCCCTCGTTGTTGATGTAGCCGGCCGCGGCGATCAGGCCGAAGCCGTCGGCCACGATGTCCTTCGAGAGCCTCATCTGCTCGTCAGTCATGGCGAACTCTCCACGAACTTGCGCATTCGCACCAGGGTCCGACCCGGGTGCGAGCGGATCTGCACGTCATCCATGAGCTCGCGGATGAGCGTCAGCCCCCACCCCCGCTTGGTCGTGCACCCGGCGACCCGGGTCGCGCTGTTGCGGGGCGCCGCGGACGGGTCGAACCCCTTACCCTGATCCTCGACCTCGATCACCAGCCCCGGCCTGCCCTCGAAGGTCTCGGCGGACATCCGGACCACCATCTGGCCGCCGCCGTGCTCCATCGCGTTGAGGCACGCCTCGACGATGGCGACGCTGGCCGCCTCGATGCCGCCCTGGTGCATGCCGATGGCGCCCCCGACGGCTTCCACCGCCTTTGCAGCAACCAGCTCGACGTTCGGCACCACCGGAAGGTGCAGGACGACCTCCATGATGTGCCTACAACTGTATCAGAACGCGAGTCAGGGTCCACGCCAGCTGGAGTTGGTGAGAGGGGAGGGCGAGACCGAGGCTCGCCAGCTGCGCGGCCGCCACCGCCGCGCCGACGGCCAGCGCCGCACCCGGGATCTTGACGAGCGCCAAGGATCTCATCGAGCAACCTCCACCGGGGGCTAGGGCAAGTTCCGTGCCACCCTTGACCTTCGAGGCCCGGTGGCGATCCGGTGCAGATTGCAACGATCGATCGCGACTGGCTCCTGCTTTTGGGTGGCGAGAGCTGCTCAGGTTGGCTCGTGAGCCGTGTTGCGGGTTGCATCAGATGGTGCATCTCGCATCATCTTGCGGTAGAGGGTCGAGCGGTCGATCCCCAGAACGCGCGCCGCGGCGGCCCGGTTGCCCCCGACCGATCGCAGCACCCGTTCGATGTGCTGGCGCTCGAGCTCGGCCAGCGAGACCGTCGCGTCGCTCGGCGCCGCCGCGACCCGCCCGGTGTGGAGCCGGAGGTCCTCCTCGGTGATGACGTCGCCCGGTGCGAGGGCGATCGCCGCCTGGACGAGGTTCTCGAGCTCGCGGACGTTGCCGGGGAAGTCGAAGGCCATGAGGGCGGCGAGCGCGTCGCGCGACAGCTTGACCCCGGGCCGGCCGAAGCGGTCGCCATAGACCTCGAGGAAGTGTCGCGCCAGGAGGGGGATGTCGGTCCGGCGTTCGCGCAGCGGCGCGACGGCGATCACCACGACTCGGAGCCGGTAGTAGAGGTCGCGGCGGAAGCCGCCGGAGTCGATCATCGCCTCGAGATCGCGGTTCGTGGCGGTGACGAGGTGGAGATCGACCGGGATCCGCTCGCGGCCGCCGAGCCGTTCGAACTCGCGCTCCTGGACGAGCCGCAGGAGCTTCGCCTGGAGCCCCGGGGTGAGATCGCCGACCTCGTCGAGGAAGAGCGTCCCGCCGTTGGCGAGCTCGATCTTGCCGAGCCGTCGCTGAACGCCGGTCGCGACGCCGGCCTCGATCCCGAAGAGCTCGGCCTCGAGCAGGCTCTCGGGCAGGGCGGCGCAGTTGAGCGGGACGAAGGGCTTCGACGAGCGGTCGGAGAACGAGTGGAGGAGACGGGCGACCCTTTCCTTGCCGACTCCGGACTCGCCGCGGAGCATCACGTTGACGCCGGTCGGCGCCACCCTGCGGACCGTCTCGAGCATCTCCCGCACCACCGGCGCCTCGCCGATGAACCCCTCTCGACGCGCCACGTCGCGGAGCTCGCGGTTCTCGTCGGCGAGCCGCTGTCGGTCGCGCTCGATCGCGGCGACCTGTCGCGACGAGGCGACCGCGGTGCCGACCATGCTGGCGAGCGCGAGCAGGAAGCGGGCGTCGGAGTCGGAGAAGGGGATCCGCCCGACCCGGGTCTCCTTGTCGCCGAGGACGACCGCGCCGAGCACCTCGCGGCCGGCTCTGAGCGGCGCCACGAGGAGCTCGAAGGGAGCGTCCCCGACCTCGCGCTGGGCGCGGACGTAGCGGCCGGCGGCAAGCTCCTCGAGCAGGTCGTCCGGGAAGAACGCGCGGACCGCCTCGAAGCTCGGCGCCATGCCGAGGGCGCGGACGATCGCCTCCTGGCCGCCCGGGTGGAGGGTCGCGACCAGCCCTGACCCGGCGTCGAGGGTGCCCACCGCACGCTGGAGCAGCTCGTCGGCGAGCTCCTCCTCGGGCCGGACCCGACCGATGGTGAGCGACAGGTCGACGAGGGTCTCGAGCTGGAGCTCCCGCCAGTTCCGGTCGAAGCTGCTCATCGGTCCCCAGTGTAGCCGGAACGGGGGGCGCGATCAGTGGGCGATCGCCTCGGCGAGGACCTCCGGGGCGACCGGCTTGGCGAAGACCCGGCCGAACCCGTGCTCGAAGGCCAGCGCCTCGAGGCTCGTCGAAAGCTGACCCGACAGCAGGATCAGCCGCGCCGCGGGGTTGATCTCGCGGAGCATGGCGCCCAGGGTCAGGCCGTTGGCGCCGCCGAGCCGGTAGTCGAGGATGCACACGTCGAAGCTGCCCGGCTGGGTCGCGACCATCGCCTCCTCGGCCGAGCCGACCGCGGTGACCTCGGCGCCGCACGCGACCTCGAGCCACTCGGCGATCGAGGAGAGCACCGAAGGATCGTCGTCGACGAGGAGGACCCGCACCGACCCCCGGACCGGGGCGGGCGGCGGCTCGTCGGCGGGTGACTGTCGGGGCATTCGGGTCCTCACCGAGGGGCGGCCGTCAGCTCTTGCCGCCGCCGCCGCCGTTGCCGTTACCGTTGCCGTTGCCACCACCGCCGCTGCCGCTGCCGCCGCCGCTGCCGCCGCCGTTGCCGGGAGGCGTGCCGGGCGCGTAGTCCTTGTTGTAGAACTTGTACCAGATGGGCCTGTAGCCGTTGAGGGCGATCTGCGGCGAGCCCTCGTCCTCGAGGAAGACGAAGTCGGCCAGCCGGCCGTGGTCGTGCTTGCAGGCGAGGACGTAATAGATGTTCCGGTCGGTTCTCGGCGCGTTGCCAGGGTTTTGCTCGTCGAACCCGTCGAGGTCGTTGCCGTGGCCCCGGTTCGGGTCGTCGTTGTCGAGGGCAAACCAGTAGCCCCGGGGCCCGTGGCCTTTCCAGACGTCGTTCCAGAGCTCGTCCGGCTCGGGAAACTTGAGCCCGCCGTCGCAGTTTTCCCAGATGCTCTCGCGGATCGTCACCATGTTCGCCATGCAGGCGGCGAGGCGCGCCTTCTCGATCGCGCTCAGGGTTTCGCCGGCCACGACCACGGTCAGGATGCCGATGATGGCGACGACGATGAGGACCTCGTTGAACGAGAAGCCGCGTTCGCCGTTGCGGCGACCGGTGGTCGGCGGGTCGCCGGATGGGACCGCGGGGACGGGGCGCTGCGAGTCGTCCGCAACCGCCAGGGATTCGTCGATCCTGTCTGCGTCGATCATCGTGCCTCGGACCATGGCAACCTCCGTCGACGGCCGAAGCAATACGCGTGCCGGGATTGACCGCGCGGACCGGCGGGGGCCCTGGCTCGCCACTGTCGCAAAACCGATCTCTTGTCCCAGTTCCGATCAGGTCCGCCGGGCTCCTTCGCACCAGTGTCACCGACCTCGCGAGCCGGTCCGCGGGGCGACGAGGAGAAGGTCGGGGCGGTGTGCGGGGCCTCCAGTTCGGGTTGACGGGTCAGGTAGAATGCCCCGACGTTCACGGCGAACGGAGGTTGGATGCGCGCAGGTGCACCGCTCGACAGCGCGACCCGGCGACGCCTGACGGGGGTCCTCGCCCTCGGGCTGTGGGTGACCACGTCCCCGGTCTCGGCCGCTCACGATCCACCGAAGGCGGTCGTGATCGTCACCATCGACGCGCTCCGCGCCGACCGCCTGTCAGCCTACGGCTATGACCGTCCGACCTCGCCGGCCGTCGACGCGCTGCTCGGGGCCGGGCTGCGGTTCGAGTGGGCGCGGACCGTCGAGCCTCTGACCAGCCCGGCCATGGCGTCGATGATCACCGGGATCGAGCCGCACCGGCACGGTGCGACGCGCAACGGTCTCGCGATCCGCGACGAGCTCGAGTCGCTGCCCGCGATCATGGCCGACGCCGGATGGACGACCGCCGCCTTTGTCAGCAACTGGACGCTCAAGGACAGCCTCACCGGGCTCGGCGCCCACTTCGACACCTACGGCGAGGTCTTCACCCGCCGGCGGTGGTTCGGCCTGCTCAACAGCGAGGCGACCGCCGACGACGTCACCGCCGAGGCCCTCGACTGGGTCGAGGACCACCTGCGCTCGCCCGCCGCGCCGCCCTTCCTGCTCTGGGTCCACTATGTCGAGCCGCACGCGCCCTACCGCTTCCACCCCGAGGTCGCGCCGCGCCTCGGGATCACCGACAAGGACCCGACACGCTCCGACCGCTACGACACCGAGGTCGCCGCGGTCGACCGCGCGGTCGGTGAGCTCCTCACCGGTCTCGAGGCCCGCGTCCCGTCCGATCGGATGATCGTCGTGTTCGCGGCGGATCACGGCGAGAGCCTCGGCGAGCACGACTACTGGGGCCACGGCCGCAACCTCTACGAGCCCAACCTGCGCATCCCCCTCGGTTTGCGCTGGGCCGGACGGGTCGCACCGCGGGTCATCGACCGCCAGGCGACGATCCTCGACATCGCCCCGACCATCCTCGAGCTGCTCGGGCTGCCGATCCCCGAAGGCTTCGCCGGCGCGAGCTGGGCCGCGGCTGCGTTGGGCGGCGAGCCGCCGGCCGAGCGGATCCTCTGCTACCAGGCCCACAAGGGCGCGGTCCACGGCGAGCACGACGCCGACCGTCGGCGGTCGAAGGGCCTGCTCTGGGTCGGCGTCGTCGACGGTCAGCGCAAGGAGCTCCTCCAGATCAAGGGCTCGGCCCACGAGCTCTTCGACCTCGCACGCGATCCTCGCGAGACGGCCGCCTCGAGCCTCGACGACCCGCCGCCGAGCCCCGAGCTGCTGACCTGCCTGGGGACCGTGTCCGAGGGTCTCGGCGCCCTCGACCGGCTCGCCGCCCACCGGCTCGACGACGAGACCGTCGAGCAGCTCAAGGCCCTCGGCTACCTCGAGTAGCTGACGGCGCTGGGGCCTCGCCAGCTCGCCCGTCACCGAGCCGGGGCGGCGGCGTCGCGGAAGGCGGTGCCGGGAGCATCGGCGGGCCTGCCGAGTCGAGGGCGACCGTCGACCGCCCGAGACGCCAACCCCGAGTGGGCCAGAAGACCTCGGCGCCGGAGGGGGTCAGGCCGGAGACTCCGTAGCGACCGCCTCCTCCCTCGAGCAGCTCCTCGACAACCTGCCGCGAGTGCCCTCGCGTGGTGAGGAGATCGCCGCCGGCAGAGCTCCAGACCACGGCTCGATTTCCGTTCGCACGCGGTCCGGCGGGGTGAGGAAGCCGGCGCTGCGTCACGGATGCAGCAGCGTCCGGGTCATAGCGCGGACCTCGTCGAGCAGCGCGAGAGCCCGCCGCGCAGCCACGGCCTCAACGACCCCGGCCGCGAGAAGCAGCCGGAGGTGGGCGTCAGCTTCCTTGGCGGAGCCGTAGGCGATCCGCCAGTGCTATAGCCGATCGCGGCCGGACCGGCCGTGGTCCTCGGCGAGGTGTACGGGTTCTCAGGGGCGCGCCTTCCGGGCCGCGCGGCCTGGACGGCCTCGCGGCCCGGCGTCGCGCCGCCGGCACGGTCGCTCGTAGCGAGCCGGGAGGACTGCGACCGCGCCGGCGGCGCGAGCGGCGGCCTGCATCGTTTTCGGCAGCTGCTTAGGGGCGCGCCTCCCGGGGGTGCCCGGCTGGACATTGTGCGTGAGGCGTTGCGGACGAGAGCGCGTTACTGAGCACAATGTCGAGCCCGGCACGCCCGGTGAGCAGCGGTGCTCAGGATGGCGTGCGGGTTCTCAGGGGCGCCGGCCTTCCGGGCCGCGCGGCCTGGACGGCCGGGCGGCCCGGCGTCGCACCGCCGGCACGGTCGCTCGTGGCGAGCCGGGGGAGCTGCGACCGTGCCGGCGCCGCGAGCGGCGGCCTGCATCGTTGCTTCGGCACCTGCTCAGGGGCGCGCCTCCCGGGGGTGCCCGGCTGGACATTGTGCGTGAGGCGTTGCGGACGAGAGCGCGCTACTGAGCACAATGTCGAGCCCGGCACGCCCGGTGAGCAGCGGTGCTCAGGATAGCGTGCGGGTGCTCACGGGTGGAGCAGCCGCCAGGTCATCGCTCGAACCTCGTCGAACAACGCGAGAGCCCGCCGCGCGGAGGCGGCCTCAAGGGCTCCCGCTGCGAGAAGCAGCCGGAGGTGAGTGTCGGCTTCCTTGGCGGAGCCGTAGGCGATCCGCCAGTGCTGGAGCCGATCCCTTCCGGATCGGCCATGACCCTCGGCGAGATTTGCCGGCACCGAGCTCGCAGCTCGCACGAGCTGATCGGCAACTGATCTCAAGGGAGCGGGAACCCGCAGCATGATCGAGATGGCGATGCCTGCAGCCTCCATCGCTTTGCGGTAGGCGATCAGGCCGGTTGTCGGGAGAGCGTCGTGCATGGTCACCTCCGGGGTGTTCATGACTCTTCCCCCCAGCCGCCGGCCCGGGCCCTGTCAAGGGCCGCCTTCGAGGCGGTTCATACACCCTTGACAGGGGCCGGGCCGGCGGCTGGGGGAACGAGCATGAACACCCCGGAGGTGACCATGCACGACGCGCTCCCGA
>JALOLD010000047.1 GCA_025456145.1 Thermoanaerobaculales bacterium | reverse complement strand
CGTCTCGGCTGGATCGAGGTCAGCGAGCCGGTCGCCGGCCGGCCGCTCACCCAGCGGGCCCTGCGGCTGTCGCCGGACCGGCTCGGGGAGCTGCTGCGACCGGCCGCGAGCGCCGGCGACGACCTTCGCCGGAACGTCGAACGGCTCGCCCCGGCGGAGGGCGTGGTCCACGACCCGACCCGCGTCGCCGGGGCGTCGGAGCTGCTCGCCGAGCACCACGTCCTGTGCATCCGCGACAGCTCCCGCAGGGCGTGCCTGCAGTTCGCCCACGATCTCGCCTCGAGCGTCGGGCAGGCCGCCCTCGTGCTCCGGCCGGGAGACCGGCTCCCCGCCCCCGACGAGGTCGCGGGCCTCGCCGCCGGCGGCCTCGCCGTCCTCGACCTCTCCAGCGCGGCGGTGGACCCGGCGACCCTCTACACCCTGGCCCTCGACAGCGATCGTCTCGCCGCACTCCAGCACCTGCGGCTGCGGCTGGTCATCCTGCTCTCCGCAAACGCCGAGCCGCCTCCCCTGCCGACGGTCTCGGTCGAGCCCCTGGGCTTCGACCTCTCGCGGCGGGTCTGGCGGCTGGCCGGCTACGACACCGCCACGAGCACCGAGCTCGCCCGCCGCTACCGCATCAACCTCGAGGAGGTCAGGTCGGTGATGCGCGAGGCCGAGAGCGAGATCCGGGTCAGCGGCGCGACGGGGGACGCCGTCACCGTTCGAGAGCTCACCCGCTGGGTGCGGGCCCGGGGCGCCCGCCGGATGGGGCACAACGTCGTCCTCGTCGAGTCGACCGCGCGCCTCGACCAGCTCGTGGCGCCGGGTCCGCTGCGCGACCAGATCGACGACATCCTCGCCTGGTACCGGGCGTCGGCCCGGGTGTTCTCCGAGATGAGGATGGCGGAGACCTCGCGGCTCGGCCGCGGGCTGGTCTGTCTGTTCTCCGGGCCGCCCGGCACGGGCAAGACCTTCGCCGCCCAGTGCCTGGCCAACGAGCTCGAGCTGAACCTCTACCGGATCGACCTGTCGCAGGTCGTCTCGAAGTACATCGGCGAGACCGAGAAGGCCCTCGCCACGGTCTTCGACGAGGCCGAGGCCGGGCACGGCATCCTGCTCTTCGACGAGGCCGACTCGCTGTTCGGCCGGCGCTCGGCGGTCAAGGACGCCCACGACCGCTACGCCAACATCGAGGTCGGCTTCCTCCTCCAACGCCTCGAGGCCTTCGAGGGGGTCGCCTTCCTCGCCACCAACCTGAGGAGCAACCTCGACCCGGCCTTCGTCCGCAGGATCCGCTTCCTCCTCGACTTCCCGATGCCCGACCTGGCCATGCGCACCCGTCTGTGGGAGCAGGCCCTGCCGGCGGCGGCGTTCCGCGACCCCGGCCTCGACTACCGGCCCCTGGCCGAGCAGTTCCGGCTGTCCGGAGGCAGCATCCACAACATCGGGCTGGCCGCCGCCCACCTCGCCGCGGCGACCCCCGAGGGGAGGATCACCGCCCGTCATCTGGTCCGGGCGACCTATCGCGAGCTCGAAAAGAGCGGCCTGTCCCGCTCGCCGGCCGAGTTCCGGGAGCTCGCCGGGTATCTGCCGGAGGCGGTGGCATGAGCCGCGTCGAGCTGACCGTCGGCGAGGTCGTCGTCGAGCTCGCGGCCGCGGCGGCGCGCCCCGAGCTGCTCGAGGCGCGGCTGCGCGAGGTCTTCGAGATCCTCGCGGGACGTCTCCGGGGCGCTCCCCCGCAGGGTCGCCCGGGCGCCGGACGCACGGTGATCGACGTGATCGAGCTCGAGCCGGGGCGGGTCGACGAGCTGCTGTCCCCCGGCGGACCCGACCGGATCGCCGCCGAGATCGAGGCCCGGATCCAAGGGAGGCTGTGATGGAGGTCAACTACCTGCGCGGCGCGTTCATCGCCTACGAGCCGGACGGCTACCCCGACCAGAAGCGGACGATCCCCTTCCGCTTCAACCCGGAGAGCCTCTCCCGCCAGCTCAGCGTCGAGCAGGGCAAGGGCGAGGAAGGGGCGGGCGGCGGCGGCGGCGGCAAGCCCGCCGACGCCGAGAACGAGCAGAGCGCGGACACCGGCGGCTCGCTCAAGGAGTCGTTCAACGTGCTCATCCGCGTCGACGCCGCCGACCGTCACGGTCCGGGGCACGAGGCCTCGAAGAACCTCCCTCCCGAGCTCGGCGTCGCGCCCGAGATCGCCGCCCTCGAGGACCTCCTCTACCCGGCGACCGCCGACAGCGACACCGCCGCCGACGGCAGCGAGCCGGTCGAGGCCAAGCCCCGTCGCCCGACGGTTCTCTTCGTCTGGGGCCGCAAGCGGATCTGCCCGGTCCGGATCACCGCCATGACCATCGAGGAGACGATGTACAACCGTGAGCTCTACCCGCTGCGCGCCGAGATCGACGTGACGCTCGAGGTCCTCGGCGAGGGCGATGCCAAGGACAACGTCGCCGTGAGGTCGGCCCTCGACTTCACCGCCTCCAACCGTCGCGAGCTGGCCCGCCTGTTCCTCGACAACACGGCGGAGCAGAGCTCCAACACGATGCCGCTGTAGATGGTGACGACCATGAGAAAGACCGACAAGCGCAGCCGTTACCGCAGCTCGACGACGATCACCACCACCGACTCGTCGGGCAGGCCGACCGAGCTGCTCGAGCTCCGCGACATCCCGGCCGCGGAAGGGGTCCTCGAGCTGGTGACCACGGCGACCGACCGCCTCGACCTGCTCGCCCACCGCTTCTACCGCGACGCGACGGCCTTCTGGCGCCTCTGCGACGCCTCCGACCATCTCGACCCGACCGATGTCGTCGTCCCGAACGGGCGGGTCGTGGTCCCGCCGCGGAAGTAGCGCCATGCCGGTCCCCAAGCTCACCGTGCTCGTCGACGACCAGCGGCTCGAGGAGCGCTTCCTCGGTCAGCTGACCCGGTTCGAGGTCCGCGAGCAGCACGACGACCCGACGGTCGCCGTGCTCAGGTTCAACATGCGCCAGCAGCCGGGCGGCAGCTTCTCGATCATCGACGACGAGCGCTTCGAGGCCGGCGCCCGACTGGCCCTGGAGGTCGCGGCGCCGGGTGGGCTGGCGCAGCGGCTGTTCGACGGCTATGTGACCCACCTCAGGCCGCACTTCGAGCCCGTCGAGGCGAACTGCTATGTCGAGATCCTGGGCATGGACGCGGCGGTGCTGCTCGACGCCCACGAGCGCACGACCGCCTACCCTGACGCGCTCGAGAGCGAGGCGGTCGAGGAGGTCTTCGACCGCTATCAGATCCCCTTCGTCGGCGAGGACACGACGACGCGCTACCGGGCCGACCGCCAGCTGCTCGTCCAGCGCTCGACCGACTGGCACTTCGTCCGCCGGCTCGCCCGGCGCAACGGCTACTCCTGCTACTTCGAGTACGACCCCGACCGCGGCGAGGTGGTCGGCCACTTCGTCCCGCCGGCCGTCGACGCCGAGCCGCAGGCCGATCTCACGATCCTCCGTCAGGGGGCCAACCTCGAGTGGATCGACCTGCAGGTCGTGCTCACCGGACCGGTCCGCCACCGCGGCGCGGCGATCGACCCGATCGCCAAGCGGATCGTGCGCAGCGACGGCTCGAGCGAGGCCGACGGGCTCGGCGAGACGACCCTGGAGGCGCAGATCGAGACCGGGCTGACCGCCCTCGGGGTGGAAGAGGCGACCGCCCTGCTCCGGGACCCCGTCCCCCAGGGCTCGGCGATCGAGGCCGAGGGGGCGGCCGCCTCGGCCCTCGACACCTTCGTGATCGAGGCGCGCGGCGAGATCGACATCGCCCTGTACCGCGGCGTCCTGAGGGCCCGCCGGCCGGTCCTGATCAAGGGGGTCGGCGAGCGGCTGTCCGGCACCTACTTCGTGCGCGAGCTCCGGACCACCCTCGGCGACGGGCGCCTGACCCAGCGGTTCATCGCCGAGCGCAATGCGCTGGGCCAGAGCGGCCGCGAGGAGTTCGGTCGCGAGGCCGAGGAGGTACCGGCATCGTGAGCTCGCACGCCCGCTCCCCGGCCCTCGTCCCCCGATGGCTCGCCGACCGGCTCGAGCAGGCCTACTACGGGAAGTACGAGGGCGTGGTCACCGCCACCGACGACCCCCTCGAGATCGGCCGCCTGCGCGCCCGCGTCCCGGCCGTCCTCGGCGAGGACACCGAGACCGGGTGGGCGCTGCCCTGCGCGCCGTTCGGCGGCGGCAAGGACCGGGGCCTGCTCTTCCTGCCCGAGGTCGGCGACACGGTGTGGATCGAGTTCGCGGCCGGCGACGTGTCGCGGCCGATCTGGTGCGGGGTCTTCTGGGGCGCCCCGGAGTCGAGCGGAAGCCCGGACGATCTCGGCGAGGCCACCGGCAGCGAGCTTCCGGAGATCGACGGCAACCGCGCCGGGCCCGGGCACCTGGTGCTCAAGACCAACGCCGGCCACCACCTGGCCTTCGACGACCAGGGTGAGATCGTCATCCTCGCCGCCGGCGACGGCAAGGCGGAGATCCGCCTGACCTCCTCGGGCGAGGTGGTGGTCACCGCGGAGAGGATCAAGCTCGGGAGCTCGGCGTCCGAGCCGTTGGTCCTCGGCCAGGCCTTCCAGACCCTCTTCAACACCCACACCCACCCGACCGGCGTCGGGCCGTCGGGACCTCCCGTCCAACCGATGACTCCGGCCCATCTGTCCTCGAAGAGCTCGACGGAGTAGACGAGATGCCCTTGCTTCCCACCATCCTCGAGCAGAACCTGCTGGACCAGTGGCTGGCCGCCGACAGCCATCCGTCGACGCCGGCCGAGTCCGGCCAGCGCTTCGCCTCCGCGGTGTCGCAGTGGTTCGCCCTGGCGATGGCGGGACCGTTCCCCTGCGCCACCGCGATCGCCCGCCAGGGCCAGCTCGCGGGGCAGGCGACCAGCGCGTTGACGAGCGGGCTCCCGCCGGCCGCCGGCAGCCAGCTCGCGATGGCGGTCGCGAGCTACTACTCGGGCCAGGTCTTCGGCGCGGGCACGGCCTCGTTCCCCACCGCCGCCGCCGCGGTCGCCATCGCCTTTGGCGCGGTCTTCGCGGACCTCCAATCCAGCTCCGAGGAGCGGGCCGAGCGGCTGGCCGCGGGCTGCACGCTGCTCGCCCTGTCGACCCTGGTCGTCTTCCCGCCGCCGATGCCGGCGATGCCGGTGTTCTGATGGCCGACCGCTTTCTCTTCCAGCCGCTCCGATTCGGCGCCCGGGACGAGGCGACCCGCGGCGGCCTCCACAACGGCCTGGCGGTGACCGAGGATGCCGACCGTCACCTCCGGGACAAGATCCTCGCCGTGCTCTTCACCGCGCCCGGGGAGCGGGTCAACAGCCCGCGGTTCGGGGTCGGCCTCGGGCGCGAGGTCTTCGAGCCGATGAGCGACCTCGAGCTCGCCGCCATCGAGTTCCGGGTCTCCCAGGGGCTGCGGCG
Organism: Thermoanaerobaculales bacterium; assembly: GCA_025456145.1. Lineage (GTDB taxonomy): Bacteria > Acidobacteriota > Thermoanaerobaculia > Thermoanaerobaculales > Sulfomarinibacteraceae > JAHECW01. The sequence continues at coordinate 20,300 of JALOLD010000047.1, read as the reverse complement.
CGACATCGGCGACGAGGTGATCGTCCACTCCATCGACATCGGGCGACCGACCGGCGAGGGCGAGCTCCGGCTCGAGATCCGCTACGAGCGGCGCAGCGACCGCCGCCCGCGAAACCTGGAGATCGTGCTGTGAGGGGCCGGCGATGAGCTCCACCACCTTCCTCGAGTCGGCGGGCCCGGTCCTCGACGGGGCGATCTGGCAGGGCATCGAGTACCTGACGGCGGACTTCGGCGTCCCCGGCTTCGCGGCGGTGGTGACCGCCCACCTCGCCCGCCCGGCCTCCGGTCTTGGGATCGACGACGTCACCGTCGACGGCGGGGTGAGCCTGACCGATCTCCCCTTCGAGGTCCTGCTCAACAACGGCGACCCGTTCTTCGTCGTCCGTTTTCCCGAGAAGGGCGACCGGGCGCCCTACCTGGTCGGGCTGAGCAGCGGCGGCAACGACCCGCTCCACCCCTTCTTCAGCGCGGCGGACTTCACCTTCTTCATCGACTGCCCGGCGGGGGACTGCCGCGATCCCGCCCTGCTGCCGTCCCGCGAGCCCCGCCCGGGACCCGCGGTCGACACCCTGCACAAGGACTACCGGGGCTTCCTCCAGACCCTCGCCGAGTGGGTGAGGGTCCGCAACCCGCACTGGGCCGATCTGTCAGAGGCATCGCTCGAGAAGGTGCTGATCGATCTACTCGCCCATCAGGGCGACCACCTCAGCTACTACCAGGACCGGGTGGCGAACGAGGCGTTCGTCGAGACCGCCTCGCAGCGCTACTCGCTCGAGCAGCACGCGACCCTGCTCGGCTACCGGCCCTTCAACGGGTCCGCCGCCTCGACGCTGCTCTCCTTCCACGTGCAGAACAGCGGCTTCGTGCCCGCCGGCCTGGTCGTCCGGCAGCCCCGGGTCGCGGGCGAGGCGACGCCGGTCTTCTCGACGACCCGGCGGGTCGCGGTGAGACCGGAAAACAACTGGGACCAGCTGCGGGTCGCGGCGTGGCCCGGCGCCTTCGCCGCCAAGCTGCCCGAGGGCGCCACCGAGCTCCTCCTGTGGCAGCAGACCACGCGGCTCGAGGAGGGCCAGCGGCTGGCCTTCGTCCAGGGCCCGTTCTCCCAGATCGTGACGATCGAACGGGTCGAGGGGATCAGCGAGCCGGGCTGGACCCAGGACCCCGCCGACCCGCCGCACGCCAACCCGAGCCCGCTCACCCGCGTCCGCTGGCGGGAGCCCCTGGCGCGCGACCTCTTTCCGTGGCAGGGCGAGCCCGCCCTGATGATCGGCTCCAACCTGGTCGACGCGGTCCACGGGGAGCTCAAGACCGCGTGGCTCGACCCGGCCACGGCGCCCCCCGCCGGCGACCAGGTCGTCTCGCTCGACCGGCGCAACAGCATCGTGGTGCGGCGCCCGCTCGGCGACGGGGAGAGAGGGCAGCTGCGCGCCCTGCGGCTGCCGGCCTCCCCGGTGCTCCACGACGACGGCCGGCCGGCGGTCGAGCTCCGCGTCGACGGCGATCCCTGGCGCCGGGTCGAGACGCTGATCGCCAGCCGTTCCTTCGACCTCGACTACACCACCGGCGCCGACTCGGATGGGTCGCTGTGGCTCCACTTCGGCGATGGCGAGCACGGCCGTGACGTCCCGCGGGTGACGTCTCCCGCCTCGCGTCCGGCGGCCGCGCCGAACGGGCTGGCGATCGAGGCCGCGACGATCGGGAGCTGGGGAAACCGGATCGCGGTGACCTTCGCCGAGTCGTCGGACGGCGATGTCACGCGGTTTCGCATCGCCGTCTTCTACACCCCGACCAACCTGCCGGTCGCCCAGCTGGTCGAGGACTTCGACCGGCTGTCGGCGAGCCCCCTCGACCCGCGCTACGTCCTCGATCTGCTGCGGGGCAGCGACTACATCCGCGGATCGGTGGCCGAGCCGCCGCTCGCCGCGGCGCCGGCGCCGGAGCCCGGGCTCGGCCCGCTCCCCAACCTCGTACCCGAGCTGCTCGCCAACTCGGTGGCCCTGGTCGGCGACCCCGAGGTCGAGCTCGAGATCCGCTATCGGGTCGGCGACCCCCTGGTCGGCAACTGCGCCCTCGAGACCCTCACCGAGATCGTGCCCCCGCGGGCCGGGACGACCACCGAGGCCGAGCTCCAGCAGCTCGGCCTGGTGGCGGTGACCAACCCGACGCCCGGCGCCGGCGGCCGCGCGGCGGAGAGCAACGACGCGCTCCGTCTCGCCATCCCCGACTCGCTGCGCCACGGCCGCCGGCAGCGGGCGGTGGCCCTCGAGGACTACGCCGAGGCGGCGGTCGAGTCGGACCGCCGGGTGGCCCGGGCCGCGGCGCGTGCGATCGGCGGTCCGTTCAACGCCGTCCTCGTCCTGGTCGACCCGGTGGGCCAGACGAAGCTCGAGGACGATCTGCGGCGCGCGGTCTTCGACCACCTGGACCGGCTCCGCATGGCCGGTCGGGAGCACTGGGTCCAGGGACCCGACTATGTCCCCCTCGATGTCGAGCTGGTCGTCTGCCCCGGCCCGGGCTTCCTCCCGCACGAGGTCCGCCGGCGGGTCCTCACCGAGCTGCGCCCGGGAACCGACGAACGTCGCGGCTACTTCCACCCCGACCGGCTGTCCTTCGGCGAGGACGTGACCCTCGGCGACCTGATCGCCTTCGTCCAGGGCGTCGCCGGCGTCCACTCGGTCAAGGCGACCCGGTTCAGGCGGCTCCACGAGCCGGCGACCCTCGCCGTCGCCGATCGGGTCGATCTCGGTCTCACCGAGGTGGCGCGGCTCGACGGCGACGAGAACTTCCCCGAGAACGGCGTCCTCAAGGTGCGGGTGGTCGGCCTCGACCCGGTCGACGTCAGCCTCTTCGCCCTCGACGGACCCGCAGGAGCCTCGCCATGAGCCGGCCGCCGCGCCCCCACGTCCACGCCTCGACCACCGGAGACCAGAACGGTCGCCGCACCTGGTTCGACTACTTCCCGATGGAGCTCGAGGATCTCGTCGATCTGCAGCGCGAGATCGCCGCCGAGGCCGGGCTGGGCGCCGACCAGGGCGATGGCGACTTCGCCAGGACCCTGATGGAGGCGAGCGGCGTGCTCGCCCATCTGCTCGGTCTGTATCAGGACCACTACGCCCTCGAGGCCTTTCTCGGCACCGCCCGATCCGACCGCAGCCTGGTCCGCCACGCCCGGCGCCTCGCCTACGAGCCCGACCGTGGGATGTCCGCCACCGGGCTCGTCGTGCTGACCATCGGGGAGGGCCTCGAGGGGACGTTGCGGCGGGGCTTCGGTCTGGCGAGCGTGCCGACCGGCAGGACATCGGCGCAGGACTACGAGACCACCGCCGACCTCGAGGTCAAGGGCGACTGGAACGCCATGACGCCGGTCGACGCCACCCTGCCGACGGTCATCGACTTCGATGCGTCCGGCCGGGCGACGCTCCGGGTCGAGGGCCGGAGGCACCCCCTCGAGATCGGCGATCCGATGCTGCTCGCCGGCCCCGGAGCGCTCCGCCTGGCGCTCTGGTTGGAGGATCTCGAGGAGCGCGCCGGCGCCACCCATCTGACGGTGCGGACCGACCCCGCGACCGCCCCCGGGTCGCCGATCCCGCTGCCCGCCTTCGACCCCGACGACGAGACCACCCACTGCCGGATCCTGGCGAAGCCGCGGCTCCAGGCCCATCCCTTCGCCTGGAACGCCGACCCCGCCCTGTACCCCCCGAACGCCGTCAGGTTCGCCGGGACCTACACGACGCCGACCGTCCCGTCGCCCCTGCCGAGCCCGCTGCCGGCCCCGGTGCTCGGCTACCAGCCGGCGCTTACGCCGAACGACCTCCCGCTGTCCGCCGAGGCGCCGGGACCGCGCGGCGAGCCGTGGGTCCTCCACCGCGACGGCGACACCTTGGTCCCGTACCGAGTGGCCTCGACGAGGCTCGCGACGGTGGCGATCCGCCGGGGCGAGATCGTGGCGATCCCGACACCGACCTTTCACAGCGACGGCACGCCGGTGATCGACTCGTCGACCGGGCTCGTCGTGATGACCGAGATCGGCCAGGTGCAGGAGACCGGGCTGTCCGGCGCGGTCACGGTGTGGACGCTCCTCACCGCGAGCGGGAACCCCGTCTCCCGCAGCAGCCTCGCCTTTCCGTCGACCTTCCTCGGCGACCTCTCGCTCGAGCTGCGGGTGCCCGACCGGACGCCCAACCCGGCGCCGGTCACCCAGCCCCTCGAGATCGCCGGCGATCTCGGCCGGCTCCGTCCGGGCCGCTTCCTGGTGGTGTCGACCCGTGACCGGACGGCCCGCCAGATCGCGACGGTGAAGAAGATCGACCGGGACACCGTCAACGGCCGCTCCGATCTCTACTGGGACGTCGTGTCCGGTTCCGGCGTCTTCACCCTCGCCGACGTCGTGGTCCACGGCAACGTCGCGGAGGTCGCCCACGGCAAACGGAAGACCGAGATCCTCGGCGGCTCGGACGGGGTGACGCCGTTCCAGCGCTTCACCCTCAAGCAGCCGCGGCTGTCGCTCCGCCCCGGCGCCGACGGCGCCGAGCCGGCCCTCGAGGTGAGGGTCAACGACGTCGCCTGGCAGCGGGTCGACGACTTCTTCTTCAGCCGGCCCGAGGACCGCCACTACCGGATCGAGATCGACTCGGAGCAGCAGACGACGATCGTGTTCGGCGACGGCGCCAAGGCGGCCATCCCGCCGTCCGGCAGGAAGCACATCACGGCGACGTACAGCGTCGGTCTCGGCAACGAGGGCAACGCCGCCGCCGGCGGGCTGAGCCGGATCAAGAAGGCCGATCCCCTGGTCGACGACGCGGTCAACCTGAGCGGCGTCACCGGCGGCGCCGAGCCGGCCCGCAGCGAGGACCTCCGGCGGCAGGCCACCCGTCACCTGCGCACCTTCGACCGGGCGGTCTCGGTGCAGGATCACGCCGACCTCGTCCTCCTCTATCCGGGCATCGCCCGCGCGTCCGCGGCGTGGAACGACGCCACCGGGATCTCTCTGGTCGCCGCCGACGCTCAGGGCCTGCCCCCCGCCGACCGCGCCGCGCTCAGGAGCTATCTCGACCGGCGGCGGGACACCGGGATCCCGCTCGACATCGTCGACCCCGAGCCGGTCGACATCTATCTGACGGTCTCGGTCGAGCACCTCGGGTCGCACCTCTTCGAGGTCGTCAAGCTGAGCATCCAGGAGGCGCTGCTCGGCGACGACGAGGATCGGCCGGGGCTGTTCACCTTCGCCGCGAGGACCTTCGGCCAGGGGGCACACCTCAGCGAGGTCTACCAGCGGGTCGACGCGGTCGACGGCGTGGCCTCGGTCTCGATCGAGCGCTTCGCCCTCTCGGCCTCCGGCGGTGCGATGGACCTCGTCAGGGCCTCGGCCGCGCAGTGGCTCCGCCTGCTTCCCGGCAACTGCAGCGTCCTGTCGCTGGGGGAGGTCTCCCCATGAGCTACCCCTACGACCCCCAGACGCGGGAGCTCGTCGCGCAGCTGCTCTACCAGGCCCTGCCCTCGATGTACCGGGCTCACGACGAGGCGCCGGAGGGACGCGGCGAGCTCAAGCAGCTGCTCGAGATCCTGGCGGTCCCGCTCGCCGCCGTCCGCCAGAGCATCGAGGAGCTCCACGCCGATCTCTTCATCGACACCGCCAACGACTGGGTCCTGCCCTACCTCGCCGAGATGGTCGGCACGGTCCTGATCTTCGAGGACGCCGACCGGAACCGCCGCGATGTCCGCGAGACCGTCGGATGGCGGCGCCGCAAGGGCACCCCGCCGATGCTCCAGGAGCTGGCCTCGCTGCTCGCCGAGCAGACGGTGGTGACCCACGAGGGCTGGAAGCTCGTCCAGATGACCCAGGACCTCGACCTCGTGCGGCCGTCGAGGGTCCTCCCCGAGCTCACCGACCCGCGGATCGCCGAGAAGGCCTCCGGACCGTTGACCGACACCGCCCACCTCGTCGACGTGCGGGCGATCGGCAAACGGACCGGGAAGTTCCACCCGCTCCACGTCTTTCACTGGGCACATCCGACCCGGCTGTTCGAGCTCGACGGTGGGACGCCCGCCGATCTGACCGACCCGGTCACCGACCCGGATCTGCGCTTCGCCTTCCACCCGGCGGGCGAGCAGCTCGCCCTGAGGGCCCGCCGGGTCGACGAGGCGGACGAGCTGCGGACCGACCTCGTGCCGCCCATGCACTTCGCCGCCGACCCCGGCTCGTGGTTCGGCCGCGAGGGCAGGTTCTCGGTCTCGATCTCCGGGGTCGAGGCCGGCATCGCGGAGCCGGTGGTGAGCCCGAGAGTCCCCTCCACCCGACCGGCATCGGTGGCGCTGCTCGACGGAAGCTGCCGCATCGAGGTGCTCGAGCACGAGGCGCGCCGGTTCTACGGGACCCTTCGCGTCGAGGTCGTCGCGGCGCCGTTCGCGGGCCCCCCGCCGGGGCTTCCCGACACCACCCCGGCCAACATCGACGTCCGCGCCCGGGTCGACGTCGACGCGCTGGCGCCGCAGCCGTCGGTGGTCGTCAACAACGCCCCCGCGGACCCGGGCGCGGTGGTGATGATCAGGATCCTCCCGATCGGGGCCGGGGCCCTCCTCTTCCCGGGCGCCACGCTCGAGATCTCGAGCTCGGTCCCCCACGCCCTCCTCGAAGCGGAGGACCCGGCGCTGGCGGTCGACGGGTTCCTCCGCGGCGCTCTCGTGGTCACCCTGCCGGAGACCCACGTCGACGCCGAGCGGTGGTTCTACATCGCGGCGGACGGCAGCCTCGTCGACGCCCAGAGCACGGGGGCGAACCCGGTCGACGTCCAGATCCTCGACCAGGGCGGCGATCGGGCCCTCGACCCGGCGATGATCCGCAGCATCGGCAACGGCCCGGCCTGGCCGCCGCTGCCGCCGAGCCGGGACTCCCGCCCCTGGAGCATCCTCCCCCAGGCGCCGGGACGCGGCCCCACGGTCCTGCACGGCGGCGGCGTGCTGCGCGATCTCGGCGGCGGCGCGTACACGCCGATCGCCAACCCGACCGAGTGCTCGCTGGTCTTCGCCCTGGGCTTCCTCACCGGCGGCGGCCCCGACTACCGGCCCTTCGTCCGGCTGGCCTGGCAGGGACCCGATCCCGCCGGCGCGACGTGGATCCCGATGGACGACAACGGCCAGGCGCTGCCGGCCGCCGACGCCCGCCTCGCCGATCTCGCGGACTTCCGGGACACCAACCCGACGGATCTCCGGCTGGCGGTCCGCTTCGAGTGCGGGGCGGTCGACGGGGTCCTCGCCCCGGCCGAGGTCGCCTGGCCCGGCTTCGACGGGCGAACCGTCCTCGTCCACCTGCCCCAGCTCGCCGCCCAGGCGGCCAACCCGATCGCCTCCTGGCCGACCGACCTCGGCACCTACCTCGGAATCAGCGATGCGGTGTACGTCGGGATCGACGGCTCGACCTGGGTCGAGGGGACGGGCGACACCGCCCGCGTGTCCCAGGGTGCGGTGGCGCCGATCCGCGAGCCGAGATCGCTGCGGCGACGCCGGGTGCACCACCGCAGCCTGTGCCAGTGGAACAACGAGAACCCGCCGGCGGTGATGCACCAGGCGACCGCGCCCGGCCGCCTCGACATCGATGTCGGCCACGGCCTCTTCTCGCTCGCCGGGGCGGAGCCGCCCCAGGCCAGCCCGGTCGGGCCCGACGGACCTCCCCCTCCCCCGGCCCTCACCGTGCGCTTCCAGCAGGGCTCCACCTGGCGGACGGGCGCCCTGCCGATGCCCCGGGAGACCTTCCTCGACCGCCGGCTCCCGATGCCGACCCGCATCGTCACCCGGAGCGGGCACCTCCACCGGAACGCCGCCGCCCCGGTGCACGACCTCCCGCGCTACCGGACTCTCGGCGACGCGCTGCTCGACATCGCCGCGGCCCCCCTGTCCCGCGAGGTGATCCAGATCGAGGACAGCGCGACCTACCCCGGCGAGTCGATCGCCTGGCCGGCCGGGGTCGACCGGCTGACCATCCAGGCCGCCGAGGACGAGCGGCCGTGGATCGAGATCGCCAACTGGGCGGTCGGCGCCGCCGACTACGAGGAGCTCACCCTCACCGGGATCGCGCTCGGCGCCTCCGCCCTCGGCGCCCTCGACCTGCCGCCGGCGGGCTCGGTCCTCCTCCAGCTCCTGACCGTGACCCACAACCACAACACCCTGGTCGTCGCCGCCCATCCGTCCAGCGTTCACGCCGCGGTCGAGGGCTCGGTGACCGGCGGGCTCCAGATCGACGGCGACGGCGTCCTCGCGATCCGGGACTCGGTGGTCGACCGCGGCCTCGGCCGGGGCCTGGCGGCGCTCGTCGCCGCCGAGGCGACCGTCACCACCGATCGGGTCACCGTGTTCGGAACCGTCGGGGTCCGCGTCCTCGAGGCCTCCGAGACCTACTTCGACGACGATGTCACGGTCGAGGACCGGTTCGAGGGCTGCGTCCGCTACAGCCGGGTCACCAGCGGCTCGGTGCTGCCGAGGATCCACCGCGTCGTGCACGACCTCGAGGCCCACTTCGTCTCGGTCTCGCGCCACCACCCGGCCCACGCGCGGATGGCCGAGACCACCGACCCGCGCCTCCTCGGGGGAGCGGAGAACGGCGGCGAGATCGGCGCGTTCCACCTGGCATCCCTCGCCAAGATCTACCGGGCGGTGCTCCGGCGTCTCGTCGAGTCCACCCCCGCCGGCCTGTCGACCGGTCTGCTGCGCTCGGACTGAGCGGGCGCGAAGAAAGAGAGAGAAAACGATGAAGGGCGACTTCACCCGCGGATTCAACCCCGACCGGAAGCGGGGTCGAGACTATCGAAGGGTCCTCGCGCAGGAGGGCCGGCTGCTGCTCGACTCGGATGTCAACGCCCTCGTCGACGCCTCGGACCGGATCATGCGGCGGATGGCGGAGGACTTCGGGTGCACCAAGGGCAGCCCCGATCTCGGGTTCCTGATCACCCCGGGGCGGCTCCTCGCGCTCTTCCGGACGCTCGACCAGGTGAGTGTGACGGCCGGCGCCCCCGAGCTCTACCGCGACTTCCAGCACAAGCTCCTCGACCGCTACCCGTCGCTCTACCTGGGGAACAGCTCCGGCGCCCCGGCGTCGGTCGCCATCGAGCTGCGCTCGCCGACCGCCGGCGATGTCGTGGTGTGGGTGCGCTCCGAGGCGAACACCACCTTCGACGTCACCGGGGCCGGCCAGGTCGTCATCAACAACCCGAGCTTCGAGGCCAAGACCATCACCCCGCCGGCCAACACCGGCTCGCTGGAGATCACCCTCGACGACGGGGAGGAGATCTGGATCGCGCTCATCGAGAGTTTCGAGCCCGCCGCCACTCAGCCCCACCTGTGGTCGGCCGGGGGGAGCTTCTATGTCGACGGGCTGCTCGTCGACCAGGCGGAGGACGGGCGCTTCGCCGATCTTCACTTCGACCCGTTCACCGACGTCCCGAACGACCCGGGCGCCGGGTTCTCGATCGCCGACCTGACGCTCAACGGCAACCCGTTGCAGCCCCAGGACCGGGTCGTCGTGTACCTCGAGGCCTGGGAGCGCCACCTGACCGCGGTCGAGGACCGGGGGATCCTCGAGATCGCCCTCGGCGGCGCCCTCGACACCACGACCCGGAGCCGGGCGCTCGGCCAGGTCAAGCTGGCCGCCACCGACGCCCTGCTCGGGCCCGACGAGATCCGCGATGCGGTGTGCCACCCCCTCGCCCTCGACGGGACCCTCGACGTGACCACCGTCCAGGTGGCGGCGCCGGACCCCTGCGACATCCCGCTCCAGGGCGGGTACCGGGGTCTCGACAACCGGCTCTACCGCTTCGAGGTCCACACCGGCGGCGATCTCGGCGCCTGCCTGCTCAAGTGGTCGCGCAACAACGGCTCGGAGCTCTACCGGGCGAGCGACGTGACGCTGCAGGGCAACACCATCTCGGAGCTCATCTTCGCCGCCGACACCCCGCTCAAGGCGGGCGACCTGGTCGAGGTGCTCAACGAGTACATCGACCTCACCGATCTGAGCCCGGCGGTCGTGGACTCGGTCGGCGGGACCTTCACCCCCGCCGAGCGCCGCTCGGGGCGGCTCGTCCGGCTGCACGACGCGGCGGCGCAGCAGCCCGGCGCGGGCAAGGTCTTCACCCTGTCCGAGCCCGACGACGACCAGGTTCCGGTCTTCCTGGGCACCCCCCCCGACCCGCCCTTCGGAAACCCGCCGGGCCCACCCCCCAAGGTCCGGCTGTGGCACGGCCTGATCGACCCGGACGGGGTCGCCGACCCGTGGGTCGAGGAGGCCGAGGACGGGATCGAGGTCAGCCTCACCGGCACCTTCAGGAGCGGCGACTGGTGGCAGTACGAGGCGCGGGCCCGCGGTGCGAACGACAACGGGCCGTTCCAGACCTCGCCCCACGGACCCGAGCGCCTGTTCGCGCCGCTCGCCCTGCTCGAGGTCCCGCCGCAGCCCCAGAACAACCCCCTCGTGCTGCTCGCCTGGCTCGACGAGCGCTTCCCGAGCCTGTGCGGCATCACCGCCGACGACGTGAGCTTCGACGGCACCCGGGTCGACGCCGAGGAGTTCGACACCGTCCAGGAGGCCCTCGAGGAGCTCTTCGAGCGGGAGGTCGACGGCGGTTGCTGCGGTCACACCCTCGACCCTGACGAGAACGGGGACGACAGCCAGCAGATCCTCGACCTGCTCGCCGCCGAGGTCGGCGATCTCCACATCTGCCTCAAGCCCGGGATCTACCACTTCCCGACGACGGTTCCGGTCGCCGGCCGGCGGCTCACCCTGCACGGGTGCCCGGACGCGACCCTGGTGGCCGCGACCGCCCCCAACCCGGTGTTCGACGTCGGTCAGGGCGGGAAGCTCATCCTCGAGCGCCTGTCGCTGTTCGCGCCGGCCGGCCAGGCCCCCGACGAGCTGGTCGCCGTGGCGCAGGGCGCCTCGGGCCTCACCGCCGAGGCGGTGGCCTTTCTCATCGCCTCGCCCGCCGCCGCTCAGACCGCCGTCCGCCTGCAGGGCGCGCCGGCCCAGGCCCCGGTCAAGGAGGGCTCGGCGCTGGTCGTCGACACGGGCTTCGCGGGCGCGCCGTCGCTCGCCTTCCACAGCTGCGTCTTCGTCGCCGGCTGGGCGGTGATCGGCGCGACCGCCGAGAGCCTCACCCTCCACGACTCGGCCTGCTACTGCACCGAGGGCGGGATCTCGAGCGGCGGGATCGGCCGGGTCGACATCGCCCGGACCGCGATCGTGGTCGGCGTCGATCTCGGCCCGAGCAACGCCTGGACCGCGCTCGACGTCGACGCTCAGGGCTCGGCCCTGGTCGAGGCCGTGGCGGCGGCGCCCGCGGTTCCCGGCGGCACCGCCGCTTTGGCGATCGGCGCCCTCGCCGGCGGCGCGGTGCTCGGCAGCGTGCTCCACGCCAACCTCTGCGTCGCGGCGTCCCAGGCGTCGGCGATGGTCTTCCAGGGCAACCGGCACACCGGCAACATCGTCGGTCTGACCTTCGACGAGACCGACCGCGTCCGGATCGACGGCGAGGACGTCGAGGTGGTCGGCGGCGATGCCTCGGTCGGGATCCAGATCGCGACCTCCTCGAACGCCACCTCGATCGAGTCGAGCCGCATCGAGGCCGGGGCGGTCGGCGTCCTCCTCGGCGCGGACCTCGACACCAGCCTCGACAACCAGCTCCAAGCCCGCAAGATCCTCGCCAGGGTGGCCGGCAACACCATCCGGGTCATCTACCGGGCCGGCGTCCAGCTCGGGTACTACGACGCGTCGGGGATCATCGGGGTGGCCCGGGTCGAGATCCACGACAACGACATCGTCACCGCCGAGGGGGTCGCGATCGTGGCCCGCGGCGAGGCCTTCTTCCCCGACGTGCCCGCCGACCTGACCTTCCTGCCCGGCGGGCTGAGCCTCATCCGGGTGTCCGACAACCGGACCTCCGGCCCCAACGGCATCTGGGTGACCGGAACGGGGATCGAGATCGAGTCCAACCGGATTCTCCTGGACAGCCCCTCCACCGCCCAGTTCGGGGTCCTCGTCGACGCCGCTCCGACGGCGGTGGTCGAGGGCAACCTGGTCGAGGACCTCGGCGCCAAGCTCGGGAAGGACGCCACCGGGTACTGGGTTCGCGACGGGTTCGCCGCGCGGCTGGCGGGCAACGTCTGCCGGACCTCGCCGAAGGTGGTCGCGGTCCGGGTCTCCAACCACCCCCACCTCCGGCTCGTCGGCAACGACCTCGGGGTGGGCCCGTGCTCCCTCACCCAGGTCAACCGCCTCGAGGCGAGGGGCAACACGACGTCGAGCTCGTTCTCCGTCTTCGTCGCCCGCGACGGCGTCGTGCGGGACAACCAGGTCGGGGTCGACGAGAGCACCTTCCTCGCCATCACCACCGCCCGCGGCAACTGGCAGATCGAGGACAACCGGGTCCGCGGGGCGCTGCGCCTGATACCCGCCACCACCCGCGGCTTCCTCGTCTACCCGATCGGCCCCGGCAACCTGGGCGCCTACCTGCCCTTCAACCACGTCGCGGCGACCAGCTTCCACATGATGACCGGGGACGCGGCCGACGACCCCGGCTCGATCTTCGGCCGCTACGGCGAGGCCGCCGCCGCCAGCCCGTTCCTGTCGCGCGCCGGCGGTCCGGAGTCGGCGATGTCCTACGCCGCGTCGAACCGCAGCTGGGCGAGCGCCTGGACCGACCTCCTGCTCAACGACCTCGAGGCGGTGTACAAGGTCCCCCTCGGCGAGCTCGGGATCGGCAACATCGGCGATCTCACCTGGCTGCTGTCCAACGAGGTCGCCTACAACGCCCAGGTGGTCGGCAACTGGTGCGACGTCCTCCAGGTCGGCCACGAGGACCCCAAGCTCCCGCGCCCGAGCGCCAACACCCTCGTCCAGGTCGCGGTCAACCGCGCCGACGAGGCCCTCATCGTCCGGCAGTACAACGAGATCCTGGTCTGCGACAACGCGGCCGAGAGCTACCCCTCGTGGATCCCGACCTCCCCGGTCGTGGTCACGCACAACATGGAGTTCTGAGGTGACGCCGTGAGACCGACAACGAGAATGCTCGAACCCACCCGCCCGGCTCGTGCCGAGGCTCGACTGAAGACCTCGGGGGCCGAGCGGCGGACCACGCCGCCCCGGGTCGAGGGGCTCGTGCAGCACAAGACGAACCTCGAGCGAGCCCTCGCCGAGACCCGCGAGGCCCTCGACACCGGCGCCATCGGCAAGGCCGTCGACGAGCGTCTCCGCGACCTGATCCGCGACCAGATCGAGCGCCCCGAGACCGGCGTCCCGGGCTCGGTCGTCGCCCGGGTCGTCGGCCACCGCAGCGGCGGCCGGCAGGCCAGGAAGGACGCGGTCACCGTCCCGCTGCCGGGGATGGATGCGGCCCTTCGCCTGTCGGGCGAGACCGTGGCGACCGACCGGACCGACAGCTCGGGCGTGGTCACGCTGGCGATTCCGGAGGACGCGAAGGGGGCCTACGAGGTCGTGGTCCTGGCCCCCGACTGCACCGTGGTCGCCTGCCACAAGGGCCGCCTCGCCGGGTCGCGCGAGCCGACGGTCCTGCTGACCGTCCCCTACCGGGCCGCCCTGGCGCCCGCCTTCGACCGGGGCCAGGTCTGGCGCCGGGCCGAGGACGAGGCGCGGCTGAGGGCGGCGGAGCTCAAGAAGAAGGCAAAGAGGGCGCTGACCACCCAGCGCGACGCGATCGAGAAGGCCATCGCCGAGCTCGACCATCTCATGACGTGCCGCTGACGGCAGCACCAGACTCCCGGAGGATGCCATGGAACCGACCCTCAAGATCAAGAACGAGGACAACGCGCAGATCGTCGTCGCCCCGGACAGCGGCGGCGCGCCGGTGCCCGTCGACGCCGGTCAGGAAGCCGAGCTGACCGCGACCCACCTGACCAGCCGGAGCTTCTCCGATCACCTCGCGGCCGGGCGGGCGCGCTTCGTCGAGACCGTCAACCCGACCAAGGAGCAGTACCTGCTCGCCCGCCGCGTCCTGCCCGGGCTGCTGCGCAGCCTCGGCGGGCGGTTCGTCGGCATCCACGGCCTGATGGAGGACTCGATGGGGGCGCTCGCCCGGATGCGCGAGGCCTACAACAAGAGCTGGGCCAAGACCGAGGCCGAGATCGTCGCCGCCGAGGATGCGTCGAAGGGGGCCGAGCACCTCTTCCGCGCGGTCAACCACTTCCTCAAGCTGAAGCCCGAGGAGGATGCGCTGGCCCAGATCGAGGCCGAGCTCGCCGCGCTCCAGGCCGAGGACCTCGGCCAGACCGGAAAGCCCTTCGCCCAGTGGCTCGCCGAGTTCCAGGCCAAGGCCGAGGAGCTGGCCGACGCCGAGAAGACCCTCGCGGTCGCGGCGAGCGTCTACATCACGCCCCACGCCGAGCTCAAGCAGGCGGTCAAGAACGCCTGGGACGCCTTCAAGGTCGCGGACCACACCACCGACATCGGCGCCGAGGTCCCGGCCTTCCCCTGACGCCCCGCGGCGCCCGTGACAGGAGGTCGACGACCCGACCATGAGCCATCCACCCGCGAAGGTCCGGAGCCGCAGCTCACCCGCTGCGAGCCCGGCGCCGGGCGTCGGAACGCCGGCGCCGAGCGTGCCGAAGCCGGCGACCCCGGCCTCGGTCTCGGAGTCCCTCCAGGGTGGGCGGCCGCTGGCCCCGAGCACCCGCCAGCGGATGGAGAGCTCGTTCAGGCGGCCGCTCGACGACGTCCGGGTGCACACCGACGCGGTCGCGACCTCGGTGGCGGACCGGCACGGCGCCGAGGCGCTGACCGTCGGCAACAAGATCGCGTTCGGCGCCGGCCGCTACCGCCCCGACAGCCCCACGGGCGACCACCTCATCGCCCACGAGCTCGCCCACGTCGTCCAGCAGGGCGGCGCCGCGGCGAGCGCGGTCCAGCCGCGCAACGGCGCCACCCGACCCGGCGAGCCCCTCGAGGCCTCGGCGGAAGCGGCGGCGACCCGGGTCGTCCGGGGCGAGCCGGCGGCGATCGGCCCGGTCTCGAGCCCGACCACCCGGTCGCGGATCCTCCGCCGGGCCCGGCTCGGCGCGCCCGCGGTCACGCCGCGGCTGCCCCGCCGCCGCTCGACCCGCCCCGCCGATCTGATCGAGGTCGCCGCCGACACGGTGGCCGACCAGGCGCAGGTCGAGCGGGCGAAGGCGCCCGGAACCGAGCCCGAGCCCGAGCCGGAGAAGGACGAGCGCGCCGCCGCCGAGACCGCCGCCGCCGAGGCGAAGGCCGCTCCGGCCGCCCCTCCCGCGACCGCCGCAGCGGTCGCCGAGGCCGCCCGCGCCGAGCCCGAGGTCAGACCGAGCGCCGCCGAGGACCAGGCCGATGCGAAGGACGAGGCCGAGGCCGCGACCGAGGCCCGCGACGCCGAGGCCGAGGCCAAGGCCGCCGACGAGCCGGGGGCCGAAGCGGCCGAGCCGGCCGCCGAGGCCAAGAAGGCCCCCGCCTCGCCCGAGGAGGACCCGGCCTTCGCCTCGGTCATCCACCGGGTCCGCGCGGTGGCCCGGGCCCAGGCCCACAACAACGCCGCCGAGCGCAAGGCGGCCGAGGCGCAGGCCGCGGCCAAGGGCCCGCCCAACGAGGTCGAGGGCGAGGCCGCCGGCCTCCAGGTCGCCAAGATGGCGGAGCAGGAGCCGAAGGCCTTCGACAAGGCGAAGTTCAAGCAGGCGCTGCTCGCCGAGGTCGCGCGGCTGGCCCCGCAGAGCATCGACGACATCGACAACTTCAAGAGCTCCGGCAAGACCGCCCAGCTCAAGCAGGGCGTCGCCGGCCACGTCGAGTCGAGCAAGGAGGAGGCCCAGGGGGCGATCAAGGGCGCCGCCGAGGAGACGCCGAGCGGCGCCGGCGTCACGCCGAAGACCGTGACCCCGCAGCCGCCGACCGTGCCGGGGCCGCCTCCCGGCGGGGTCGGCGCCGGGGCCGCGGCGCCGAAGCCGAGGTCCGACGCCGAGGTCTCGCTCGAGGCCGGCAAGGACGAGGTCGAGCAGAAGTGGCGCGACAACGACCTCAGCGAGGACAAGCTCCGGCGCGCCCAGGAGCCCGAGTTCGAGGGCGCGATCTCGGCGAAGCAGGAGGTCGCGGAGCACGCCGAGAAGGACCCGGCGGCGTTCCGCGACACCGAGGCCGGGGTCATCGGCGCCGCCAAGTCCGACGCCACGTCCACCGCCGCCGCGGGGACCGGCGGCATGTACGCCACCCGCTCCGAGCAGTTCTCGGGGGTCGCCGCCGCCCAGGACACGACGAAGACCGCCGACGAGGTCGCCCGGCAGAAGGTGATCGACGAGATCAAGGCGATCTACGACACCACCGAGAAGGACGTGCTCGCCCGGCTCAAGACCCTCGACTCGGAGGTCAGCACCGCCTTCGACGCCGGCGCCGACGCCGCGCGCAAGAGCTTCGACGACAACGTCGAGACCAAAGAGGAGGCCTGGCGGCGCGAGCACCCGGTCCTCTCGGTGGCCGAACGCCTCGGCTGGCCGGTCGACCTCGACCACCTCTACCAGCAGGCCAAGCGCGAGTACATCGCCGAGATGGACGGGGTCATCGACACCGTGGTCGACCTCGTCGACACCGGTCTGACCGAGGCCAAGAAGACCCTCGACGCGGGTCGCCAGAAGGTCGAGGCAAAGGCCGCCGAGAAGGAGTCGGTGCTCGGCGACATCGGCAAGTCCGCCGTGGCCGACATCCAGTCGAAGTTCGACGGGCTCGAGCAGACCGTCAAGGACCACGAGGGCCAGCTGGTCAAGTCGCTCGCCGAGAACTACGCCAAGCGTCTCGAGGAGATCGACAAGGCGATCGAGAAGATGAACGCCGACAACCGCGGCTGGGTCGGCCGCGCCCTCGACGAGGCGCAGAGCGTCGTCGACACCTACGAGAAGATCAGGGCGCTGCTCGCGCGGTTCGGCGACATCGTCGACGCCATCCTCGACGACCCGGGCCAGTTCCTCAGCAACCTCTTCGCCGGGATCAAGGCCGGGGTCGGGCAGTTCCTCGGCAACATCCTCTCGCACCTCAAGAAGGGCCTCATGGAGTGGCTCTTCGGGGCCGCCGCCTCGGCCGGGATCGAGATCCCCGACAGCTTCGACCTCAAGAGCATCATCAAGCTGGTGCTCGGCATCCTCGGGCTGACCTACGCCAACTTCCGGGCCCGCGCGGTGGCGATCGTCGGCGAGCCGATCGTCAAGGCCATGGAGACCGGGGTCGAGATCTTCCGCATCCTCCTCGTCGAAGGGATCGGCGGGCTCTGGCGCTTCATCAAGGACATGGTCGGCGACCTCAAGACGATGATCCTCGACGGGATCATCTCGTGGGTCAAAGAGAAGATCATCGTCGCCGGGATCACCTGGATCATCGGCCTGCTCAACCCGGTCGGCGGGCTGATCAAGATCGCCAACGCGATCATCAAGGTGGTCGACTTCTTCCTGACCCGCGGCGCCCAGATCATGGCCCTCGCCAACGCCGTGGTGAACTCGCTGTCGGCAATCGTCGGCGGCGCCATCGGCGCCATGGCCGGGGCGATCGAGAACGCCCTGGCCAAGGCGATCCCGGTCACCATCGGCTTCCTCGCCGCCCTCGCCGGGATCGGCGGCGTCAGCGAGATGATCAAGGAGCAGATCGCCAAGGCGCAGAAGCCGGTGAACAAGGCGATCGACTTCGTCATCAACAAGGCGGTCAAGCTCGCCAAGAAGATCGGCGGGCTGCTCGGCGGCGGCAAGAAGAAGGACCAGAAGGAGCCCGAAGCGACCAGCGACCCCGAGCACGACGCCAAGGTCGACGCCGGCCTCGCGGCGATTCCCGGCGAGGAGGCGAAGCACCTCAAGGACGGCGGGCTCGAGGAGGAGGACGCCGCCAAGGTGGCCGCCTCGGTCAAGCGGATGCACCCGGTCTTCAAGTCGCTCACCGTCGTCGACGGCGGCGAGGACTGGGACTACGCCTACACCGCGAGCCCCAAGGGCACCCGGGACGGCACCAAGAAGCGCGAGGAGCCCAAGGTCAAGCAGCTCAGCCTCAAGCGCGCCTCGTTTTCGTCGACGCTCAAGGAGCAGTTCCGCCAGAAGTACCCCAACGCCCACACCGCCGGCGGCCAGCTCAAGAAGGGGATCCACCGCCGCCACATCATCCCCTTCACGACCCTGCGCACCGAGGTCCGTTCGGCGCTCGAGCGGAAGACCTACACCGACGCGAACTCGGTGCTGAAGGGCGAGGGCAAGGGCGTCACGGGCAAGCTCTCGCAGGACGCCATCAACCGGCAGGCGCAGTCCTGGCTCAACGAGAAGAACAACGACCTCACCAACCTCTGGCCGGGCGGCGCCGCCGAGAACATCGAGAAGAGCGACAAGGAGATCGACCCCAAGCAGAAGGACGCCAAGCTGGGAGTGACGGCGAGCACCAAGAAGGAGAAGGAGGCCGCCGAGAAGCGCTTCCAGGACGGCAAGAAGAAGCTCGACGCCCTCGAGAAGGCCCACAAGAAGGACCAGGAGGATGCGAAGAAGAAGAAGGAGAAGAAGTGACGACGGGCTCGGCCGGGCGGGGTGTCTGCTACCGTGTCGTCGTCCACCGCTCACCGAGCAGCACACGACGGGCCGCCACGCGCCGGCGGCCGACCGAGATAGGGGGCCCGCCCCATGGCAAACCGAGTGACAGACCGCGAGCTCCTCGAGGCGGCCGCCAGGTCGCTGGGCTACGACCCCGAGTACGACCGGAAGACCGGCCAGGTCCGGGCGATCGTCGCCCGCCACGAGGGGCGGCCGGTCATGGCCTGCACCCTCCGGGTGGATCGCGGGCGCGAAATCATGGTGGCCACCGCCATCATCTCGCAGCCGGTGCCCGACGACCGGCTGGTCGAGGTCGTCGAGTTCGCGACCCGGATGAACTACTCGCTCGACTACGGCAGCCTCGACGTCGATGTCGACGAGGGCTGGGTGCAGCTGCGCGCCGGCGTCGCCTTCCGCGGCGCCGAGCTCGGCGAGGAGCTGGTGCGGGCCGCCCTCGAGGAGGTCGTCCTCTCCTTCAGCCGCCTCCTCGACCCCTTGGTCGAGATCATCGAGAACGGCGCCGACGCGGTCTCCGCCTGGCAGCAGGCGACCGGCAACCCCTGACCCGGCCCGGCCGCCCCGGATCTCGACCGCCGGCCCGCCGCGCCCGACCCGCCCTTGCCCCCGCGGGTCGTCTCCGCCATAGTGGGGGCACGAAACCCATGTGAGGGCGCCATGATCCACGGCAAGCGGATCGTCATCTGTCTCGACGGGACCTGGCAGAACCCGTACAAGGAGCGGCAGCGCGACGACGGCAGCCGGGTGCTCAAGCCGACCAACGTCCTCAAGCTGGCGCGCGCGGTGCTGCCGGCCGACCCCGGCGACGGCCGTCCCCAGGTCACCTACTACGACGCCGGGATCGGCGCGCTGATCCGCTACGCCGGGCCGGCCAACCGCCTGCTCAGCCTCTCCGACCGGATGCTCGGCGGCCTGTGGGGGGCGGGCTTCGAGGCCACCGTCGAGGAGGCCTTCCGCTTTCTCTGCCACAACCATCAGGCCGGCGACCGGCTCTTTCTCTTCGGCTTCAGCCGGGGCGCCGCGGCGGCGCGGGCCCTGGCCAACTTCCTCGGCTGGCTGGGCGGCGTCCCGGCCAAGGGCGACGCCTACTTCGGCCCCCTGCTCTACCTGCACTGGATCCGGACCCGCGGCCGCGGCCGCCCCGACGAGGTGACGACCCCCGACGGCCGCCGCCCCGATCGGCCGCTGGTCCCGGCCGAGATCGAGCTGCTCGGGGTGTGGGACACCGTGCTCGCCCTCGGCGCCCGGTTCCACGCCGCCCGCGGCACGTCGAAGAGCAAGTGGACCTTCGTGCTCCGCCCCACCCCCGTCGGGTGCGTCCGCCACGCCCGCCAGGCCCTCGCCATCGACGAGCGCCGCTTCGACTTCCAGCCCGAGATCTGGACCGGCTGCGCCGCCGGCCAGACCCTCGAGCAGCGCTGGTTCGCGGGCAGCCACTCCAACATCGGCGGCGGCTATGTCGAGGACGGCCTCGCCAACATCCCCTTCCGCTGGCTGGTCGACGAGGCGGCGGCGCTCGGCCTGGCCCTCGACCTCGACTTCGTCAAGCACTACCGGCCCTACCCCCAGGCCCACCTCACCCGGTCGTCGAGCGTGGTCACCTCGGCGGCCGAGCTGGCCCGCCTGCGCGTCGCCGGCGGCCGGCGCTCGCTGGTCGGCCGCCCCGCCGGCGCCGGCCTCACCCTCGACCGCTCGGTGATCCACCGCCTCCGCTCGGACCCCGCCGACCACCCCCG
>JALOLD010000097.1 GCA_025456145.1 Thermoanaerobaculales bacterium | reverse complement strand
TCGGCCGCGCCCGGAGCTCGCACGCCGCGGGCAGGACGAGCACCGCCGACCAGCCGATCGCGAGGGCGACGACCGCCAGCGACGCCCGCTCGCCGGCAACCCGGCGCAGCCCGGCGACGACGAGACCGGCCGACAGGATCACCAGCGGCGCCGCGTACCGCGGGTGTGCCGGGTTCGACAGCGTGAAGACGACAGCGGCCTGCCCGGCGAGCGCCGCGAGCACCGCCAACCCCACCCGCCTCGAGCCCTCGGCGCGCAGCACGGTCGCGGCGCCGATCGCCGCGAGCCCGAGCCACAGCCCGAGCGCCGCCGGGTGGACCAGCACCTTCGCGAGCCCCGAGGAGGCGAGCCCGTGACCGGCCGCTCCAAGGGCGCCGAAGTGCCCTGCGGCGTGCCTCGCCACCACGGTTGCCACCTCGGCAGGTCCGCCGGCCGAGGCGACGAAGACGGCGAAGCCCGTCGTGACGAGCAGCGCGCCGGGGACGAGCACCGCCGCCCATCGCCGGCGGCCGACCTGGCCCAGGACGACGAGGGCGGCCGCGACCGCCGCCGCGGCGAGCTGCGGGCGGACGAGCAGCGCGGCGCCGGCCGCCGCCGATCCCGCGGCCAGCAACGCCGGTCCGGCCGACGGTCGCGTCCACAGGGCGAGCGCGAGCACCAGCAGCGCGGTCGCCGGGCCTCCCGAGAGGGCCCTTGCCGCGAGCAGCCAGACCCCGGGGACCGCGAGGGCGAGGAGCGCCGCGGCGACCGCCAGGCGCCGCCCAAGGGCAGCCGTCCAGAGCATGGTCAGCGGGACAACGATCAGGCTCCCGAGCACCGCGCTCGCGAGCTGCAGCCCTCGTACCGGCTCGCAGCCAGCGCTGTGGAGGACGGCGCCGATCCCGACCCAGAGCGGGAAGAAAGGCGGGTGGGGCCGCGACTCGGCGAGGTCGATCCCGACCGCCGCGGCGGCGAGGTAGGCCTCGTCCTGCTCCCACACCGAGACCGGCAGCACGGCCCACCGGGAAACACCGACGACGGCCACCAGGATGAGGGCGAGGAGGGTTTTCCGCCGGCCACCAGGCGGCGAGGACGTAGGTCCCGGTTGGAGCGTCATCGCGGCCATTCTTCCACGGACCGACGGGCTGTCAGCCCGGGCGCGGGGGTCGGGTCAGGGCACGGCGACGAGGATCCGCAGACCGATGATGACCAGCAGCGCTCCGCCAGCAATCTCGACGCGGCCTCCCCACCCGCGGCCCAACCGGTCGCCGATCGCGACGCCGACGAGGGCGATCGCCGCGGTGACCAGGCCGATGATCGCGCTGGGCTGCCAGATCTCGACCCCGAGCATCGCCAGGCTGACGCCGACCGCCAGCGCGTCGAGGCTGGTCGCGACGCTGACCCCGACCAGGGTCCAGCCGCGGGACGGGTCGGGTCCCGGAGCGGCGTCGCTCGTCCCTCCTCGGGCGCCCGCTGCGACCATCCTGAAACCGACGACAGCGAGGAGGGCGAAGGCGATCCAGCGCCCGACGCCGCCGACGAGGGCGACGGCGGAGGCGCCGAGGTACCACCCGACGACCGGCATCATGGCCTGGAACAGCCCGAGGTGGAAGGCGAGCCGGATCGCCGGTCGAGGATGTCGCAGCCGCCCGCCGGCGCCTCCGGCCACGGCCACCGCGAAGGCGTCCATCGCCAGGCCGACCGCGATCGCGACGATCTCGAGGATCGTCACCGCGGTCCGTCGAGCCGGGCCAGGGCCTCGGCGAGGTCGGCGAGCAGGAACGGTTTCTCGAGGAAGCCGACCGTGCCGCCGCGCTCGAGCTCGCGAATGTCGGCGTCGGCGGTGTAGCCCGACACCAGGAGCACCTTCGCCGAAGGGTCGATCTCCTGGAGCCGGTGCAGCGCGTCGCGACCGGACAGGTCGGGCAGGACAAGGTCGAGCACCACCACGTCGACATCGCCCCCGAGCTCGAGGAAGCCGGCGATTCCGTCGGTCGCCCGTGCGAACGACACCACCGTGTAGCCGAGGCACTCGAGGAGCTGCGTGAGCGCCGCGCGGACCCCGTCCTCGTCGTCGATGACCAGGGCCGTGCCACGGACCGTCGTGACCTTCGCCGCTCCGACGACCCCGGCCGCCGCGGCCGGCTCGGTGACCGCGGGCAGCACGAGCGACACCGCGGTGCCCTGCCCCGGTCGGCTCGCGAGCTCGATGCTGCCGCCGTGCCTCGCGACCGTGCCGTACACCGCGGCCAGGCCCATCCCGGTGCCCCGGCCCGGCGGCTTGGTGGTGAAGAAGGGCTCGAAGGCGCGCGCGCACACCGCCTCGTCCATCCCCGCGCCGTCGTCGGTCACCGTGATCTCGAGACGCTCGCTCCCCGCCGCGCCGTCACCGTCGGCGTCGAGAAGGGTCCGGGTCGCGAACACGATCTCGCCGCCCTCGGGCAGTGCGTCGCGGGCGTTGAGCCCGAGGTTGAGCAGCGCGTTCTGGAGCTGGCTGCGGTCGCCCTCGACGACCGCCGAGGCCGCCTGGTAGTGACGGGTGACTCGGACTCGCCGGTCGATGCCGTGCGAGAGGATCTCGACGACGTCGTCGATCACCTCGTGGACGTCGACCGGACGCACCTCGTAGGCGCCACGGCGGGCGAAGGCGAGCAGCTTGCCGATCAGGTCGGCGGCGCTGCGCGCCGGTCCGAGGATCCTCCTCGCGTGCTCCGCGACCGCCTCGCGGTCGCCGACGCCGCGCGAGAGCAGGTCGGCGTGGGCGATGATCGGCGCGAGCTGGTTGTTGAAGTCGTGGGCGATTCCGCCGGCGAGCTGACCGATCGACCTGAGCTTCTCCGACTGCCGGAGCTCCTGCTCGAGGGCCGCCCGCTCGAGCTCGGCGTTTCTTCGCTGGGTGATGTCCCGGATCAGCCCCTGGCTGCCGAACAACCGGCCCGAGCCGTCGCGGACGAGGACCGGGGTCATCTCGCCCCAGAAGGTCGTGCCGTCCTTGCGGATGTACTCGAGCTCGAGCGGCGGGATCTCGACGTCGCCGCCCTCGGCGAGCGCCGCATAGTGCCGAAACGACGCCATCGCTCGCTCGAGGCTATCCGGGGTGAGGATCGAGGACATCGAGAGGTCGAGGGTCTCGTCGGGGGTGTAACCGAAGAGCCTCTCCACCGAGGGGCTGACGTAGGTGATCCTGAGCTCCATGTCCTGGAAGAAGAGCACGTCCTTCATGTTGTCGGCGAGGAAACGGTAGCGCTGCTCGCTCCGGCGCAGCTCCTCCGCCTGCCGCGAGACCGCGCGCATCGTCCTCGACAGCCGCGACTCGAGGGCGCCGCCGACCACCAGGATCGCAGCGGCGTAGGCCGCGTACCCGGCGATCTGGGTGATCCAGGTCTGCGGCTCCATCAGGTAGGGGTCGGTGGCCTCGAGGCCGGTGAGGGCGCCGCTGCACACCGCATAGCCGATGACGCCGACGACCGCCACGCTCCCGCCGAGGTAGAGGAAGCCGGCGCGCACGCCGAAGACCACGCCGACGACGATGGAGCAAGCGGTCAGGCCGACGAAGCTGACGGTCCCCAGGCCGAGGGTCAGGAAGCTGGCGATCGCGGTCGCCGTGACGAGGGCGACGAGGATCGACATCACGACGGCGACCGGGAGGCGCTTTCTCAGCAGCACCACCCCGACGATCAGGACGAAGAAGGTGAGATCGGTGATGACGTTGGGGTGCCAGCCCCTCGAGGTGACCCTGAGCGACCCGGCGAGCACCGACACCACGCCCAGGGTGAACACCAGCAGCGCGAACCGCTCGAGCAGATCGCTGAGCGCGGCGCGAGCCTCTCGCCGAGGGTCGATCTCGATGCCCGTCATCATCCGGATCCATTCGCGAGGCGAAGGCGCCCGGCCACCGGGCCAGCGGCGCCGAGAAACCCCACGAGTCTAGCATCGGCCCGATGCCCGGTGAAGCGCCCGCGCGGCGGTCATCGGCGGTGCTACCATCCGGTCATGGAGCGTCCGGACGGCGACGGCGTCAACCGCGGGCCCGGGTCGCCGGCCGGGCCCTCCCCGGCCGGGTCCCGACCGGCCCTGGTGACGGTCGGCGAGCTCCGGGCCGGGGACGATCCGGTCACCTGCCTGCGCCCCCTCGGTCTGTGCGAGCTCGGCGGCGCCTGCGAGGCCTGCTGGTACCGGCCCGACCACCCGCGCCACGCCGGCTGAGCTTTCGCCGAACCACCGGAACAGGTATCATTCCCGCACGAGGAGGATCCCGCCCATGGCGCTGCTCCGTCCGAAGAACCAACGAAACCGCTCCGGCCGACCGCTCCCCCAGTACCTCACCCTCGCCTGCCCCCGCTACGGCCACCGGATCACCTGGTGCCGGCAGATCTGCACGCCGATCGGCCTGCGGGGCGAGTGCGGCCGGCTCGCGCCGCACGCGATGACCAGCAAGACCCAGGCCGCCATCGCAGCCTACAACGCCTCGCGAGCCGCCACCCTCCCCGAGCCCGCTCGCTAGCACCACTCGGACCCGCGGTCTGCTAGGGTAGTGTCCTGGAGGACGTGTTGGGACGAAAAACCGGCTCATACAAGTTCGAGAAGCGGCAGAAGGAGCTCCGCAAGCAGCAGAAGCGGAGCGAGAAGATGGACAAGCGGCAAAACCGGGAGGAGGGCGACGGAGAGCTCGAGCCGGTCGGCCCCGACGGACCGTACGCGACGAGGCCCGAGACGGACTGACGCCGACCACCTGCCCGCGAAACCACTCCGGCCGGTCCCCTGGCGAGAAGCTGCGCCGTATGACGGAATTGACAATCCGTTGGCCGGGTTGTAGGCTTCCGCGGCCCCGGGATTCGAAGAGGTCGAATCGCTCACCGGGGCGATCCAGCAACAACCCAGACCGCGATCCGGGAGCGTGCCTCTCCGGACGGGGGAGAGCCCAGGGCTCGGGGCAGGAACCATGAGCAGCGACCTCGCGAAGATCCGCAATATCGGGATCTCGGCCCACATCGACTCGGGCAAGACCACACTCACCGAGCGGATCCTCTTCTACACCCAGCGGATCCACGCCATCCACGACGTCAAGGGCAAGGACGGCGTCGGCGCGACCATGGACCACATGGAGCTCGAGCGCGAGCGCGGCATCACGATCACCTCGGCCGCCACCCACGTCGAGTGGAACCGCCACCACGTCAACATCATCGACACCCCCGGCCACGTCGACTTCACCATCGAGGTCGAGCGGTCGCTGCAGGTGCTCGACGGCGCGGTGCTGGTGCTCTGCGCGGTCGCCGGGGTCCAGTCCCAGTCGATCACCGTCGACCGCCAGATGAAGCGCTACAAGGTGCCGCGCATCGCCTTCGTCAACAAGTGCGACCGCTCGGGCGCCAATCCGGTCCGCGTCACCCATGCGCTGCGCGACAAGCTCGGTCACAACGCCGTCCTGCTCCAGATCCCGATCGGGCTCGAGGCCGACTTCAAAGGCGTCGTCGACCTGGTCGAGATGAAGGCGATCACTTTCGAGGGCGACAACGGCGAGAAGGTGGTGGTCGGCGAGATCCCGGCCGACCTCCGCGCCGAGGCCGAGGAGCGGCGCGCCGAGCTGATCGACGCCGCGTCGATGTTCTCCGACGAGCTGATGGAGGCCGCCCTCGAGGACCGCGCGACCCCGGAGCTGATCCGCGCCGCCATCCGCAGCGGTGTGATCTCCCTCGAGCTGACCCCGGTGCTGGTCGGCTCGGCGTACAAGAACAAGGGCGTCCAGCCGCTCCTCGACGCGGTCACCCACTACCTGCCGAGCCCCGCCGAGGTTCCCATCGAGGCGATCGACCTCGACCGCGACGGCGCCACCGTCGAGCTCCGGCCCGACCCCGCCGCCCAGACCGTGGCCTACGCCTTCAAGCTCGACGAGGGCCGCTACGGCCAGCTGACCTTCCTGCGCATCTACCAGGGGCGGCTCGCCAAGGGCGACACCGTCTACCAGACCCGCACCGGCCGCAAGATCAAGATCGGCCGGGTCGTCAGGATGCACGCCGACAAGATGGAGGACATCGAGTCGGCCTCGGCCGGCGACATCGTCGGGCTGTTCGGGATCGACTGCAACACCGGCGACACCTTCACCGCGGACGGGCCGCGGATCAACATGACCTCGATGTTCGTCCCCGACCCGGTGATCTCGCTCTCGGTCCACCCGGTCGACTCCAAGGCCCAGGACAACATGTCCAAGGCGCTGTCGCGCTTCTCCAAGGAGGACCCGACCTTCCGGGTCAGCCTCGACCCGGAGAGCAACGAGACGATCATCTCCGGGATGGGCGAGCTCCACCTCGACGTCTATGTCGAGCGGATGAAGCGCGAGTACTCGGCACAGGTCACCACCGGCGCCCCGCAGGTCGCCTACCGCGAGGCGATCTCGCGCCGCGCCGACTTCGACTACCTGCACAAGAAGCAGACCGGCGGCTCGGGCCAGTACGCCAAGGTGGTCGGCTATCTCGAGCCCTCCGACGAGGGCGACTACCAGTTCGTCGACGAGATCAAGGGCGGCCGCATCCCGACCGAGTACATCCCGGCCTGCGACAAGGGCTTCCGCGCCTCGCTCGAGAAGGGCAGCCTGATCGGCTTTCCGGTGGTCGGCATCAAGGTCGTGCTCACCGACGGCAACTCGCACTCGGTCGACTCCTCCGACATGGCCTTCATGGTCGCCTCGAAGAAGGCCTTCCGCGAGGCCTACCGCAAGGCCGGACCGCAGATCCTCGAGCCGGTGATGAAGGTCTCGGTCGAGGGGCCGAGCGAGTTCCAGGGCGCGGTCTACAGATCGCTGATGCAGCGCCGCGGCACGGTCCTCGGCTCGACCGAGGACGCCGGCTTCGCCCGGGTCGACGCCGAGGTGCCGCTGGCCGCGATGTTCGGCTACTCGACCGACCTTCGCTCGGCGACCCAGGGCAAGGCCGAGTTCACCATGGAGTTCTCGAAGTACGCCCCGGCGCCCAAGGACGTCGCCGAGGAGCTGCTCAAGAAGTACAAGAGCAAGGCCGTCGACGAGGAGGACGCATGACCGAGCTGATGATCTCCCTGCGCCGTTCGCCCCGCCTGCTGCTGACCCGCGACGGCCACCCCGGCCCGGGTCCCGGCCGGCTCGCCCTGGTGATGGCCCGCGCCGGGGTCGGCAAGACCGCCTTCCTCACCGGCATCGGCGTCGACGCCCTGCTCGCCGGCCAGAAGGTCCTCCACGTCTCCCTCGAGCGCTCCCTCGACAAGGTCCGCGAGTGGTACGACGAGAGCCTGGTCGAGATGCTCCGGGTCAACAAGAAGCTCGAGCACCTGAGCGCCGTCCAGCTGATCATGGAGCGCAACCGCCACATCCACACCTTCGTCGGCCAGAGCTTCTCGGTCGCCCGGGTCCGCCAGACCCTCGAGCTGCTCCGCGACGCGATGGAGTTCACCCCGGCGGTGATCATCCTCGACCGGATGGAGTTCACCGAGGTCGACGAGCCGACGGTCGCCGAGCTCAAGGCCCTCGCGGCCGAGGTCGGGGCCGAGCTCTGGATGGCCTGCCGGACCCACCGCCACGTGCCGCCGGCGCCCGGTCACCTGCCGCCGCCGGCCGACGCCTTCGAGGGCCTCGTCGACGTCGCCTTTTCGCTCGTGCCCCAGGACGCCAAGGTCCGGCTCAACGTCGTCAAGGACCGGCAGGAGGTCGTCAACAAGGACCTCAACATCCTGCTCGACCCGCAGACCCTGCTGCTGGTCACCGGGATCGCCGCCAAGAAGTAATCGCGGCGACCCCGTCGCCGGGGCGCCAACCGGCCGGAATCGAGCGGGCGTGGCCCGCTCGACCGATCCGCCGAGCCGATCCCCGATCCGTGCGGACACGACCGGAGATCGGCTCGCCGGATCGGCCGCGCCTCCGGCGCGGTCCCGGCCTCCGATTCCGAGTCGGATCGAGCCGCCTGTTTCGGGCAGGTCCCACCCCCCGCCCCCCACCCGCCCGCCCTCGGAAAACCACATGGGGCTTCGCCCCCTGCGGTTTTCCGGAGGGTGAGGGGTCGTGCGGCCGAGGCTCGGGAGAATCAGCTCTTCCCCGGCCTGCCCTGCCCCCTCACCGCCGACGCCATCTTCGTCGCCGGCTTCGAGGACGGCACCACCAACGCCTGGTCGAGCACCTCGCCGTAGCAGCGGGAACAAAGCCGCCCGCTGTCACCGATTCGTCACCGTTTCGTACTGACTCCTCGGTTCCCCCGCCCCACATTCCCCATCGCGACCCCGGGGAAATCCCTGGAAGATCCCCGCGGATCCCTTGAGCTTCTCCACCGCCCGGGCCTCACGTTGGTGGGGAAGCGGAGACGAGGAGGAAGCGATGGAGCGAGAAATTCGATCCCGACTACCCGCGACCGTGGTCCTGCTCGCTATCGCCCTGGCTGGGGCCACGGCCTCAGCCTCGACCGGGGCGCCGGAGGGGGTCTCGCCCGGCGAGGTCGACCGAATCACCGAGGTCGGCGAGCCCTGCCCCTCGTTCTTCTGGAGCGCCGTGCCGGGGGCGGCGGCCTACGAGCTCGTCGTGTACCGGCTCCCGGAGGCGCCGGCGGAAGGCGAGAGTGGGGAGGTCGACCTCTCACCCTCGGACCTGGTGCTCGCCGCCCGGCTCCCCGGCGGCGCCGGCGCCTGGCAGCCCTCGCTGGCCGAGGCCCTCGAGCCGGGCACGAGCT
>JALOLD010000096.1 GCA_025456145.1 Thermoanaerobaculales bacterium | reverse complement strand
TCGCGCGCGCCCGGGCGCGTCCCCTCGCCGAGGGCACCGGCGGCGTTTGGAGCGCCAGGCACCCCTGCCTGGCTTCGCCTGCGGTCCGGTCTGCAGCTGCCCCTGCCGCTGACGCTGCCGCTGCATTCGGGATCGTGCCGGGATCGACACCGCAGCGCCCCCGGACCGATCGGCGCGTCCGACGCGCCGCCGCGATTCGTCCGACGAATCGCGGCCAACGGCACCGCCGCAACCCCCGCATCGTTGTAAGCTCGCGCAATGCCGGAGCCGACCGGAGCACCCCGCCCCACCGCCTTCGACTGGCGGATCTACGCCGATGCGACCCTGGCCGGGCTGAGCGCGCTGCTGCCGCTGCCGCTGGTCGACCTGATGTTCGAGGCCTACTTCCGACGCCGGATGCCGGGGGCGATCGCGCGCGCCCGGGCGCGTCCCCTCGCCGAGGGCGCCGGCGGCAGGCTCGGCCGGGGCGACGGCCGGTCGCTCTCTCTCGTGGGCTGCCTGGCGCTGCCGCTGCTCGTGGTTCGCTACGTCGTCAAGAAGCTCTGGCGCAAGGTCGTCTACGTCTTCGCCATCGCCGATGCCGCCTCCCAGGTGAGCGCCTACTGGCACCGCGCCTACCTCCTCGACCATCTCGTGCGGGCCGGGCACCTCGCCCCCGAGGTCGACTGGCCGCGCGCCGCGCGGGTCTTCGAGGCCGTCCTCCGCGAGACCGACACCGGGCCGCTCGTCGGGCTCGCCCGTCAGACCGTGGCGAGCACCCATCGGGTGCTCCGGCTGCTCGTCCGGGCGAAGCGGCACGGCGCCGCCGATCAGGCCGACTCGCTGACGGCGATCCTGCGCTCGCACTGGGATGCCGCCGAAGCGTCCCTCCTGCGGGTGGCGGTGCGCTACAACGAGGCCTACCTCCGGTCCCTCGAGCTCGACCCGCCGGTTGTGGCGACCCGCCCGGATGCCCCATACTGTGCGCCGGAGGAAGCACCATGAACCGACTGCTCTGCGTTGCCGTCATCGTCGCCGTCGCCGCCCTAGTCGGCTGCGCCAAGCCCGCGCCCGCCCCGACCGAAAGCCCAGACGTTCAGACTGCCCCGGCGGAGGCGACTCCGATCTCCACCGAGGACTTCGAGTCCGGTGAGGCGGACGGGGCTCACGTCGAGGAGGCTGAGCCCGAGGGCGCGACCACGGCCGAAAAGGCCGGCGGCAGCGCCGGCTGATGACCTCCCGGCCCGAGCCCGGAGTATTCATGAGGTCTCGTCACTCGGCGTAGCCGAGGGCCTCGAGCTGCTCCTTGGTCTCGGCGTCGATCTCGACGCCCGCAGTGTCGGCCGTCGTCGAATCCTCGGCCGCCACTCCCCTCTGAGAGAGCCGGAGGGCAAAGGCCTCCCAGTCGGCGCGAAGCCGCGCGAGGACGTCGGGTCGCTCACCGGCGACATCGGTGGTCTCCATCGGATCGGCACGGATGTCGAAGAGCCGCTCGACGCTCTCGGCCCCCGAAGGGTGCGCCTTCTCGAGCCGGTACTTCCACCGGTCGGTCCGGACGATGCCGTGGTCGATGGTGCTGTAGTACGCGGTCAGGTCGTCGAGCCGGCCCCCGTCGAGCGCGGGTCGAAGGCTGACGCCGTCCATGCCGATCGCCTCGCCGCCCAGCCCGACCGCGTCGAGGATGGTCGGAGCGATGTCGACCATCCGTACCAGCTCCTCGACCCTCCGTCCGCCAGGAACGCCGCCCGGCGGCCTGATCAGCAGAGGGATCCGGATCAGCTCCTCGGCCAAGGCGCTCTTGAAGTGGTGGGTGACATACCCGTGGTCGAAGAACTCCTCGCCGTGGTCCGCGGTGATCACGATCAGGGTGTCCTCGAGGAGACCGAGCCCGCGCATCGTCTCGATCAGCTTGCCGAGCTCCGCGTCGCAGAAGTGGATCTCCCCTTCGTAGAGCCCGAGCAGGTGCTCGGTCAGCTCGGCCTTGGTGATCCCGAGCTCGTCGAGGGAGGGGAACGAGATGTTCTCGGGCTTTGCCCCCCACTGGAGGTAGAGGAAGCGATACAGCGCCTCGTTGACCTCGAGGTCCGAGCGAGCGGTCCGGGTTCTGGGCGAGACTCTCGCGTGGGGCTCCGGAGGGAGATAGGGGCTGTGCGACTCCATCAGGTGGACCCACATGAACGACGGCTGTGCTGCAAGCTCGCGGATGGTCGGCACGACTCGTGCCATGACGACGTCCGCTGGCGGGTAGGCCCCTTCGAGCGGATGCTGCTTCTTCTCCTGCGCCGCCTTCATGTAGGCCCGGAAGTCCTCGTATTCGCCGAAGCCCTGATCGAAGTTCCGTGCCTGGGTCAGGTTCGGGTTCGTGTTGAATCCGATGGTCCGAAAGCCGTGCTCGCCGAGGATCTCCGCGAGCAACCGGAGGTTTCCGCTGAGGGCCGGCTTCGCGGCCTCCTCGGCGGTCTCGAACTCGTTGAAGCCGTGGTAGGTGAGGTTGTTCCAATCGGAAACGCCCTCGAAGTTGGGAAACAGCCCGGTCATCAGCGAAGGCATCGAAGCGGTGGTCCCGGGAAACGAGGTGACGGCCTGGTCGAAGACCACCGAGTCGATGGCGAGCTCGCTGAGGTTCGGCGTCGTGTCGAACGACGAGCCCACCGCCCACCCCACCGAGTCGGCGCGGAGCGCGTCGATGGTGATGAGCAGCACGTTCTTCGCCGGCTTCGGTGGCTCGGGTGTGCCGCAGCCGACGAGGGATGTGACCAGCCCGAACCCGACGATTGCTGGTTTGATGTGGTGCAAATGCGGTCCCTTCTCGGTCACGACATCGGTCCTTGCCGATCGCGTCCGGCGTTCGAGGCGCGCCGTCGTATCGCGAGAGATTATTGCAGGAACTCGACGAATGGTTTCCGGTCAGCTTCGGGCGGGATCCCGGCTCGAAATCCTGCGTATACTCCGAGAGTGTCGACCGGGGGAGTACACGATGGGATTGAGTCGTTTAAAACGGTGGACGTTGATGGTTCCTCTCGTGCTCGCGGTGGCCTGTGCGCCTGCAGAGAAGAGTGAGCCGCCGAAGATGACCGAGGCCCAGCTTCCCACCGAGATTTCCGGCTGGACCGCTGCCGGCGAGCCCGAGCACCACGACACCGAGACCATCTACGACTACATCGACGGCCACGCGGAGGTCTACGTCGCCTACGGGCTGCGGCGGTCGGTCTCGCAGCGCTACGCCGCCCCCGGCGGCGCCGAGATCGTCGTCGACCTCTTCGAGCTGGCCTCGCCGGCCGACGCCTACGGCGTGTTCAGCCACGACCGGAGCGGCGAGCCGGCCACGGTCGGCAACGGCGGCGTCTACCGCTCCGGCTGGCTGTCCTTCTGGCAGGCTCAGTGGGCCGGCTCGGTCTACTGGAACGGGGCCGGCGAGCCCGACCGGGAGGCGATCCTCGCCATCGGCCTCGAGGCGGCGTCGTCGCTGCCGGCGGGGGGGGAGACGCCCGATCTGGTCCGGCGCCTGCCCGCGGAAGGGCTCGACCCGCAGTCGGTGTGCTTCCTGAGAAGCCCACAGATCCTCAACGCCCACGTCGTCGTCGGTCCGGACAACCCCTTCGGCCTCGGGCCCGGGGTCGAGGCGGTGGTCGGGCGGTACGAGATCGACGGCGAGCCGGCTCACCTGGTGGTCGTCCGCTACCCCGACGAGCGCGCCGCGGAGGGTGTCGAAGCGGGGCTGCGGTCCCCGGCGGTCGAGCTGGCGCCGATGACGGTGGGACGGCGTGGCTGGTTGGTGGCGGCGACGGTCGGTGAGGTGCCCGAGACGAGCGGTTCGGCGCTCCTCGAGGCGGCGCTCGGAGGTGAAGGATGAGTCATCGGGGTGGTCTGGATCGGCGCCAGTTCTTCCGGATCGGGGGCGGGACGGTCGCGGCGGGGGTGCTCGGGGGACGGGTCGGGCCCGCCGAGGAGGCGCCGAAGGGGCCGAAGAGCCGGGTCGTGCTGATCCGCGACGAGGCGGTCATCGCCGACGACGGCGCCCTCGACGGGGTGCTCCTGCACCACATGCTCAACCGCGCGATGTCCGGGCTATTCGAGACCGGAAGCCCGCGAGACGCCTGGAAGCAGGTCGTCTCCCCCGACGACGTCGTGGGGATCAAGACCAATGTCTGGAAGCACCTGCCGACCCCTCCCGAGCTCGAGGCGGCGATCCGCACCGAGGTCGAGGGCGTCGGGGTCGACCCGAAGAACGTGGCGGTCGACGACCGCGGCGTTCGCGACAACCCGGTGTTCCAGCGCGCGACCGCGCTGGTCAACGTCCGCCCGCTGCGGACCCACAACTGGTCGGGGCTCGGCACCTGTCTGAAGAACCCGATCATGTTCGTGCCCCGGCCGCCCGAGTACCACGGCGACTCGTGCGCCCCCCTCGGCGCCATGTGGCACCTCCCCGAGCTCGAGGGCAAGATCAGGCTCAACATCCTGGTCATGCTGACGCCGCAGTTCCACGGCGTCGGCCCGCACAGCTTCTCGAAGGAGTACGTGTGGCCCTACAAGGGCCTGATCGTCGGCGTCGACCCGGTCGCGGTGGACGCCACCGGCGCGCGCATCCTCCGCGCCAAGCGCGACCTCCACTTCGGTAAGCCGAGCCCGATCAGCCCGCCGGCCCACCACATCGAGCTCGCCGACACCCGCTACGGCCTCGGCCACGCCGACCCGGCGGCCATCGACCTGGTCCGGCTGGGCTGGGAGGACGAGGCGCTCATCTGAGCGGGCACTACTCGACGTACCCGAGGCTGCGCAGCCGTTCCATCTGCTCCTCGTCCATCACGACCTCGTCGACGTTGATGGCGAGGTAGGGGTGCTGCGAGCACACGGCTCGCATCTGCTGGACGTGCTGCCGGCCGAGCTGGACCATGTCGTGGCGCTCGTCGGCGAGGTTGTGGGTCTCGCCGGGGTCGCTTGCGAGATGGTAGAGCTCCTCGCGGCCGAGGACCTCTGACAGGATGAAGCTCCACTCTCTCGACATCGCCTTCCAGGTACGGCCGTCGGTCGCGAAGACCACCCGCTCTTCGTCGGTGCGACCGGCCAGGCTCTCGCCCTGAAAAACGGCGGGGATCGGCAGGCCGGCCAGGCCGAGAAGGGTGGGTCCGAGGTCGATGCTCGTCATCGGCGTCGTGGCGACCACCCGTTCGGGAAAGCGCGCCGGGTTCGATACGATCATCGGGATGTGGATGAGCTCGTTGTAGAAGGCGTCGCCGCCGTGGACCAGCCGGCCGTGCTCGCCGAACTGCTCGCCGTGGTCGGCGGTGATCACGAGCAGGGTGCGCTCGGCGAGGCCGAGGGAGTCGAGCCGCCTCGCGAGCTCGCCGACCACCCGGTCGGTGTCGACGAGGCGGCGGTCGTACACCGACCGCAGGTACTCGAGATCCCGGTCGGTGAGCACGCCTGGCCGGTTGAGGGTCGTCGCCAGAGCCTCGTACGCCTCGGGGATCTTCATGCGCTGCAGGGACCTGAAGCTGTCGGACAGACCGAGGGCTTCCGGGTCGATGCCGTCGAACAGATGCTGGGGAAACCAGTAGTCGTGCATGTCGATGAAGTGGAGGTAGAGGAAGAACGGGCGGTCGGCGTGCTCGGAAACGAAGGACTCGGCCAGGCGCAGGAGATCGGTGTCGCTTCGCTCCGACTCCGAGTGGACGTCGACGCCCTGGAGGTAGTTCGCGGTGGGTGACACCCAGCCCGGGAAGGTCAGCAGCGCGGTCGTGTACCCACCCTCCTTGAAGACCTCGGGCAGCAGAACGTAGTGGTCCGAGAGCCGGCGGAGCATCTCCTGCCGCTTCTCGTCGTGGGTGATCCGGTGCACCGGCGGCATTGTCGAGGTGAACAGCGACGCCGTGCTCGGAAAGGTGAAGGTCGCGTTGCTGTAGGCGTTTCGGAACACGAGGGCCCGCTCGGCGAGCTCGTCGATCTCGGGGGTCAGTCCGGCCAGCGACCCGTAGCAACCCAGCTTGTCCGCACGGAGGGCGTCGACAACCACGATGATGACGTTTCGATGGGGCTCATCCTCGACAGGTACACCGTCGGGCGTCCGGCCGCAGGCGGTCGTAAACGCCAGAGCTATGGGAACGGCGAGAACCAAATGCGCTGTTCGACCTGTCACAAGCACCTCGAGGGATGATCGAGTCCCGGATCGGCGACCCCCCGGTTCACCCGTTCGAAATCGGGCCACCTTCGAACTCCGGGCGGTCCCCATCATACCCGGCGGACTCATAATGCTGATCACCTTACCTGGCCAGCCACGTCCGCGGCCTCGAGCTCGGCACGTGGGGCACCGAGGGGGCCGGTGTCGGTGGTCGCGGAGCGGCCAGCGGCGTCGACGACGATGACGTGGGGAAGATCTGGGCTGTCGGGGTGGGTCTCGTGGGCCTCGATCCGCCGAAGCTCGGGGTGGCGGCTCGAGCCGTGCGCGGCCCGCTCGACCGTCGCGAAACCCGCCTCGAACAGGGACTCCTCGAGGGTCTGGCCGTTGTACAGGAAGCGATGCCCCCCGGCCGTGGAAGGCACGGTTGATCCAGAAGCAGTCGCGAACGGCTTCCCGGTCACGCAGCCAACAACCAGCCGGGGAGGATCGCGGTGCCGCAGCCGATGTGGATCTTCACCGGGGATCTCCAACGACGTGTACGAGCAAGTCTCCGCGGGTGTTGGGGATGGCCACCGCCCTCGAGAGCGCGGCAGCAACGAGAGCCGTCGCCCGGGTTTTTCGAGTGAGGTATAATCTACCTAGAAAGGAAGAATGGTAGACATGCCCCTCAGCATCAAGCACCCCGAGGCGGACCGGCTGGCTCGTGAGCTCGCGGCTCGGACCGGTGAGAGCCTCACCGAGGCCGTCATCAAGGCTCTCAAGGAGCGTCTGCAGCGCGAGGCGGGTCGGGCGAGGGTCCGCCGGCTGAGCGACGAGCTCGGGAGGATCGGGGCGAGGTGCGCGGCGCTGCCGGTGCTCGACGGGCGAACGGCGGAGGAGATCATCGGCTACACCGAGGACGGGTTGTCGAGCTGATGGTCATCGACACATCGGCGGTGCTCGCGGTGCTGATGGACGAGGCCGAGTCCGAGGCCATCCGGGTCGCCATCGAGGGCGACCCGGTCCGCCTGATGTCGACCGCGTCCTTCGTCGAGGCGTCGATCGTGGTCGAAACCCGCTATGGAGAGGCCGGCGCAAGGGAGCTCGATCTCCTGCTCCACACCGCCCAGGTCGAGCTGGTGCCGGTGGATCGGGAGCAGGCCGAGGTGGCGCGTGACGCCTTCCGAGCGTGGGGCAAGGGCCGACATCGGGCCGGGTTGAACTTCGGCGACTGCTTCGCTTACGCCCTGGCCCGGGTGTCGGGGGAGCGGCTGTTCTTCAAGGGCGACGACTTCGGTTCCACCGACGTGCCCTCGGCGCTCGGCTGATCACACCGCCGCGAAGGCGCGGTCGAAGTCGGCAATGAGGTCCTCGACGTCCTCGCAGCCGATCGAGACGCGGACCAGACCGTCGGTAATGCCGGCGGCGATCCGGTCGTCGCGCTTCATCGCGGCGTGGGTCATCGAGGACGGGTGCTGGATGAGGGTCTCGACGCCGCCGAGCGACACCGCGAGAGTCATCACCTTCACCGAGTTCAGGAGCGCGGCGCCGGCCTCGACGCCGCCCTTGACCTCGAAGGAGATGAGCGAGCCCGGACCGTCCATCTGGCGTCCGGCGAGCTCGTGCTGGGGGTGGCTCGCCAGCCCCGGGTAGCGGACCCACTCGACCTTGGGGTGGGCCTCGAGATAGGCGGCGACGATGCGGGCGTTGTCCTGGGCCGCGCGGACCCGCAGTGCGAGGGTCTTGAAGCCGCGCAGCGCGAGCCACGCCTGGTGCGGGTCCATGCAGGCGCCGAGGTACGAGTGGACCGGCTTGATCCGCCGCCGCATCGCCTGGTCCCTGGGCACGATCATCCCGGCGACGACATCGGTGTGGCCGTTGATGAACTTGGTCATCGAGTGCATGACGACGTCGGCGCCGAGCTCGAGGGGCCGTTGGAGGATGGGGGAGGCGAAGGTGTTGTCGACGAGCAGGACGGCGCCCGCCGAGTGGGCGATCTCGGCGGCCGCGGCGAGGTCGGTGAGGACGATGGTCGGGTTGGCCGGGGTCTCGACAAAGACGATCCTGGTGTTGGGGCGGATCGCGGCGCGCAGCGCCTCGAGGTCGGAGGTGTCGACGAAGGTCGACTGAACGCCGAAGCGGCTGAAGTCGCGCTCCATGACGACCCGCGACGGGCCGTAGACCGAGGAGGTGCCGACCAGGTGGTCGCCCTGGTTGAGCAGGGCGAAGGCGACGGTGCACAGGGCCGCCATCCCCGAGCCGGTGGCCAGCCCCTGGGCTCCGCCCTCCAGCGTCGCCACCGCCTCCTCGAGCCGGGCGATGGTCGGGTTGCCCATCCGGGTGTAGATGTAGCCGTCGGCCTCGCCGGCGAAGCGGGCGGCGCCCTGGGCGCAGTCGGCGAAGGCGAAGGTCGAGCTCTGGACGATCGGCGGCGCCACCGCCCCGGTCGCCGGGTCGACGTGCTGGCCGGCGTGGATGGTCTGGGTGGTGCGCCCCAGGCGCTTGAGATCGTCGGTCATCGGAGCCCCCTTCGCTCGGTCACCCGAGGTGGTAGCACGGAACCGTCCCCCGTGTCGAGGAGGCCTTGCGCAACCCTGCAACCCGATCGGTCCCGATCCCGTCGCAACCAC
>JALOLD010000095.1 GCA_025456145.1 Thermoanaerobaculales bacterium | reverse complement strand
GAGCCCGGATGTGCGACCTGCGCGTGGCGTGCCAAGTACGACGAGAGGCCAAGGTCGTTTCTCGGACGGCTCTGGCGGTTCCACGCCAACTTCTGCCCCGGCTGGAAGGCGTTCCTGCGCTCGCTGCCCGACGAGGAGAGGCGCACGTTTATCGACCGGTACAATCTCGCGGCTGACAGGTTCGCCTGACAGGCACGGCGATCCAGATTCGGACCTGAAACCGTCCCACCTCGAAATCAGATGCTCAGGTCGCCGTAGTCGAGAATGGTCCTCTCGGCGGCTTCGTCGAAGCTCGCGACGATCGTCGGACGATGCACCAGATAGTCGATGTGCGTCGCCGACTCGTTGACCCCGCCCGGTGTGCCGATGTTGCTGCCGAAGGCGACATGGGCCGTCCGGTCGGCCTTCTCGTCCTCGAGCATGATCCCGACCAGCCGCGCCTTCGGGTTGAGACCGATGCCGAGCTCGGCGATGACCCGCGCGCCGTCGTCGGTGTCGAGGAGCTGGGTGATCCGGGTCTCCCAGGCCGGGTCCGCACAGCGGACCGAGATCACCCGGCCGGCCTCGACCTCCAGAGTCACCGGCGACGGCGGCGGTCCCTCGCCGCCGATCGGACCGTCCACGACGAGGGTTCCGTTAGCGCCGTTCTCGACCGGAGCGCAGTAGACCTCGCCGCAGGGCAGATTGCAGCCCTTCTCGGTGGTGGTGATCCGGACGTCGCTGACGAACCGCCGGCCCTCGATGTCGAGGCTGAGATCGCTGCCGCTCTGAGTCGTGAGCCGCACCGAGCGAGCTCCGGCGAGGGCCTGGATCAGCCGCACGGCGCGCTCGGCCATGATCCCGTAGTCGACGTCCATCGGGCCGCCGTCCATCATGTCCTCGTTGATGTTGGGGCTGTGGCCCACCCTGAGACCGCGCTTCTCGAGCAGCGTGAGCCACTCGATCCTGAACGGGACCTCGTCGCTCGATCCTGACATCGCGTTGATCACGACGTCGACGTCCTCGATGGTGTCGGCCATCCCGTCCGGCATCCTCTCGAGGGGACGGCCCGCTTCGGGAAGGAGATAGGCGGAGGTCGCGCAGCCGTGCTCGCGCGCAGCCTCGTAGAACGCCTCGGAGCACCTCAGGCACTCTGGGTCCTTGACCACCAGGACGCGGTCGGAAGGCTCGAGCTCCAACACGTTCACCATCGCCCGGCGCGCCGACTCGACCATCCTTCGGAAGTCCGCCATTCGACCCTCCCCGCTCGACGGCCTCTCTCCCTCTCATCCCCGCCGAGCCCCGGAACCTGGTCGCCACCCGGCCGATCCCGTAGACCCGGATCGGCAACCAGCGCGAAGCCGCATTCGTGACTCGACGGCGGAGTCGCGGGCCCTTCGTTTACGACGTCAGTTCCACCGTCACCTTGCGGATCGTACCGGAGTATCGGAATCTCGACCGCATGACGAGACCTCCAGGTAGCTCGTCAAACGCTTCGTAGACTCGACCCGGGTTTCGCGGGAGCGAGCATAGCCGACGGGTGCCGCGTTCACAAACGCCGAGCCCTCTCTGGTGACCATGCTCGCGAACGGACCCCGACATCGCCCGGCGCCCGTACGCAGCGCTCTGGCACAACGCGGTGTCGAGCCCTGAACAGCTTGACAACTTCGCATTCGTAATATATATTGCGTCTCAATCAAACGAGGTTCGACAACCCTCGAGGCCTGGACTGTCCGCGGTCCGAACGGCGCAACGCCGGCACTCGACATTCGTCGGTATGGCACCCACCACGCCGTGGGCAGTCGCGGGGTGCATACACCCTCGCCGTGACGGGTTTCGTCCAGGTCGTCGGGCGATGGTACGGCTGTCTCGAACGGACCTGTGTCCGATGGTCGAAAGAAACGGCCGGGTTCACACTCGGAAGCTCCGCTGACGATGCGAGCCCCGGTCCATCTGTTCACCGCGGGACCTGTCGGCGGTCGATCGTCCACAGGTCCTCCACAACAAAGGAGGGTTCGGTCATGCGCCGATGTGATGTTCGATCGCTCGTCGTGGCCGTCGCCGTTGTCGCGTTCTTGAACGCATCACCGGGATCGGCGGCCACCGTCAGACCAATGAGCTTCGATCAGGTCGTTCGACACGCCGGGGTGGCGGTGGAGGGCACCGTCATCGACCTGAAGGTGTCCTCCACCGGCGCCGACATCCGGTCTAACCGAGTGAACCAGCACACTTCACCGGCGGTTTCGGGCGAGCAACCGGTCGACGCCAAGGCAGCCGGCCAGATCGATCCGTCGACGCGGCCGCTAAGCGTCGGCGTGGAAGGCGGGCGAATGCTCTTCACCGAGGTCACCATGGCGGTCGACTCCGACCTCCTCGGCAGCGCCGGGTCGTCGGTTCTCCGCTTCCGGATCGCCGGTGGGACCGACGGTCGGGGAACCATGATCGTCTTCGGCATGCCGTCGTTCGAGATCGGAAAGCGGTACGTGGTCTTTCTCGAGCCGAGCTTCGAGACGACCAACGTCCCGATCGTCGGCGTCAACCAGGGCTACTTCGAGATCGTCCGGTCGGAGCAGACCGGCGAAGAGATCGTGCTCAACGCCGACGGAGACATCGTCACCGGTATCGACCGTGGACAGGTGGTGCTGAAGCACAACCCCGATCGGGCCGACGGGCGGGTGCGCCTGCTCGCCGATGCCCCGGTACCGGCTGCAGGGAGTGAGGTTCAGGCGAGCCTGAGCCCCGAGGCCATGCGTTACTGGAGCTCCGACGAGCCGCCCTTGAGCCGAGAGGCGTTCGTGTCGGCGGTCCGCACCGCCGTGGGAGGTGTCCAATGAGATCCCTGATGAAGGCCACCGTGGCGCTCGTCTTCGTTTCAGTCGTCATCGCCGTCGCCCACGCCTGGGTGATCGGCAACTGGTGGTCGGACGGGGACGACATCGTGATGGACGACGTCTTCCTTCCGGCGGCGACCTGGAGCGCGCCCGCTCAGTTCCAGATGTCCGAGTTCAACGAGATCGACACCACCGACAACTCGCACCCCTTCAGGATCAACCTCAACCCACAGTTCAGCTTCGGCGCAAACGACGGAGACAACACCATCGGCTTCCTCGACGAGGCGGGCTTGATGTCCGAGTACGGCCTGTCCTACGCGAACGCGTTGGCCTGGACCGCCTGCTGGTCGTCCGGGACGATCGTCGAGTGCGACGTGATGCTCGACCCGACCCTGCCCTGGAACCTCGGTCCTGACGACAGCAACTGGTTCCAGTCGACGGTCCTCCACGAGCTCGGCCACGTCAGGGGGCTGGACCACTACAACGGCTTCCAGTCGATGCAGAACAGCGGTCAGAGCAAGTACCTGAGAAACGAGACGCTCTACATGGACGACCGCGATGCGATCAGGCAACACGCCAGCTTCATCCCCGAGCGAGACATCGCGATCTTCAACAAGTGGCACGACGGCGCGGTCCCGCAGTGGATGAGCATGTCGCCGACCTCGCTGCGTGAAGGCGAGAACATCCAGCTCAACAACATCACGGTCGAGAATCGCGGCTCGATGAGCTTCGACTCGACGGTCCAGTTCGGCATCTACCTGTCGGACAACATGACGATCTCCACCGCAGACGAGCTGCTCAACACGGGCAGCTTCGACGACTTCGGGGTCTTCTCGTACAGCACGTTCAACTGGTCGGCGCAGATCCCCACGATCGACGACTGCGGCACCTACTACATCGGGGGCATCATCGACGACACCGACGCCTGGGCGGAGCGGTACGAGGGCAACAACGCCGTGACCTTCACCGATGGCGTGGCCTTCACCGGAACCGCCTACACCCCGACCTCGCTCGAGCTTTCGCTGGCCGAGGATGCGTTCGAACCCAACGACTCGCCAGCGGCTGCGAGCGCGATCGTGCTCCCGTTCGTCGCCGGCGGCCTTTCGATCGACGAGGACCAGCAGCAAGACTACTACGGCTTCGGGCTCGCCTGCGGCATGCGGGTCGACACCGACGTCCTGTTCAGCCACGCGTCGGGAGACATCGACCTCCAGCTGGGCAACACCTCGAACCCGGCGATCGCGTCGTCGACGAGCTCGACCGACAACGAGTCGATCCTCGTCGATCTCGATGCCGGCTCGTACTTCATCCGGGTCTTCGGCGACGGCGCGGGGAGCTGCAACCGCTACTCGATGACCGTGACCGCAGAGGACGTGACCCCCCCGGTGATCTCTCCGCCCGCACCGGTCACGTTGGAGTGCAACAGCCCGGGCGGCATCCCGGCGGACGACCCGGACATCGTGGCGTGGATCGCCTCGGCGAGCGCCCAGGACGAGTGCGACGGTCCCCTCGCCGTGAGCAACGACGCGCCGGCCTTCTTCCCATCCGCCTGCCCGCCGGGTCACGCCACCTCGGTCGAGTTCTCGGCGACCGACTCGAGCGGCAACCCCGCAAACGCATCGTCGTCGGTCACCGTGGTCGACTCGGCTGCGCCAGCGGTGACCTGCGCCGTCGCTCAGTCGACGCTGTGGCCCGCAAACCACGGGATGGTCGACGTCGGTCTGTCGTTCTCGGCCGAGGACACCTGCGACGCCGCACCTCTCGCGTTCGCGGTGACCGTCACCAGTGACGAGGACGCAGCTCTGGCGCCGGGCGCCGGCGGGCCGAACCACTGCCCGGACGCGGTGATCGGCCAGGACCTGTCGGTCCAGCTTCGCTCCGAGCGCTCGGGGGCCGGAGACGGACGGGTGTATATGATCACCGTCAGCGCAACCGACAGCTGCGGCAACGTGGGCATTTGCCAGGTGCCGGTCACGGTGCCCAAGAGCATGGGTCCGAAGGGCCCCGCCATCGACTCGGGCCAGACCTTCGATCCCATGGAATGCACCGGGGGTGGTCCTCCGGTATCGTGAAAAGACGACCGGGCTCGGGGCGACGTCGTCAACCGCAACCGCCTCGCGACCCGAGCCCTTCACCCACGAGCCCCGGGTCGGACCGCTGACTCGACGGGGTTGATCGACCCACCCGCCGCGACTCGCGCCGGCGGGTGGGTTTCTTGCGAGTGCCGGGCGAGGTGGCCCAGGAGAGGCCCGGACCGTCCCGGGAATCTCCCGGCCCCGGTTCATCGGGAGACCTGGTCGTGGCTCCGGTCATCGGTCCATCGGCGGCGACACGCCGCCCCCCGGACACGGGGTAAGATGGGGCCGGTCGTCATGGGCATCACCATCGCTTACTCGGAGGAGATCGACTCGGTCGTGGTGACCTACTCGGGTCTCGCCACCCCGGAGGAGATCCAAGAGACGATTCGCGTCGCCCTCGCCACCGCCGTCGAGAACCGATGCCGGCGATTCCTGGTGGATGCCAGCGAGCTTCAGAATCATGGCGGGACCCTTCTCGACACCTACGAGCTGCCGCAGGTCTTCGAGCACTTCCCCAACATCAGGGAGTACAAGGACGCCATCGTGCTGCCCACGCGGCACGCAGAGGCGCAGGACCTCAAGTTCTTCGAAACGATCTCGCGCAACCGCGGCTACGACGTGCGGGTCTTCCCCGACCGGCAAACCGCCATCGACTGGCTGGCGGAGTAGCCGGAGGCTTCGGCGTGCTCGGACCGAGGAGACCGACTTCCTCGACGCTCCGCCGTCCGCCGCGACGGAGCGGCTCGCTCACCGCGTACGGTACGGCGGCAGCCATCGCGCCATCCCCTACCCCGGCGGCGACGTGCCCGACGATGTCGGGGTCTGCACCGACCTGGTGATCCGATCGTACCGGCCGCTCGGGGTCGATCTCGAGCTCGAGAGCCGGGGAACGACGGACCTGGTGACTGGACTCCTCCCCCGCCGGGGCTGACGGTGCAACAATGGTGCTCCTGGGCCCGGGGGGTGAGCCGCGGCGCCCAGAATGGGAGGACCAGGTGCGGATCGATCCCAAGGCAACGGCCGTGGACCTCTCGCGTGCCGCCAAGCAGTGGCAGGCGCTCGGCGAGGCGAAGATCGCCGCGGCTCGGAACCGGAACGACACCGATGCCCTGCGGAGGCTGTCGAGCCATCTCGACGCCGTCGAACCGTTCAAGCGGTCGCAGGCGCTCTGGCTGGAGTCGGCCAAGCTGCTGCGCGAGGCCGGCGTCGGGAACGAGAGGTCGGCCGTGGTCGCCGACCAGCAGGCCCGGGCCTGTGACCGCCACATCGAGTTCTGCACCGAGTCGTTCCACGAGCTGACCCTGGAGCGCGCCTTCGACAAGGAGCGCCCCCCGAGCCTGATCGAGACCCGGGTCGCCGCCTTCGAGTTCGAAAGGAAGGCCGACAACCGCTCTCTCGACTGGCTGATCGAGCACCTGCGCGAGGACCCGGCGCTCGGCCGCCGGGCAAGCTGGGGCGAGCACCTCGACCTGAGGTGGTTCGGCATCCCCGGCTGAGCCAGGTGATCCGCCGGGCCGTGCCGGTATTACCTTCGCAGATCGCCAGGTCTGGTTGGTAAGAGCCGGCACGCCGAGGTCCCGTGCTCGAGTCTCACGGGGCGACCGCAGGGGTGTCGGGTTCACACATTCGGATATTCTCGGTTGACCCGCACCTGAAATATCCAAACATGCGAACCCGGTACTTTTCCTTGGCGTAACGACGTAGCGGGCGCCGGAGCGGGACTCCGGCTTCAGGGTCCGACGTCGATGAGGGTCCAGGCGGTGCGCACCGCCCCGTCCACGGTCACGGCGAACCGGTAGCTTCCGGGAGCTTCCGCCCGGATCGTCGCCGTGGTCCGGCCGTCGACCAGGGCCCGCACGATCTCCGACCCGCCGCCGACGAAGGCGCCGGGAGAGACCGTCAGGGTCACCGTCTGACCGTCCGGCGCCGGTGTGCCGTTCTCGAGGCTCCGCACCTCGACGGCGACCTCGATGAAGACCGGAAACCCGTTGCCCGGATCGGGGACCGGTCCGGGATCGATCTCGATGATCCAGTCGTTCAGCTCACGGGGGAGGTCGCAGCACGGGCACCCGCCGTCGTCGCAGCCCGTCACTGGAGCCAGGGCGGTCAGAGCCACGAGGAGGGCCGACACTTTGGCGAGCCGCAGGGGCATCGGGCGCCGTCGCACGGGGCCATCGTACTCCTGTCGCCACTTCGTGCGCACCGCCCGCAGGGGCGCTCGACCTGCGGCAGCGGGCGACCTCGAGCATCCAGGGGGGCGGCCAGCGAGAAGGCCGGGGATTGCACTCGCGCTTCATGAGGGGGGTGAGA
Organism: Thermoanaerobaculales bacterium; assembly: GCA_025456145.1. Lineage (GTDB taxonomy): Bacteria > Acidobacteriota > Thermoanaerobaculia > Thermoanaerobaculales > Sulfomarinibacteraceae > JAHECW01. Next base: position 1,508 of record JALOLD010000095.1, on the reverse strand, counting down.
GCCGGCGCGTCGTTCCGATCCGGCGGCTCTCCCGCCAACGGTTGGGCGGGTGCTCGAAACGTGCGAAAGAGACCGGTTCGACTCCGGTCGGTCTCGGTCGACGCGGATGCACGCCCTGGGCGCCGGGAGGGGGCGCGGTCGAGCTACCCTTCGCCGTTTCCGATCTCGGCGTAGACCGACTCGAGGTAGAGGCCGAGCCGTCCGAGGTGCCCGTCGTGGAACGCGGTGAACCGCAGACCCATGCCCTCGGGCCGGCCGGTCTCGCCGACCGCGTGCCGCACGACCTCGGCGTCGGCCACGAACGGGCTCTGGTCCCCCGGAAAGGTGAAGACCGCCTGCACGCTGCTGCCCACCGGCGCGAGCCGGCCGGTAATGGCGAAGACGCCGCTGGTCGAGAGATCTCGGGTCTGCGCCGCCTGCCGGTTGCCCTGACCGTCGACGAGGGTCACCTCGGCGTTGACCTTGACCCGGGGCGCAGCCCGGGGGGTGATGCCGAGCAGCTTGCAGAGCTGCTGATCCCGCACCGGCTGCCCGCCGAAGGGGCCGATCACGACGTCGACCCCGTCCGGCGTGGTGTTCAGGTCGTCGGCCGGTCTCGTGGACGAGACGAACACGCCGACAAGCGCCTCCCGGCTGGCCGAGCCGGGCCCCTTCGCCACCGCGAGGAAGTCGCTGACCGGCATCGACCTCGGCGGGTGGTTGACGATGATCGCCTTGAAGGGAACCAGGGTGACCAGCTCGAGGGCCGCCGACGCGGTGGGGAAACGGTCGACGGCGAAGTCGTTCCTCGCGAGCAGGGTCGCGATCTCGTGGTAGGCGTCCTCCTCGACCTCGACGACAAGCACGTTCTGGCGTTCGTTCATCACCCCATGGTACCGGCCGAGCCGCCGGAGGTCGAGCCGGCCTGGCCCGACGATCGCAGGTGGACTGCGGGCTCCGGTTTCGGCTTCGGGTGACGTCCGGGGTGTCTCCCCTGGCGCCGGCTGAGCGCACGCATCCCGGCGAGACACCAAGAAACAATAGGAAGAGGGGCGGGAGACGGTCCCCCGCCCCACCCCCCTTGAAAAAGTCGCCGCTACTGCGGCAGTACTGTGGTCGGGTCCGAGGTGGTGTTGTCGAGCACCGAGCCGTAGCAGGTGACCATCGCGTGCGGGGTGTTGGTCCACACGTCGACGTAGCCCGCCGAGATCGGCTCGTGGTCCCGGAAGACCCTCGTGATCTGGTTGTTCGAGCGCGGCGCCAGGTCCATGGTCTTGACCTCGAGGGACTCGCCCTCCGCGTTGAAGAGCTCAAGGTTGATCCGGACGTTGCCCGCGCCGGCGTTCATGCAGCCGACGTTCGAGCGCAGGTCGTCGGTCTCGTTCATGAAGATGATCCGCCGCCGCTCGCCGGTCGCCATCAGCCCCTCCAGCGGCATCCCCGGCAGCTCCTGCCCGAAGGTCCCCGCCACCTTCGCCGACGGCAGGTTGTAGGTCCGGCTCATCGCCAGCAGGTCGATCCCGCTCGCC
>JALOLD010000016.1 GCA_025456145.1 Thermoanaerobaculales bacterium | reverse complement strand
GACGGCAATGGGATTTTCACCACCAACCTGGGGATCGATGGCACCCTGCGGGTCGACGGCAAGATCACCAATGGCGGGAAAGGCATCATGAAGAGTAACTCCAGCACGACGCTGAGGGCCGGTTTTACGAGCGGCACCTTCAGTGCGAGCTTCTCTGCCGGCCAGGGCTACAACATCACCTTCTGCATCACCGGCTTTTCCGGAAACAACGGCAACATCAGGGTCATGCCCGCACAGTTCATCCCGGGCTCGGGCAACGTCAATCCCGGGTGCCTGCTCTTTCTCCCGCTTGCCACCGACCCTTCAGACCCTGCCTGCGGCGGTGGCAGTAGCGCGATGGTGAGGGTTACCAATACCTGCTCGGTATCGGCGAACAGTGGATCCAGTGCCGTTCTCTACCTCTTTTCGGTGGCGACGGATTAGCTCCCACCCGGGCTGCCGGCACGAAACGGGCTGGATTCCCAAACCGAGAATGTCATCGAATCACGATCTAGGGTCATGACTGCTGATTACCATGCGTAGGACGTCACTGGATCCGAGGATGCACCAATCCAAACCTCGATCGCCGATCGAGTCGTCGCTCGTATCTCCGGACGAGCTGCTCACTGCGTTCGAAGACACGTTGACCGAGCCAAGCCCCGCGGTGGCGTGGCCCTTGCGGCGGGGACGGCCATCTGAAGGAGGTCCGCGATGACGACAAGCCCTCGAATGAGCCCGATCGGAACCGCGCTCGCCCTGGCGGTGATCTTCTCGGCCGGCTCGGCCTGGGCCGTGACCTGCAGCGTGCCCTCGGCGCCCCATCCCACCATCCAGGCCGCCGTCGACGACGTCGGCTGTACCGACATCGTCGTCGCCGCCGGGAGCTTCGCCGAGTCGCCGCTCATCGCCCGCAACCTGTCCGTCCAGGGCGCCGGCAGCGGCAGCACCTACATCCAGGGCCAGGTCGAGGTGACGGCGGGGGTGGTCACCCTCGCCGGGCTCAACATTTCGGCCGCAGGCGAGGCGCTGTGGACCCACTCGGGCGCCCAGGTCTCGGGCTTCGACCTCGCGGTGGTGAACGGTCTCGTCGAGCCGCCGCTGTTCGCCGACGGCTTCGAAAGTGGAACGACGGGATCGTGGTCGGCGGTGGTTCCGTGACGATTCGTCGCGGGGCGGCGTCGGCGCCTCCATCGCTACCAGCGCCCGAGAGCACACCCCGACCCGGACCGAACCGGATCACTCCATAGCGGCGACCAGCGGCGCCAGGCCCGAGCCCTCGGGGAGCAGGATGACCGTGCCCGAGCTCTTGACGATCCGGTCGGTCTCGAGCACCTCGAACATCGTCGCCTCGATCTCCGGGTCGCGGCCGATGGTCTCGAGGGCGGCGCCGACGATCTTTGGCCGCATCGCCGCGGCGCGGCCGAACTCGACCGCCGCCTTGCGCTGCGCCGAGCTGGTGATGATGTCGACCTTGTTGGCGCCGTCCTGGCGGATCGCCGAGGTCACCTGACGCAGCCGGTTGACCACCTTTTGCTCGATCTGCTCGATCATGCCGCGGTCGCGGAAGTGGACCTTGCGAATGTACACCGAGCCGAGCTTGTAGCCCCACTGGTGGGACAGCGGCGTCACCTCGTCGCGGACCGTGTGGCTCATCTCGTGGCGGTCGGCGAGCATGTTGTCGAGCTGCATGTTGGACAGGCAGCGCACGGTGGCGTTCGACACGTTGGCGCGCAGCGAGCCGCGCGGGTCGACGTTCTTGAACAGGAAGGCGACCGGATCCGAGATGTACATCTCGTACCAGATGCCGATGCCCATCGGCGCTCCTTCCTCCGAGTTGACCGCCTGCGACCGCAGGTACTCCTGGTCGAGGCGGAGGTCGAGGGTGTAGCAGCGGCCGAGCCAGTGGACGATGAACGCCGGCACCCCGAGCCGAGTGGGCAGGAAGTACAGCCCCGGCTCGTCGATGACGCCGAGGACCTTGCCGAACAGCATGTAGACCTTGGCCTGGCGCTCGCCGACGACGACGAACCAGCCGAACAGCCGGATCAGGGCGAGCCCGACGGGCACGGCGACGAACAGGCCGATGAAGGTGACCGCCGCGGTGATGAGAAAGGTCATGACGCCACCTCCCGGAAGACCCGGCTGGCCTTCTCATAAAGGCCGAGCCGGACGTAGCGGCGATAGGCCCGGAGCGCTTCGGAGCCCGCCGCCTTGAGCTGGGCGAGCTCGCCGGCGAGGGCCTCGAGCGGCTCCACCTCCGCCTGCGCCTTCAGGGTCTCGATCTCCACCGCGCGGCGCGACTGGACCAGGGTCTGGTCGGCGGTGGCGCGGGCCAGGGAGATCTCGGACGAGACGTGGTTGTGGGCGGTGTTGATCGCGGCGAGCGCGGCGTCGACGTCGGGCGGCGGGTCGATGCCGGTGATCAGCGAGGCATCGAGGGCGATGCCGTAGCGCGCCTCGGAGACCTTGCACTCGGAGAGCATGTGGTCGTTGAGGTCGCGGAGGTTCTTGCGCAGGTCGTTGATCGACACCCCCGCGACGGTGGAGGCGTCGACCTCCTCGCTGTCGCCGTGGACGCCGGGGCCGGTCGGCGCCTCGAAGGTGGCGATGCGCTCCCTGAGCACCGAGATGAAGTAGCCCATGACGTGGGCCAGCGGGTTCTTGACCCCGAACAGGTAGGCGTAGAGGTTGCGCTCCGCGACCTGGTAGCGGATCTGGCCGGTGAGCCCGGTGTTGAGCTGGTCCTTGGTGACCGCCTCCAGCACCGTGCCCCCTTCGTTGGCGGTGGCGCTCTCGGGGTCGTAGGCCATGCTGATCGTCTCGGTCGCCACCGAGACCTTGTAGATCTTCTCCCAGGGCATCTTGAAGTAGGGGCCGCCGGGCGGGATCACCCGGAGCAACGGGAAGGCGTAGCGTGCACGCTCGCCGGCGTCGAAGCCGGCGCCGAGCTCGCCGTCGGTCACCGTTGCCGTGCCCAGGCGTTGCGCTTTACCGAACACCGTCTTGATCGCGCGCTCGTTCTGGTCGACGGTGAAGATCCCGCCGGCCACGTAGCGCACCACGAACCAGGCGAGGAAACCCACCATCATCCCGGCCAGGATCGACATGCTCGTCCTCCCTCCTCGGCGACACTGAAAGAACTCTGCACGCCGATCTTACAGGATGGCGGGTCAAGGCGCCGTGAAGCCGCCGCGACCGGCAGAGATCGAGGGGTTGCCGGCGCGCCGCCTTCCCACTGGCCTTGAAACCGAACCGGTGCCAGTGGTTCATGACGTGACTTCGTCACCACGAAGGACGATAATGCCCTGCTATTTTCGTAGCAGGCCCGACGAAAACGCGATTTCAGGCTGTTGGAATCGGCCTGGTGCCGATCAGCTCTCCGCTCCTACCCCCCCCCGCCCTTCAGCCGTACAACCACTAACCCCTCGCGCCCGGCACCGAATGGTCACGCCTCGCGGCCGGATGGCGCGAGCAGCGGGGCGCCGGCGGTCGAGCTGCGGACTCCGAACGCGGTAAGGACGAGGACGGCCCCCGCGAACACGAGGGCCCCGGCCGCGTACCACGGCGATGGGTGGAAGCTCGAGATGATGGTCTGGATGACCATGTCCAGGGTGGCTGCACAGGCGACGAACGCGAGCAGACCGCTACGCACGGAGAGCACGGCGTAGCCCGTGGCCACCACGGCGGTGATCGCCAGGCGGTCGGCGAAGGGAAGGTCGGACTCCACCGCACCCAGACAGAAGAGCAGGATGACCATCCACAGAAGTGCCGGCGCGGCCGCCCGCGCCCGTCGCAGAGCACCCCTCGCGATCACGTGGATGAGCAGGAAGCCGAGGCTCAAGCCCAGGGCGACGGCCGGCGCGCGAACCATGGCGGCCAGGACCGTTGCCGCGGCGAGCGGGTTGCCCGGCTCCTCGAGCGGCTGGACCGGGAGCGTCGCCCCCACCCAGCCGCGCGCCCACATCCAGGCGGTGACCCCGATGCACAGCACCGAGGTTGTCGCCAGCCCGACGAGGAGGTCCCGGCCGACGGCGGGGTCGCGGACGCGCCCCGCGAGCAGCCGGCTCCACGACACCAGCGAGGTAGGGTGGAGCTTGCGGATGAACGGCTCGATCGCGACGTAGAGCAGCCAGGTCAGGAGCCCGCGGCTGGCGCCGTAGGCGACCGCCGAGAAGACCAGCCGGGCTTCAGCCGCCGCCTCCGCGGGGTGGTGGGCGCCGATCAGCACGCTCGCAAAGCAGAGAACGAGCACCGCGATCGCCAAACGTGCCGCTCCGCGCCGGTCCCACCGCCCGGAGCGCACGTTGAGCAACGCGACGACGGCGCCGGCGACGAGAAACGCGAACGCCGACAGCCCGCCCACCCGGGAGGCGAGGTCGCCGGGGTCGCCGCCCCTTGGACCGTCGTCCCACTCGGCGGTGCTCGCCGCCCTGAACCACGTCGGACGGCCGGCGGCGTACGTCACCTCGGCCTCGAGGGCCCCGCCGTCATCCTCAGACCGGGGGAGGGACCAGGTTCGCCGCCAGGTGCCCGGCATCGGCGACCCGCGCCTCGACGGCACGACCCTGGCCTCGGCGGGTGGGAGACCCGCCGCGGCGAGCAGAGGGTCGAGAAGTGCCGGGTTGGCTTCCCTGTCGGAAGACTCCGTTCCGGGCTCGTCCGGTACGACCCGCAGCTCGAGCAACCTGCCGCGGGGACCGAGCCGGACGATGGCCATGCCCGGTTCGGTCAGGGGCGGGTCGCAGGGCGTGACGACATTGCCGACGGCGCCTCCGGGAAGGCTGGCGCGCCACGCTGACAGGGGCGTCGCGCTCTGGCGGTACCAGAAGCGCAGAACCGGCCGCTCCTCGGATCGAAGCAGCGTCCGGCGCTCCTGGGCGGTACGACCCTGGAGCCTGGCCAGGGTCCCCGGGTCGAGGTCGAAGCCCAGCGCGACGTCGCCCGGCGGATCGAGGCAGCCAGCCGCCGCCAGGATCTCCCTGGCGCGGTGCTCCAGCACCTGCGGTGGGAGGATCCCCCCGAGCATCGCGTCCAGGGACCCGTCGCGCGGGGTGCACACGCCGAGCAGCAGGCCGCTCACGATGACGGCAGCGAGAAGCAGTGCGCGCCTCGGGGTGAGGGAGCCGCGGCGGCCGGATGCCGCCACCAGCTCGGGGGAGGGAGTCTCGCCGGCCTCGAGCAGCGCCTGCAGCGGGTCTCGCCCCGGGAGCGCGGCGAGCACCGCGAGGGCGGACGGCGGCCGTTCGTCGGGGTCCGGCTCCAGGCAGCCCATGATCGCCCGGTCCACCGCCGGGTCGAGGTCCTGCACCAGCTCGGACGGGCTGGCCGGCGGATTCGACGAGCCGCGGAGCTCGCGCAGCTGGGCGAGGGTCGAGGCGGCGTGAGCCGGCCTGCCGGTGAACAGCTCATACAGCACCAAGCCGAGGGCGTAAAGGTCTGACCGCCGAGTCGCCGTGCGGCCCTGGAGCTGCTCCGGCGCCATATAGGCGGGAGTGCCGGCCAACGCGTCGGGTCCGTCCCGGGGCGGGTGGGCCGCCGCGGCAAGGCCGAAGTCGGTCAGTCGCGCCCGCCCCCGGCCATCGACCATGATGTTGGCTGGCTTGAGGTCGCAGTGCAGCACGTCGCGCTCGTGCGCCGCGGCGAGGCCGGCGCAGATCTCCCGCGCCAGCTCGACCGCCTTGTCCTGGGGGAGGCGGCCGATGCGCCGCAGCAGTGAGGCCAGGTCTTCGCCGTCGACCAGCTCCATAGCCAGAAACGAACGTCCCTCCCCTCTGCCGATGTCGAACACCCGGCACACGTTGGGGTGCGACACCTGGCGGGCCAGCCGCACCTCCCGGCGGAGCCGCTCGAGGCGCACCGGGTCGCCCTCGAGCTCGGCGTGCAGGAACTTCAGCGCCACCGGCGTGCCGAGCTCGAGGTCGTCCGCCCGGTAGACCTCCCCCATGCCCCCCCGGCCGAGGAGGCTGACGATCCGGTACCGTTCACCGACGAGCTGACCCGGGATCAGCTCGCCACCGGACGACGGACCCGCCCCCGGTGGCGGGACCGGGCCGGCGACCGCGGCGCGGTCCCCCGTGACTGTCACGGTCGCATCGCGCGACGGCCGATCCCCGTTGCCTTGGTGAGGCATGTCCCGAGCGTATCACCGTCAGGGCTCGCCCGGGATGGCCGCCGGCGCGACGAGGTCGCGGTCTTCGGGCCGATCGCGGCGCCACCCTGCCCTAACCCGGGTCAACGGGGATACCGGGTGCCAGCAACGAACGGGTGCCAGTGGTTCATGACGCGACGTCGAGCTGGACTTCTTATCGAGGCACCGCTCCAAGCCGAGGGATCACTACTTCGTAAACGTTGTTTCTTTTGGCACCGATGCCGATGGGCACCGATTCCGATGCCGTCCGCCGGGCGCCCGTGCCATAATCCGGCCAGAAGCCCAACGAAGGAGGTCAGCATGAGAAGCGGCCGGTTGTCCCTCGCCTGCACTGTCGTTGTGACGCTGATTACGAGTTCTGCGGCGGCTCAGTACCAGGTGTTCGACGGTGGCTTCACCTCGCGCGTTCATGGCTGGATGATCTGGGACACCGTGGCGGCGTGGAGCCTGAACGACGGCGGCGGCTCGCCGTTGTCGGGCTCGGTGCGGATTGTCAACACCTGGCCGACGGCGCACAACGCGATGGGCATCGACCAGTGCCTCGCGGGCCCCCCCATCGTTCCGGGGACGAGCTACGACTTCGGCGGCATGATCTACCTCCCCGAAGGCCAGCCGGACGGGTTCGCGTCGCTTGGCCTGCGCTGGTATCCGGAGGCGCACTGCGGAGGAAGCCCTCTCGAGCAGCCGCGCGCGATGCTCGACACTCCTGCCAGCGACTTCGTCCTCGTGCAGTCGGTCGGGAACATCGCACCGGCCGGCGCTGCCAGCGTGGAGTACACCATCTTCACGACGAAGTGGGAGGACCAGGGTGTCGTCGAAGCGTCCTTCGACGATCTGTACTTCGGCGAATCCGGGACGACCTTCGCGGCGGCGCCGATCGTCGTCCCGGCTGCCGCCCATGTGCGAGGAGCCGCGGACACCAACTGGAGGACCGACCTCGAGATCTACAACCCGACCGACGCCACCGTCACCTACGCGATCGCCCTGCTCGAGCGCGGTCAGCCCAACCCGACCCCGGAGGAGGTGACGTACACGATCGATCCAGGGGAAAGCGTCCGCTTCGACGACGTCGTCGATGGGGAGTTCTCGTTCGAGGGCAGCGGTGCGCTGCGGGTCACGCCCGACTCCGGCACGGTCCACGTCACCAGCCGGACCTACAACCAGGTGCCGGGAGGGACCTACGGCCAGTTCATCGCGGGCGAAAGCGAGGAGCACCATGTGCACTACGGCGGCGAAGCGAAGCTGGTCCAGCTGCGGAGCGACAGCGCCTATCGCACCAATCTCGGCGTCGTCAACGTGGTGGCGATGCCGATCACGGTGGAGGTCGACCTCCACGCAGCAGACGGGACGCTGCTCGGCACCCGGACGATCGACCTCGGCAGCTGGGAGCACCACCAGATCGACGGCATTTTCGCAACCGTGACAAGCTCCGACGTGGAAGACGGGTTCGCCCTGGTTCGTACCACCACCCCTACAGGGCGGTTCCTCTCCTATGCTTCGGTGGTCGATAACGTCAGTGGGGACGCGATCTGCATTCCCGGACGATGAGGGAGTGACCGGTCAATAGGTTGCTGGTCTCGCGAATTTGGTATTACTGGTTTATTAACAGAGATTTGCGGTCGGAGGGCGGTGCGATCACGTCATCGCGTGACGGGCGACCTTCCGGCAACCTCCAGGCGCCCTTGACCCGCCACCACGTCGGTGACCTCGTCTCTCCCGACATCGTTTCGTTACCCCCCGGGTGGCATCCGCGGGTGCGTCCCGCCTCCTGATCGGCTGTGCTAGCCTCCGCGGGTCGCAGGTCGAGCGACCGCTCCGGCAGGGGATGGAGTCCCCCTTCAACCGCCCGTCACGGGCTGATGACTCCTGGCGGACCGCCCCCGGGGAGCTCGGGGCCAGGAGGTGACAGCCGTGACCGAGATGTACGCCCTCGCCGCGATCTGGCTTGCCCTCGCGATTCTCTCGACCGTCCTCGCCAACCGCCTGAGGGTCTCGATGGCGCTGACCGAGATCATGGTCGGCATGGCGGCCGGTTTCGCCTGCGAGCGCTGGCTCTCCCCGTCGGCCCTCGGCGCCGACGAGCCGTGGCTGCGCTTCCTGGCCGGCGCCGGGGCGGTGCTCTTGACCTTCCTCGCGGGCGCCGAGCTCGAGCCCGAGGTCCTCCACTCCAAGGCCAAGGAGGTCCTGGTCGTTGGCGCGGTCGGCTTCCTGGCGCCCTTTCTCGGCTGCGCCGCGGTCGCCCGCTTCGTGCTCGGCTGGGACCCGTCGGCGAGCTGGCTCGCCGGGGTGGCCCTATCGACGACCTCGATGGCCGTGGTCTACGCGGTGATGCTCGAGACCGGCTTCAACCGCACCGAGTTCGGCAAGGGGATCCTCGGCGCCTGCTTCGTCAACGACCTGGGAACGGTGCTCGCCCTCGGTCTGATCTTCGCGCCCTTCACCCGGCGCACCGTGGTCTTCATCGTGATCAGCGCGCTGGTGATCGCCCTCCTGCCGCGGATGACTGCCGCGCTCACCCGCCGGTACGCCCACCGGACCGCGGCGATCCGCACCAAGTGGGTGCTCGCGGTGCTGTTCGGCCTCGGCGCCCTGGCGCTGTGGTCGGGCAGCGAGGCCGTCCTCCCCGCCTACATCGCAGGCATGGTCCTGGCCGGCTCAGCCGCCGAGGACCACCACTGGATCCGCCGGATGCGGACCCTGACCATCGGCTTCCTCACCCCCTTCTACTTCTTGCGCGCCGGGTCGCTCGTCTCGCTGCCGGCGGTGGCCGTTGCTCCGCTGGTCTTCGTCCTGCTCTTCGGCGCCAAGACGGCCAGCAAGATCTTCGGCCTCTTTCCGGTGGTCTCGCGCTTCCGGAGCGAGCGCAACGAGCGCTGGTACTACACCCTCCTGATGTCCACCGGGCTCACCTTCGGCACCATCTCGGCGCTGTACGGCCTGAGCCACGGCATCGTCACCCGCGATCAGTACTCCTTCCTCGTCGCGGTCGTCATCGCGAGCGCGGTCGTCCCCACCCTGATCGCGACCTTCGCCTTCCTGCCGCGCCACCTTCTGCCCGCCGACGACAGAGGGGCTGAGCGAGCGCCGCACGAGGAGGGCCTTGGCGAGGAGTGAGCGGGACCCGGCCACCCGGGATTCCGCCGCGAACCTCAACGAATCCCTGCGCATAACACCGCCTCACGCCGGCAGGACCGCCCGGGGCGAGCGACGGCAACGGGGCCGACGGCCAGTCGACCCTCGACGTCGTCTCCGACGGCGACGCGAGCTCGTCGAGGCGTCGACAACCCCGAGGTCGGAAGGTCCCGGACCCGATGCCCCGGGTCGTCGACGACCCGAGCCGCTGCGGCGGATGCGACAGCGGCGCCTCAACGCCCCGAACGCGGCGCCGCGATCCCCCGGGCGGATCGCCCGCCAGCGCGGAGCGCGGCGCCCTCCTGAGCCTACCGGACGACGACGCTCCAGCTGGTGAGATCGCCGGACTCGAAGTCGTCGGCGAAGAGCGGCGGCTCCGAGTCGACCAGGCCCCAGATCTCGACATCGTCGATGTTCCAGCCGGAGTAGCGCCAACCGGAGTCGGTGGTGCCCATCGTCCAGCGGAGATACACGGTGGGCTGCCCGTCGGCGACGCCCGAGATGTCGTACTCCACCAGGGTCCACTCGGCGTCGGTCACCTCGGAGGTGTTCTGCCAGACCTCGGTCCAGGTCGAGCCATCGGTGCTCACCCGCAGATAGGCATGGTCGTACGACGGCTGCTCGACGTTGAGGTGGCGCCAGAGCTTCACCGAAACCCTGTCGTACCCGCTGCAGTCGATGGCGGTGGAGGTGAGGTGGGTCTCGGGGAGGTTGTTCGCGTAGTCGCCGTTGAGGTTGTAGCCGTAGACGCTGGACCCGGTGTGGCCGCTGGTCGGGTCGGGGTTGCCGTACTCGCCGCCGCCGCCGGTGGGAACCCCCCACGCCCAGAGCCCCTCGGCGGTCCAGCCGGGATCGCTGCTCATGTCCCAGGTTTGCTGCACCGTCGCCACCCCGACCTGGAGGTTCACCGTCCGGGCGGTGTCGCCGTCGTGGTTGGTGGTGTTGGTGAAGCTGATGGTGTCCGAGTAGTCGCCGTTGCCCAGCGCTGCCGCCGCCGAGCCGATCGAGACGGTCACCGTCGATGAGCCGAGGGCCGGTAGGTGGCCGCCGGTGATCGAGAGCTCGACCCAGGGCTGGGTCGTGCTCACCGTGAAGTCGAGGCCGAAGTCCTCCATGTTCTCGATGGTGTAGACCTGGCTCGTGGGGCTGAAGGGGCCGCCGGCCATGCCCTCGGAGTTGAAGGAGCCGCTCGGGCTGACCTTGATTCCGGTCACCTCGGCGCCCCGAAGGACCGTCGAAGGGTCGCCGAAGACGTTGAGCTCGTACGCGCACCAGCGCATGGCGGGGTCGTTGATGCGGTAGAGGTTGTCCTCCTTGGAGTCCTGGTTGGCCTTGCCGAGCTCGGGGGTCGCCTCGCCGAAGACGGCGTCCCAGAACTCGCGGTTGAAGCGCTGCGAGGCGCCGTCCGTGCTGTTGAACTCGCCCCAGCCGTAACGGGCGTTCATCACCAGGGCGAAGGCGCCGTGGTCGGTCTTGAGGTTCATCGTCTCGGCCCAGCTGTCGGCGACGCCGCTGTAGTAGTCGAAGTGACCGGCGAGGCAGGTTTGGGAGTAGAAGAAGAGTAGATCGGTGTTGCTCAGACGACCGATTACATCCGAGTTGTAAAATTTGGCGGCGTAGTCCTCGCTGCCGTGGCCGAGGTGGTTGACGATGTGCAGGCCGCTGTTGATCGCGTTGGCCAGGTCGGTCTGGGTCCAGTTGCCGTCCCGCTCGAACATCTCGCTCACCGTGTACCGGTCGGTGGGGATGCCCACGGTGGTGTAGCCGTGCGCGCTCGACCCGTCCTCCAGCTCCTCGAGGTACGCCGCGGCGTAGTCCGCGATCCCGCCGAATCCGAGGTACTCGCCGACCAGCAGAACCTCGGCGGGCTGGCTGTGGGCGCCGTTCAGATACCACAGGGCCTTGGTCACGAAGCGGCCGGCCTCGATGGCGTCGCCCGCCGAGCAGCGCCCGACGAAGACCTCGGCCACCATGTCCACGTCGCCACCGCCCTCGCCGTCGGTGGGCTCGCCGATCAGAGTGTCGCCATCGCTGTTCCAGGATCCGTCGAGGCACCCGAAGTAGATGTCGCCTGGCATGTGGTACTCGACATCGCCCCACAACGAGTCGACGTACAGATCCTGGGCCGGGATGATGTCGTCGTCGGCGCCGATCAGCACATAGTCGATCCCGTCGTTGAGGTAGGCGTTGCGGATGTAGTTGCGGACCGCGGCGGGGTCGTTGCTCCCGACCTCGGTGATGGTGTGGATCTCAGTGGCCAGGCCCTGGCTGTCGTGATAGGCCTCGAGCGGAGCGAAGGAGGCGGCCAGGGAGTCCGTGGTGAGGATCAGCATGTCATAGGCCCGAGGGCCGGCTGTTCCGGCGGCGTCATAGGTCGCCACCACCTCGGGGTTGTCGACCCGGCTTCGAGCCTCGGAGGCATCCCGCGCCAGGCCGCGATAGAGGACCGGGACGTTGTCGGTGTCCTCGGTCGTCACGACGACCCGAAGACTTGGGCTGTAGGAGAGCTCGCCGGTGGCCGGAACGTACACCACCGGCTGGAGCCGGAGGACCAGGATCTGGTAGCCGCGGAACGGCTGGACGCCGATCGTCTGGAAGTCCGCCTCGGGGTAGCGGTCGGCCGAGGAGTAGACGGCCGGGTCTGGGGTCGGCAGTCCGACCGTGCTCGGCCCGTCCATCAGCCGGTAGGGCGGACCCACCGGCTCGACCAGGAGGTCCGACCCGAGGAGGACTCGCTCCGGGGCGTTGACCTCGATACCCGTCACGCGCGCCCCGAGGGGCAACAGGATCCGCGCCCCGCTGACCGGGAGGGCCGGGCTTCCCACCGGACCACCGTTGGTCGCCCCCTCCATGACCACCCGGTGGTACGAGGTATCTCCGATCCGGACGGTGGTGACCTCGGGAGGCTCGAAGGCGTAGTCGAGGGTCAGCTCGCCGGCTCCGGCGGCTCCGCCGAGCATCAGAAGGACGAGGAAAGGGCTGATCAGACGGAGTGTCGTCGGGCAGCGCATCGGGGCCTCCCTGAACGGGACGTGGTCTTCCGGTCGGTGCTCCACTCGAACGCCGGACACGACGGGAGCGGCGAGCCCCGGGTCCTGCGAACCGACTGTATCATCCCCGGGATCGGAATCGAAGACGTGTTGATCCCTACCATCTCACGACGAGTGTCACTTTCAAGATTGAGCAAAGGTGAGGAGGTCAGTGACCCCGATCGACCCGATCGATCACCTCGCCCGGGAGCCCGGACCCGAGGTGCGACAATGAGACGGTGAACCCTGTCTCGTCATCGGAGGTGTGACCATGGAACCTCACGCACCGAGCTTGCTGGCGATGATGCACCTGATCGCGCTCTCGGGATGGGGAGGCGTGGTCGCCACCGAGGCCGTCATCGAGGTCGCACCGTTCAGATGGCGCGAGCTCCACCCGGCCGCCATCCGCCTCCACTACTGGATCGACCTCCTGGTAGAGCTGCCGATCGTCCTGACCGTCGTCGCGACCGGTATCGCGCTGGCGGTGACGACGCCGGCGCTGACCGGGCTGCACGCCGTCAAGATCGCCTTCGGAGCGACGGCGGTGGCGGTCAACCTGCTCTGCATCGTCGTCGTCGTGCGACGCGGGCGCCGCCTGCGCCGGGGTGGCGGCGACCGCGCGCTGTGGCGAGCGTCGAAGACCGTGCTCGCCTGCTTCGCGGCCGGGCTGCTCGCGGCTGCCGGCGCCGCGGTCCTCGGCTTCCGCTTCGCTCTGCTCGCGCTCGGGTGACCTGACAGAGCCGGGTCGACCCGCCCCCCGCCAACCCGGCTTGACACGGCCTGGTCGGTGTTATACCTTGATTACACCTCATCCAGAGGCGCCCGTCCACGCCCCGATCCAAACGACAGGACCCGGTAGCTGACCGTAGCCGGTTCCGCGAACGGAAAGGAGCGTCCCGTGGAGTACTCAGAAGCCCGTACGATCGTCAAGACCCTCGCCCAGGGCATCGACCCGGCAACCGGCGAGGTCTTCCCTCCGACCAGCCCGTACAACGACCCCAGGGTCATCCGGGCCCTCTTCACGATGGTCGACCTCGCCTGGCCCACCGGCCGGTCGAAGCTGAGCGTCGACGAGCGCCGACAGCGAAACGTCGAGCGCGGCCTGCCGACCAACGCCGGTCTCCCCTGGTCCGAGGAAGACCGTGCCGCTGTCGCCTCGGGGTTCGGCAGCGGGAGGAGCATCCGCGAGCTCGCCAACACCCTCCAGCGCAGCCTGACCGCGATCAACGCCGAGCTGATCCGCCAGGGGCTCATCCCGCCCGAGCCCCGCTGAGCCACCACAATCGCACGTGCCCCCGGCCCGGTCCGGGGGCACGATGCACCGACCGACGCCCAGCCGGCGATGATCGGCGCATCACCCATTTGGGTGATGACATGGGTCCCCTCTCGGGCCGATATTGAGGATGGATATCAACTAACTCTGCATCTGAGGCCGCGGCGCGGCGGCGCGCCGGAGACGGTGGCGGCGGATCGGCCGGCACCTCGATCAGCGGCCGGGTGCAGGAACCGGTCGGTCGTCGACCATCTGAGTGGACGACGCACAGGGAAAGGGTGACCTTCATGCCAAAGACGTCACGAGGCAAGGGCGGTGGACTACGGCTCGAAATACCCCTCGACGCATCCGGTGTCGAGGGCTTCAAGCCCGACAAGCCGGTCAAGGTCGCGTTGGTCAGCGGCCGCGACACCGTGGTTGCGAGCGACCTCGTCACCCTCTCGGCCAAGGGGCACGGGACGGCGGTGTTCGAGCTCGACGGCGCGCCGAGCTCGCTGCGGATCGTGGTCGGTCCGGGCGATGCCGAGAGTGACGAGCTGGTTCGGCTCCAGACGATCAGTCGCGAGCTCTCGCCGCGCGCCCTCCGCCGGCCCGGGCTCGAGCTCGAGCCGGTCGTGATCTCGAGCTACTACTGGTGGTGGTGGCGGCGGTGGTGCCGCACCTTCACCGTCCGCGGCCGAGTGGTGTGCCCGGACGGCAGCCCGGTGCCCGGCGCCGAGGTGTGCGCCTTCGACGTCGACTGGTGGTGGTGGTGGTCGAGCTCCCAGAAGGTCGGCTGCGCCACGACCGATGCGAACGGCGCCTTCGAGATCACCTTCCGCTGGTGCTGCGGGTGGTGGCCGTGGTGGTGGTGGCACCGCCGGCACTGGCAGCTCGAACCGGCGCTGGTCGACCGGATCACCCCGGTGCTCGAGGAGATCCCCCTCCCCCGGCCGCCGGTGCCGAGCCCGAGGCCGAGCCTGGCGATGTTCGAGGAGCTGTTGGCCGAGGACGGCGTGGCCCGGGTCGCACCGGGTACCGAGATCGACGTCACCACCCTTCCACGGCTCCGGGAGGAGCTCCTCGATCGGCTGCCGCAGGCGGTCGAGCTCGAGCAGCTCCGGGTCTGGCCGTGGTGGCCGTGGCAGCCGTGGTGGGACTGCACCCCCGATCTGATCTTCGAGGTCACCCAGAGGTGCGATGGTGAGGACCGCGTCATCGTCGACGAGGGCTACTGGGATGTCCGCTGGAACGTGCCGACCGAGCTCGCCGTCACGCTGACGGCGACCGACGACGCCTGCTGCATCCACGAGCCGCCGCCCCCCGATGGCGACTGCATGGTGATCGGCAGCGTGTGCGACGATGTGGTCGATGCCATCGGCGGCAACCCCGGTGCGGCGCCCAGCCCGGTCGGCTACCTCAACCCGGGCGCGCTGTCGACCGCCGGCGACCGGGCCTACGCCGGGACCGTGCCGATCTCGGGCCTGTTCGGCAGCGGTGCGACCGTCGACTTCTACGAGCTCGAGATCGCCGCCGCCCCGGGGGGGCCGTGGGCGCCGATTCCACCGGGCTCGGCCGGAGGCTTCAACCGCCGCTTCTGGGGGCCCGGGCTGCCGGTCGGTCCGGTCGACTTCCACACCGTGCCGTTCCAGTTCCAGCCCGTCGACGGCCGGCTCGTGGTCGAAAGCCGCGAGCACTTCGAGGCCAACAACGCCCCTGCCTCGTGGGGGACCTCCAGGTTCTGGGTGTCCAACCGCGATCTGCTGGTGCGCTGGCTCACCGCGTCGACCATCGCCGACGGCACCCACTACCTGCGGGTCGCCGGCTACCAGGAGGTGGCGCCCGGCCAGCTCGGCCCGAAGCAGATCCTGCCGCTGTGCAACACCCCGGATCCGAACGGCCTGGCGATCACCATCGACAACAGCACCAGCGCGCTCGAGCCCGCCGCCGACGTGGTCAGCGTCAGAATCAACGGAACCGTGGCCGGACCCTGCTCCAACTTCGACGCGTCGGCCGGCGGTGTTCTCGAGGTCGACTTCACCGCCTACGACGTCGACGAGCACCTCGCTTACTACACGCTGTACGCGACCTACGGCAAGAACCTGGCGGTCAACCTGCTGTCGGCGCCCGGGGCCACGCTCACGCCGATCGCCATCGGTCCGATTCCCGCCGCCGACTTCGTCGGCCCGAACTACCAGCAGGCCCGGCTCCAGGGGGCGACGTCGCCGCACTGGCGGGCCGGCGGCCTGCGGCTGACCATCCCGGATCTCCGGGACGCCTTCCCCGAGACCTGCTGCTATCAGATCGAGCTGTGGGTCTACAAACGGACGGTTGTGAGCTGCGACCACGGCTACTGGCCGCGCAAGCACAGCTTCTACAGCCTGACGGTGGCGGTGTGATCTTCGACTACCCGGCGGCCGGCTCCGCGAGGGGCCGGTCGTCGGGGTTCTTGCTCGATGAACGTCGCTGAGCTCGCGATCGGCGTCCTCGCGGTGTGGCGGGTCACCCACCTGCTCCACGCCGAGGACGGACCATGGCAGCTCAGCGCGCGGCTGCGACGGGCGGCCGGCTCGGGCTTCCTGGGCCGGCTCCTCGACTGCTTTTACTGTCTCAGCCTGTGGATCGCCATCCCGGCGGCGCTGGTGATGGCGCAGGGCTGGGTGGCGCGGGCCCTGCTCTGGCTCGGGCTCTCCGGCGGCGCGGTCGTGATCGAGCGGCTGCTCCCACCGGAGGTCGAGTACCACGAGGACCCCCCGCCACCCGGCCGCTGACGGAGGTCGTGCGATGGGATGTTGCGGCAAGGTACGACAGTCGATCGGCTCGGCGCTGCGACGACCCGACGCCGGGAACGCCAGCCCACCGCGCCGGCTCAACCCGGTCTTCGCCTACACCGGCGCCACGGCGCTGACCGTCCGCGGACCGGTCAGCGGACGGCTCTACCGCTTCGACCGCACCGGTGCCCGGCTCGCCGTCGACCCCCGCGACCGCCCCGCTCTCGCTCGGGTCCCGCACCTTCGCGAGGTGGGGTAGCGGGATCCGGTCGTCGCGCTTGCCGGCGCCCACGCCGACGACGGGCCGCGACATGGGAAGGGGGGTACCTCGGAACGAGATACCCCCCGCGCACCTCCGGAACGCCCGTCGCTGGTGGCGTTCACCTCGCCATCGACGCGGCGATCCTCACGCCTTTCCGCAGCTACAGCGGCCAGTTGGATCGACCCCACGCCATCAGGTTGGTGAAGCCCGATCCGCCGGCGATGACGTTGCCGCGCTCGGTGTCCGCCCACTCCCACGGCCAGAAGCCCGGGCTCCAGTCCTCCTCCTCGCCGCTCACCACTCCGATCAGCCGGGGGTCCCCGCTCCACCACCCGAACATCGGGCCGCCGGAGTTGCCGGGGGTGAGGTCGCCACGGGTCTCGATCTCGAGACCACCGTTGGAGTCGCCGTCGGTGTCGAACGACGAGACGCTTCCCTGGAACGACGGGCGCTGCCCGCCGGCGATCGCCCCGGGGTAGCCGATGAGCGACCAGTACGGGTCATCCTCCCAGGAGCTGCTGTACCCGTTGTAGCCGAAGTACCCGAGCCAGGAGCCGAGCGGTTGATAGAGACGGCAGACCGCCCAGTCGTACCCGGTGACGTTGCCGTTGACGTCGTAGCCCCGGGCATCGGAGACGTAGGACTCGACACCGACGCCGTGCAGCGACGACCCGTCGTAGAAGGCCGGCACGAACCGCATCCACCAGGGGTTGTCATCCCACGGCACCACGTGACCGGCGGTGGCGATGATCCGGTCTCCGATCAGCGCGGCCGACCCGGTCCATCCGGAGCTGGTGAACACCTTGCCGACCAGACCCCAGGGCCACGACGGGTCGCGGAAGGCCCACCGGTCGTCGGGGCCGAACACGTACAGCGGGTTCACCGGCCGCCCGTTGATCCGGCGCATCGGTCGGAACCGGTCGTGAGTGACGATCCGGGGGGCGAAGGTCGCGTCGATCCAGGACGGGCGGAACGAGGCGAACGGCGTGCCCGCGGAGGTCTGCTTGAGGAAGACCTCGGGCTTTTCGCGGATCGCCTCGCGGCCGGGCAGGGCGAGACCGAGCCGGTGGTCCTTGTCGCCGATCGGGAGATCGACGCGCCAGGTCGAGCGGCCGTCCCTCGACTCGACCCGCTCGGTCTCGATCTTCGGCCGGTCCTTCTTCCCGGTACTGTGGGAGTAAACGCTGAGACGGGACTTCAGCTCGCGCAGCCCGTCCGGGATCTTGCCGTCCCCCCTGACGAACGGACGGTCGAGCACCTTCTCGGCCCGGTCCGGCCGGTCCCGCTCACCGAAGAAGTGGAGGGGTTGGATTCCGGGTCCGTCGGTCTTGCCTGCCATGTCGAGCTCCTTGTGGTCATGGCGAAGCCCTGGGCTGCGCCGGTCGGTCGTTTCGGGTCCGCACATTGGCGATGCTGTACGCCAAGATGGAGCCCGGGAACGCCGATGTCGTCACCCGAATGGGTGATGCGGCGACCGAACCCGGGGGGCGCCGACCGGAGGATGGCGGGCCGTGACCGGCGGCGCCCCTCAGAGCTTGACCATCACCTCGAAGCCGCCCATGAACATCCTCATCCCGTCGAAGGGCATGTCCTTGGGGTCCATCGCCTTCATCCGGGGGTCCTCCATCAGCTTCTTCCAGACCTGGTCGCGGTGCTTGCGGGACTTGAAGCCGATCCACGAGAAGACCACCGTCTCGGTCTTCTTGAGCTTGACGGCCTGCGGGAAGGAGGTGACCTTGCCCATCTTGACGTCCTCGGCGACGCACTCGACGTAGTCGACGACGCCGTACTCCTTGCAGATCCTGCCGAACTTCCGCGCCAGCTTCTTGTACTCGTCGAGCCTGGCCTTGGGAACCGGAACGACGAATCCCTCGACGTACTTCATACAACCTCCATGGGTCGGACGGTTTTTTCGCGAGACACGACTGGAAATCCTTCTTGGCCAACCGCTTGGAGCCGCCGAGCATTCCTTTCCGGCGCCCAGGAACCCCGCCGCGCCACACCGCTAGCCCGGAGTATTCACGAGAGTTCTGCGGCGCGCTGCGATGACCTCGGCGCCACCGAGGCGCCACCGCGATTCGTCCGACGAATCGCAACCACCCCCGTGACACCTTGACATCACGATCAACGCACATCATGATGTCACGATGCGAACGACACTCACCCTCGACGACGACCTTGCCAAACGCCTCAAGGAGCTCGCCCGCGCCGGCGGCGGCAGCTTCAAGGAGGTCGTGAACCAGGTTCTCCGGCGAGGGCTGTCATCTGGCGAGGGCCCCTCCGAGCCGCCCGAGCCCTTCCGCGTCGTCCCCAAGGCCTGCGGCTTCAAGCCGGGGGTCGATCCCCTCAAGCTCAACCAGCTCTATGACGACCTCGAGATCGAGCGGCTCGGCGCCGGCGGCGGTTTCGGGGTCCACGAGCCGTGATCATCCCGGACATCAACCTGCTGGTGTACGCCTACAACAGCGATGCCCCGTTCCACGCCGATTCGAAGGCGTGGTGGGAGGGCTGTCTCTCCTCCCGGTCGACGGTCGGGCTGCCCTGGGCGGTCATGCTGGGCTTCGTCCGCATCATGTCGAGCAACGCGGTTCTCACCTCGCCGATGTCGCCCGCCGAAGCGGTGGAGCACCTTCGATCGTGGCTGGGACGGCCGCAGACGCAGATCGTCGTCCCCGGACCGCGGCACCTCGAGGTCCTCGCCTCGATCACGGCTTCGTCCCGGGCATCCGGCCGGCTCACCACCGACGCCCACCTCGCCGCGCTCGCCATCGAGACCCAGTCCGAGCTGCACTCCACCGATCTCGACTTCGCCCGCTTCCCCGGCCTGCGATGGAGGAACCCCCTCGAGTAGGCCGAGCCGCAAGGTCACGGGCAACCCGAGCGACGGCGATGGACCCGGCGCCTCCGAGGCGCCCCCGCAATTCGTCCGGCGGTTTGCCGCCCGATGGATCGCCGTCCGGCGAATCGCCCTCTCCCTCCCCTACTCCGAGGTCTCGCGAGGCTGCTCGTCGACCCGTTCGACGATGGCGCTGCCCGTCGACCCGGTCACACGACCGCCGCTGACGAGCACGAGGCGAACGCCACGATCCGCGTCGTCGATCTCGATGTCGCCTTCGACCACCGAGGCTCCCGAGACGGTGATCGTCGGTGGTCTGCGCTCGGTGCCCTTGGCGCCCCGGATGACGAGATTGCCGTTCACGCGGGAGCCGTTTTCGAGCGTGATGTCGCCGTTGCTGGTGATCAGGTCCCCGGTGACCTCGGTGCTGTCGAGGCCGATGGCGCCGTTGACGGTCCTGATCTCGCCCCGGATCGAGCCACCCGACGCGATCGATACCCCGCCGTTGACCGTCTCCAGCTTGCCCTCGACCGAGACCTCCGGACCGATGCGAATGCTGCCGTTGACGGTTTCGAGATCGCCATCGACCACGATGTTGTCATCGAGCCTGATCGAGCCGTTGACCGACCTCAGGCTCCCGACCTGTGAGTTGGGCCCGACCGTAACCGAGCCGTTGACGGTCCGGCAGCTTCCCTTGATCGTGCAGTCGGCCCCGATGAAGACCCCGCCGTTGACCGTGACCCTGTTGCCCTCGTGGGTCGCCCCGTCCTCGAAGGTGATCGGCGAGTTGACGCCGCACGACGCCAACCACAGGCAAGCCAGCAGACACGCCGCCACGAACAGCCTCTGATGCATGAGTCAGCCCCCTTGCACTGGAATACGAGGATCAGCATCGTCCGGTTCGCGGTGGCCGGATTCGAGGGGGCGGGGCTCGTTCACTCCGGCTGGTGCACCGAGCCAAGGGCTGGCAGCTCGGGATACCCGCCCCGGCAACACACATCTCTCGGGTGGTTGATTTCGAAGACTCAGGTTTCCTCTCCGCACAACGTGAAGATGTCCCGCCAATCTCCAACGCCGTGTGGCACAAGGGCGGCGCCATCGATCCGATCCGTCCGGAACCGTCGACGGATCGGGTGGGTCCGGTCAGAAAATCGGGCACACCTCGTGCTCTTCTGATCAGGGGTGACCTCGAGACGCTTCCAACCCGCTTGACCATGGCCTCGCCGCGAGTACACTTCTCCAAGACCAGAAAGGAAATCCCCAGCCCTCATGGATCTGGCGCCGGGAGCGCGGCTCGGTCCGTACGAGATTCTCTCCGCCCTCGGTGCTGGCGGCATGGGTGAGGTCTGGAAGGCGCGAGACACCCGTCTCGATCGGCTGGTCGCCATCAAGGTGAGCTTGAGCCCGTTCAGCGAGCGCTTCGAACGTGAGGCTCGGGCCATCGCGGCGGTCAACCATCGCCATGTTTGCGCGCTCTACGACGTCGGCCCCGACTACCTCGTCATGGAGTATGTCGAGGGCACGCCGCTGCACGGACCCGTGCCGCTCGCTCGGGCTCTCGAGCTGGCCGAGCAGATCCTGGACGCGCTCGATGCCGCGCACGAAAAGGGCATCGTCCACCGCGACCTGAAGCCCGGCAACATCCTGCTCACCAAGAGCGGCGTGAAGGTGCTCGATTTCGGTCTCGCGAAGATCACGCAGGTTCCTTCGGTCGACAGCCCCAGCCTGGTGGAAACCGAATCCGTTTCGCTGACGGCGGAGGGCTCCATCGTGGGCACGCTTCCATACATGTCGCCGGAGCAGGTCGAGGGCCATGAGGCTGACGCGCGCAGCGACATCTTCGCCTTTGGCGTCTTTCTGTACGAGCTGATCGCCGGCGCTCGACCCTTCACGGGCAAGACGCAAGCCAACCTCGTGGCGTCGATCCTCAAGGAGGAGCCGCGACCGCTGTTCGAGATGCAGCCGCGAACGCCGCGCGGGCTTTCTGAAGTGGTGCGGACCTGCCTCGAGAAGGAACCCGAGAAACGCTGGCAATCGGCGCGCGACGTGAAGTACGCACTGAGGTCGACGACCGCGCAGCCTCCGCCGTCGATCCCCTCGCGATCGGTTCGGATCTGGCAGGGGTTGGCGGTGTTGATGGCGGCGATCGCGGTGGGGATCGGCGCCCGGGGACTACAGCCCAGGGCGCCGGGCTCGCCGAGCCGGTTCGTCGCGCCCGTGCCGGACGACGTGATGCTCGCCGCCGATGTGTCGGTGTCCCCGGACGGCCGCAAGCTGGTGTTCGCGGCGGCCGCTCGAGGTGGGCTCTGGTTGCGCGATTTCGATGGGCTGAGCTGGCAGCGCCTGCCGGGTACGGAGGGGGCATCGACTCCCTTCTGGTCCCCCGACAGCCGGCACCTGGGCTTCATCGTCGACGACACGCTCAGGAGGATCGACACGACCGGCGGTCCGCCGGAAACCTTAGCCACCTTCCCCACCGCCACGCCTCAATCGGGCGCCTGGAATCGTCATGGCGACATTCTGCTGGGGAGCTGGGGCGGCGGATCGGGTGGTCCGATCTGGCGGGTCTCCGCGGCAGGGGGCGCGGCGACGCCGGCGACCGAGGTCGACCTGACCAGGGGAGAGTTCGTTCACACGTGGCCCACCTTTCTCCCCGACGGCGAGTCCTTTTTGTACTTCCGCTCCGGACCGCCGGACCTGGAGGGCATGTACGTCGGTTCTCTCGACGTCGACGCCGGGAGCCAGTCGCGCCGGCGGATATTGGCCACAGATGTGCCAGCCATCTACGCGAACGGCCACCTGTTCTTTCCGCGTGCCGGAACGCTGATGGCACAACCACTCGACGCTCGCCGCCTGGAGCTCCGCGACGTGCCGGTGTCCGTGGCCCAGGACGTCGGGATCACGTGGTACTTCACCGGTGTGTTTTCGGTGTCCGAAGAAGGCGTTCTGGTCTATCGGCCCGTATCGGAGCCCGGCACCTTCCAGCTCACCTGGGTTGACCGACAGGGAAAGACCGTCGGCACGATCGGGCCGCCGGAGACTGAAGGGCGGGTCGTGTTGTCGCCGGACGGCAGGCGAGCGGTCGTGAAAGACGCTCCGTACAACGTGGCCGGCGACCTCTGGATGCTGGACCTCGCCAACGGCCGGCGCACGCGCTTGACATTCGACAAGGGCGTGTACTCGCCCCCGGTGTGGTCTCCAGACGGCGCCCGCATCGCCTACGCGGCCGGCCGTCTCGGCGACACGATCTACCAGAAGGCCGTCTCCGGGCTCGGCGACGAGCAGGTGCTGTTGAAGGAGCCCGGGTTGCGGCATTTTCCGACCAGCTGGTCGAGCGACGGTCGGTTCCTGCTCTATCACACCGAGAACGCGCCGAACACGGGATATGACCTGTGGGCACTGTCCCTCGGCGACGGCAAGCCACATCTGATGCTCGGCGAGGCCTTCAATGAGTGGGCTGGCGTGTTCTCCCCCGACGCGCGATGGGTCGCCTTCGCATCGCTGGAGACTGGTACGGGTGAGGTCTATGTCCGCCCGTTCCGGGTGTCGGAACCCACCGGCCGGCCGTCGCTCGGCGAGGGCAAGTGGCAGGTCTCGACGGACCACGGCAATTGGCCGCAGTGGCGGATCGACCGGGAAATCCTCTTCAACACGGCTCCAGATGGAACCGAGGTCTTTGCCGTGTCGGTGAGCACAGGCGGAACGGCCTTCGAGAATGGCGTCCCGCAGCGGCTGCCCTTTCCCTCGAGCGCGGGCGTGACCACGACTCCGCAGTCCACCCCCGACGGCCAGCGCTTTTTGATCGAAGTGCCGCTGGATCGACGAACGGCTCGACCGTCGATCAGCGTCGTGCTCGACTGGCCAGCGTTGTTGAAAGAGTGAATCAGCCGCCGGGCGCCGACTCGCCCGCGACCGGCGCCAGATCGAAGAGGATCTTCTCCTCGCCCCGCTTCTCGATCAGGCCCCGGATGTGCTCCACCAGCTTGTCGCGGCGGACGAAGATGGCGTCGATCTCGAGCTCGCTGAGGAACGGGCCCAAGCTCTCGGCGACACGCTCGCGGTCGAGGTTCTGCAGCGCCTCCCAGAGCCCCCGCTCACAGTGGGTGATCGCCTCGGGAACCAGCAGCTCGGTCGAGCTGCCGAAGCACCGGGAGCAGTCGATGTACCAGATCCGCCAGCTCCGGTCGACGAGCCGGTTGCCGAGGTTGGCGTCGCGGTTGGCCACCAGGTTGTCGAAGACTCGCAGGAGGTACTTCTGGCGGTTCCAGCGGAGGACGTCCGGCGGCTGCAGACCCTGCTCCTTCCGGTCCCTCTCGCTCATCACGTCGGTCAGCCAGATCTGGAGCGACCCCTCGCTCCTCTTCCACTGGCGCTCGATGACTGGCGGTACGCGATCCAGGCCGAGCAGCCGGTCGAGGCGGTAGGCCGCGATGTCGTACCCGTACCAGTCGCGCCATGCGAGGAAGAACCGGCCCCGGCCGCCGACCTGGTCGCTCACGTTCCGCTCCTTCTGGTCGACGGTCTTGAACGCCGCCTCGGCGCGGAGGCCGTCACCCTCGAGCACGAGCCTCCGCGGCGCCGTGACGCCGACCGGGATCGCCGTCGAGGACACGATCTCGGCGGTGGCCAGGTACTCCTCGATGGCGCGGTCGGTCTGGAACGGCAGCGGCGCGCCGTCGATATCGCGGAAGAGATAGCCTTCGTAGCGCGCGCCGGGCGGCGTCGCGACGGCCGGGGCCGGCGGCTCTTGGGACCGCGCCAGGCCGGCGCACCCCACCGCGATCGTGAATGCGGTGCCCAGAGCGAGGCGACACCGTGGCTGCATCATCGGGAACCTCTTTCAGGCGAAAACCGGACCGGGGAACTTGGGCCAATGATACCGGAGATCGGGCCTCGCCAACGCATCGTGGGGGTGCCACCGATCACGTCGTCCTAAAGGATGGGTCATCGACTCCGGCGGTGAGGTCGTGATCGGCAGCACCCATCCGCAACCTGTCGAGTCGTCCTGCCTTCACCTGCGATGGAGCGAGGGGTGATGTGCGGACTCCGTTGGCTCGGTCACGGAGGCCCGGTGCTCGCGGCGGCTTGCGCCTCGTAGGCGCCGACGTCGGGGAGCGCGTCGCGCGGGGCGCCGTCGATGTCGTGGGTGGTCGCGCCGTCGGGGTTGCCGGCGTCGATCGCCGGCGAGCCCGGGGCGAGGCGGAGGTCGAGGGCGAGCCAGTCGACGAAGTAGAGACCGGTCTCGCCGGGCTGGACCTCGAGGTTGTGGTCGCCGCCCGAGAGGTTGCGCGTCGTGAGGTTGTTGCGGACGGTGTTGCCGGTCCCCTGGATGCTGATCCACGAGTAGTCGGGCCAGCTCGCGGAACCCGGGGGAAGGCCGGGGTAGTCCGAGCCGCCCACCGCGGTGTTGTTGACGATCACCGAGTCGTTGGTGTCGTACCAGGTGATGCCGTGCCAGTGGTCGCCCTTGCAGAGGTTGTTGGTGATCGTCAGCCGGGTCTTCGGACCGTCCTCGAACCCGCTCAGGCACTGGGTCGGCCCGAGCGAGTCGGCGGGCTGGCCGGGCCCGTAGCGGTTGACGAACCGGTTGCCGGTGATCAGCACGTCGGAGGAGGTGTCGGGGTTGGCGCCCATGTGGCTCTGGAAGAAGTCGTCGTGGTGGCCGTCGCCGAGCTTGACCGAGTCGTAGATGGTGTTGCCGACGAACCGGTTGTGGTGGCCCCCGGTGGCGATGCCGTCGCGCGAGAAGTACTCGACGGTGTTGCCGATGACGTCGACGTTGTCGGAACCGACCACGAAACCCATGGCGACGTTGACCAGGTGGTTGCAGCGGACGGTCAGCGGCCCGCTCGAGGTGTAGAGACGGAAGCCGTCGGAGACGTGGTCGACCCAGTCGGGGATGGTCGGCAGCTCGCCCGAGGTCAGACGGCAGTTGACGATCGCGATGCTGCGCGCCGGTCCCTGGGTGCCGTGGTCCTCGACCCGCACCATGATGCCCTGGGCGTCGTTGACGAAGCTCAAGCCGTCGAGCCGCCAGAGCTCCGAGCCGCGAAAGTGGACCGAGGCGAGCACCGGTTGGTGAGCGACCTGGGCGCGGATGGTGACCCACGCGGAGTTGTAACAGCCGGTGATCTCGAGGTGCGGGTCGTGACCGGTGGCGCCGACCAGGACGATGGCGTCACCGCCCCGGATCGGGGCGCCGGGGTTGAGCGGGGTCCCGTAGCGGTCGGTGCAGTCGACCCGGTTGTCGACCACGTGCTGGATCGAGGCCCAGGGGTTCGCAGCGCTCCCGTCGCCGGTGACATCCGAGCCGTTGACCGGGTCGACGAAGAACTCGCTGCCGGTGTTGCCCGGCTCGCACGGGCAGGGACCGACCACCGGCGTCCCGCCGTCGAAGCGGTCCCACCCCCAGAGATCGCCGCCGCCGAAGCCGTCGGCGAAGATCAGCTCCTGGGAGACCGCGGGCGCCGTCGCCACGGCGACCAGCCCGACCGCCACCGCCATCGCCAGCCATCGCCTGATCATGATCGTGCTCCTCGAGACCACGCTATCCGCTCCCGGCAAGGTCGGAGGTGACCGCCGCCACGTCCGGCGCGGCTCGCCCGTTCTCCGCGAGCGGGCCACCGGCGGACCGCGCCGGGCCGCTCCCTCGTCGACCGGCTCCGGGCTACGGCCGGACCGAACGCAGCATGGCGTCGAAGGCGGGAGCCGCGGCGGTCACCGTCGCCGCGGGGCCGGTGATCTTGAAGAACCACGGGCCGCCGGGGCCCTCGACGACCGCGCCGAGGAGCCGCGACCCCGGGGTGGGCTCGGTCGGCCCGCCGCCCATCCGGCTCGGCAGGAGGGTGCCGGACACGGCGATGGTCGACACGGTGTAGCCGTCCACCTCGAAGGTGGCGCGCTCCTGCCCGGCGCCCGGATCGGCCTCGATCTGGCCGGCCCAGCGCTCGAGGTTGGCCTCGGCGCCGCCACCGCCCCCCGCCCCGAAGAAGAAGACGGTCAGCAGGGCGGGGCCGCCGGGGCCCGGGACATCGGCCTCGGCGAGCCGCATCGACGAGGTCGGCGCACGGAAGACCCAGCCGGCCGGCCGGTCGACGGCCGCGCCGGGCAGCGCGAGGGTCTCCCCAGGCGCCCGGTCACCGGCGGCCTGGGCCGTCGGGGGCTCGGCGGTCGGGCGCTCGGAGGAAGGGCGATCGGCCCCGCAGGCGGCGCCGGCGATCAGCAGCGGGACGAGCACCGTCCATCGCAGGAGGCTCATGGGACGACCTTTCCGACGCGACAGCGTCTCTCGGGGAACCGCGCCGGAATCGGGGCCATTTCACCCGCCTCCATCGGCTCGTCGCGAGGGAGCCGCCCGAGGCGGCCGCCGCGACGTCGGGCGGCCGCCGCCTTGCCCGCTCGCCGAG
Source organism: Thermoanaerobaculales bacterium (assembly GCA_025456145.1). GTDB lineage: Bacteria > Acidobacteriota > Thermoanaerobaculia > Thermoanaerobaculales > Sulfomarinibacteraceae > JAHECW01. Next base: position 40,950 of record JALOLD010000016.1, on the reverse strand, counting down.
ACCCGCCGAAAGGTCACGGCTGGGTGAGGGACCACGCGGTGCAGGCGCCGCACTCGAAGCCGTCGGCGAAGAGCACGTCCTCGGGGGCGAGGCCGAAGAAGTCCATGATCGCGCCGACCAGGGCCGCCCTGGTCGAGGGCGCGGCGCCATCGACCAGACCGCCGAGCTCGAAGGAGGTCCCGATGGTGCGGTAGACGCCGGCATCGCCGGCAACCCCGCAGCCGTAGACCGGCGAGCTGTTCCGCAGCAGGGCCGAGCCGTGGGCGATCGGGTCGAGGTGGTCGATGAACGAGTTCTCCCCGGTGTACGGAAAGTCCATCCCCTCGCTGAGCTGGCCGGCGACGCCGACGACGCGGGCCAGGTCGGCGGTGCCGTCCTGGGTCGCGCTGATCCCGAAGTGCGGGCGGAAGTCGAAGCCGCCGTACTGGGAGTCGTAGGCCCAGACGTCGCCGCCCTCGAGGTAGACGGCGCCACCGCCCGCCAGGTAGTCGACGATCGCCGGACCCTCGGCGCCGGCGCTGTCGACGACGTAGTTGTCCGGGAACACGCCGACGCTCACCCAGAGGGTCGCGTAGTCGTCCAGACGGTCGAGGGGGAGCGTCTCCCTCGCCCGTCCCAGATAGCCCAGACCCTCGAGGGTCGCGGCGATCACCGGTCCGCTCGACTGGTCCGGGGTCGGGTCCCAGACGAGAAAGTCGTACTGCCCGATGAAGAGCACGATGTCAGACAGGGTTTCGCCGCCGCTGAAGACGGCCCGCACCTCGAGCGAGACGACGTGGCCGTTCGGCGCGCCGGCCGCGATGTCCACCGAGAACGGGTCGGCGCCGTTGTCGACCACCGCCCCTGAGGGAATGACGCCGAGCTCCGTGCTGCCGTCGACGATGGTGAGGTTTGGATCGGTGGTGTCGATGGTGACCGTGACGCCGGTCGCCTCCGGTCCGAAGTTCTTGAGGCTCACGATGAGGTCGACGGTCTCGCCGGGGTCCGGACGGCCGTTGGCCTGGCTGCCGTAGTCCACGATCAGATGGTCGACGGCGACGACCACCGGCTCGGTCGAGGTGAAGGTGAGGGAGACGTCGTCGGCGAAGACCTTCGCCAGCTCGGTCGCCCCTCAACAGTCGCCGCCGACCTGACCGAACAGACTGATCCGGATCTTCCGGATCGCCGGCAGCTCGACCCCGGGAAGGTTGGCCAGCTCGTCGAGGACGTTGAAGGAGTAGCCGTGCCACTCCTCGTCGGGCGCCGGGATCAGGTGCAGCGTGTCGTGGTCGATCCACGGGCAGTCCGCGGTCCGCCCGACGATCATCGTCGTCCCGAGCAGGTCGCCGAGGTGGTTCTCGTAGTGGAGGGCGACGCCGGCCGCGGCCCACGGACCGCTCGACGACGCCGCCTGCACCCTGAGGTTGACCGAGAACTCGAGGTCCAGCGCCGGGATGACGACGGTTTGGTTGACCCTCGCGTACCCGTCGCCGGTCCCCTTCTCGGCCAGGACCTCGTAGTCGGGATCGGGGTCATACCCGGCGGCGCGGTTGACGACCGTCGCGGCGCCGACGAGCTCGGTCTGCCAGGCGGGCGGCAGATCGCTCTCGAACCCGCCGTTGGCGACCAGCTCGAGCGCCAGGGCGGGCGAGCTCAGTGCGGCCATCAGAAGCAGCCCAAGAACGCGACGCTTCATCGGCTCCTCCTCCCGGCGGCCTCCGCGCCGCCCCGGGGTCCGTGATGTCCGCCCTGCCGACCGACACCGCCCGGCCGAACGGCCGCGCCCCACCCCCGGCGATCTCATCGGCATGCTAGCACGCGTCTCAGGATCGCCGTCCGCGCCGTCCGGTACCATCCGCCCGGAACCCTGGGCGCGAGCGGAGTCGTCGGCGGCACCGCGTCTTGGGGTCGCGGCATCGAGGGCGCCACGGTCCGGAGGGCTCCACCTCCGGGCTTCGAGGTGGTGTCCCCTCGGAGACGAGGCTCAGAGCCCGCCGGAGACCGAGGACCACGTGCCGGGGTGGCCTTCCTCGAAGTCGGAGCCGAAGAGCAACGGGATTCGCATAAGGAACGCACGCCGGCCGACCTCCGACACCCGCCGGCCATAGCCGACGATCTCCCCGGCGTCGTTGACCGCCGTGGCGACCTCGAGAACCCAGTCGCTGGTCGGCGGCAGCGACTCGTTGAGGTCGACGATGCTCCCGTCGATCCAGGCCACCGCCCGTTGGTCGGAGAAGCTCGCGTCGACGGAGAAACCGACCACCAGCCCCGAGCTGTTGACACCGAGCGCCCGGGAGAGCCTGTGCCCGGCCAGCTTGCCGAGAGGGGTTACGGTGAAGGGCGCGACGCTGGTGTCCCAGAGCACGGCCTGGGCGTCGTAGGGCCAGGGCCCGAGGAGCGGCTCCGAGGCGATGCCCACCGCCATGCCGTCGTTGTTGATCGCCTCCGCCCAGTTGTAGTCACCCCCGAGGGCCGGCAGCTCGAGCACCTCACCCCCGCGAAACACCAGAGGCACATAGACATCCCCGACCCGGGAGACGCCAACCACCGCCCCGTGGTCGTTCAGACCGTACCCGGTGGTGTCGAAGCCCAGGTAGTCCCCGAGGCGATGGATCACCACCGAGCCGTCCGGCGCGATGCTGCCGAGGTAGGCCTCGATCGGGTCGTCGGCCGGCTGACCGGCGGCCGGGCTGATCGCACCGGTGAAGACGTTGTGGATGTTGATATCCGTGCCGGACGAGGCCCGCCAGATGTTGTTGAACGATCCGCACGGGTCGGGCAACGGGATGCAGTCGAAGGTCCCGTCGAGGAAGAACCACCCGGTCCCGGTGCCCGAAAACGTACCGACGATGACACCGTCCTCGCTGATCGCTTGGGCGTACTCCGCTCCGTAGGGCGAGTCGAGGGTCTCCGCACCCACTGCCGACCAGCGGGCGACCATCTCCTCGCCGCCGGCGACTCGGACGGCGCCGACGACCGTGCCCCCGGGGCTGATGTCGAAAGCCGCCGCATCGGTCACGCCGGGGATGGCCGAGGAGAGGTCGATGACCTCCCAGGCGCCGGCAGGGCTCGCGATCGAAAGCAACCACACGAGACCGAGAGCCAGCCCGGAGTGTTCACGAGGCTTCGTCGCGAGGGCAACGAGGCGCCGATGGCGGTCGTGTTTCCTCACCTCGGAGCGCGGAGGCGTACTTGACGGTACGTCGAGCACCCCGAGGTGAGAAAACGCGGCTGACGCGGATGCATCGTCGGCCGCAGCAGACAGCTCATGAACAGTCCGGGCTAGGGCGGGTCGCAGCATGGACACCTCCGTGAGCGGTCGTCGAGGCCAACTCTCGAGGTGGGCTGCTTTCTTCCAGGACCCGGACGCCCGTCTCGAGGGGCCCAAGAAAGCGGTGGCTGGGTGACGATGTCGGGAAGATGCGGCGCCGGTCAGACGCCGCTGTCGTAGACCCGCCACATGTCGTCGTCGTCGTAGATCTTCTCGCTGGCGTCGGCGTGCATCGCGTCGAGCTCGAAGTCGCGATAGGTCCCGGCCTCGGCGGCCGCCTCGGCGAACGCCTCGTGCTGGATGAGGGCGCTCATGATCTCGTTGGTCCCGGTCCAGATCTGGGCGAGGCGGAGGTCGCGTACCGCGCGCTCGATCGGGTAGACGTCGGTGTAGCCGATCCCGCCGGTGATCTGCATCGCCAGGTTGGCGACCTCCCAGCCGGCGTCGGTCACCGCCTTCTTGGTCTCGGAGACGATCCGCCGGAGGTTCGGCGCGCCGGCGTCGGCGGCCCGCGCCGCCAGGTAGACCATGGCCCGCGACTGGTCGAGCCTGGTCTGGGCGTCGGCCACCATGAAGCTCACCGCCTGGAAGGCGCGGATCGGCCGGCCGAAGGCCTTGCGCCGGCTCGCGTACTTCATCGCCACGTCGAGGCAGCCCTTCATCCCGCCGAGGATCGGCGCCGCGCTGCACAGCCGCTCGGGCACCATCATCGTGTTGAAGACCTCGGCGCCGCCGTGCAGCTCGCCGATCAGGTTCGCCTTGGGGACCACGACATCGCGGAAGACCACCCTCCCGGTGCCGCCGCCGCGGGTGCCCATGAGACCGTAGAGGTACTTGACCTCGACCCCCGGCCCGCGATCGATGAGCATCGCGCTGATCCGCCGGTCGGGTCGCGCCTCGGGGTCGTGGTCGGTCCGGACATAGGCGAGGAAGAAGTCGGCGCCCTCGGCGCCGACGATGAACCGCTTCATCCCGCGCACCACGAAGTGGTCGCCGCGGTCCTCGGCGCGGCTCGAGGCGCCGAAGAAGTCCGAGCCGCCGCGCGGCTCGGTCAGGGCCTCCGCCGCCACCTTTTCGCCAGCGAGCATCGGGGCGAGGTAGCGGTGCTTCTGCTCGTCGGTGCCGAAGGTGGAAAGCGCCTCACCGACGATCGACGGCATGACAAAGCAGCAGCCGGCGGCGGTGCCGAGGACCCCGACCTCCTCCATCGCGGCGCACTCGGCGACCCACGACAGACCGCGGCCGCCGTGCTCCTCGGGAAACCGCAGACCCAGCGTGCGGTGGCGGGCAAAGGTCTCGAAGAGCTCGCGGGGGAAGAGGATCTCGTCGCGGTCCATCCGCCGCAGGTACTCCGGGTCGACCTCGGTCCGCACCAGGCTGCGCAGCTCGTCGCGCACCGCCCGCCCCTCGTCGTCGAGCATGAAGTCGTACATCGCGACCTCCCGACCGTTCGTGCACCGTGCTTGCCGGCAGTGTACCGCGGTCGCCGGGCTCGACGTTTCGCGCCACCGAGCCGCGGTGCTCCGGTTCGGCACAGCTCCGGCCTCGATCCCCGACGAGGATCCGGGTACCGGATTTGCTTAGGAGCTACCTAGCGCCCGGGCGCGGCTATCCGCGCTGCGTCGAGCTCAGGCAACGCCGAACGGAGGTTGACGGGTTCGTGGACACCCAGGATCGACGATCGACAGCGCTGCGCCTGGTGCTCGATCCGTGGGTGGCGCTGCTGCTGCTGACCACCGCGTTCCTGCTCGCCGTCCCCGGGATCGACCGGCTCGACCCGACCGTCCGCGAGCTCATCGCCAACGCCCTGTCGACCATCCTGCTGCTCGCCCTGGCCGCCGCTGCGCTGCTCCACGGGGCGGGCCGTCTCGCTCGCGGGTGGGAGCGCACCTTCTGGCGGCTGCTCGGCGCCGCCCTCGCCTGCTGGATGCTCGGCGAGGCCACCTCGCTGTTCATCGCCGACCCCGCAAGCGCGAGCTGGGGGGTCGCCGTCGACGCGCTCTACCTCGCCTACTACCTGCTCTTCGCCGTAGCGATCGACGTCCAGGCCTGGGCGGGCGACCAGCCGCTGCTGACCAGGAGGCTCCGGATCCTCGCGAGCATCGGGAGGGTTCTCTTCGTCGGTGGCTTCTTCGCCTACTTCGTGGTGCTCCCCGTCGCCCTCGGTACCGCCGAGTATCTGTCGGCGGTCCCGTCCTTCAGCTTCTACATCATCCTCGACGCCTACCTGGCGATCCGCCTGGCCGCCGCCTTCGGGAGGGCGCAGGACCGGAGATGGCGCGCCGCGATCGTCGCGCTCGCCGCCGCCTCGCTGCTCGTCGTCGTCACTGACTCGCTCGACCTGGCCTGGATCGCCGACCGTCTGCCGGACTCGCTGCCCCGGGCGGCGGATCTGCTCTGGTACCTGCCAATGGTCATCCTGACCGCCACCTGCCGGTGGAGGGTGACCGCACCCGCTCTGACCGCGGTCGAACCGCCGTCCGAGGAGCGCGAGCGGGTGCGCGGCGTGCCGCTGCTCGTCTACTCCCTCGGCTTCGCGGTCTCCCACCTCGCGATCGACCTCGTGCAGCCGCGAAGCGGTTCGCTCCACCAGGCCCAGATCCTGCTGGTCGTCGCGACGCTGGTCGTCTTCGCGATCCTCAACCTCATCCAAAACGGCGCCATCGACCGCCTGGTCGACGAGCAAGAGCTTCGCCGGCAGGAGGCCGAGGACAGGATTCGAGCTCTCTCGCTGCGCGATCCGCTGACCGGTCTGCTCAACCGGCGGGCCCTCGAGACCGAGCTCGCCCGGGCGATGGCCCGGGCCGAGCGGACCGGCCTGATGCTCGCGCTGATGTTCATCGACCTCGACGACTTCAAGATCGTCAACGACAGCTATGGCCATTCCGCGGGGGACGGCGTCCTGCGCGAGGCAGCCGCGCGGCTCAAGGTCTGCACCCGAGAGGTCGACACCCTCGCCCGCTACGGCGGCGACGAGTTCATCCTGGTCCTCGAGGCCCTCGATCGATGTGGCGACGTCGACGTCGTCGGCGCGAGGATCCTCGAGGCCTTCGGCTTCGGCTTCCAGCACGAGAGCCGCCGCATCGAGCTTTCGGCGAGCATCGGGGTCGCCCTCCACCCGATCGACGGCGAGGCGCCGGCGCAGCTCATCGAGGCCGCCGACCGCGCCATGTACCGGGCGAAGCTCGCTGGGGGCGGGAGGTTCGTCTTCGCTGCCGAACGGACGTTCGGGTAGGGCCCCCGCCAGCGCCGTCGCCCGTTTTCCCGGGGGGCGACCGGGTCAGCGGGTCTCCGCCGGGCTCGCTTCGACCTCGGTCGCCAGGTGCTGCCGGAAGAAGTCGAGGGTCCGGCGCCATGCCAGCTCGGCCGCGGCCTCGTCATACCGAGGGGTCGAGTCGTTGTGGAAGCCGTGCTGGACCCCGGGGTACATGTGCATCTCAAACCGCGCGCCGGCCCTCCGGAGATCGGCCTCGTACCCCGGCCAGGTCTCGTTGACCCGCTGGTCGAGCTCCGCGAGGTGGATCAGCAACGGGCCCCTGATCTTCGACCGGATCTCCGGGGCCGGAGGGGTCCCGTAAAACGGCGCCGCGGCGCTCACCAAATCGGGCAGCGTCGCGGCGAGGAGGTTGGCGATGTAGCCGCCGAAGCAGAAGCCGACGACGCCGAGGCGGCGGTTGCCCGAAGGGTGGTTTCTCACGAACCTCGCCGCCGCGATGAAGTCCTGCTCGATCTTCGCCGGGTCGAGGGAGCGCTGGAGGGCCCGGCCGTCGTCGTCGTTGCCCGGGTAACCGCCGACCGGGTGGAGGGCGTCGGGGGCGAAGGCGATGAAGCCGGCCTTGGCGACCCGTCGCGCGACATCCTCGATATAGGGGTTGAGCCCGCGGTTCTCGTGGACCACGAGAACCGTCGCGGTCGGACCGCCGAGGCCACTCGGGACGACGAGATAGCCTCGACCCTCGCCGTGACCGTCCGGCGAGGGAAAATCACGGTACTCGGCCCGGATGTCGGGATCGTTGAACGAGACCTGCTCGGCGAGGGCATAGTCCGGCATGAGGACGGAGGTCAGCCCGGCCACGCTGAAGCCCAGGACGCCCAGGGTCGACAGCCGCTCGACGAGCTCGCGTCGGGAGATCATCCCGTGGGCGTACTCGTCATACCAGGAGAAGGCCTCCAACGGAATCGCTCGCGGCTGCTCGGGGTCGTTGGGGACGGTCATTGCTCCCTCCGTGTCGGCCTGTCGGTTCGGGGCCCGTGCCCACCCACAACACCGGCGAAGGGCCGGTCGATTCCGGCCGGCGCTGGGTCGCCAGCGGCGCCAGCGGTCGAAAAACCTGCTACGATCCTACGGAGACTCACACCGTCGGAAGGAGGCTCCGATGTCGAGGTTCGCTCGTTCCGCCACCGTCGTGGTCGCCGCCCTGCTCACGGTTGTCGCGGTCCAGCCGCTGCACGCCCAGACCACGCTCATCAGCAACCTGCCAGGCAACGACGGTACCCAGTCCGCCGGTCTCAACGACACCCGCAACAAGGGCATGGGGTTCACGATGCCGGCGGGCCAGGACTACACCCTCGAGTACGTGACCCTGAGGCTCCGGACGAGCGCCGCCGGAGCGACGCCGATCGTCGAGATCTGGACCAACGCCGGGGGCGTCCCGGGCGCCGTGATCGAGACGCTGACCGGCCCGGTTCTCGCGCCGTCGGGGATCGCCGAGTACGACTTCACCTCCTCCGGGACGACCCTGACCGGAGGGACCAGCTACTGGATCGTCGCCTATGGCCCCGCGGGCGCTACCGTCTACGACTGGATGGCGAGCTCGCCGGCGCAGACGCCGACCGGCCTCGCGACGCACCTCGGTGCGACCTTCGACACCAACGGCCCGCCGCCGACGACCACCTCGTCGATCCTCTGCAGCTACTCGGTGACCGGGACGCTGGTGCCGGTCGAGCTGATGAGCTTCAGCGTCGAGTAGAGGACGGATCCGGTCCCGCCCGTCAGACCCCGGGCTGGCAGAAGCACGACGATCGGAGCTTGATGTCGGCGTTCGCCCAGGCCTCGCCGAAGAGCCGATCGACCTCGTCGGCCTCGCCGGTCTTCCCCTGCAACCGGAGGGCCCGGGCGAGACCGTACAGCGACCAGCCGTTGCCGGGCAGCCTGGCCAGGTCCTCCCGGTAGACGACCTCGGCGTCGGCGTAGCGACGCTCCTCCATGAGGGTCGCGCCGAGGGCGTGGCGGATCGGCTGGATCCAGTCCGGCGGCTCGTCGTAGCGCAGCCCGTCCTCGAGGGCCGCGGCGGCGTACAGCGCCTCGATCCCCGCCTCCTTCTCGCCCTCGCGGTAGAGGATCTCGCCCTCGACGAGCTTCTCGGCCACGTCGAGGAGGTCGCGAGCCATGTTGTTGCCGAAGGGCGCGTCCTCGGGCACCGCGAGCCGCTGCTCGCGGAAGGCCGCCTGCTCCGACCGCGCCTCGGCGGGGCGGTCGAGGGCGGCGAGAGCCACCGCGCGGGCCGCGAAGTGGATCGACCGGGTGAACGGCAGGTACTCCGCCGGCTCGGGCTCGTCGAGGATCTCCTGCCAGCGGCCGAAGCGCATCATCACCTCGTAGGGCATGGCGATGAAGCCGTCGGCCCAGAAGGCGTTGTCCCTGAGCCAGGGCTCCGGGATGTCCGCGACCAGCTCGCGGATCGAGGTCATCGCGAGCTCGCTGCGGCCGACCATCATCGCGGCGTAGGCCTTCATGTGGTGGTTGTGCGACATGTAGAGCCGGTAGAAGTCGGGGGGCGCCGGGGCGGCGTCGCGGTAGGCACGATCCGCCGCGACCGCCTTGGTGTTGGCGACGATCGCCTGCTCCCAGCGACCGCGCCGGACATCGATGTGCGACGGCATGTGGACCAGGTGGCCGAGACCGGGCATCAGGTCGCGGAGCCGGTCGGCGGCCTGGTCGGCGCGGCCGGGCTCGCTCGACGCCTCGACCGCGTGGATGTAGAGGTGGAGCGCGAGCGGATGCTCGGGGTGGTCCTCGATCACCTCCTCGAGCAGGGACACGATCTCCGGGGTCCACGGCTTGGCCTCGCCGTCGTGGGTCCAGAGGTCCCACGGGTGGAGGTCCATCAGCGCCTCGGCGTAGATCGCCCCGACATCGCCGTCGTCGGGAAAACGCTCATAGGCGCCGGCCATCGCGGTCGCGAAGGCGGCGTCGAGGGGCGCCCGGTCCGCGGGCTGGGGCGAGGCGTACCGGGCCGCGATCGCCTCGATGAGGGCGCGATCCGCGGAGTCTGCCATGTCGCCGGCAAGCCGCATCGCCTCCGCCGCGGCGGTGAAGGCCGCGGCCTCGCGCTCCGGCGGCACCACCGGGTTGTTGATGTGCGGGCCGTTGGCGGCGGCGATCCCCCAGTGGGCCATCGCGCAGCCCGGATCGAGCTCGGCGGCGCGCCGGAACGAGCGGATCGCCTCGTCGTGGTTGAAGGCGAAGAGGAAGGCGAGGCCCTGGTCGAAGAACGCCTGGGCCTCGGGCGAGGTCGTCTCGACCACCCGGTGGTGCGGCCCGAGGCCCTCGAAGCGCGGCTCCGCGCGGACGGTTTCGGTCGGTGGCGCGGTCGGCGGCGTGCCGCCGCAGGCCGCCACCAGAACCAGGGTCGTGGTCAATGCAAGCGCTCCGCGGCGTGCCCGTTTCATCAATCCGGCTCTCCTTCGGTTCTCGGTTTGAACGTCCACTATGATGCGATCGAGTCTCGATTTTGTCAACCGATGCCGGGGAATCGTCCTGCGATCCGGTCCCTTGACGCCGATCAAGGACGCCCCTCCCCCGCCGCTCGACCATGGGCCGAAGGACCGATCGACAACCGGCACACGAGAGAGGAGGGGGTATGACCGAGAGGACCGCGAAGTGGATCTTCTGGGTGGGGACCTTGTCGTCCCTGGTGCTGTTCCTGGCGCTCACCTTCGACACCCACGGCCAGTTCGCCGCGCTCACCAATGCCGACAAGCTCGACGAGCAGGTGGTCGCCGGCAAGCGCGCGTTCGAGCGCCACAACTGCAACGACTGCCACACCATCCTCGGCTTCGGGGGCTACTACGCCCCGGATCTGACCCGGGTCTGGACCCGGCTCGGCGAGGACTCGATCAAGCGGCGGCTCCGCTCGCCCGAGGTGGCCTTCGCCGACTCCTACCGCAAGATGCCCCAGCAGAACCTGAGCGCTCAGGAGATCGACGACATCACCGGCTATCTCGAGTGGGTGTCGGCGATCGAGAACAACGACTGGCCGCCGCAGCACTCCGAACGACGCTGGAAGCGCTCGACCGAGCGGCTGATGGCCGGCGCCGTGCTCTCGCCCGGCGCGGCCCTCGTCAACCAGGAGGACTGCCTGAGCTGTCACGCCCTCGGCGAGCGCGGCGAGCGCAAGGGTCCGCGGCTCGAGTGGATCGCCGCGCGCCGCGACGCGCGCTGGATCGCCGACTACCTCGTCGACCCGCAGGCCGTCGCACCGGGGTCCGAGATGCCGGCCTCGGACCACCTGTCGGTCGAGCAGCGCCAGATGATCGGCGAGTTCATCGCATCGCTCGACCGGCGCGGCGGAGGTGACTCATGATCTACCGCACCCAGAGCGTCGCCTACCCCTACTTCGTCGTCGCCCTGCTGCTGTTCGTGCTCCAGGTGCTGATGGGGCTGTGGCTCGGGATCAACTACTTCGCGACGATTCCCCAGGAGATCGTCGACGCCTTCCCGTTCTCGACCGCCCGCGCCATGCACACCAACCTGCTCGTGCTGTGGATGCTGCTCGGCTTCATGGGGGCGACCTTCTACCTGGTTCCCGAGGAGACCGGGAGCGAGCTCGCCTGGCCAAAGATGGCGATCGCCCAGCTGGTGATTCTCACCGTCACCGGCGTCGTCGCCCTCGTCGGCTTCCTCTTCGGCTGGACCCAGGGCCGACCTCTGCTCGAGATCCCCCGCCCGCTCGACGTCGTCGTCGTGATCGGCGCGCTGATGTTCCTCGCCAACGTCGGAGTCACGATCATCCGCGCCAAGCGATGGACCGCCACCCAGGGCTCGCTGCTCGCCGGGCTGGTCTTCCTCGCCGTGATGTACCTGTTCGGGATTCCCTTCTACGAGAACATCTCGGTCGACTGGTACTACTGGTGGTGGGTCATCCACCTCTGGGTCGAGGGCGCGTGGGAGCTGATCGCCGCCGCGATCACCGCCTTCATGCTGATCAAGCTCACCGGCGTCGACCGGAGGGTCGTCGAGAAGTGGCTCTACGTCGAGCTCGGGCTCTTCCTCTTCACCGGGATCGCCGGTACCGGCCACCACTACTACTGGCTCGGCACCCCGCGGTACTGGCTGTGGGTCGGCGGGATCTTCTCGGCCCTCGAGCCGCTGCCGATCCTGCTCATGGTGGTCGACACCTGGCGCGACGTCCGCGATCGCACGACCCGGCTTGAGCCCCGGCTGACCTGGGTCTACATGTTCGGCATGGTGATCCTGCACTTCGTCGGCGCCGGGCTCTTCGGCTTCGCCCACACCCTGCCGGCGATCAACTACTACACCCACGGCAGCCAGGTCACGGTGTCGCACGGCCACCTCGCGTTCTACGGCGCCTACGCTCTGCTCAACCTCACCTTCTTCTACTTCGCGATCCCGCGGCTCAAGGGCATGCCCGATCACGCCTACGACGAGCGGACCGGGCACTGGGGCTTCTGGCTGATGTCGCTGGGCGTGCTCGGTCTGAGCCTCGCCTTCGCCGTCGCCGGCGTGCTCCAGACCTACCTCGAGCGCGTCCAGGGGCAGCCCTACATCGTCTCGCAGGAGCCGATCAGGCTGTGGATGCTCATCGCCTTCCTGCACGGCCTCGTCGTGCTCGCCGGCGTCGTCGTCACCGTCCGCCACCTGCTGACCCTCAAGCCCGCGGCGGCGCAGCACGGGTGACCGTCCGGCTGCGCCGTCGACCGAACCATCGACCGGAATGGAACCGGCCCCGCCGCGGCGGGGCCGGTGTCTCGCATGAGGCGGCGACCCGCGACGGGCCGCCGTCCCCTCGGCCTTCCCTCAGGCCTCCTCAGTCGCCGTACAGCCGGACACCCACCGAGTATGTCGCGTCGGTCACCATGGCGACGCTGCCACGCACCCCGAAGGTCACGGTGATCGGGTTGCGGAAGAAGTCGCGGATCACCGAGTCCGACAGCCCGTACCCCTCGCGAAGGGCCCGCTCGTTCACCAGACCGCCGGTGCAGGTTCGGGTCGTGGTGTGGAACTGGAGGTCGGTCTCCCCGGGGTCGATGGTCCGTGCCTGGACGAAGGTCGTGATGTTCGAGTCGAGCAGCACGCCGTTGAACGGCAGACCGGTGGACGGGTCGATGAGCGACGGGTCGTCGAGCACCTCGCTCTCGACCCGCACCGCGGGTCGGAGGAACATCCGCGCCGTCTGCTGCACCCCCGTGTCGTTCGCCCACTGCCAGGTGGCGAAGGGGGTGAAGGTGAAGCACAGGATCGACCGGCTCGACCGTCCGGGCAGCTCGATCGTCGCGAGCTCGGTCTCGTCGACCGTCGTCGCCGCCGGGGCCGGCAGGGTCTCGATGCACACGCCGCCGTCCGGGGGGAAGCCGGTGCAGTCCGCCTGCAGCACGACGGTGTTCGTCTGGGCGACGCCGAGGTAGGTCTGGGCGCGTCCGAACGAGTAGGGATCGCCGACCGTCTCGATGGTCACCCCGCTCCTCTTCTCGAACGTCCCCTCGCCAGGGGCGAGGGGTCCGACGGCGCCGGGCTCGCCGGCCGACGTCCGCGCCTCCGCCGACAGCTCCTCGATCCAGCTCGCCGAGCCGAGCGTGTCGGCCGACTGCCCGTACGCGACGGCTCCAAAGAGCCAGACAACCGCAACGATCACCGCCCTAGTCTTCATCTCGTCCTCCTCTGCCGGGTTGTGAGAACCGCACCGTCGCCGCGATCCGGCGCCGCCGCCGTCCTCGATCTTTCGGGTGTTTCCTGCGTTCGTGAAGCTGAGTCGACGGTACGCCGGTTTCAGGGTTTTTGCAAGTGAGACGCGGTAGCAGATGTTGTCGACCAGGGGGCCCCGGTCTCGCTTCCCGAAAGCGCCCTACTGCGAGGGGCGACGCACAGCCTGGAGTGGCGCCCTCTCGGGCGCCTCGCTCGACCCAGGCGCCGGGAGCGGGGGGCGTCTACGGAACGACGTTGCCCCAGAGCGACAGCCCGCCCGACTCGAAGCCGTCGACCTGGAGGCGCGAGTCGAAGGCGGCGATCGCGGTCAGGGCCTCTCCTTCGACCTCGGTGTTCTCGTCGCCCCCCGGGTACTCGGGGAAGCCGCCGTCGGGCAGCTGCATCGAGACCAGCCAGTCGCGCGCCGCCCGGGTCGCGGTCCGGTAGCTCGCGGCGGTCATCACGTCGACGTCGAGCAGCGCGAGAAGCGCGTACGCGGTGGTCTGGACGTCCTCGTCCTCGAGGGCCGGGGCGGCGAGGTTCGAGTGCCAGCTCCACGAGCCGTCGAGGTTCTGGAGCAGGGCGAGGGCGGCGGCGAGGTTCTCGAGGGATGTGATCCCGTCGACCACCGTGTGGAGGGGCGCCGAGATCGCCGGGAAGGCGTAGCGGCGGGCGGCGGCGAGACCGCGGACCCCGCCGGCCAGCCCGATGACGTCCGAGTAGACCGTCCCGGGGGCGCTGTTGTCGAGGGTCGCCAGCCCGTCGAGAACCGCCTGCTCGAAGAGCGCGTCCTGGCCGGCCTGACCGAGGGCGGCGGCGGCCGGGACGAGGGTCTGGAACTCCCAGGGCCGGAGGTTGACCCACGCGCCGGTGCGGTTGGTCTGGATCGCCGCGATCCAGCCCGCGGTATCGAGGTCATCGGGCCCATAGGTTCCGGCCGCCAGCTCGTCGAAGAGCTCGTCGGCGACGAACGTCGAGAACGTCGTGTTGTCGGAGAACAGCGCCAGGTCGTGCATGAAGATCGGGGTGAAGCTGCCGAACCGGGCCTCGCCGTTGCTGAACTCCGAGATCAGGTCGAAGGCTCCGCCGTTGACCGCGCCGACGAGCTGGTTGCCGTCGCGGGTGAAGGCGTAGGTCCCCAGCACCCCGAGCAGGATCGGTCCGGTGATGTTGTGGTAGGTCGCCGTGCAGTCGGCGTGGGGCCAGCCGAAGCCGCCGTTGTGGCACTGCTGGTCGAGGACGTGCTCGGCGCCGAGGACCAGGTGGTCCGTGGGAATCAGCCTACCCTCACGGTCATCGAGGAAGGAAGGCTCGCCGAGGTCGGCCCGCTCGAGGAAGGGCCGGGCGATCGGGTGGTGGTCTCCGGCGTCCGCAGCCGCGACGGCCAGGAGAAGGACACCGACGCTCAGGGCGAGGCTCGTTGTGCGCTTCATGACCGATCCTCCGTCGACCTGTTCACCTCGAGCGTACCAGAGACTGTCGCGCAGGCGGTGGCGTGCGTCACGCGACGACCGGCGTCTCCCCACCCCTCCCGCACACCGGTTCCAGCCAGCTCCCGACCGCGAGGGCGGCTGGGCGACCGGCCCCGGCGGTGGTACAGTCGAGACGTGCACCACCGGTGACAAAGGAGGCCGACATGACCAGGACTCCACCCGTGATCGTGATGGCGGCGATGCTCGTCGCGGCGGCCTGCTCCGGACCGCCCGAGGCGCCCGCCCCGCCGGCCGAGCCGCAGGTCGCGGCACCGGTCTGGACCGAGGTCGCCGATGCCGATCTCAACGACGAGCAGCGGGCCCGGCAGCAGCGCGGTCTCGACGCCATCCAGGCGATGTCCGGCCGGCTGATGGGCGAGCTGACCGCCGCCCTCGACGGCGGAGACGCCACTGCCGCAATCGAGGTGTGCAGCCACCGCGCCCCCGAGATCTCGGCCGCGGTGGCCAACGAGTATGGGCTCATGCTCGGCCGCACCTCGGACCGGCTGCGCAACCGGTCGAACCTTCCGCCGACCTGGGCCGAGCCGCTGGTCGCGCGGCGGGTCGCCGAGCCGACCTGGCTGGTCGGCCCCGACGGCGAGCTCGCCGGCCTCGTGCCGATCCGGCTCAAGGCCGAGTGCGCGATGTGCCACGGCCCGCGCGAGCAGATCGCCGACGAGGTCCTCGCCAGGATCGACGACTTCTACCCCGGCGACGAGGCGGTCGGCTTCGCCGAGGGTGACCTGCGCGGCTGGTTCTGGGTCGAGACCCCGTCGGGCTGAGCTGGGTCGCCACCGCCGGTTTCGTGCCCCGCGAGGTGGACGCGCCTCGTGAAGAACATCGTGACGACCAACGCGACGACGAGCAGCGCGGTGCCGCCGAGCAGCGCGTAGTCCTCGGCCTTGAGGATGGTGTAGAGCACGCCGTAGATCGCCGCGAGCACGGCGCCGACGACGACCGCGATGGAGCTTCGCCCGAGGATCGCCGCACAGTAGACCGAGTTGATGACGACCACCGCGACCGCGGCCATCACATAGGCGGTCGAGAAGCCGATGTGCTCGGCCAGCGCGACGAGGATGAGGAAGAACAGCGCCAGCGCGATCCCGATGAGCAGGAACTGGACGATGCTCATCCGGACCCCGGCGACCTGCTCGACCAGACCGAGCGTGAGAAAGGTCAAGGCGATGAAGAGCAGCCCGTACTTGACCGCTCGGGTCACCAGGTCATAGAGCGCCACCGGCTCGAAGAGCCGCACCCCGGCCTCGACCTCGTGGAGGTCGACCTGCCGGCCCTCGGTCCAGGCCTGGGGGTAGGAGCGGTTGAGCAGCGGGATCGTCCACTCGGCGGAGAAGCCCGCGTCGCCGATCTCGCGGCTCGCCGGCAGCACGTCGCCGACGAAGCTCGGGTGGGGCCAGCCCGAGCCCAGCGCCGTGGTCGTGGTCGCACCGACCGGGAGGAAGCGCAGGCTGTCGCTGCCCCGCAGCACGAGCGGCATCCGCAGCTCGAGGTCGTCGGCGAGGGCCTCGCCGACCGGGAGGTGGAAGCCCCGCGGCACGAGCTCGCCGAGGGTCGTTCCCGGCCTCGGCTGCACGGGGAGCCCGTTGAGCTCGAAGCCGTCGACCGAGACCAGCCCGCGCGGGTCCGACACCCCGAAGGCGATGATCGCCCCGGGCCAGTCCACCGACTCGAGCCGGTCCGGCTCGCTCAGCGCGGCGACCGCTTCGGCGAGCCCGCTGTATGACCCGGAGATGGTCAGATCGGCGGTGTAGACCTGGACCCGGTAGATCCCGCGCCGGCGCTCCTCGGGGGTCAGCGAGCCGGCGATCTCGAGGCGATCGGGGAGGACCACCGCGCGCCGCTGCCGGCTGTCCCACCGGCTCGAGGTCCGCTTCTCGCCGGTCGGGGTGACGTACTCGTCGCGGACCTCGACCCTCTCGGTGTAACCGACCACCAGGATCGGCCCGGCGAGCAGCTGATCGGCGCTCCAGGCGCCGGCGATGTCCGCAACCACCGTCTGATGGGTGTGGTAGCGCTCGCGGACCACCGACTCGACCATCTCGAGGGGGATCAGCAGCACCAGCGCGAGCCCGCCCACCGCCAGCAGTCGCGCCGGTCGTCTCAGCCTGCCCAACAACCCCCGCACCGCGTCGACGTCGCTGTGTGCCATGGTCTCACCTCCGTTGCGACCCATGGTTGCGGCGCTCGAGGCCCTCGCCGTGGCCGAATCGAGGCAAGAGGCGGCGAGATGTGGCAAGAACGAGCCGAAGCCGAGGGTGGGCGGAGTTGTCAACCGCTGTGAAACCTCGCGACGATCGGGCGTTCACCGGCAACCCGCGGTCCGAGACGTCGTATGTCGCGCCATGCCCACAGTCGAGCATCTCGAAACCCGGCCGCGAGCCGGGAGAAGGAGCAGCGCCGTGACCCACCCTCGATCGAACCGCCTCGTCCTCTTCGCCACCGCCGCCGTCGTCCTCGCCGCAGCCCTGCCGTCGGCTGCCGCGCCGCCCGACCCGACCCTCGAGTCGTACGCCCGGGCCCGCGAGGTCGTCGACGCCGCGGTCGCCGCGACCGGCGGCGCCGCCCGGATCAACGCCATCACGACCCTCGTCGTCGAGCAGAGCGGCACCGGCTGGTCACGCAACCAGAGCCCTCAGGTCGCACCGCCCTTCGCTTCCAACCCGCAGCAGGGCCGGATCATCCTCGACCTCGCCGGCGGCCGTCTGTCGAGCGAGATCAGCGGCGGGTTCCCGGGCGGCACCTTCGCCACCCGCACGGTCATCACGCCCGAGGAGAAGTTCGTTCTCGACCTGCAGCGCCGGACCGTTCAGCCCAACGACGCCCTCGCCCTCGTCAACTTCGACTTCTTCCACCGCCTGATGCCGCCGCTGCTCCTCCGCAAGGCGCTCCAGCAGGCGGCCTCGCTACGCTGGCTGGGGCGGCGCGATCTCGACGGCCGGCCCCACGACCTCGTGACCTTCGCCTGGGACAACGGCCTCACCCCGACCGTCTACATCGACGCGGCGACCCACCTGGTGTCGAAGTACGAGCTGCTCTTCCCCGACAACCTGACCGGCGACGCGGTGTCCGAGCTCTCGTTCCCCGGCTACCGCGAGGTCTCGGGAGTCCAGGTGCCGACCGGCTATGTCCAGCACATCGCCGGCGTCAAGGCCACCGAGCTCCGTTACGACGAGGTGCGGATCGACGCCCCGGTCGACGAGGCGGCCTTCGAGGTGCCCTTCGGCTTCCGGCCGATCGCCCCGCCGCCGACCGGCGATCCCCGGGTCGTCGAGCTCGCGAAGGACGTCTACATGATCGAGGGGCTGGCGAACTGGGGCTACAACTTCTTCTTCGTCGCCTTCGACGAGTACCTCGTCGCCTTCGACGCCTCGGTCAGCCGCGCGGTGTCGGCCCGGGCGATCGCCCTGATCAAGGAGAAGGTCCCGGACCGGCCGATCCGCTACCTCGTCCTCAGCCACCATCACGACGACCACTCGGGCGGCGTCGGCGCCTTCGTCGACGAGGGCGCGATCGTCATCACCACCGCCGCCAACCGCGCCTACCTCGAGGAGATGGCGGCGAGCGTCTCGAGCCTCGACGGCCCGGTTCCGGAGGGCGACCGCGGCACGCCGTCCTTCGAGCTGGTCAGCGGGACCAGGACCTTCAAGGACGCCACCCACGAGGTCGTCGTCCACGACATCGGACCGAGCCCCCACGCCGCCGAGATGCTGGTGATGTACCTGCCGGCCGAGAAGATCCTCTTCGAGGCGGACCTACTGAACACCCCACGCAGCGGGCCGGTCGGCCCGGCGGGCGATGTCACGGTCCACTTCGCCGAGGCGATCCGCCGGCTCGGTCTCGAGGTCGGGACCATCGTCGGCATCCACGGCGGCGTCGGCTCGACGGCCGACCTCGAGGACGCGCTGCGCCGACGCGCCGCCCGCTGACCCCGGGCTGCACCGCGGCCTGCCCCGACCCGTCCGACGGGTCGGGGCGCCGCCCTCCCCTCCGGCGCCCGTCGTCCGGTCCGCCGGCCTCCCGGTATGATGTCCGTCGTGGGCCACCGCAAGACCAAGATCGTTTGCACGCTCGGCCCGGCCACCGACTCGCCGGCCGGGATCGCCGGGCTGATCGCCGCCGGGATGGACGTCGTCCGGCTCAACTTCTCGCACGGCGACCGCGAGCAGCACCGCGCGACGATCCGCCGGATCCGCGAGGTCGCCCGCGCCGCCGGTCGCGACATCGCGATCCTCCAGGATCTCGGCGGCCCGAAGATCCGCCTCGGCACGCTGCCCGATGCCGGGGTCGTGCTCGAGACAGGGGGAACGGTCGAGCTCGCGCCCGAGGGAAGGGCCCCCGCGGGCACCTTGCCGGTCAGCTACCCCTACCTCGTCGAGGATTCGAGGCCCGGCGAGACCATCCTCCTCGCCGACGGCGCCGCCGAGCTCGAGATCCTCGAGGTGAGGGCCGACCGGCTGGTCTGCCGGGTGGTCAACGGCGGCCTCCTGACCTCGCGCAAGGGCGTCAACCTCCCCCAGGCCGATCTCAGGGTCGCCGCGGTCACCGACAAGGACCTCGCCGACCTCGAGGTCGGCCTCGCCGAGGGCGTCGACCTGGTCGCCCTGTCCTTCGTCCGCCACGAGGACGATCTCGGGCCGATCCGGTCGCGGCTCGCCGGCATCCCCCGGCCGCCGCTGGTCATCGCCAAGATCGAGAAGCCGCAGGCGGTCGACCGCCTCGCGTCGATCATCGCCGCGGTCGACGGGGTGATGGTGGCGCGCGGCGACCTCGGGGTCGAGATGCCGCCGGAGAAGGTGCCGTTGATCCAGAAACGGATCATCGAGGCGGCCCGCCGGGCCGGCCGGCCGGTGATCACGGCGACCCAGATGCTGCGCTCGATGGTCGACAGCCCGCGGCCCCTCCGGGCCGAGGCCTCGGACATCGCCAACGCGGTGCTCGACGGAACCGATGCGCTGATGCTCTCCGAGGAGACCGCGATCGGCCGCTACCCGGTCGAGGCGGTGAGCATGCTCGACCGGGTGGCTGGGGAGGCCGAGAGCCACCTCGACCACCTGCGGCTCGCCGATCTGCCCGCGGCGGTCGGGCGGCCCGACGTCTCCGCCGCGATCAGCCGCGCGGCCTGCGAGCTCGCCGACGCGATCGGCGCCGCGGCCATCGTCACGACCACGACCTCGGGCGGCACCGCCCGGCTCATCGCCCGCCACCGGCCGCCCGTCCCGGTGCTCGGGATCGCGAGCTCGGACGCGGTCGCCCGCCAGCTCCGGCTGTCGTGGGGGGTGATCCCGATCGCCGCCGCCGAGACCGCCGATGTCGCTTCGCTCGTCGGCCTGGTGCGGCGCGAGCTCGCGGCGCGCGACCTCGCCGAGCCCGGCGACCACGTCGTGATCGCCGCCGGTCTCCCCCTCGGCTTCTCCGACTCGGCGAGCCTGCTGCAGATTCGCCGGCTCGAGTGACGGACGCCACCTCCGCTCCGACCGGCCGACGGTACGATCGAGGGGTCGGAGGGCGCGGAGGTCGCGATGGGAGCCTCGATCCGGATGTCGCTGCTCTGCCTCGCCGCGACGGTGCTCCTCGGCGCCGGGCTCGCGGCCGCTCAGACCGAGGTGCTGCTCGGCGAGCCGCCCCTCGCCTTCGTCGACGAGGCGCCGCCCTGGGTGGATCCCGAGCCGCGTCGCGCCGTCGGGGTCGACGGCTGGAGCCGCACCGCGGTGGCCTCGTTGTTCCACACCGAGTACGAGCCGCCGCTCTCCGTGCCGATGCAGTGGACCGGCAACGTCGCGAGCTGCACCGCCGGCACGACCTCGCAGGCCTACATCGACGCGACGATGCAGATGATCAACTACTACCGCGGGATGGTCGGCCTGCCGGCGGTGACCAATGCCGCCGGCACCAATGCCGGCGCCCAGCAGGCGGCGCTCATCATGTCGGCCAACGGCGCGCTCAGCCACAACCCGCCCTCGAGCTGGACCTGCTGGACGTCGGCCGGCGCCGCCGCGGCCGGCGCGTCGAACCTGGCCCTGGGCAACGCCGGCCCGGGTGCGATCGTCGCCTACATCCGCGACTCGGGTTCCGGCAACTACTTCGTCGGCCACCGCCGGTGGATCCTCTACCCGAGACGCAACGAGTTCGGCACCGGCTCGGTCGGCGAGACGACGACCTCGGCCAACGCCCTATACGTCTTCACGAGCACCGTCGCCAGGCCCGCCACCCCGGCCCGGGTCGCGTGGCCGCCCGAGGGCTACGTGCCCTACCAGACGGTCTACCCGCGCTGGTCGCTGTCGCTCAACACCAGCTCGTCGGTCAGCTTCGCCTCCGCCACGGTGACGATGAGCGAGGGCGGGTCGCCGGTACCCCTCTCGGTGGTGTCGCGAACCGACAACGGCTACGGCGACAACACCATCGTCTGGGAGCCGTCGGGGATCTCCTTCACCCCGGGCGGACCCGACCGCCGCTTCACGGTCACCGTCGGCAACATCTCGGTCAGCGGGAGCCCCCAGACCGCGGTCTACGACGTCGTCATCATCGACCCCGACGTCGTCACCGACCTGATCTTCGCCGACGGCTTCAACGCCGGAACCACCGGCGCCTGGTCCTCGACGATCCCCTAATCCCCACCGCGCCCCATCTCGCCCCCGGTTTGGTCTACAATGCCGCCGATCCGTTTGACCACCGGAGCGAATATGAAAAGACTGCTCAAGAGGCTCGTCGTGCTGGCCGCGGTTGTCGGCCTGGGGTACCTGCTCTGGGGGCAGCGGGACCGGATTGCAGGGATCGCCAACAACAACTTCCGGGTCCAGGGGACCTGGTACGTCTTCGAGATGGACCGCAAGGGCTTCGACGCCTATGTCTTCTCCGAGCGGATCATCACCGTCAACGGGGTCGAGTGGGGGTCGTATGAGCTGCGCTCGAACGACGAGATCGAGGTCATGGTCGGCACCGAGCTGAGCACCTACCACCTCAGCTTCCCGACCGAGGATCACATGGTCTGGTCGACCGAGGTCAAGGGGGAGCTCGTCCCCGCGAGACAGTGGGTGCAGTGACCGGGCGAGCCGGCGCAGGCCGACGCCGCGGACGGGTCGGCGGTCAGCGCAGCACGCCGTTCCCGGCCATCGCGCGGGCGTAGAAGAAGAGGGCGAAGGCGATCGCCCAGATGATCGCCGAGAAGACCAGGCCCCCCGTGCCCATCAGCTCGAGCCCGTTGGACAGCACATAGGAGTGGAGGGTGCTGACGACCATGCCGACGATCGAGACCGCAAAGGCCCAAACCGCCCAGCGCCGACGGAGCAGCAGCCCGACCGACCCGGCCATGGCCCCCCACACCGCGATCGCCCAGCCCGACACCGCCCAGGCCGGCATGGCGTCGAGAAAGGCCAGCATCTTCTCGTCGAACTGGCTCATGTAGAACTCGAGCCGGAGCTGGCTCGCGAGGTAGTCGAACGCCCCGATCGAGTTCCACAGCAGCGACAGCACGGAGACGATCCAGAAGTGAACCGGGGCCTTGCCCGTCGAACCCCCATGAGTCTCGGCAGCCACCATGAGATCCCCCTTTTTGACGTCGACGTCTGACGCGACGATACCACGTCTCAGATGTGACCGTTCCCCTCCCCGTCGACCGCCGAGCCCTTTTCGGTCGGCGCGAGGCGGGCCCGGGTCGCCGCCGACGCCCTCCGGAGCAGCTCGGCCGGGGACCGCGACGACCGCCACTCGACGGTCAGCTCGCCGCCGTCCGGGTGGGGAAAGCCCCGCACCGCCAGGCGGTGGGCATCGAGCCACAGCCGTGGCGAGCCGTCGTCCGGCCTTTCCGAGGTCGATGCGCCGTACAGGGTGTCACCGAGGATCGGCAGCCCGGCCGCCGCGAGCTGGACCCGGAGCTGGTGCTTGCGGCCGGTGCGCGGCCGGATCGCGAGCAGGGCGAGACCGCCGGTCGCCTCGAGCACCTTGACCTCCGAGCGGGCGTTGGCCGCGAGCCCCGGCCGCACCACCTGCCGCCAGTGCTCCTCGCCGCTTCTGGCGAGGTGGTGCTCGAGGGTGAAGCGCCGGGCCGGCAGCTCGCGCTCGACCCGCGAGACCGCGGTGTAGAGCTTGTCGACGAGCGGCGCCGGCTGGAAGAGCCGGGCGAGGTGGGACCGGCTCGCCGGGTCGAGGGAGAGCAGCACCAGCCCCGAGGTCGGCCGGTCGAGGCGGTGCAGCGGCGCGATGGCGCCGTTGCCGGTCGCCTCGAGGAGCAGGTGGAGCAGGCAGCCGCGGACCCAGCGACCGCCTGGGGTCACCGGCAGACCCGGCGGCTTGTCGACCACCAGCAGGTGGTCGTCGGACCAGACGACCCGGTAGTCGGTGCGGACCGCCGGCTCGTCCGCGACCTCGCGCCGGTAGTGGAGCCGAAGCAGGGGCCGATAGGGGTCGTCGGCGCGGGCCACTCCCGAGTCGCTCCACACCTTGCCGGCGGCGAAGCGCTCGATCCAGGTCGCGCGAGGCACGCGGGGGAATCGCATCACGACGAAGTCGAGAAGCGTGCGAACCCCCTCGGGCGACCGCTCGGGAAGGGTCACCGTCGAGGGACGTGCCGGCAGCCGGTGGCCTGCGGCCGGCCCGTCGCCGGGACGCGTCGGGGGGGCGGCGACCATGGCCCACCATAGCACCGGGGTCGCGCTATCGTGGACGCGAGTCTGGCGGACGTGCGTCCTCGACCCACGGTCCGGCAACGGAGGTCCCATGGCGACGATCTGCATCACCGGCACGACCCGGGGTCTCGGTCGAGCCCTCGTCGGGCCCCTGGCGGGGCTCGGTCACACGGTTGTCGGCTGCGGCCGGTCGGCGGCGGAGATCGGCGCCCTGCGCGCCGTCCTCGCCCCGCCGCACCGCTTCGACGTCGTCGACGTCGCCGACTGGCCGAGGGTCGAGGCCTGGGCGCGCGAGGTGCTCGGTGGCCTGCCGCCCCCAGATCTGCTGGTCAACAACGCCGGGGTCATCAACCGCACCGCGCCGCTGTGGGAGGTCGGCGACGACGAGCTGCGGGCGGTCCTCGCGGTCAACGTCGGGGGCGTCGCCAACCTGATTCGCGCCTTCCTTCCGGCGATGGTGGCGCGCGGCAGCGGCGTGGTCGTCAACCTGAGCTCGGGCTGGGGTCGCTCGACGGCCCCCGAGGTCGCGCCCTACTGCGCGAGCAAGTGGGCGGTCGAGGGTATGACCCGGGCCCTCGCCCAGGAGCTGCCCGCCGGCCTCGCCGCGGTCACCCTCAACCCCGGGATCATCGACACCGCGATGCTGCGCAGCTGCTGGGCCGACTCGGCGGGCGCCTACCCCTCGCCCGACGAGTGGGCGGAGCGCGCCGTCCCGCTGCTGCTCTCGCTCGGACCCGAGCACAACGGCCGGGCGATGACCGTCTGACAGGACGGCGCCCGCAGGAATGGGAGCGCGTCGGGACGCCGCGGCCCAATCACTGGTTCAGTGGGAACCCATGCACATTGGCCGGTCTGGACTGCGTTCAACTCACGAGTCGTGCTGGTCGACTCCCAGCTTGCGGAGGATCGAGCGTGCCAGCCACTCGTTCACCTCGGAATGTCGAGGTACCGGTTGCGATCGCCGGCTTGTCGGGTTGGTGTACCAGTCATGGGCCCCGCCATGCCGGACCAGCACGCAGCCGGCTCGTTCGAGACGGCGAATGAGGTCGCGGCGCTTCACGAGGCGACAACCAGCTCCTCGACCTTGCGGATGAACGGCACCTCGCCGCTGGTGAGATCCTCGAGCAGGCTCCTGAGATTCTCGATCAGCTCTTCCTTGGTCTCCCCTTGCGAGCAGTAGTCCGGGTAGTCGTTGAGAAACCCGAGGAAGACCTCGTCGTCCTGCCAGTAGGTGAATCGCTCCACTCTCATGTCCATCTCCAACGCCTCGATTCGGTCGCCGCCAGGCCACACGGACCGGATGGAGCCTCTCCTCGGCGAGCCACGGCGCCTCCTCCACCATCCTACTCCACCTCACCATCCTCCCCTTCCACTCCCCCCACCCCGCGGGGACAGAGTGCCCGTCGAGGCGCCCGTGGATTCCGGGCTCCTGCATCAGGGGCTTCAAGCATGACTCGCCATGATCCACTCGAGGCTCACTCCGATCGCTCTCGCTTCGCCGAAAGATCGCGACAATCGAGGCAGGATCCTGAGTTCCTCGAGTCAGGCGGCTGTGCGGCGGCGCCCGCAGGAATTCGCACCCGCCGGGACGCAGTTGTCTCGGACGACAGTCGGGGCGCGGACCGGCCGCCTGACTCCCCGGCTGAGGAGGCGCCATGTCGATCCGCCCGGTACGCCACATCGGCTCGTCGACCCCGACCCTCGAGGGGGCGGGCGTCCGGCTGCGCCGCGCCTTTGGCTTCGGCGCCACCGACGACACCGACCCCTTCCTGCTCTTCGACGACTTCCGCAACGACCTGCCCGAGGCCTACCTCGCCGGCTTCCCGTGGCACCCCCACCGCGGCATCGAGACGATCACCTACGTCCTCGCCGGGACGGTCGAGCACGGCGACAGCCTGGGCAACGTGGGCGCCCTGGGCGCCGGCGATGTCCAGTGGATGACCGCCGGCTCGGGGATCATCCACCAGGAGATGCCCCGGGGCGACGAGCGCGGCCGGATGCACGGCTTCCAGCTCTGGGCGAACTTACCGTCGTCGCTCAAGATGACCGCGCCGCGCTACCAGGATGTCGGGTCGGCCGACATCCCCACCGTGACCGAGGACGACGGGACCGCGGTGCGGGTGATCTGCGGCAGCTTCTGGGGGGTCAGCGGGCCGGTCGACGGGGTCGCAGCCGAGCCCCAGTACCTCGACGTCACGGTGCCGCCGCTCACCCGGAGACGGCTGCCGGTGGCGACCGACCGCAACGCCTTCGCCTACGTCTTCGCGGGCTCGGGGCGGTTCGGCAACGGCTCGCCGCCGCGACCGGTCGCGACCGAGCTCGCCGGCGACCCGGCCGGTCGGACCGTCCCCACCGCCGGAGACCACTCGCTCGTCGTGTTCGACCGGGGCGACGAGGTCGTCGTCGACTCCGGCGACCAGGGGATCCGCTTCCTGCTCGTCTCGGGCACGCCGCTCGGCGAGCCGGTGGCCTGGCGCGGGCCGATCGTGATGAACACCGCCGAGGAGCTCGACCAGGCCTTTCGCGAGGTCCGCGACGGGACCTTCCTCAGGCACCGCTGAGGCGGGTCCGGCCTACCAGCTCGAGGTCTCGGTCCAGGCGAAGACGTCGCCCGACTCGAGCCCGTCGCGAAAGATCGCCGACGACGGGGTGAGCGCCCTTTCCGGCCGGGAGAAGCCGTGGCACCACGAGCAGTCATAGCCGCGATCGGCGACGTGCTTGGAGTGCATCTCGGTGAAGGAGGGCATCGGCTCGGCGCCGTGGCACTGGACGCAGACCCGGCTCGTCGGCCCCCAGAGCCCGTAGCCGTGGTCCGCGACCAGGTTGATGCGGCCGTTGCCGGCGCCGTGGCAGTCCTGGCACTCGAGGGCGACGTCGTGGTCCCCGACCTGATGGTTGAGCATCTGCAGGGTGTCGGTCTCGACCCAGGAGTACGGGGTCGCCGGGTCGAGGCCCATGTTGGTCAGGCCCTGCACGGTGGCGGCCGCGGCGTCGGCGGTGGCGAAGAAGACGCTGGTGTCGAGGGCGATCAGCCGCGAGGTGTCGTTGGTGATCGGCTGCTCGGCGGTCTTGTACTTGAAGGCGTAGAGCTTGGCGGTCGGGTTCGAGACATGGCCGACCGGTCGCGAGGTCGGGTAGCGGCCGGTGTGCGGGTCGATCCTCGCGGTCTCGTGGAGCAGATAGCTCCGGCTCGTCGACCGCCAGAACCGGTAGGCCGGCACCAGGTCGTTGAGCTTGTCCGCCGCGGGGTGGAAGGGCGGCGCCGTGCTGTGGGTGGCGAGCCAGGTACGGTGGACCTCGGTGGCCTCGGTGGCCGGGGTGTCGGACGCGTTCTTGGCGTAGACCGGGATGTGGCAGCTCTGGCAGGCGACCCGGTCGAGGTGACGGCGATTGGTCGAGCCCGGGTGCTGGCTCGCCATGTCGGCGTGGCAGTTGGTGCACTCGAGCACCGCGTCGGAGTCGGTCGGTCGCAGATCCGAGCCGCGGCCGGCGACCCGGTGGTCCTCGGTCAGGTGGCAGTCCTGGCAGACGAGATCGGCGCCGGTCGTCGCCATGTGGACGTCGAAGGCCTCATCCGAGGTCGCGACCTGGGCGAGGGCGAGGTCGCCCCGCTTCACCGCGTCGCCGCCGCCGGCCTTGGCATGGCACTGCAGGCAGTTGAACCGCCGCGGCAGGTGGACCGTCCGCACCGCCTCGTCCATGGTGATCGTCATGTTGGCGGTGTCGGGGACGAACACTCCGCCGACCTTGACCCGGCGGTACTGCTCCTGGTGGCAGACCATGCAGTCGATGTTGGCGAGCTGTCCGGGCGTCGCGGTCGCCTCGGGCAGCGCCCCGAGACCGACGTGGCAGCCGCCGCAGGCGTTCCAGTTGCCGAGGATGTTGATGCAGTAGCTGTTGACCCCGCCCGAGATCTTGCCCTGGACGGCCGGACCGTTGACCATCTCGGGGGCCTGCCCCTGCCACTGGTACATCACCGAGCCGTGGACATCGGTCGCCTCGTCGGTGTGGCAGGCCAGACAGGTCGCCGGTCCGGTCCAGGTCAGCCCATCGTGCGGGCCTTGCGCGGCAACCCGGATGGCGCCCCCGAACATCACCACCGACGCGGCAAGAGCGAGGCGGGGGAGACGGCGCCCCGACCGTGGGACAGCTCGCGACCGGGCGATTGACTCGTGCACGGTTCACCTCCGGCTGAATTCTATTCTCGTTATATGCGTATTTGCTTGATTATTGTAGTGACCGCGGTCACCCGTCGGCGCCGCACCGCCCGCACCTCGCCCCTGAAAACGTCGCACCGGAGGCCAGCCATGGACCTCTCGTTGTCGGCGGGGACCGAGTCGATCATCGAGCATCTTTCGTTGCCAGGTCCGGGAGTACACCCGGAACGGCGCCCCCTCGACCACCTGGCCCGGGGCCACGCCGTCGAAGGTGTGGGCGACTCGGAGGGTGAAGGCGCTCGCTGAGCCGCGGTACCAGGGGTTGGTGCAGCCGGTCGCCGGGTAGCGCGCCTCGTAGGGTCTACCGCGCGTCGGGCTTCTCTTCCTGGTCGTACCCTGCAATCAGAGCACGGATCGCCGGCATCAGCTCGCTGGGGACCATCACCAGAGTCTGGCCCTCGGCCTCGAGAGCCGCTTCGGCCTCAGCGATCGCCTCCTCGTCGGTCTGGTTGTCGTAGTACTCAGCCAGAGCCTTGACCTTCTCGGCGTCCCATCCCGGCGGAAAATCCTGCTTCTTCTTCATCGTTTCCTCTTCCGGCGCCGTCGCCGGTAAGCCGCGAGCTGTCGGGGCGACAGCTCATAAGCCGTGACTACAAAGATACTACCTGGAGCGGCATCGCGCACGGCAATGACCCGCAAGTACCGACCGGCGTCTGTCCGACCGATGATGCTCCTCGGGTTGTTTCGGCTCGGGAGATCCTCGCCCGGATTGGCTAGGACCTCCTCGACCTCGTCCTCGCCGACCTCATGGTCGTAGATATGCGGCTCGCTGGTCTCCGGATTTCGGTAGAAGCGGATCTTCACTATGTCCATCATACGTTTTCACGTCCGCCGAAGACAGCCTTCTTGTCCGCGCGAATTCGAAGAAATCTCTTGGCCCTTTCGGATGGCGTTGTCGTCCTGACCGAGCGGAAGCTCCGCGTTCGACGGCCCGAGTTGATTCCGTAAGCTCCTGGGTCAGCGAGCGGGCTCGTTCAGCGCTACCATCGCCGAATGCCGCAGGATCACGCACCCCGGCCTGTGCGGTCTCCCCCACCCCGCCTTGTCCCCGACCCCGACGACGCGCTCTTGGCGGGCGCCCGAGGCTTCACCCCGGAGGCGCTTCGGGTGCTGCTCGAATGCTCCCGGCAGGTCACGTTGGGGCTGGCGCATGCGCTTTCGAGGTGGTGGCGGCGGGGAGATCCCGTGCGGGCGGGCTTCGCCGAGCGGATGATGGTCCAGGTCGAGCTCGAGAAGGTGCGCGCGGTTGCCGAGATCCAGAGGGCTCGGCTGGAGCGCTTTCCGGCCCGGCAGCGCAAGCACTACACGCCGGTGGAGCGGTTTCGCATTCTCGAGCTGATGCACGCCTACGGTCTCGGCCGGCGGGAGACCGCGCCCCTCTTCCTCGTCGACCCGCAGACGATCGCTCGCTGGCAGCGTGAGGCGCTGGCGGCGCCGGAGGCGGAGACCATCGGCACCCTGGTCAGAGCCGACCCGCCGCTGCGCGGCTACGACGACGTGGTCAGGCGGCTGGTGCGGATGCTCGACTCGTTCGGGATCGGGGGCAGCAAGGCCATTGCACAGATGCTCGCCAGGGCCGGGGTCCAGCTCGGCCGCGAGACCGTGCGCCGGTACCGAAAGGCGCCCAGGCCTTCCCGGCCGGATGGCGACGCGACGTGCACGCCCCGCGTCCTCCGCGCCAAGCGCGTCAACCACATCTGGACCGCCGACCTCACCGAGATCCGCGGCTTCCTCGGGCTCTTCGCCTACAAGCTGGTCGTCGTGCTTGACCTCTTCTCCCGTCTTCCGCTGGAATTCGGCGTTTTCAGGAAGGAGCCGACCGCCAAGCAGGTCCTCGACGTCCTCGATCGCGCCATTCGGCGACACGGCAGACCCGGCCACTTCGTCAGCGACCAGGGGTCGCAGTTCACCGCAGAGGTGTTCAGAGAGAGGCTCGAGGCCTTGTCGATCGGCCAACGCTTCGGGGCGATCGGTCAGTACGGATCGATCGCCGTCATCGAGCGGTTCTGGCGGACCTTGAAGTCGCTGCTCGGGGTGAAGCTCTGGCCGCCCCTCTCGGCAGCGCATCTCGAGGCTCGGGTTGAGTTCGCCCTCGCCTACTACTCGCAGCTTCGTCCACATCAGGGCCTCGGCGGGGCCACACCCGCCGAGGTCTACCGCGGCGAAACACCGAAGGCGCAGCTCGCCGCGCCACCGCCGAGGAAGACGAAGGAACCGGCAAACGGGGAGCGACCGCTGCCGCTCGAGGTCGTGTTCCTCGACCACGAGCGGCGGATGCCGGTGCTGATCCCATCCCGCAAGGCTGCCTGACCAGGCTCGATCGACAGCTCGGCAGGCATGCCGGCCGATCGGCCGGCAGATCGAGGTGTGCCTTCGGTTGTGAGCGAAGTCGCCACACCACCATCGTGGTCAACGGAGTCAAAACTGCGGTTCGCGATCCGTACTCAGTCTCAGCCGATTATCGCTCGCATTACACCACCGCAATTCCCATTGGGGCAGTACATTAGAATGTTTCGCAACAGCCAACTTTCTAAGGTTCTAAAGCCTGGCACCGTTACCTTTAGTGGCAGCGATGTTAAGGAGGCACCTATCAGTCAGCCTCTGCCTTGATCGTCTTTGTTAATTCAATTACCTCCTGCTCGTCCTTCACCGCACCTTCGTCATCCAATGCAAGTCTCCTGACAATAGCTCTTCGCTTCAGCAATACGGCGCGCGAATTGACATCTCCCCCGTATAAGTCAATCGCCAACGACAGCGCCTCGATTGATCCCTCGTAGTCACCTGCACTCTTCCGGAGCGACGCAAGCGTGACAAGCACTCCTCGGGAAGACTTAACACCCATGACCGCGAAGTACTCCTCCGCGTCAGCAAGGGCTCCGTTGATATCTCCCAGTTTCCTTCTGATTCTGGACCGCTCCAGAAGAGCTTCAGGGTTGTCAGGGTCGTTTACAAGAACTTGGTTCAATTTCTCCAGCTCAGGTGGGCCCTCTCTTACCAACTGACGTGCTATCTCTCGATCAGATTCTGCACCGTCCAGCAAACCCATTCTCGTACGGATTTGAGCTCTGAAATTGAAGTATGAGACATTCTTGGGGTTGAGTGAAATCGCTGACGTCATGTCCTCTTCCGCGCCTTCGAGGTTTCCAGCCCCAAAACGCACCAATGCTCTCGCCGAGTATGCTTCGGGATTTCCAGCCTGACTCACAAAGGCTGAAATACAGTCTTCCACTGAGACGGCGGTTGAACACTGCTCAATCATCTCCTCTGCAGTCGGAGCACCGCTTCCAGAGTCTTCTGCAGCGGCTGGTTGGAGCAGAACGGAAAACAAAACAATGAAAACTCCTGACCTCATCTGCGACCCTCCTGCTTCAAGACCCGTTTCTACTGACACTCCAATCGAAGCTCGTCGAATTCTGGACCGGCCCGAACCGCCCCGTTGTGAAGGAAACACGGTTCTGTCAAGAGGGATACAGGCCCCTCGGTTGAATCGGCTGTTCTTTCTTGGGGGCCAGGGGGACCTTTGTCGCCGACCATATCTGGCATCACGGTTCTGAATCCCCACCGACCAAGATACTCCCAGAAGAGGCCGCTTTGGTCGAGTTTCACGAATGAGTAGTTCTCGACCGGCAACACCGACCCCGGGGAGCATTCGTTTCCTCCTGAAATGGGGTTGCAGGTCTGATCGTACACGTCTGCTTGAGGGTCGGCGATCTCATACTGGCGTTCACAACCCAGAACACCTTCACCCGGTCCTTGCGCTGACTTGATGTAGGGATCAGCAGCCAGGTACGTTGCGTGAGCCCCCAGGGCAACAAATACTGAGAACCTCGCGTTTTCGGTGTGTTGAACGTGCGTTTGAAGATATGCTCGCTCCGGAGCATCCCCATCATAAGCGTTCCACTTTACCGTCTGAGCATAATAGTGTTGAGAGGCCGTCACGGCAATTGGCTGCAACCAGCTAGATCGGTCCCAACGATCACTCGGATCGAAGAGCCTGAGCGCGACTTGGACGTGTTCCAAATCTCCTTCGTGGTGGACGATTGGCCACTCGTGAATGATGAACCCTGGGACGTACCCAGGCATGTTGAACGGTGCCGAGCTGTATGTCTCGAACATCCAATACTGAAGGAAGTCAACAGGGGCGGTGGCTGGTGAGCCCGCCGCTGCCCCTTGGCGAACTGAAGAGAAGAACAACGCCTCTGCGCCAACCTCGGTGGCCAATACATCGATTTGACCAGTGGGCCCGTTTTCGACATCAGTTGCTGTGCGCCCATGATCCTGAAAAAGGTCGAAAAACGAATCCTCCGATCCCGCGCCCACAGGAATCGGTACATATGGCACCAATACTTCCACCGGCGGATCGCCATGGTATTCACGTCGAAACACTTTTTCGCCGCTTCCAACAACGAATTCGTCGACATTGGTTGGAAGCGCTATTTCGTCTTCGTATTGGTGCCAGGCTTTAGAACCTTAGAAAGTTGCACGTTCAACCCTTGGGGGTGAGGGATGCCGAGAGGCGTCCATCGAGATCGTCGAGCATCGCCGCGTAGTCCGGGTCTTCCTGTCGTCGTCGCGCCCCTTCCCCCGCCCAGAAACTCACGACATCCGGGTTCTTGTTCAATACGGCAGCCAGAGCGGTCCTCCGTTGACTCCAACGTTCCACGCCGAGGGTTGCGACCACTTTGCGGGCATCGGCGGTTTCCCGGTCTCTCGACCTCGAGGCAAGCCGATCGGGATCGAAAGCCGCGACCTCGCAAACTCGGCGGATGAACTCCTCCGCTTCCAGTTCCGGTCGCTCGAGATCGGTCGTTCGGCCCTGGAAATCGACATGGATCGCATCCGCGTTCAACCGAAGCGGTGGATCTTCCGTTTTCCCAAACGGGTGCCACGTGGATTTCAGGTCAGGAGCATCCGGGTCGGTACCGATCCTCATCGCCTGCAAATAGCCATGCCGTGCCGCCCTCTGGGTCTCGCCGAAGCACAGCAGCATCTCTTCAACGTCCACCAACGGAGATCTGAGCCGCCGCTTCACCTCCCTGTGGCCGGCGAATGGGTACTCCTCCGGGTCGTCCACCAGACCCCCCTTCACCGGGTTGAGATGAACGTACAAGACCAGCCGATCCAGGTACCCCTGATCCTCAACGTACTTCGTCTTGTATCGCCCTTGCCAAAGGCTGCCCGTTCGACCGTGCCGCCGGTTGAACCCGCGACTGAATCGGTTCTGGATCCCATGCATCCCGCGCCACAACGGGACGGTTGAGGTTCGCAGGACAAGATGGAAATGGTTGGACATCACACACCAGGCCACGACCGTCCAGCCGTCTCGTTTCTTGATGTCCCGAACGATCTCGATGAACTCTATCGACTCTTCAGGATCTGCAAAGACGTGCTCTCCGCTCGATACCCGGTTGTACACGTGGTACAGACCGCCCTCGATCACCACTCTCGGTCGTCTTGCCATCGCCGAATCCTTCTGACAGCAGCCTACCCCAACTTTCTAAGGTTCTAAAGCCTGGCACCTCGCGCAACCGGCTTCGAGCTGAAGGACTCCCGGGTTGGCAGCGTGGTACACTGAGCCATCGGATGACGATCCGAGGAATGTCGGGTAATTGATTCAACACTAATATCTTACAGTGGATCGTCCGGCGTTCCTCCTCGCCCTGACGGATGATCCGGGCCAGATTCGCGCCGGGGACCAGCCATGGACTTCTCGTTGTCGGCCAGGACCGAGTCGATCATCGGGGTCGCGCGCTCCTTCGTCGAGCGCGAGCTCGATCCGCTCGAGCCGGCGCTCCTCGCCGACGGGTTCGTCTCGTTGCTGCCCGAGCTCGCGAGGCGGCGGGAGCGGGCGCGCCAGACCGGTCTGTGGGCGGCCCACGTCCCGGAGCGGTTCGGCGGCGGCGGGCTCGCCCTGACCGAGTTCGCCCACCTCTCCGAGGAGCTCGGCCGGAGCCCCCTCGGCCACTATGTCTTCAACTGCCAGGCGCCCGACGTCGGCAACATGGAGCTGCTGATCGAGTTCGGCACGCCCGAGCAGCAGGAGCGCTGGCTCGTCCCGCTGGTCCGCGGCGAGATCCGCAGCTGCTTCACCATGACCGAGCCCGAGTACCCGGGGTCGAACCCGGCCTGGCTCGGCACCACCGCGGTCCGCGACGGCGGCGACTGGGTGATCCGCGGCCACAAGTGGTTCGCCACCGGCGCCGACGGCGCGGCCTTCGCGATCTGCATGGCGGTGACCGACGCCGACCACGCCGACCGCTACCGCCGCGCCAGCATGCTCATCGTGCCGACCGCCACCGAGGGCTACGAGCTGGTCGGCAACCTGTCGGTGATGGGGCACCGCGGCGGCGACTGGGCGAGCCATGGCGAGGTCGCCTACCACGGCGCCCGGGTGCCAGGGGCCAACCTGCTCGGCGGCGAGGGCATGGGCTTCGCCCTAGCCCAGAGCCGGCTCGGCCCGGGACGGATCCACCACTGCATGCGCTGGATCGGGGTCGCCGAGCGCGCCTTCGACATCATGTGCCGCCACGCCGCGAGCCGTGAGCTCGCGCCGGGCCGGCCGCTCGGGACCAAGCAGACGATCCAGGAGTGGGTCGCCGAGAGCCGGGCCGAGATCGACGCCGCCCGGCTGCTCGTCCTCCATGCCGGGTGGCGGATCGAGAACGAGGGCGTCCACGCCGCCCGCGACGCGATCTCGCTGATCAAGTTCTCGGTCGCCGGGACGCTGCAGCGGGTGCTCGACCGGGCGGTCCAGACCCTGGGCGGCCTCGGGATGACCGACGACACGCCCCTCGCGATGTGGTGGGCGCACGAGCGGGCCGCCCGGATCTACGACGGCGCCGACGAGGTCCACAAGCAGGTCGTCGCGCGGCGGATCCTGCGCGGCTACGGCCTCGAGCCGGGGTCGTGACCGGAGAGCGCGACGCGCTCACCGGCGCCGGGCCGGTCCGCGCGGGCGAGGAGCTCGACGCCGCCGCGGTGACGGCCTGGCTCCGGACGAGGCTCCCCGGCCTGAGCGGCGAGCCGAGGGTCACCCAGTACTCGGGCGGCGCCTCGAACTGGACGTATCGCCTCGAGTACCCGGAGCACGACCTCGTCCTGCGCCGTCCACCCGCCGGCACCAAGGCGAGGTCGGCGCACGACATGGGCCGCGAGCACCGCATCCAGGCCGCGCTCCGCCCTCTCTACCCTCTCGTCCCGGAGGTCCTCGCCCACTGCGAGGACCCGGCGGTGATCGGCGCCGAGTTCTACGTCATGCGGCGGGTTCCCGGGGTCGTCCTCCGTCGCCGGCTGCCCCCGGGCCTCGACCTCGACCCGCCGGCCGCCCGCCGCCTCTGCGACAACGCCGTCGACGCGCTGGTCGCGCTGCACGCGGTCGAGCCGGCCGGGACCGATCTCGAAACCCTCGGCCGGGGTCCCGGCTACCCCCGGCGCCAGGTCGACGGCTGGACGGCGCGCTACCTCGAGGCCCGCACCTGGAACGTCCCGACCTTCGCCCGGGTGCGCCGCTGGCTCGACGCCCACACCCCCGAGGACGTGGCGGCCCGGGTCATCCACGGCGACTTCCGGCTCGACAACCTGGTCCTCGACCCGGCCGACCCGACCCGCATCCTCGCGGTGCTCGACTGGGAGATGGCGACGGTCGGCGACCCGTTGATGGACCTCGGCGCGAGCCTCGCCTACTGGATCGAGGCCGCCGACGACCCGGTCGCGCGGTCGACCCGCCGCCAGCCGTCCCACCTGCCGGGCATGCTGACCCGGCGCGAGCTCGTCGAGACCTACATCGAGCGCTCCGGGCGAAGCCGGCCGGCGTGCTGGGAGTTCTACGAGGTCTACGGCCTCTTCCGCCTTGCGGTCATCGTCCAGCAGATCTACCTGCGCTACCACCGCCGCGAGACCCGGAACCCGGCCTTCCGGCACTTCTGGTTCTTCGTATGGTACCTCGATCACCGCTGCCGCCGGTTGATCCCGGGCTGAACCTCGCGACCGTCGACGAGCAGCGCCGAGAGGGTCCGATCGCGGCGACGCGACGTGCCTCGCCGGGTTGCCGGGCGTGCGCCCGAGCCCTATCTCGCGACGTGGTGCCGCTCGATGATCTCGGCGAGCCGGCCGCTCGAAACGAGCTCACCGAGGAACGCATCGAGCTCGGCGAGCAGCTCGGTGCTCTCCTTGGGCACCGCGACGGCGTAGTGGTCCTCGCCGGGGAGGCGGAAGGCGATCTCGAGCCGCGGCTCGGCCCTGAGTTCGGGCGCCGCGGCCACCGAGTCGACCACGGTGTAGTCGGCCTCGCCATCGAGCACCGCCGAGAAGCACTCGAGGGTGAAGTTGACGAAGCCGATGCCGTCGGCCGGTACCCCGAGGCCGAGCAGCTGCTCGTGGTGGCTCGAGCCCTCGATCACCACGCCGCGCCTGCCGGCGAGATCGTCGAGGCCGTCGATCGACGAGTCGTCCCGGACGACCACGACCTTGTAGGCGGTGAAGTAGGGAACCGAGAAGGCGACCTTCTTCGACCGCTCCTCGGTGATCGTCAGCGAGCTCGCGATGAGATCGCCGCGCCCCGCGAGCAGGTCGGGGATCAGGGCGCCGTAGCTCGGCTCGCTGACCCGCCGGATCTGGAGCTCGACACCGAGCCGCGCGGCGAAGGCGCTCATGATGTCGACGTCGATTCCGATGAAGCGGCTGGCGGGCCCGAGCTCGGGGGTCGGCCCCGCCTCGAGGTTGGTGCGGACGAACTCGCTCTCCTGGTGGGGAAAGGAGATGACGGTCAACACACCGCTCTCTCGGACCTCGGCAAGGTCGCCGGCCGAGACAGTGGCGGCGGCGAGGCCGAACGCGAGGGCGACGGCCTTCAGGGTGGATGCCATGCTCCCCTCCTCCAACGCGGACCGGCGGATCTCCGGTTCACGAGACGAGCCGAAAACGGCTCCGATCGAGCGTACCACGCGCACCGGGTCGGCGACCCCGGCCTCCGCCCCGTTCCCTCCCGCTCGGGCGGCGCGAAGGCCCTTGTCGGTTTCTCGGCAGCCGGTCACGGCTCGGTCAGCGACCAGGCCCCGGTGTTGCCCGTCTCGAAGTCGTCGGCGAAGAGCGACGGCTCGAGGGTGTTGTAGAAGACCCACAGCGAGGTGTCGCCCGAGTTGCCGACCACGAGATCGGGCAGGTCGTCGCCGTTGATATCGCCGAAGGCGATCGCGGTGCCGACGTGGGGCGAGTCGAAGGTCCAGGAGGGCGCGGCGTCGAGCACACCGTCGCGGTTGAGGTAGATGTGCGCCTGACCGTTGGAGAAGTGGACCTCGGCGAGATCGGGGTCGCCGTCGAGGTCGACATCGTGCCAGCGCAGGTCCGAGTGGCCGTGGTAGGTCGCCGCCGAGCTCCAGGTCACCGCCATGGCGCCCGCGGTGTTGGTCCACAGCTGGGTCGGGTCGTGACCGAGGGCCAGGTCGGGGTCGAGGTCGCCGTCGACATCGGCCCAGCCGACCCCCTTGTCGGTATCGGTGGTGCCGGTGGTCCAGATCGGCGCGGTCTCGAGGGCGCCCCCGTCGTTTCGGTAGACGCCGCTCGCGAAGTTCGCCCACTTCGACACCGCGAGGTCCTCCCAGCCGTCGCCGTCGAGATCGCCGAAGGACAGGAAGTTCTGGATCGAGGTCTCGGCCGACTGCCAGCTCGGGGAGGGTGAGAGCGAGCCGGCGCTGTTGAGGTAGAGCATCATCGGCCGGTAGGGATCGGTCGGCGAGTTGCCCTGGTTGGCGGTGGCGACGTCGATGTCGCCGTCGTGGTCGAGATCGAAGGGCATCGCATAGTTGGTCCACGAGACATCGGTCGCGAACCAACCCGGGGTCGGGCTCGGCCCGCTCGCCGAACCGAAGTAGATCACCGACGGCGCCATCTCGAACCCGCCGTTGGCGGCGAAGACGTCGGGGAAGGCGTCGTCGTTGATCAGCGCGACCTGGATGTCGCCGGTCGAGCGCTCGTCCGCCGACACCCAGGACGGCGTCGCCTCGAGCCCGCTGCCGGTGTTGAGGTAGATCAGGTTCTCCCAGTCGTCGTAGGGCGGGTAGGACTGCGAGCTGTAGCAGCCGACCACCAGGTCGTTGTCGCCGTCGCCATCGACATCGGCGACCGCCAGCCCGCCGACCTGGACCCGCAGCGCGTTGGTCCAGTCGGCAACCAGCGGGTAGGGTACGTCGGCGGTCCGACGCCAGGCCGAGGGCGCCTCGCCGGCGGTCAGGCTGACCCGCTGCAGTCCGTCCTCCGAGACCTCGACCGGCGCTACCGCAGCGGCGGATCCCGCCGAGAGGGCCAGGCTCAGCGCTGCACAGGAAATCAAGGTCCGTGTCACGGGCCACCTCCCGCGCTCGATCCGCCCCGAAGGTAGCACAGGACGAGCCTCGTCATAATATTGAGAACACATCTCGAGAATGCTAGAATGACCGTACATTTCCCGGACAGCCGAGAGGGTGGACCCGTGAAGCGGGTAGCCCGACGGCCGGCGGCTCTTCGGGGAGCGGGATGGAGGCTGGGGATGATCGGCGAGAGGCTCGCGAGCTACACGGTTCTCGACAAGCTCGGTGAGGGCGGCATGGGCGAGGTCTGGCGGGCGCGCGACGAGAACCTCGGCCGCGAGGTCGCCATCAAGGTCCTCCCCGAGGCCTTCACCGCCGACGCCGAGCGGCTCGCCCGCTTCGAGCGCGAAGCGCGGGTCCTCGCCGCCTTCAACCACCCGCGGATCGCCGGGATTTACGGGCTGGAGAACGTCGACGGCCGGCGGCTGCTCGTCATGCAGCTCGCCGAGGGTGAGACCCTCGCCGAGAGGATCGACCGGGGTCCGATCGAGGCCGAGGCGGCGCTGAGGATCGCCCTCCAGATCGCCGAGGGCCTCGAGGCGGCCCACGACAAGGGGATCGTCCACCGCGATCTCAAGCCGGCCAACGTCACGGTCGACTCGAGCGGCCGGGTGACGATCCTCGACTTCGGGCTCGCCCGGGCCCTCGAGTCGGCCGACGCCTCGCAGTCGGGCTCGCGCAGCGTGTCGCTGTCGCCGACCCTGAGCGCCGGGATGACCGGCGCCGGGATGCTGCTCGGCACCGCCGCCTACATGAGCCCCGAGCAGGCGCGTGGCGAGCGGGCTGACCGCCGGGCCGACGTCTGGGCCTTCGGCATCGTCCTGATGGAGATGCTGACCGGCCGCCGGGTCTACGCCGGCCGCACCGTCTCCGACACCCTCGCCGGGGTGCTCGCGCGCGAGCCCGAGTGGGACCAGCTGCCGGCCGGCACCCCGCCGGCGATCCGCCGGCTCCTCGAGCGCTGCCTCGAGAAGGAGGCCGCGCAGCGGCTGCAGGCGATCGGCGAGGCGCGGATCGCGATCGAACGGTTCCTCGCCGACCCCGAGGCCGCCGAGGCCGACACCGACTCCGTTCCGGCGGCCTCGGGCGCGCTCCGCTGGCTGCCCTGGGCCGTCGCCAGCGCCCTGCTGATCGCCCTCGTCTCGGTGGCCGTGCTCGACCGCGGGGACGACGGCGAGCCGGCGATGCGCCTCGAGGTCAAGATCTCCGACGACCCGCTCTTCGTCAACCTCGGCGCCGCCGTCGAGCTGTCGCCCGACGGTCGCAAGATCGTCTATGCCGTCGACGGCGAGGCCGGGAGGATGATGGCGGTCCGCTCGCTCGACCAGCTCGAGGGGACGCCGCTGGTCATCGGCAACTCGCAGACCGAGCCCTACCACCCGTTCTTCTCGCCCGACGGCCAGTGGGTCGGTTTCGTGACCCCGACCGAGCTCAAGAAGGTGCCGATCACCGGCGGCACGCCGATCGCCCTGTGCAAGGTCAACCGGTCACGCGGCGCGAGCTGGGGGCCCGACAACACGATCGTCGTCGCGCCGACCCGCAACGGCGGGCTGTTCACGGTCTCGGCCGCGGGCGGCGAGCCGGTCCCGCTGACCACCCTCGACGCCGACACCGAGGAGGCCGCCCACTACTGGCCCCAGGTCGTGCCCGGCGGCCAGGTCATCTTCACCGTCTTCGAGGAGGGGTCGTCGGTCGCCGACGAGGCGGTGATCGAGGCGGTCGATCTCGAGACCGGGGCGCGTAAGGTGCTCCACCGGGGCGGCGCCTACGGCCGCTGGGTGCCGTCGGGCCACCTCGTCTACGTCCGCGAGAACACGCTCTTCGCGATGCCCTTCGACATCGACCGGATGGAGGCGACCGGGTCGCCGGCGCCGATCGTTCAGGGAGTGACGACCAACAGCGGCAACGGCGGCTCGCAGATCAGCTTCTCGGAAACCGGGATGCTGGCCTATGTCAGCGGGGTGATCGGCGTGCCCGAGTACCCGGTGCTCAGGATGGACCGGCAGGGTGTTGTGTCGCCGCTGTGGGAGGAGCCGGGCACCTATGCCTGCCCGAAGCTCTCGCCCGACGGCAAGCGCTTGGCGATGACCGTGCTCCGTGACGGCAACTGGGACGTCTGGGTCTATGACCTCGAGCGCGAGGTGGCGACCCGGCTGACCTTCAACGAGGGCTATGACGGCGACCAGGTGTGGTCGCCCGACGGCCGCTTCCTGACCTTCACCTCGGACCAGGACGGCCGCGAGAACCCCTATGTCAAGCGCGCCGACGGCTCGGGCGAGCCGACCCGGCTGGCCGTCATCGACCACGACTTCTGGGCGACCTCGTGGAGCCCCGACGGCAAGTGGATCCTCGGCGAGGTCCAGGCCGAGACCTTCGACCTGTGGGTCCTCCCGGCCGATGGGGAGGGCGAGCCCGAGGTCTTTCTCGCCACCCAGTTCTTCGAGCGTTTCCCGGCGATCTCCCCCGACGGCCGCTGGGTCGCCTACATGTCCGACGAGTCCGGCCGCCCCGAGATCTACGTCCGACCGTTTCCGGCGGCGAGCGGCAAGTGGCAGGTCTCCGACGGCGGCGGCAGCTGGCCGACCTGGTCGCGCGACGGCAGCGAGATCGTCTTCCGCAGCCAGGACGGCCTGATGGCGGCGACGGTGTCGACCGTGGACGGGAGCTTCCGCGCCGGCCGGCCGGAGATGCTGACCCGGGGCGGCTTCTCTTCCGACCAGGTCGGGATCGCGGTCGCCGGCAGCATCTTCTCGGACTTTGACCCGCTGCCCTCGGGCGAGGGCTTCGTCGTCCTGCTCGGCGGCGAGGGTCAGGGCTCGCAGAGCCACGTCACCCTGGTCACCGACTGGTTCGAAGCGCTCGAGGAGACGCTGCCCGCGAGGTAGCGCGCCGCCGGCGGCGCGCAACCGGCGGTCGGGCAATCCGGCTCAGGGAACCACGGAGCTCCAGGCGGTGGAGGTGCCGCTTTCGAAGCCGTCCGCGAACAGTGGAGGCTCACTGGGCACGCACGACTGGACCTTGACGTCGTCGATGTACCAGCCCTCCCGGCTGACCGACGAGTCCGAGCCGAGGCGGAAGCGGAACTTGACGATCTGGCCGGCGTA
>JALOLD010000134.1 GCA_025456145.1 Thermoanaerobaculales bacterium | reverse complement strand
GGCATGATCTCACCCGACGGTCGCTGGCTCGCCTTCACCTCCAACGAGTCCGGCTCTCCGGAGATCTACGTCACGGCCTTTCCCGAACGGGGGCGGAAGTGGCAGGTCTCGCCCGCCGGCGGCCTGACGGCCCGGTGGGCGGACGACGGTTCGGAGATCCTCTACCACGCCCCGGACGGGACCCTGACGGCGGTCCGGGTGGAGGCGCGGATGGGGGGCCTGTTGATCGGCGAGGCGACACCGCTCTTCGCCACCTCGGTCCAACCGATCACCGGGACGTCCTTCTGGGCGATCGCGGCCGGCGGCGAGCGGGTGGTCACGATGGAGTCGACCACGGAGCGCGATGCTCCGAACCTCTCGGTCGTGGTGAACTGGCCCGACTCGGTGAGGCGGCCGTGATCGGCGCGACCCTCGCCCACTACCGCATCACCGCGGCGCTCGGCGCCGGCGGGATGGGCGAGGTCTGGCGCGCCGAGGATGAGCGGCTCGGCCGCGAGGTGGCGCTCAAGGTGCTGCCGGCCGAGGTCGCCGACGACCCCGATCGGCTCGCCCGCTTCGAGCGCGAGGCGAAGGTGCTGGCGAGCCTCAACCACCCAAACATCGCGCACCTGTACGGATTGGAGAGCGCGGTCTGGGGGGACGGAGGCCACACTGAGCTGGAGGGGGTCCCTCGACTCGCTTCGCTCGCTCGGGATGACGGTGGTGAGGCGGCGTACTCCGAAGGCCACGCCGGGCGTGAGGGGGTCCCTCGACGGCGCGATCCTGCGGATCGCTCCGCTCGGGATGACGTTCGCCCGGTGATGTTCCTCGTCATGGAGTTAGTGGAGGGAAAGGGGCTCGACGAGGTGATCGCCGAGGGTGCCGTGCCGGTCGACGAAGCCATCCCGATCGCACTGCAGATCGCCGAAGCTCTCGAGGCGGCGCACGAGGCTGGGATCGTCCACCGCGACCTCAAGCCGGCCAACGTCAAGATCCGGCCCGACGGCGCCGACTCGAGTCTGTCGCTGTCGCCGACCCTGACCCAGCACGCGACCGCGGCCGGGGTGATCCTCGGCACCGCCGCCTACATGTCGCCCGAGCAGGCGCGGGGCAAGCCGGCGGACCGACGGGCCGACATCTGGGCCTTCGGCGTCGTCGTGTGGGAGATGCTGACCGGCGCGAAGCTCTTCGCCGGCGAGACCGTGACCGACGTGCTCGCGTCGGTGCTGCGGCAGGAGCCGGATCTCGACGCGCTGCCCGCCGACACCCCGCCCGCCGTCCGGCGGCTCGTCGCACGCTGCCTCGAGCGCGACCCGAGAAGCCGCCTGCAGTGGATCGGCGACGCCCGGCTCGAGCTGTCCGAGCCCGAGAGCCCGGCGATCGGTGACCACCCGGCGATCCCATCGCGCAACCGCTGGATCGGTCCGGCAGTCGGCGCGCTCGGCTTGCTCGCGGCGGCAACCGCGGTCGGTTGGGCGGTGCTGCAGCGGCCCCCGCCGGTGACGAGGCGGCCGGTCCACGTCGACGTCGCGCGCGCCGGTTTCAAGGAGTTCTCCAACACCGCCATCTCCCCGGATGGTCAGTGGCTCGCCTACTGCCTCAACGAGGACGACACCGACCTCCAGCTCCGGTCGCTGACCAGCTTCGACGTCCGATCCGTCCCCGGGACGCCGAGCATCGAGAACCCCTTCTTCTCGCCCGACGGGTCGTGGGTCGCCTACTTCGACCCTGTGACCGACGGCATCGGGATGGTCTCCCTGGCCGGAGGCAACCCGACTCGTCTGCCGGGAATCACGGTGGCCACCTCGTTCAGGACCGGAGCCTGGCATCCGGACGGCTTCCTGGTCTTCTCGAGCGCCGTCATCGACGGCAGAGCGTCCAACGGTCTCGCCATCGCGTCGGTTTCCGGCGGCGACGCGACCGCGCTGACGACACCGGGTCCCGACCAGGTCTACCACCACGAACCGCACGTCGTCCCGGGCGGCGATTGGGTGCTCTACACGGTCGAGACCGCCCAGGAGTGGGAGGTGTGGGCCGTCTCCTTCGCGACAAGGGAGACAAAGCGGGTCGTTTCGCATGCGGCAACACCCCAGGTGGTCGGCTCGAGTCACCTGCTGGTCTACCGGTACAACCAGCGGGACGTGGTCGCCTATCGCTTCGATGTGGGCGCCGCGACCATCGCCGGCGAGCCGGTGGTCGTCCTCCAGAACGTCGGCTGGAACCCACGCGACGGGGGACGCTTCGCGGTGTCTCACGAAGGCACCCTGATCTACTCGCCGGTCGACGACGCCAACATCATGGCGACCAGCCGTTCGGTCGCCTGGGTCGATCGACAGGGTACGGTCGAGCAGGT
The DNA here is from genome assembly GCA_025456145.1 of Thermoanaerobaculales bacterium. GTDB lineage: Bacteria > Acidobacteriota > Thermoanaerobaculia > Thermoanaerobaculales > Sulfomarinibacteraceae > JAHECW01. The sequence continues at coordinate 1,533 of JALOLD010000134.1, read as the reverse complement.
GGTTGCGGAGCGCTCCTCCTGGGCCCAGCCCCGGCTCTCGCCCGATGGACGGCGACTGGTGGTGCGCAAGGTCCTGACACCGGACTGCAGTCTGTGGACCTACGACCTCGAGCGGCAGACCCTCACCCGGATCAGCTTCGAGGACGACACCCACGACCCGCTGTGGGACCCGTCGGGTGACGCGGTCATCTACGCGGGCGGGCTCGAGCCGACGCGAGAGCTGCACCGGATCGCCGCGGACGGGAGCGGCGCGCCCGAGATCGTGATGGGCGCCGAGGTTTCGCTGCGCGCCGCGTCCTGGTCGGCGAACGGCGGCCTGCTGGCCCTCGGCGCGCGGGGTTCGAATCTCAACGACGACATCTGGGTGCTCGACTCCGCGCAGGGTGGCAAGCCGAGGCCCTTTCTCGACAGCCGCTTCTCAGAGCGTTTCCCCGACTTCTCGCCGGACGGCCGTTGGCTCGCCTACGCCTCGGACGAGTCCGGTCGCTGGGAGGTCTACGTCCGGCCGTACCCGGGCCCCGGGGGCCGCGTGCAGGTGTCGAGCGACGGCGGCCTCGAGCCCCTGTGGTCGGGCGACGGCCGTGAGCTCTTCTACCGCACGAGCTCGGCCATGATGGCGGTTCCGGTCGGCCACGAGGACGGCCGCCTCGGCTTTGGTCGCCCGCACCAGCTGTTCGAGGATCCCTACATGCGGCCATCGAAGATCAGCCCCGACATCCACAGCTACGACGTCGCCCCGGACGGCTCCCGCTTCCTCATGATCCAGCGCCAGGACCAGGGCACCGCCGAGCCCGACCTGCGGGTCGTCATCGGCTGGCTCGACAGCCTGGACCTCGAGTAGCCGGACGATGATCGTGTCGTCCCTCGGCCACTACCGCATCACCGCGGCCCTCGGCGCCGGTGGGATGGGGGAGGTGTGGCGGGCCAGCGACTCGAAGCTCGGTCGGGAGGTGGCGCTGAAGGTGTTGCCGGCCGAGCTCGCTGCGGATGAGGAGCGTCTCGCGCGCTTCGAGCGCGAGGCCAAGGTGCTGGCGAGCCTCAACCATCCGAACATCGCGACGCTGTACGGGTTGGAGAGCGCTGCCTGGGAGGAGGGAGGCCACACTGAGCTTGGTGGGGGGGTCCCTCGACTGCGCGATCCTGCGGATCGTTCCGCTCGGGATGACGGTGGTGAGGCGGCGTACTCCGAAGGCCACGCCGGGCGTGAGGGGGTCCCTCGACTGCGCGATCCTGCGGATCGCTCCGCTCGGGATGACGTTCGTCCGGTGATGTTCCTCGTCATGGAGCTCGTGGAGGGGGAGGGGCTCGACGAGGTGATCGCCAAGGGGGCTCTGCCGGTGGAGGAGGCGGTTGCGATCGGGGTGCAGATCGCGCAGGCTTTGGAGGCGGCGCACGAGCAGGGCATAGTGCACCGCGATCTCAAGCCGGCCAACATCAAGATCCGGCCCGACGGCACGGTCAAGGTGCTCGACTTCGGGCTGGCGAAGGCCTGGGAGACGGGCGACGCCGACTCGAGTCTGTCGCTGTCGCCGA
>JALOLD010000015.1 GCA_025456145.1 Thermoanaerobaculales bacterium | reverse complement strand
CGGACGGGACTCGACCCGCAGGATCTGTTCGGAAAGTTTCCGAGTGACTCATCTCACGTCATCTCTTCCCCTTTCCCCGAGCTTTGCTCGGCGCACGCCGGGCTCGACATTGTGCTCAGCAACGCGCTCTCGTCCGCAACGCCCCCCGCACAATGTCCAGCCGGGCTCCCCCGGGAGGCGCGCCCCTGAGCGGGTGTCGACGCACCGATGCAGGCCGCCGCTCGCGGCGCCGGCACGGTCGCAGCGGCCGCCGCTCGCGGCGCCGGCACGGTCGCAGCTCTCCCGGTTCGCCACGAGCGACCGTGCCGGCGGCGCGACGCCGGGCCGCCCGGCCGTCCAGGCCGAGCGGCCCGGAAGGCCGGGGCCCCTGAGAACCCGCACGCCTCGCCTACGGCTCCGCCAAGGAGGCTGACGCCCACCTCCGGTTGCTTCTCGCCGCCGGGGTCGTTGAGGCGACGACTGCGCGGCGGGCTCTCCGCCTCCTCGACGAGGTCAGGGCGATGACCTGGCGGTTGCTCCATCCGTGACCCGTACACGGCGCCGGCATCCTCGCCGCCACCGGTCCCCGCCCTGACGCTGACGCTGCCCCTGACGCTGTCCCGTCACCCGAGCGCCACCCGCACGCCCACCTGAGCATCCGCTCCGGCCACGATGCAGGCCGCCGCTCGCGACGCCGACCCGCCCGGCCGTCCAGGCCGGACGGCCCGGAAGGCCGGGGCTTCTGAGAAGCCGCCCGCGGCGGACGGCCGGGGTACCTCAGAACCGGTACCGCAGCGTCGCCCGCAGGTTGCTCCCCGGCTCGGGCCGGTTGTTGAACGGCTCGTTGTAGAGCTCGTCGAAGACGTTCTCGAAGGAGACCAGGACGCCGAGCCCGAAGGCGAAGTCGTAGCCGCCTCGCACGTCGAACACGGTGAACGGCTCGGTGCCGGTCTCGAACCGCGGGTCGTCGCTGGGCAGTCGGTCCTGCTCGCCGACGTAGCGGACATCCGCCTCGGCCCACCACTGCGACCGCTGGTAACGGACCCCCGCGGTGATCTTCCAGGGCGGGATCGAGGACAGCGGCTCGTCGGTGGTCTTGTCGGTTCCCTCGAGGTAGGCGAAGCTGCCGAAGACCGACCACCAGCGCGCGAGGATCCACTCCAGGTCGAGCTCGACGCCCCAGATCTCGGCCTTTTCGGTGTTCTCGAAGGTCGAGCACTCGATGCCCGGGATCGGCGGGCACGCGGCGCTCCGGGGGTCGTCGGGGTCGAGAAAGACGAAGCCGATGAAGTCCGTCAGGTCGTTGTAGAAGAAGTTGAGCCCACCCGATGCCTGCTCGTAGCGGACCTTGAAGCCCGCCTCGTAGTTCCACGACGTCTCGGGGCTGAGCTCCGAGTTCTGGACGATGTAGGTGTCGCCGGTGCTCGCGAAACCGTAGAAGGTCCGCTCCTGGATGTTCGGTGTCCGGAAGCCGCGGGCGATGAGCCCGGTGAGGTTCACATGGTCGGTCAGCGAGTAGATGACCCCGAGATTGCCCGACAGCGCCGAGTCGGTGACGTCGATCGGCTCGCCCTGGTACCTCGGGTCGTCGTCGCTTTCGAAGCTGTAGGTGTCCCCACGGAGCCCGAGGTTCAGGATCAGCTTCGAGGTGGCCGAGATCCGGTCGCCGATGTACAGGCCGAGGGCACGCTGGGTGCTGTCCGGGACGACGACCTCGTCGCTCGGCGGAGCGAAGGTGGACTCGCTGAGTGAGGTGTCGTGAAGCTCGTCCTGGTAGAAGTCGAGACCGTAGGTCAGGTGGTTGACACCAAAGCTCGAGATCCCCTGGGCGTTGAATCCGAGGCTGTCGATCTCCGACCGGGTGTAGGAGTTCTGGAAGAAGGTGCCGAAGTCGAAGTTGCGGATGCTCTCCTTGTCGACCGCCTGGTACCAGGCGCTCAGCGTCAGGTCCTCGAGAAAGCCCATCGCCCCCGACGCCCAGCTCGCGCCGAGCTTGTCGCGGTCGAACTGCGGGAAGGAGATGTCGATGCCCGAGGTCTCCGGGTCAAAGCCGGGAAACCCGATGTCCTCGGTCCGGACCACCTCGGCGTTGACCTTGAGCAGGCCCTGGTCGCCGGTCAGGATGCGAAAGGTGCCGTCGAAGGCCTCCTGCTGCATCCCGCTGTTCGGCACGGTGTCGTCCTCGAGAGTGTAGGCAGCATAACGGTCGTCCTCGTGCGCTCCGTCGGCGGCGGTGTAGTTCTCCACGTCCTGGATCGAGCCGCCGATCTCGAAGCCCATCCTCTTGCCGGCGCCGCTCACCCGGACCTGGCCGTCCTGAGAGTCGGACGTGGTGCCGTACTCGTAGGAGACGTTTCCGTGCACCTCGAACTGGTCGGCGCCGAGATCCGGCTGGCGGGTGATGATGTTGACCACCCCACCGATCGCGTCCGAGCCGTACTGGACCGATGCCGGGCCGCGCAGCACCTCGATCCGCTCGACCTCGCCGAGGTTGACGAGGCTCGGCTGGATGCCGGCGAAATCGGTCGACTCGCGGGCGTTGTTGAGCCGCTGCCCGTCGACCAGGATGAGCACCCGGTTCGAGCTCAGACCGCGGATCACCGGGATGCCGCGGAACGGGCCCTCGCCGTCGACCTCGACACCCGGGATGGTCTTGAACAGGTCGGCCATCTTCTCGGGCTGGAGCCTCTCGATCTGCTCGCTGGTGATCACGGTGATCGGCGCCGCGACTTCGCTCGAGAGCTGCTCCTGCCGACCCGCGGTGACGACGATCTGATCGCTGAACACCCGACCCTCGGTCGCGGTCGACTCAGCTTCGGCCGTCTCGGTCGTTTCCGCCTCGTCGCCGATGTCCTGCGCCGTTGCCGGCGCCGACGCGACCACGCACATCACGAACGTCACGATCACGCTGAGTGCCTGTTTCACCTCGATCCCTCCGTGTCGGATTGACCTGCGATCGGTTCGCGGGGCCCGAATCGCCGTCATGCTACAACAAGGAAACCACTGACAAGGCAAGTTTTACGATCCCATGACAGTTAATGAAGGGATGATGGAAGTGGGTCCGCCTCGATCTTGAACCGGCCGCCAGCCAGGTGACGGTCGTTGCTCGCCTCGACCGCCGGCGCTCCTGCAGGTGGCCACTGCCGCGGTCGTGATCTCGACTCCAGCGGCACACAACCGAAACAGCATGGAGCCGCGCGGGATCTCGCGGCCCTGCGTTGAGGTCGACCCGGGCGATCCTGCAAGGCGGATCGTCCCGCCCCAGCCGTGCGCCCCCCGAGGCTCGGCAATCCGTTACGCCGTCTGTCGACTCTCACGTCCGTCGCTGCAGTTGATGAGGGGCCCACACCCAACAAGCTGTCCCCTCAAGACGAATTCGATATGCCCGATCGCTGTCACCCGGGTCCCCCGCCGGCTGATACCATGAGCCCGATGAATCACGACGACGAGTCGGTCGAGCGGCTGTCCCGCGAAGGCTCGGGCTCGTTGGCCGAGGTTGGGTTCGCTGAGCTGCTCTTCGCCCTCGCCCGGCACGAACGGAGCGTGTCGCTCCAGATCTCCCGCCCGCCGCTGGTCAAGGAGATCGTCATCGAGAGCGGGGTCCCCATCGACTGCCGCTCGAACCTCGCCCACGAGACCCTCAGCCGGTTTCTCCAGAGCTCTGGGGAGCTCGACGAGACGACCGCGAACGACTGCTTCGCCGAGGCATGCTCGCGCGGCATTCTGGTCGGCGACGTGCTCCTCGAGCGCGGGCTGTTCAGCGCTGATGGGCTGCGCCGGGCTCTCCAGCGCAACCTCGCCCGGAAGCTCCTCGACGGCTTTTCGTGGCTGCACGGCGAGTACCGGCTCGGCCCCCCGCCCGCCGAGCCGGGATCCACCCTCAAGGTCAACGTCGCCCAGCTGATCGTCCTCGGCGTGACCCGATTCGCCACCCGGCAGCAGGTCGACGCGTCGGTCGGGCCGCTGATCAACCGGCCGCTCGCGCTCCACCCGGCGCCGTTCTTCGACCTCGGCGAGATCCGTCTCACCGCCCAACAGAGGTCGATCGTCGCGGTGCTCGAGGAGCGCCCGATGCGGCTCGACGAGATCGCCGCGACAGCCTCGCTCTCCTTCGAGGAGCTCACCAGGACCATCCATGCCCTGGCCCTCATCGGCGTCGTGCTGCCGGCCGACCGGCTCGCGCAGGTCGCGGCGCCGACGGCGCCGAGACCTCCCCAGCGCCCGGCCACGCGACCGCTCGGCGAGCCCGACCCACTCCCTGACCCGGTCGCCGATCCGCGTCGCGCCGAGCTCGCCGAGATGATCCTCAATCTGCGCCGCAAGGACGCCTTCGAGCTGCTCGGGGTCGACCCGGGCGGATCGGAGGGCGACCAGCGTCAGCGGTTTGTCGAGTTCGCCGAGCGGTTCGCCCCCTGGACCTACCCCGGCGAGCTCGCGCCCGACGCCGCGCGGGTCTTTCTCGCCGGCGCACGGGCGTTCGCCGACCTCGACGATCCTCGACGGCGGCAGGCCCTTCTCGACCGGCGACGCACTCCGGACCCGACCGGAGGGAGGCCCGCCACCAGCTTCAGGATCGAGACCGATCTCCTCGACCCCGCCGTCCAGCACCGCAGGGGCAGGGCGCTGATGGCCGAGGGCAACTATCGGGAGGCCATCGAGCAGCTCGCCTACGCCTCGGACTTGGACCCCCAGAACGGCGACTACCGCGCCGAGCTCGCCTATTGCCGTTACCTTTACAACCCGCAGGCGGGCGGGCCGCCGGCCCTCGACGAGCTCGCCAAGGCGAGCCGGATCGACCCGGCGAGCGGCCTCGTCCACTTCTACCGAGGCGAGATCCTGCGACGCGCCGGACGCGTCGACGAGGCCGGCGAGGCCTATCGGCGGGCGATCAAGCCGATGGCGCCCGACCGTCGACCCATCGACGCGCTCCGCGCTCTGCAGCGCACCCGCTGACCCACCAACGGGTGCAGAAATAGCGGATGGCCGTCCCGTGGTTAACCGGACATCCGACTCCTCGGCCTTGTCGGTGCTGGTGATTGGGGATAAGGTAGCGCCCGAACGGGTGCGTTCGAAGGCCGGATGCAAAGCCGAGACGGCTAAAGATCGCGATCGCCAGAACCAGGCCCCGATCTGTTGGAAAGTCCGGTCGGACGGTCGCCATCGGGGTGAACGCGTCCGATTCGTCCGAAAGGAAGCACACGAGCCTTGAGCAAGTCAGTCTTTCCGTCGTTCCACAGGTTGTCGGTCCAGGAACGGGTCCGCTCGGTCCGCGATCGCGGCCTGCTTTCGTCCCAGGACTACAAAGCGTTGCTCAACGGCGAGACCGTGCTCGACGTCAACGACGCCGACGCGATGATCGAGAACGTGATCGGCGTCATGGGCCTGCCGGTCGGGCTTGGCGTCAACTTCCTGATCAACGGCAAGGACTACGTCGTGCCTCTCGTGGTCGAGGAACCGTCGATCGTCGCCGCCCTGAGCTTCGCCGCGAAGACCGCGCGGAGCGGCGGCGGCTTCACCACCTCGAGCACCGAGCCCATCCTGATCGGCCAGATCCAGCTCGTCGACGTGCCGAACCCCTCCAAGGCCCGTCAGGTGGTCGAGCAACGGAAGTCCGAGGTCCTCAACCTCGCCAACAGCCTCCATCCGCGGATGGTCGCCCGCGGCGGCGGCGCGGTCGACCTCGAGGTCGTGCTCCACCCGGCGACCAACGACTCGGTCGAGATGCTCGTCGTCCACCTGCTCGTCGACACCCGCGACGCGATGGGCGCCAACCTGGTCAACACGATGTGCGAGGGGGTCGCCTCGTTCCTCGAGAGCCTGACCGGCGGGCGGGTGTTCCTGCGGATCCTGTCGAACCTCGCCGACCGCTCCCTCGTCCGGGCCCGGGTCGAGATCCCGGTCACCCAGCTCGGCAACAACGGCTTCGACGGCGAGCAGGTACGCGACGGCATCATCATCGCCAGCCAGTTCGCCGCGGTCGACGCCTACCGGGCGGCGACCCACAACAAGGGAATCATGAACGGCATCGACGCGGTCGCCCTGGCCACCGGCAACGACTGGCGCGCCGTCGAGGCCGGCGCCCACGCCTACGCCGCACGCGGCAGCCACTACACCTCGCTCAGCCGTTGGTGGAAGGGGGCCGACGGGGCCCTCGTCGGCGAGATCGAGCTGCCGCTGCGGGTCGGTATCGTCGGCGGCCCGTTGAGCGCCAACCCGTCGGTCGCGATGAACCTCCGCCTGACCAGGGTCGAGACGTCTCGGGAGCTCGCCGAGGTCATGGCCGCGGTCGGGCTCGCCCAGAACCTCTCGGCACTCAGGGCGCTGGTCACCGAGGGCATCCAGCACGGCCACATGACCCTCCACGCCCGGACCGTGGCATCGGCGGCGGGCGCCACCCCCGAGATCTTCGACTCGGTCGTCGAGAAGCTCGTCGAGTCCGGCGAGATCAAGATCTGGAAGGCCGAGGAGATCATCGAGCAGGTCAGGTTCCAGACCGGAGCGGCCCTCGCCCACGAGGAGCGCGCCCAGATGGCCGCCGGGCACGGCAAGATCATCCTCTTCGGCGAGCACGCCGTGGTCTACGGCAGCCGCGCGATCGCGGCGCCGGTGCCGCTCGCGGTCAGGGCGCGGGTCGTCGACGGAAACGACGGGGTCTGGCTGGTCGTCCCGCGATGGGGCGTCGAGCAGCGCCTGCGCACCGAGGACCCGGCGAAGCAGCGGTCGTTCGAGGTGCCGGCCGCGCTCGTGCTCCGCGAGCTCGGGCTGACCGACCGGTCGATGCGGATCGAGGTGTTCTCCGAGATGCCTCGGGCGATGGGTCTCGGCGGCTCGGCGGCCGTCGCGGTGGCGATCATCCGCGCCATCGACCGGCACTTCTCGCTCGGCCTCTCGGACGACGAGGTCAACAAGCTCGCCTACCAGTGCGAGTGCGTCGCCCACGGTACGCCGTCCGGGATCGACAACACCGTCGCCACCTTCGGCCAGCCGCTGGTTTTCAGAAAGGGCGACCCGCCCGAGATCCACTCGCTCCGCTTCGCCGAGCCGATCACCTTCGTCATCGGGATGACCGGGGTCGAGAGCCTGACCGCGAAGATGGTCGCCCGGGTGCGCGACGGCCGCCGGCGAAACCCCGATGTCTACGACACGATGTTCAAGGGGGTCGACGCGGTCACCGGCCAGGCCCTCGATGCGATCAAACGCAACGACCTCGAGCGGCTCGGCGAGCTGATGAACGTCTGCCAGGGGCTGCTCAACGGCCTCCAGGTGTCGAGCTGGGAGCTCGAGGAGCTCATCCAGATCGCGCGGGAGAACGGCGCCCTCGGCGCCAAGCTCACCGGCGGCGGCGGCGGCGGCTCGATGATCGCGCTGTGCCCGGAGGGCGCATCCAGGGTCATCGCCGCGATGCACGACGCCGGCTATCAGGCGATGGAGGCACGGGTTGGCTGAGGGCGTGCCGACCACCTCCGAGGTGGTGTCGAGCGACGACGAGGCGCTCATCCTGGTCGACCGGGACGACCGCGAGATCGGCCGCCTCGACAAGGCGGCCTGCCACGACGGCGCCGGGGTGCTCCACCGCGCGTTCTCGCTCTTCGTCTTCAACCGGCGGGGCGAGGTGCTGCTCCAGCGGCGCAGCGCGGCCAAACGGCTGTGGCCCCTTTTCTGGTCGAACTCGTGCTGCTCGCACCCGCGGTACGGCGAGCCAATGGACGCCGCCACCCGGCGTCGTCTCGACGAGGAGCTCGGGCTGACCACCGAGCTGCGTCACCTCTACACCTTCTCCTACCACGCCACCTACCTCGACCTCGGCGCCGAGCGCGAGGTGTGCTGGGTCTTCGCCGGCACGACCGGCCAGGAGCCGCGCTTCAACACCAACGAGATCGCCGAGGTCCGCTGGATCGGACCCGACGACCTCGACCGCGAGCTCGCGGCGAGGCCGGAGCTGTTCACGCCGTGGTTCGCCCTCGAGTGGCCGCGGGTGAGGTCCCGGCTCTCGGAGATCCTCGCGGCGACGGCGGGTGCCGAGAGCGCGGGCTGAGTCAGAAGCCCCAGCCCACTCCGCCGGTCATGGTCCAGCGCCCGTCGTCGCCGCCGCTGAGCCGGTAGAGCAGGCCGATCTCGAGGTTGGCCTGGGCGACGGGCACCGCCAGCCCGACACCGGCGTGGGTCCGATCCGGCGCCAGCCAGCCGAGGTCGCCCCAGGTGCGCAGCAGGCTCAGCTTGTAGGCGATTCCGAAGTACCCCGCCTCGAGCATCCGGACGCGACCGCCGATCCGGCCGGCGACCCTCGCCCAACCGAGGCTCAGCCGGGCGCCACCGAGGCCGGGCTCGAGCTCGACGAAGGGACCGCGGAGGTCGCACACGACGTCGCAGTGGTAGGCGGTCGGCTTCGAGGTCAGCATCGCACCGATCGACGCCGAGATCGCCTGCGGGTAGCCGAGCTGGGCGCCGGCAACCAGCACCGTCATCCTCCTCCGCTCGAGCTCCTCGTCGAGGATCGCCGTCTCGATCACAGCCGCGTCCTGCGGTGCCATCCTCGGCTCGCTCGCCCCGCCCCCTGCTTCCCAGGAGGGCGACGGATCGGCTGTCGCGCACACCGCCTCGAGGCCGAACCGAGCCGGATCCTCGAGCCGTCCGGCGGCCACCCGGGCCGCCACCGCCTCGGCGACCGGCGACGGGGTGTCGTGGCTGCGGTAGCGGCGGCGCTGGGCGACGACCTCGGGGTCGGCGAGCCGATCGCAGTAGCCCTCGAGGACGGGCCGGACCTTTCGCCACCGGCCCGCCGAGTAGACCGGGGGTTGGTACGACTCGTCCCACCGTGGCGTCACGTACCGGGCGATCTCGACCGGTCGGGTGACGACCCATCCCTGGTCTCCCTGAACCAGGACCGGATCCTCCCCCCAGCACAGGTCTCGGAAGAACCGCAGCCCCGAAAAGCCGGCCTCGACATCGGCGATCGAGAGGATGCCCGAGGTCAGCTTGCCGAGGATCAGGCTCTCGTCGAGCATCCCGCGCTCGACCGCGGCCCGCAGCGCCCGGTCGTCGGAGCCGACCTCGCCGAGGGCCCTCCGGTAATCCTCGAGGTAGAGCCAGCCCGAGGACACGAAGTGGGCCAGCTTGTCGGTCCCGAAGCGGACGCCCGCGACCTCGATGGTTGGGGTGATCGGCATCCACGTCCCGGGGTCGACCAGCGGGTGGTTCGAGTAGAGGTTGGTTCGCCGGTAGGCGCGGTTTTCCTCCGGCCCCTCGGGCGAGCGCGCGACCACCGTCGTGTTGACCGCCCAGATCTGGAGGTCGTGCAACAGCACGAACCGCAGCCGCCGCCGGAAGGCCCTGACGACATCGGTGCAGCCCGGCCGGGCGTGACGGCGGTCCACCGAGTCGGCGAGGGCTCGCTCGAGCTCCAGGTTGAGCTTGGCGTCGATCGCCGCGGCGGAGTCGGCGAGCGGGCGGCCCCACGACCAATACTGGTCGGTCTCGAGGGCGGACGACCAGCCCGCCGCCGCGACGAGCAGCAGCGAGGCCCAGGCCGGGCGAGCCGCGCTTCGGCGGGTCACAGGTCCATTCTAGGCATGCCGTCGATCTCCTCGCGATCCTCCGAACCTCCCTGTGTGCTCTCGTCCCGGGCGCCCCTTCGCGGCTGGTGATTCGCCCACCGAGCCTGGCCCACCCGGTGCACGGCCTGGCCCGCTTTCTGCTACGATGAATCCGGAAGGTGCGTCAATGATCACTCGCTGTGCACTCATCATGGTGTGGTTGGTCGTGGTGGCGCTCGCCCCGGTGGTCGCTGCCCAGGATCTCGTCGCCACCCTCGAGGCGGAGTTTCTCGAACGGTTCACTCGGTTCATCGAGTGGCCGGCCAGCTCGTCGGTGAACGACCCGGCGGTGCCGTTCGTGATCGGCGTCGCCGACCACCCGGCGGTCGTCGACGCCCTCGAGCGGATCGCGGCCTCCAAGAAGGTCAAGGGGAAGCGGCTCGAGGTCCGATCCCTGACCACCACCGGACAGGCCCTGGGCTGCAACGTCGTCTTCGTCGGCCCCGGCAACCGGGAGCGCTTCGGCGAGTTCGTCTCGGCCCTGTCAGGGCGACCGATCCTTCTGGTCGCGGACTCGCCCGGCTACGGTCGTCAGGGGGCGATGATCAACTTCCTCACCGAGGGTGAGTTCGTCCGCTTCGAGGTCAACAAGCGGGCCGCCGAGGCGAACGGCCTTCGCCTCGCCGCCGAGCTCCTCGCCCTCGGCGAGGCGGTCAACTGACCCGTCCCTCGACGGCGATCGAACTCCGCCCTGCGAGCCGGTCAGTACCGGAACCCTGACACCACGCCCTGGAGCTTCTTGGCGAGCTCGTCGAGGGTCGCCGCGGTCGCCCGGGTCTGCTCGGCCGTGGTCGAGGTCTCCTCGGCGCGTTGGCTGAGCATCGAGATCGACTGGGCGATCTCGCTGCTGCCTCGCGCCGCCTCTGCCACGCTGTTGCCGATCTCCGCCGTGGTCGCGGTCTGCTCCTCGACCGCCGTCGCGATGGTCGACAGCACGTCGGAGATCCTGGTGATGGTGGAGCTGATCTCGGCGATCGCCTGGACCGCGCTGTGCGCGTCGGTCTGGATGGCGTGGATCTGGCGCTCGATGTCGCCGGTGGCGTCCGCGGTCTGCCGTGCGAGCTTCTTGACCTCGTCGGCGACCACCGAGAACCCCCGTCCGGCCTCTCCCGCCCGCGCCGACTCGATGGTCGCGTTGAGCGCCAGCAGGTTGGTCTGCTCGGCGATGGCGGTGATGATCTGGACGATCTTGTCGATCTCCTGGCTGTTCCGTCCGAGGGAGTTGATCGTCGCGGTGGTCTCGGAGGCGACGGAGACCGCCGACTGCGCGACGAGGGCCGCTTCGCTGGCGTTACGCGCGATCTCGGCGACACTCGCGTGCATCTGGTCGACCGCGGTCGCGGCGGTGCTCATGTTCGCGCTGACCTCCTCGGCAGCCGAGGACACCTGAACGACCTCTCGCGAGGTCGACTCGGCGTCGTCGAACATCCGGCGGCTCACCTCGGCCTGATCGCGCGACGCCGACGCGAGCTCGGTCGAGTGGCGGGCGATCGCCTCGACGGCCCCTCGCAGCCCGCTGATCGCGGCCGACATCCCGGTCACCGACCGGCCGATCTCATCGTTGCCGGCGACCACGCCCGAGGTCGGGCGCAGGTCCCGTTCGGCGATTCGCAGCCCCATGTCCGAAAGGGTCGCCACCGGGCGGGCGAGCCGGTCGGAAAGCCGAACGACGATCCACGCGATGGCGACGAGGGACAGGGCGAGCAGGCCGAGGTATCGCAGCAGCGCCACCCGGGAGGTCCGCTCGACCTCCTCGCGCGACCGGTAGACCGCCATGACCGCGTCAACGCCGTTGTCGTTCGAGCGCAGCGGTGCATAGCCGACCTGGAAGCGGCGATCGTCGACGACCTCGGTCGACTGGACGGCACGCTCACCGACGGCGCCGGGGTCGGCGCCGATCCGCAGCTTCGACAGCTCGACCCCGGCGATCGAGGACGCACGCGCCCGACCGTCGAGGAAGAACGCGATGTCGCCGCCGACCTTCTCTCCGAGATAGCCTGCGGTCTCCTTGTCGAGGGCGCTCCCGACCACGACCGTGCCGACCACCATGTCGGCGAAGGTCAGGGGCGCCACCGACACCAGCGTCGCACTCTGGCCGTCGCGCGCCACCGCCAGCCGGGAAACCGCCTGGCCCCCGAGAGCGTCGGCGACCGCCGCCGGGGAGGCCGCGTCCCCCGCACGTTGAGAGGGTGCATGGCCCCGCATCAGCACGGTCCCGGATCGCGAGGTGACCTCGACCACGGTCACCGAGCGGTCGAGGCTGTTGAGCGACCGGAACTCGGCGCCGAGCAGGTCCTCGAGGGCTTCCGCGTTGCCGCCGGAGGCGGCAATCGCGATCTCGGGCCGCCTCGCCAGCGAGTCAGCGTAGCCGGCGATCCTGCGCTCCAGGTCCTCCACCGCGGACACCGCGCTCGAGGTGGCGTTGGCGGTGATCGCCTCGAGCGTCGAGTTGGCCACCGACCTGAGCGTGAACCACAGGAGGATCGAGGAGGTCGCCGCGCAAAAAGCCATAACTCCGATCGCGCCGAGCGTGAGCTGCTGGCGAACGGTGTCGGTGCGGAGGAAGCGGCTGAGGAGACCCGTACCTCGGTCGTTGGGAGGAGTGTCGGACATGTCGCCTCCGTCAGAACTCGATCTGGATGTTGTACGAGATGCGGCGGCCGTACCCCGAAGGCACCTCGTTGATCCTCTGGCGGACGTACTCCGGGATCAGGATCGGGTCGTCGGCCAGGTTCTTGCACGTCAGGTAGTGACGCAGGAGCGTCGATCCGGAGCGGTGCCGGTAGCCGAGCGTGAGGTCGAAGGTCGTCTGGTCGCCGATGTCCTCGAGGGGGGCGCCGACCTCCGATTGATAGGTGACGACTCCCGAGACCAGGAACCTCCTGACCTTGAAGGCCACGCCGGCGGCCGCCGCGTGCTCGGGGATGTACTTGAAGTTGTACGAGTCGGTTCCCTCGATCCGATCGCCGTCATCGCCGTCGGTGAAGGTGTAGTTGAAAAACGCGTTGATCCCCTCCTCCTGCTGGTATCGCATCGAGAGCTCGACGCCGTCGGCCGAGAACTCGTCGCCGTTGACGTAGATCGTCGAGGTGTCGGTGGGATCACTGGTGAAGTTGGGGTAACGCCGGGTACGGAAGATCCGGTCCTTGTAGTCGGCGTGGTAGACCAGCGCCTCGATGAACAGGTTGCCGAACGAGCCGAGGTAGGCGAGCTCGACGGTGTCGTTTTTCTCCGGCTCGAGCTCGGTGTTCCCCCAGACCGTGTTGGTCGGTGTCTGGAAGTACAGCTCGAACAGCGACGGCACCCGGTACGACTGGCCGAGGTTGAGCTTGATCGAGCTCGAGGAGCTGGCCTTGAAAACCAGGGTCGCGCGCGACGACAGGTCGTTGCCGAAGAGCTCGTTGTCGGTGAACCGGGCGCCGACCACGAAGCGGAAGCGGGGGACCGTGTAGCCGAGCTGCAGGAACCCCGAGTACTCGTCGACCTCGCGGTCCCGCATGTTGTTGTCGGCCAGCGTCTCGTCGGTCAGGGTGTCGTAGTTTCGGTACTCGGAGCTGGTCCGGCGCTCGAGGTCGATCCCGCCCTCGAGGTTGAAGCGCTCCGACAGGTCGGCGACCGCCTTGCCGAAGATCGCCAGCCGGTCCCCGACGATGCTCGCCCGAACGCTGTCGTCCGCGGTTCGCGACAGGTCTCGCGAGTTCCAGTCGTAGGTGAGACCCGTGTCGACGGTGGTCTTGGAGCCGATCGGCGTCGAAAAGGTGTAGTTGCAGAGCACACCTTCGAGGAGGTGGGGGTTCCCCGCCCCCGCGGCAAAGGTCGGCGTGACGCCGAGGTAGCTCTCGTCGATGCGGTAGGCGTTGACCATCGCCGAGTGATGCCCGGCGGTCACCTGGCCGGTGAAGTTGCGGCTCTCGATGAACTCCTCGACCAGACCGCTGACGCCGCTCTCGTCGACGAAGGTGAAGTCCGGGCTGTTGTTGTCGACGGCGTTGCCGGACAGGAAGACCTTCACCTCCCCGGTCTCGGCAACATAGTGACCTCCGGCTCGATACCCGGAGTTCTCGGCGATCCCGATCTGGAGCCCCGGGCTCGCGTTTGCGGCGCTGCGGAGCACGATGTTGATCGCGCCGGAGTAGGCGTTGGTCCCGTACAGGACCGAGGCCGGGCCCTTGAGCACCTCGATGCGCTCGACATCGTGGATGTCGATCCGCGCCAGCGCGCCTTCTCCCGTGACCCCGTGCCAGGTCGGCACACCGTCGATCAGCACCAGGACCTTGTTCGCGTAGGAGTCCTGGAGAACGCCACGGGCGGTCGGGAGATCGCGCTTGAGGTAGGTCCGGACCACCGACATCCCGGCGACCAGGTTGACCGCCTCCGCGACCGACTGGAGGTTGTACTCCTCGATCATGTCCCGGTCGATCACCGTGACCATCGAGGGCGCGTCGAGGATGCCCGCCTCCTTGAGCGAGGCCACGCTGATGCTGATCTGCATCAGATCCTCGAGGGACAGGCTCGCGAAGTCCTCACCGCCCGGCTCGTCCGCCGCAACGGCGAAAGCCGCGAGCATGATCACGCACAGGGCTCGAACCGTCGACCGTCCGATCGGCTGGCTCATGGTGGCTCTCCTCTTTTTTGCGGGTTGTACTCATCGTCGGTGGGAGCGGCGAGGCTGCCCTCGAAGGGCAGACGACAGGGCGGCCGATGGCTCGGGCGAATAGAGTCCCGCCATCGGCGGATACCTACCCCGCCTCCGGACAGGCAAACGGACAAGAGTGTACAGCGTCTCGACATCGGCGGGCCGGAAATCCGACGTCCTCCCTCTCGGACGTTCGAGCTCCTCCACCTACAAGACTACCATCATTCTCGCGCGAATCCCGCACGGCGGGAGACGATGCGATCAGCTACGGTCGGTCCTTCGATCGGTGATCCGGCGCCACCTCGCTCGAGCCGTCGGGGGGCTCGGCTTCATCGCCGGTGGCGTCCAGTGCGGCCCGACGGCGGAGGACGAACCAGGTCCCGACCAGACCGGCGGCGACGATCGTCGTGGCGAGCACCGGCCTCGCCGGCCCTCCGAGATTGACCAGGATCGTGCTGATCGCGATCGCCGACCACATGAGGACCAGGGTCCAGATCACCGCCCGGCGGGGCATCCGGGCGTTGCCATCGAGGTAGACGAAGAACGGCCGGAAGAGGGGCACGCGGATCAGCCGATCCTCGAGCCACGGGCAGGAGCGGGCGAAGCACCACGAGGCGCCGAGCAAGAAGACCGTGGTCGGCAGGCCCGGGAGGAAGACCCCGGCCGCACCGACCCCGACCAGCGCCACGCCGATCGTCGCGAGCACCCAGCGTCGGACCCGTCCGGCCGCCGGCGCCGGGGCGCCGTCCGACGCCTCGGCTGTGGCGACGGTGTGCTTCGTCATCCCGCTCACGGCGCCAGCCGCGCTCCGGCCTGCCGGACCGTCGATCGAGGGCATGCCGGACGGAAGCACCGACCGGCCGTCGACAGCACCAGCCGGTCGCGAGTTTCCCGGCCCGCCAGGTAGAGGTCGACCGCGCCGTCACCGTCGACGTCGCCTGCCGCGATGTCGAAGCCGATGCCGGTCGCCGTCGGCGGCAGGATCTCGTCGGTACCGTCGTGGAAGAAGCCCTCCCCGTCATTGAGGTAGACCTTGTACAGATCATGCACGATCGTCTTCGGCCCGGCCCTGCCGAAGACGACCAGACCGTTCCCGGTGAGGATGTCGAGGTCGCCGTCGCAGTCGACGTCGAGGAAGTCGACCTCGTACGAAGCCAGCTCGTCGTCGGGCAGCCGGGCCGCGGACTCGTCGCTGAACCGGCCGGTCCCGTCGTTGATCAGCAGGCGGTTTCGCGGGTCGGCGGTCGACACGAAGAGTCGGGTATTGGCGAAGTACAGATCCGGATCGCCGTCGCAGTCGACATCGCCGAAGTCGGCCTCTCGGGTCTCCTCGCGGGTGGCCCGGAGGGGGATCCGCCCCGGGGCATCGCTGAAGTGGCCGCTCCCGTCGTTGAGCAGCAGGACGTTGTCGCCCTCGTTGGCCTCGATCATGTCGAGGTCGCCGTCGCCGTCGACGTCGGCGAGGTCGAGGTCCTGAGTGACCGACGAGCGGCCGGGCAGACGGTTCGGGTCGACGGCGAACCAGCCGTTCCCGTCGTTGAGGAGCATGCGGTTGGGGCCTGCGTTGCCGATGACCAGGTCGACGTCGCCATCGCCGTCGATGTCGGTCATCTCGAGGGCGTTCGACCGGCCGGTGTCGCCGATCCGTCCCGAGGCGTCGCGGAATCTGCCCGCGCGGTCGTTGAGGTAGAGCTCGTTGACGAGATCGTCCTCGGTCACAAAGACCAAGTCGGGGTCGCCGTCGCCGTCGACGTCGGCGACCCCGACATCCTCGCTGTCGCGACGAACGATCGGCAGGCGCTCGGAACTCTGGTCGGTGAACACCCCGGACCCATCGTTGACGAGCAGGATGTTGGGCTGGAACTCCATCGCGAGCACGATGTCCAGGTCGCCGTCGGCGTCGAGGTCCGCCATCGCCGCGTCCATGGTATTGGCGATGTTGAACGGGATGTTGGTCGACGTGACGTCGACGTAGAGCGTCTGGGCCGGAGACCCCGTGGCCGCCAGAACAGGCAGAGCGACACCGACCACCGCCGAGCCTGCCCGGCGGAGAGCGGCAGCGAGGGGCCGACGCCGATCCATCACGACAGCCAACACGCCGCGAGTCGGGGGTGATTCCGCCTCAGGTCCGCAGATAGGACGCGCCGTTGACGTCGATGATCGTCCCGGTCGAGAACTCCGCGCCGTCGGAGGCGAGGAACAGCACCGCGGCCGCGACCTCCTCGGGCCTGGCGACCCGGCCGTAGGGGCTCTGGCTCATGATGTCGGCCCACATCGGCGACTCGCGGTAGCGCGCCGCCATGTCGGTGTCGACGAAGCCCGGCGCGACCACGCCGACCGTGATGCCGTGGGGTGCGAGCCGCTTGGCGAGGCTCTGGCTCATCGCGTTGAGCCCGGCCTTCGAGGCGCCGTAGGCCGGGCCGTCGGGCTCGCCGCGGAACGAGCCGCGCGACGAGACGTTGACGATCCGACCACCACCCGCGCCGATCATGTGCCGCGCGGCGCAGTAGCAGACGTTGGCCGGGCCGACGAGGTTGACCTCGAGCACCCGCCGCCAGGCCTCCCGCCACCCGTCGTAGTCGACCTCCTCGAGCTTGTGCTCGACCCAGATTCCGGCGTTGTTGACCAGGATGTCGAGCCCGCCGAGGGCCTCGACCGCGGCGGCCACCAGCGACTCGACCTCGACCGGATCCGATACGTCGGCCCGGAGGGCGACGTGGCCCGACCCCGCCAGCCCGCCGAGCGTCGCCTCCGCCGCCGCGGCGTTGCTCCGGTAGTTGACCGCGACCTTCGCCCCGCCTCTGGCGAAGGCGATCGCGCACGCCTGACCGATGCCCCGTGAGCCGCCGGTGATGAGTACCCGCTTGTCGGTGAAGTCCATGTGCCGCTCCTCAATTGCATCGTCGTCGCACGACATTCTACCCGTCCCGCGGCGGGGGCGGCGAGCTCGCAGAACGGATCCCCGACGGACCGTCGCCGGTCCTCTCCGGCGCCTCCGAGGCGCCTGATGTCATCGAGAAGACAACCCAGGAGCGTGATAGGCTGACCTCACCTCGAGTCAAGACGACCTGGTCCGGTCCCCGACGGAGGAGGCACCATGATCGTCACGTTTCGTCTCCGAATCCGTAGTCTCGCCCTGCTGCTCGTCGGCGCGATCGCTTCGTCGGCCGGCGCCGCGACCGGCGAGCCCGGGCTGCCACGGCCGAAGGACCGCTGGATCCGGGTCGAGACCGCCAACTTCACGATCTACTCGAACGCGGCCGAGGAGCTGGCGCGGAGCGCCGGCGGCGGCCTCGAGCAGCTCCGGACGGTGCTGAAGACCCTGTTCGGCGGGGTGAACCTGGTCTCCCCGGTGCCGACCTCGATCTACGTGTTCGACTCCGAGAGGTCCTTCGCACCCTACACGCTGTACTACCAGGGCAGGGCGAAGGATCAGGTCGCCGGCTACTTCGGCGCCGACCGGCTCGGCAACCACGTCGCGATCGTCGGCAGCCAGCACTCGAGCGATGTCTCGGCGACGATCTACCACGAGTACCTCCACTACGTCCTGCACACCAACCAACCCGGGCTGCCGCTCTGGCTCGACGAGGGGCTCGCCGAGCTCTACTCGACCTTCCGAGTCGAGCACTCGGTGGCGAAGATCGGCCTCCCGGTGGGCAGCCACGTCCAGTGGCTGCGCGAGCACGCGCTGCTCCCGATCGACGAGCTCATCGCGGTCGACCGCGACTCGCCGGTCTACAACGAGGGGATCCGCCGCGGCTCGTTCTACGCCCAGTCCTGGGCCCTCACCCATCTGCTGGTCATCGGGCTGCCCGACGGCGCCCGCCGGACCGCGGACTACACCCGGCTGCTCCGCGAGGGGGCCGATCGGAACGAGGCCTTCTTCTCGGCCTTCGAGACCACCGCCAAGGAGCTCGAGGGGAAGCTGCGCTGGTACGTCGGCAACAACCGCATGACCTTCATCAACCTGCCCCTCGCCGACGCCGCGGCGACCCCCTCGACGATCTCGCCGATGACCTACCCGGAGGTCCTCTGCCGGCTCGGCGACCTCCTGGTCTCGCTCGGCCCCGGGCGCCACGCCGCCGCCGCCGAGCACTTCAACGCCGCCCTCGAGATCGACCCCGCCTCCGGCCCCGCCCTCGCCGGGCTCGGGCGGATCGACGAGCTCGCCGGCCGCAACGGCGAGGCCCTCGCCCGATTCCGGCGGGCCGCCGGGCTCGCACCTGACGACTTCATGGTCCAGTTCCTGCTCGGCAACCGTCTCGCCCAGACCCTCTCCGAGCCCGGCGCCGGCGACGGCTGGGCGGCGCTCGCCGACGAGGCGACGGCGGCCCTCAAGCGCGCCGTCGTCCTCCAGCCGACCTTCGCCGAGGCCTGGGTCGCGCTCGGCGTCGCCGCGATCAACCGGCGCGACGACGACGAGCTCGCCGTCAAGGCGCTCGAGCACGCCTGGCGAATGCTCCCGGGCCGCGGCGACGTCGGCGCCAACTTGGTCGTCGCCTGCCTCAACCTCGGCCGCACCGACGAGGCCCGGGCCGTCGTCGACCGGATGCGGGCCGCCGGCGTCGACCCGGCGATGGTTGCGACCGCCGAGAGGCTCGTCGCGAGCGTGGCGCCCCCACCGGCGGCAGCCTCGGCCGCGCCAGACCCCCCCGCCGAGGCCGAGCCGGTTACCACCGACCGCTCGCCGGGTTTCACCGAGCGCTACAACGACGCGGTCGCGATGGTCAACGCGGGCCGGCTCGAGGCTGCCATCGCCGCCCTCGAGGAGCTCGCCGCCGGCGAGCTCACCCCGCGCGAGGCCGAGGCCGCCACCTCCCTGCTCGCCCAGGTCCGCGGTTTCGCGACCTTTCGCAGCCGCGCCGACGAGGCGGTGCGGCTGGCCAACTCGGGGGAGCTCGAAAAAGCCATCGCCCTCCTCGAGCCGCTCGTCGAGCAGGCGCCCGACGAGGCCCGGACGGCGGAGATCGAGCGGCTGCTGAACCAGCTGCGCGGCTACCGCGACTTCCAGCGGACCTACAACCGCGCCGTCGACCTGGTCAACTCGGGCCGCCTGCCCGCCGCCGCCGAGCTGCTCGGGCCGCTGGTCGGCCGCGCGCCCACCCCACAGCTCGGGGCGATGGCCGCGGCGCTGCTCGAGGAGATCACGGCGCCGAGGTGACCCCCGGCCCGCCGGCGTCGGCGCCGGCCCGGGCGCGGGCCGCCTCGTCGGCCGCCTGTCGCACCGCCGGGTGATCGGCGCCGAGGGCGACGGTCCCCGCCTCGACGGCGCGCCGCGCAACCTCGAGCGCCTCGTCGAACCGCCCCTGCCGGTTGCGGATGCGGGCCAGACAGGTCAGGGTCTGGAGGGTGTCGGGGTGGCCCTCGCCCCGGGCCCGCACCTGCGGCTCGAGGATCTCGCCGATCAGCGCCTCGGCCGCCTCGAGGTCACCCTCGAGGACACGCAGCTCGGCGAGCCCTCCGGCGGTCTTCAGCGTGTCGCCGTCGTCGACCCCGCAGACCTCCCGCTGCCGGCGCAGGGTCTCGAGGTAGAGCGCCCCGGCCTCCTCGTCCCTCCCCCGGGCCCGCAGGACGTCGGCGAGGTAGCTCTCCGAGAAGAGCACGCTCCGCTCCGACCCGGGAAGGGCCTCGCGCACCGCGATCGCCCGTCGCAGCTCCGCCTCGGCCTCCTCGTAGCGGCCGAGCTGGGCCAGGGTGACGCCGAGGTTGTGGATCGACATCGCGGTCTGGTCGTGAGCCTCGCCGAGCACCGCCAGACGACCCCCGACCACCTCCCGGAGCAGGCCCTCGGCCTCGTCGTAGCGACCGAGCTCGAGGAAGGCCGCAGCCAGGTTGTTGGCCAGCATGAGGGTGTCGGGATGCCGCTCGCCCAGGGTCCGGCGACGGACCACGAGCCCCTCGGAGAACAGCTCAGCCGCCTCGGCATAGCGGCCCCGGTTGTGGAGCGTCGCGGCCAGAGCGTTGATCGAGCGGAGGGTGTCCGGGTGGTCGGCGCCGAGCGTCCGGCGGCGGATCTCGAGGACCCGGCGGTCGAGGGGCTCGACATCGTCGAGGCGACCCTGCGAGAAGTAGAGGTCGGCGAGGTGGTTGAGCGACGTGAGCGACGCCGGGTGGTCCTCGCCGTGCCGTTCGACCCGAACCTCGAGCACCTGCCCGAGAAGGGTCTCCGACTCGTCGAACAGCCCGAGCCGGTGGTAGAGGACGCCAAGCTCGGCGGCCGCTGCCGTCGCCTCCTCGTCGGTCGAGCCGGGCCAGCCGAGCAGCGCCGCCGCCCGCTCGAGATGCGGTCGGGCGTCCGGATAGCGGCCGAGCGAGACATACGTCCCACCGATCGTCCGCCGGATCGCCGCCTCGACCTCGGGCTGCGCCGTGATCTCCGTGCTCGAGGCGATCCGCTCCGAGGCCTGCTCGAGGACGTCGGCCACCGCGACTGTCTCGCCCTGGGCCTTGGCGGGGTCGACCGACGACAGGAGCTCGGCGAGAAACTCCGACACCGCGACTGCCTTCGCCGCCTCGAGCTCGGCGGCGTGCCGCGCCCGCTCGGCGTCGGCGCGCAGCGTCGCCTCGCGGACCAGCCCGGTGACCATCAACGCCGCCACCACCCCGGCGACCGCCACCCCTCCTCGGTGACGACGCAGGAAGAGCCCCGCCCGGTAGCCGGCCGATCCCCTCCGGGCCCGCACCGGCCGGCCCTCGAGATGACGCTCGATGTCCTGGCCGAGCTGCTCGGCCGACGGGTACCGCGCCTCGGGATCGGGACGCAGCGCCATCATGCAGATCGCGTCGAGGTCGCGGTCGATCCGCTGTGGGGCCGGTCGGCCGCCCCCAGGCGTCGGGCCGCCGGCGCCGCGCGACCGGATGACCGAGCTCGGCGTCGGCGGAAGCTCGCGTCCCGAGCCGCGGCCGGCGGGCCGCTCGCCGGTCAGCAGCTCATAGAGCACGAGGCCGAGGGCGTGGACGTCGGTGGCGGTGGTCACCGGCCGGCCTGCGAGCTGCTCGGGCGCCGCATACTCCGGGGTCATCAGCTGCTGCCCGGTGCGGGTCAGACCGTCGGCTCCTGGCCGGTCGGCGAGCAGCTTGGCGATGCCGAAATCGAGCAGCTTCACCCGGCCCTCGTCGTCGACCAGGATGTTTCCCGGCTTGAGGTCGCGGTGGACGACCAGGTTGCGGTGCAGATAGCCGACCGCGGCGATGACCTCGAGCACCAGCCGGAGCACCCCCTCGACCGTCAACCCGCGATCGCGGACATAGTCGGTGATCGGGACCCCCTCGACCAGCTCCATGACGAAGTACGGCCGGCCCTCGTCGGTGACGCCTCCGTCGAGCAGGTGGGCAATCGCCGGGTGCGACAGCCCGGCGAGCAGCTGGCGCTCGGCGAGGAAGCGCGCCCGCAGCTCGGGCGTGTCCATGTCGAGGTGGAGCAGCTTGAGGGCGACCTGCTGGTCGAAGGCGCCGTCGACCCGTTCCGCACGGTAGACCGCGCCCATCCCGCCGTGGCCGATCGCGGCGATCGTGCGGTAGGGCCCGATCGCCACCCGCGGCTGCGCCGCGTTGTCGAGCTCGAGGGAGGCGGCGTCCGCGATCTCTCCCGCGAGGTCGTCGAAGAACGAGGCCGCGTCGTCGGCCACGGCGAGCAGCTCGTCGAGCTCGCGGCGCAACGCGCCGTCGCCGGCGCACTCGCGGTCGAGGAAGCCGTCGCGGTCGCCCGGAGGAAGCTCGAGGGCCGCTCCGAGCAGCCCCTCGAGTCGAGACAGCGGGCCGTCGTTCATCTCAGAGCGCGGCTGTCTTGAGCGCACGGTAGAGCCAGGTCCGGGCCAGGCTCCAGCCGCGCTTGACCGTCGCCGTCGATACCGCCAGCGCCTCGGCGGTCTCGTCGACCGTCAGCCCGCCGAAGCACCGGCACTCGACGATCCGCGCGAGCCGCGGCTCTTGCTCCTCGAGCCGGCTCAACGCCTCGTCGAGGGCGAGCAGCTCCTCCGAGCGCTCGGCCGAGACCAGCATCGTCTCCTCGAGCGCCGCCGGGGCCCGGCCGCCGCCGCGCTTCGCACGGCCGTGCCAGCGAGCGTTGTCGATGAGGATGGTGCGCATCGCGGTCGAGGCCAGGGCGTAGAACTGCCGGCGGTTGACGAAAGCCGACCGCTCCCGGTCGGCGAGCCTGAGATACGCCTCGTGCACCAGGCTCGTGGTCCCGAGCGACTCGACGCCGCTCCAGCGGTAGCGGTTGGCCCGGGCGAGCGCCTTGAGCTCGCCGTAGACCAGCGGCATGAGCTCGGAGAGCACCGCCGCCCGGCCCTCGCCCCGCTCCTCGTCGAGCCGGCCGAGCAGCCGGGTGATGTCGCCGGTCGCAGTCACTCGAATCCCTCGAGACTCATCACCATCCGCACCGTCCGGTCCCTTTCGGACATGACACGAAGGGGTTCCCCGCGTGGATTCTGTCTCGATCCCTTCTGCCGAAATGATATCACCGGACCGAGTGATCCCTCCCGCCGCCGGATGTCGTCTGTATGGACAAGGGAAGCCACCCGGCGCGAGGGCGAGCGATCCGGGAGCACCAAGGGTCGTTGACCGAAGGAGACCACCATGAACCGATCTCGCAATCGTCTTCTCACCTCCTCTCTTCTGCTCCTGATCGCCATCCTCCCGACCGCCGGTTCGGCGGACGAGTCCACACTCGCCGTCGCTCCTCTCACCTTCGAGGAGCGGGTCGCCTGCGTCGAGAAGATCGAGGACGTCTACTGGGCGCACCGGATCTGGCCGGAGGGTAATCCGGGAGTCAAGCCTCCTCGGGCCGAGGTCGTGTCGAGGCGACAGGTCGAGACCATCGTCGAGACATCTCTGCTCCACGAGGCCGCCTTGAGGGTGGTGTGGGGCGCCGCGCTGAGCCCGGCGCAAATCCAGGCAGAGCTTGACCGAGTCGCTCTGGAGTCCCAACATCCGGAGCTTCTCCGTGACGTGTTCTCGGCTCTCGATGATGACCCGTACCTCGTGGCGGAGTGCTTCGTACGCCCACGGCTGGCCGAGCGAACGCTACAGCATCGATACGCCGCCGATTCCGAAATCCACGCCGCGACGCGCCGCGCCGCTGAGACGATCCTCCTGTCGAGGCCGACAGCCGCCGGGCTCGAGGCACACGGTGCGTCAGTCTCAGACCTGGTGTTCCGCGTCGCCGATTCCGACGCGCCCGATATGGCCACGGTCGGTGGAAGCGCTCCTGAGCTTCTCGTGTCGCCGGACGAGCTGGCCGATCTCACCCGCTGGATCGAGGACAAGCTCGGAGATCTACCCGCGCTTGTCGGCGCAGGGTTCTCACCCCTGATCGAGGAGGAGCGCAGGTTCGTCTCGATCTCAGTTCTCGGTGCGAACGATCGCAGCCTGAGGGTGTCGGTCGCATCGTGGGCGAAGGACGACATGGAATCCTGGCTCGAGGATCTGAGCCCGAGACCCGAGCTCGTGAATCCGCCCCGGGCGCATTTCACCCTGCCGAAGATCAACACCAAGAGCTTCTGCGTCGACAACACCTGGGAAACGACCTCGACCGCCGGAGCGCCTGGCAGCCACAGCTTCAACGCGACGGTGTGGACTGGGACCGAGATGATCGTCTGGGGTGGTGGCGACTGGCCGGGGATCAACCAAGGGGGTCGCTACGACCTCGCGACTAATAGCTGGACGGCCACCTCGACCAGCGGTGCGCCGTCCGCACGGAGCAACCTGGCCGGGGTGTGGACCGGGACCGAGATGATCGTCTGGGGGGGTGTCCTTTACCCCACCTACTACAACACCGGCGGCCGCTACAACGCCGCCACCAATAGTTGGACGGCAACCTCCACCTCCGGCGCCCCGTCCGCGAGGGGGTACCACACCGCCGTGTGGACAGGAACCGAGATGATCGTCTGGGGAGGCAACGACAACGCGGCCTATCTTGGCACTGGTGGACGATACAACCCCACCTCCAACACCTGGGCCCCGACATCGATGACAGGCTCTCCGACGGCCCGTCGTCAACACACAGCGATCTGGAGCGGCAGCGAGATGATCGTCTGGGGCGGGGAGCAGGGGGCCGCGGACTTCAACACCGGGGGTCGATACACGCCGACGTCTGACAGCTGGGCGCCGACATCGTTGACGGATGTTCCCGAAGCCAGAAACTCCCACACCGCGGTTTGGACGGGAAACGAGATGATCGTCTGGGGAGGGGACGGCAACATCTCCGGATGGACCGACACCGGCGCCAGGTACGATCCGACCACAGATCTGTGGACTCCGACTGACACCTCATCTGCCCCAGAGGAGCGGATCGGACACTCCGCGGTATGGACCGGAAGCGAGATGATCGTCTGGGGAGGTGGCCCCAACGGATCCAGCGTCATCGACACTGGGGGCCGCTATGACCCGGTGGGCGACGTCTGGATGGCGACGACCACGACCGGCGCCCCGTCGCCACGCGGGTACCACTCGTTTGTGTGGACCGGCGCGACCCCGAAGATGATCATCTGGGCTGGCTGGGACGCCACTGGCCCGACACTCACCGGCGGGCTCTACTGCGCCTCGGGGATCGTCCCGTACGACTTCGGCGACGCGCCCGACCCGACCTATCCGACCCTCCTCGTCAACGACGGCGCCCGCCACCGGGGCGGTGGTTCGCTCTGGCTCGGCGCCACCCTCGACTACGACGACGACGGGCAGCCCACCGTCAACGCGGACGGCGACGACCTCGACGGCACCGATGACGAGGACGGGGTCGTCTTCACATCGCCCGCGAACCCCGGGGGCGTCGCCGGTGTGGAGGTGGTGGCTTCCGAGGCGGGCCTGCTCAACGCCTGGGTCGACTTCAACGCCGACGGAGACTGGGAGGACGCCGGGGAGCAGATCTTCGCCGACCAGGCCCTCGCCACCGGAACCAACTCTCTCGTCTTCGCGGTCGGTGCGGGCGCCGCGGTCGGCGGCACGGTCGCCAGATTCCGCTTCGACTCCGACGGTGGCCTGCTGCCCACCGGTGCGGCCTCCGACGGCGAGGTCGAGGACCATCCGATCGAGATCGTCGAGCTCGACTTCGGCGACGTCCCCGACCCCACCTTCCCCACCCTCTTCGCCTCGAACGGCGCCCGACACGTGATCGACGGCGTGACCTATCTCGGCGCGGCTGTCGATGCCGACCCGGACGGCCAGCCGAGCCTCCACGCCAACGGCGACGACAACGACGCCCAGGGCGACGACGAGGACGGGATCTCCTACATCACATGGCCGGTCGCCGGGCAGATCTGCACCATCCGGGTGACCGCCTCGGCGGCCGGTGTCGTCAACGCCTGGATGGACCTCAACGCCGACGGCGACTGGAGCGATCCCGGCGAGCAGGTCTTCACCGATGTCGCCGTCGTCGCCGGCATCAACAACGTCGACTACGCCATACCGATCACGGCGGCGACCGGGGTCGAGACCTTCGCCCGCTTCAGGTTCAGCACGGTCGGAGGGCTGTCCTTCGACGGCCCGGCGAGCGACGGTGAGGTCGAGGACTACCAGATGGGGATCATCGCCCTCGATTACGGCGACGCCCCCGACCCGACCTACCCGACCCTCGACGCCTCCAACGGGGCCCGCCACATCATCGGCTCCGGCCTCTTCCTCGGTGCCGGGGTCGACCTCGAGGCCGACGGGCAGCCGTCAGCTCTCGCCGATGGCGACGACCTCGACGGCTCGGACGACGAGGACGGCGTGGTGTTCGCGTCCGGTCTCGGCAGGGGGCTCGAGGCATCGCTCGAGGTCACCTCGTCGGGCGCCGGGCTGCTCAACGCCTTTGTCGACTTCAACGCCGACGGCGACTGGGACGACGCCGGCGAGCAGGTCTTCACCGACCGGGTGCTCGTCGCCGGGGTCAACCCGCTGACCGTTGCGGTCCCCCTCGGCGCGACCCTCGGCACGACCTTCGCCCGCTTCCGGCTCGACACGGTGGGCAGCCTGGGTCCGACGGGCTATGCCACCGACGGCGAGGTCGAGGACTACCGGGTCGAGATCGTCGAGGGGCCCGATCTCGCCCTCGAGATGACCGCCTCGGTCGAGTACGTGCCCTCCGGCGACCCGCTGAGCTACACCATCACCGTCACCAACAACGGGCCGCTGCCGGCGACCTCAGTGACCCTGACCGATACCCTGCCCGCCTCCGTGACCTTCGTCTCCTCGACCCCGGGGTCGCCCGAATGCAGCTTCGCCGGCGGTACGCTGACCTGTGATCTCGGTACCCTGCCCGCCCTCGAGAGCACCCAGGTCACCGTCGAGACCGTCCTCGACCATCCGGTCTGGGGCTCGATCGTCAACACCGCCTCGGTGACCGCAGCCGAGACCGACCCGATCACCGCCAACAACACCGCCACCGTCGACACCCGGATCGCGCTCTTCGTCGACGGCTTCGAGACTGGCACGACAGCGATGTGGTCGAGCACGGCGCCCTGACCCAGCCGCCACCCCCCGTCCCACGGCGAACGGCGCCTCCGCTCCCTCCTCGCGAGGCGCCCGCCGTGGGGCGAGGGCGGTGTGGTCCAAAAAAACCCCCTCCGCGAGGAGGGGGTTGTGCCTGTTGGCGTTGTCCGGGCTTACCAGCCGCCGCCGCCGCCCCGGTAGCCGCCGCCGCCGCCGCCGCCGCGGTTGCGCTCCTTGGCCTGCGCCACGTCGACGCGGATGGTGCGGCCGTCGAGCTCGGTGCCGTTGAGGGCGGCGACCGCACGATCCGCGGCCTCGTCGTCCTCGAAGGTCACGAAGCCGAAGCCGCGCGAACGGCCGGTGTCGCGATCGGTGATCACGACGGCTTCGCTGATCTCGCCGTGCGGGCTGAACGCTTCGCGCAAGCCCTCGTCATTGGTGCCCCAGCTCAAACTTCCCACAAACAGCTTCTTCGCCATGCTCTTCCCTCTCCGTGGGCGCGGCCGTTCGGCAGCCCGCCCGTCCCGAACATCGTGGCGAACTCTGCGTCCGCCCAGGCAGATGCCGGCCCCGATGGCCGGCAACAGTCGAGACATGCTAGCAAATGGGCGACTTATGCTCAACCCCTCGACCGGATTTCCTCGCTCCCCCACGAAAAAACCCCTCCCGAAGGAGGGGTGTTGTTCACAGGGAATCCGCCTTACCAGCCGTTGCCGCCGCGGTAACCGCCACCGCCGCCGCCCCGGTTGCTGCGCTCCTTGGCCTGAGCGACGTCGACGCGGATGGTCCGACCGTCGAGCTCGGTGCCGTTGAGCGCCTTGACGGCCCGGTCGGCGGCCTCGTCGTCCTCGAAGGTCACGAACCCGAACCCGCGTGAGCGGCCGGTGTCGCGATCGCTGATCACGACCGCCTCGCTGATCTCGCCGTGGACGCCGAACGCATTGCGCAGCGCGTCGTCGTTCGTGCCCCAGCTCAGACTTCCCACAAACAGCTTCTTCGACATAACTCTTTCTTCTCCGTGGGCTCGGCCATTCCGCGGCCCGCCCTTCCCGAACATCGTGACGAGCTCTGCGCTCATCAATGCAGATGCCGGCCCCGTTGGCCGGCAACAGACGACGCACTCTACACCAGCGATTCGTGAAACTCAAGCCCTTTCAGGAATTTTCCTCCACCGCGGGGGCGGAGCCCGGGCCGCCTCGCTCCCGATCCGTTATCGTGGTTCGAGGACAGGGCGGCCGTGACCTACAACTTCGACCCCGAGGGCTGGCTCGACCGGCAGCGCGCGGTGGCGCGGGCACGGCGCGAGCGCGGCGAGATCGACGACGCCGGGCTCGCGGCGGCGCTCGAGGAGGCCGAGCGGCGCTACGACGAGATGGTGGCGCGCCTCGACGGGACCTACGAGCTCCCGCCCCCCGACGCTCCCCTCCGCGGCGGTGATCGATGACCGGGCGAAGTCACACCCTCGCCGGGCGACGGCCGTGGGCCGTTCCAGTGGCCGTCGCCGTCGGGACCGTGCTGATCCCGCCGTCGGGCGCCTCCGATTCCCCGGCCGCCGGCCCGCCGCACGCGGTCCCATCCGCCCCGCTCGTCTATGTCGAGATCGCGACCGGGCTCGAGCCGCCGACCCTCGAGGGCGGCCGGACCGAGATCGAGATCGGCGACGTCGACGGCGACGGTCATCTCGACCTGGTCAGCGTCGGCGACCACGGTTCGCCGCTGGTCGGCACCGACCAGCACGGGATCATGGTCTGGCTCGGCGACGGCGCCGGGGGCTTCGCCCTCGAGATGGCCGGCGACTTCGGCTATGGCGGGGTCGCCCTCGGCGACGTCGACGGCGACGGACGGCTCGACGTCGCCTACGGCATCCACCACGACTGGAGCTCGTCCGACCTCGGCGACCAGCTCCTCGAAGTGGCGCTTGGCGACGGCAGCGGCGCCGGCTGGACGGCGTGGGACGACGGGCTGGCCGGTAGCGGCGAGACCTGGGGAATGTTCTCGACCGATCTCGCCGACATCGACGGCGACGCCGACCTCGACGTCGCCTCGGTCGGCTTCGGCTGCTGCGCCGGGCTCCATGTCTACCGCAGCCTCGGCGACGGGGGCTGGCGGCAGAGCTTCGGCCTGCTCGGCGGTAACAGCGGGATGGATCTGGTCTTCGGCGATCTCGACGGCGACGGCGACGCCGACCTCGCGGTCAGCCATGCCGCGGCCACCGTCTACCTCGGCGACGGCGACGGCGGCTTCTCCCCGTTCGACGACGGCCTCCCCCCGGGCGGAGCGAGAGGCCGTCTTGGCGTCTCGCTCGGCGACGTCGACGGAGACGGCGCCGACGACCTCGCCTTCTGCAACCCGGCCGGCGGGGTCGAGGTCTGGGGGCTCGGCCGGACCGGAGGCTGGCGCAACCTGTCGGGCGCTCTGCCCGGCGAGGGAGGCTGCGAGGCGACCCAGCTCGCCGATATGGATGTCGACGGTGCGGTCGATCTCGTCGTCTTCGGCAACGGCGAAGGCGCGGTGTGGGGCGGCGACGGGCGCGGCGACGGTGGCTGGACCCAGACCGCCGCGTTCTCGACGCCTCCGATCGGTAGCATGCAGGCCCTCCGCGCCGGCGCCGATCTCGACCACAACGGCCGCCCCGACATCGTCCTCGTCGCCGACGAGGGCGCATGGCCGTCCCTGCGCAACCGGCTCCACGTCCTCACCGAGTCCTCGACCGCGACCGAGCTGGCGGTCGGCCCGGTCCGTCCGCGCCGCGGCGAGACGCTGCGCGCCGGAAGTACGGTCTTCGTCGACTGGCTCGCCGCGGTGCCCGGAGGCGGGCCGGCGACCGTCCGCCTCGAGCTGTCGACCGTCGGCCCGGACGGCCCGTGGCGGCCGATCGCCTCCAACCTGCCGAACAACGGACGCTACCAGTGGACGGTCCCCCCCGAAACCCCGGCGACAGCGAGCGCCGTCATCCGGCTCACCCTCGAGGCCGGCGGCGCCGCCGTCCCGGCGACGACCGGGGCATTCACCATCGCCGGCGGACCGCCCGGCCCGAGCCAGCCGCCGCGCCGGGTCGACCCGGACCACCGCCGCGTTCCGACGGCGCCCTGACCGCGCCCGGACGTCTCGGCGTCAGCGCAGTACGGTCAGAACGGTTGGGCGACCGCGAGCCAGATCGCGAGCCCGCCAATCACCGGCATGAGCGCCCACAGCCCGGGCGCCCACTCCGGGCGCCGCTTGAGCGGCCAGACGATCAGCCCGAGGACCGCCCACAGGACCATCTTGAGGTAGGCCCAGGTCGGAATCGCTCCGAAGTGTCCGAGCCGCGCCAGGAGCCCGAAGCCCGCGACGAAGATCACCGCCAGCGCGACGCCGTGGGCGATGGATGCGGCCCGCCGCAGGGGGGCTCGAGGCGAGCCCGCGGTCGCCACCATCACGCCGAGCGCGGAAAAAAGCACGATCACCCCGATGACGTGGATGATGTTGTAGGCCTCGTAGCTCATAGAACCCCCCCCCCGCAAGCAACGTCACCTGACCCTAGGGGGATTCCATCCCGACCCAGGCCACCTCCGCCGCCCGATAGACCCGTCATCCCGAGCGAGCGGCGCCCCTGAGCACCGTCATCCCGAGCGGAGCGGCCTCCGAGGCCGCGGAGTCGAGGGACCCCCGGAAGCCAAGGTGGACGCTGGTGGAGAGTGGCGCCCTACGAACCCGGCGGGGGATCCCTCGACTCGGTCGCTACGCTCTCTCGCTCGGGATGACGGGAAACCGGGCTACGCTCCCTCGCTCGGGAGAGGGACCCTCCGAAGCCGGGTGGAGGCCGCCGGTCAGGAAGCGGGCGGGGCCCTGCCGGACGCAACCCCTCCGGCCGAGCCGCGTACCACTCGGGGAAGCAACGTCAAGCCCGCCCCTGCCGGTCCTCAGGCCGGGTCGATTGCGGGCACGGGAGAACCCGCAGCATGCTCAAGAAGAAGGTCCTCATCCCCCTGATCGTGGTCCTGGTCGTGGTCGCGGTCGCGGTGTTCTCGCTGCGCGGCCGGGGGGGCGACGAGGGCGTCGGCGTCACCGTCGAGCCGGTGGGCCGCCACACCGTCATCCAGACCGTCACCGCCACCGGCAAGATCCAGCCGATGACCCAGGTCAACATCTCGGCCGACGTCAGCGCCAAGATCACCCGGCTCGACGTCGCCGAGGGCGACTGGGTCGAGAAGGGCGCCCTGCTCCTCCAGCTCGACCGCGAGCGGTATGTCGCCGCGATGGCCTCGGCCGAGGCCAATCTCGCCGCCGCCGAGGCCAACGCCAACCTGGTCAGGGAGAACATGAACAAGGCCCGCAAGGACCACGAGCGGAGCAAGCAGCTGTTCGAGAGCGCCCTCGAGTCGGAGGCCAGCCTCGACTCGACCTACGCCGCCGCCGAGGTCGAGGCGGCACGGTATCAGGCCGCCCTCGAGCAGGTCGAGCAGGCCCGGGCGGCGCTCCGTCAGGCGCGCGACGACCTCGACAAGACGACCATCCTCGCGCCGATGTCGGGGACGGTCTCGAAGCTCAACAAGGAGCTCGGCGAGATGGCGCTCGGCTCGCAGTTCCAGGAGGACGTGATCCTCGAGATCTCCAATCTGCAGGGGATGGAGGCGCTGGTCGATGTCGACGAGAACGACATCGTCTCGGTGGCGCTGGGCGACACCGCCGAGATCGAGGTCGACGCCCTTCCCGACACCCGCTACCCGGGCGAGGTCACCGAGATCGCCTCCTCCGCCAAGACCAGCGGTCAGGGAACCACCGACCAGAAGACCGAGTTCGAGGTCAAGGTCGCGGTCACCGAGCCGGGCAGCGAGCTGCGGCCGGGGATGACCGCCTCGGCCGAGATCGTCACCGAGGTCCGGGAGGACTGCCTGAGCGTGCCGATCCAGTGCGTCGCGGTCCGCACCCTCGACCAGCTCGGTGCGAAGGCCGCCGAGCCGGTCGAGGGCGACGCCGAACCCCGCTTCACCGCGGACCGCGACGGCTTCGTCGAGGTGGTCTGGGTGATCGAGGACGGCAAGGCCGTCGCCCGCCAGGTCAAGACCGGGATCCAGAGCGAGACCCACATCGAGATCCTCGGCGGCCTCGCCGAGGGCGACCAGGTGGTGGTCGGCAGCTATCGGGCGATCAGCCGCGACCTCACCGACGGTGCGGCGGTCAAGCTGGCCGAGCCGGGCAGCCCGGCGGAGGGCTGAGATGTCCCTCGAGCTCACCGACGTGGTCAAGACCTACGAGATGAACAGCGTCGGCGTCAAGGCGCTGCGCGGGGTGTCGTTCGGGGTCGCCGATGGCGAGTACGTCGCGATCATGGGGCCGTCCGGCTCGGGCAAGTCGACCCTGATGAACATCATCGGCTGCCTCGACGTGCCGACCACCGGGAGCTACCGGCTCGACGGCGCCGATGTCGGCACCCTCGACGACGACCGCCTCGCCGAGGTCCGCAACGCCAAGATCGGCTTCGTCTTCCAGACCTTCAACCTGCTGCCCCGGGCGGACCTGCTGCACAACGTCGAGCTGCCGCTGATCTATGCGGGGCTGCGGCCCTCGGCGCGTCGCGAGCGGGCGGTGGCGGCGATCGAAGCGGTCGGTCTCGCCGACCGGATGAAGCACCGGCCGACCGAGCTCTCGGGCGGGCAGCGGCAGCGGGTGGCGATCGCCCGCGCCCTGGTCAACCGGCCGTCGATCATCCTCGCCGACGAGCCCACCGGCAACCTCGACAGCACCACCGGCGACCAGATCATGGCGATCTTCGACCGGCTCCACGCCGACGGCAACACGATCCTCCTCGTCACCCACGAGGAGAGCGTCGCCGGCCACGCCCGGCGGGTCATCCGGCTCCGCGACGGGCTCGTCGAGTCGGATCGGACCCTCTCCGAGGCGGCATGAGACGCTTCGACGCCGCCGGCGAGTCGCTGCGGATCGCGCTGGCGGCCCTCCGCGCCAACCCGGCGCGCGGCGTTCTGACCACCCTCGGGATCATCATCGGCATCGTCGCCGTCGCCACCACCATGACCGCGGCCAACGGCCTCGCCTCGAGCTTCCGCGACAACGTGTCGGTGCTCGGCGCCGACGTGCTGTATGTCTCGCGGATGCCGTGGATCTTCAACGGCCCCTTCTTCCAGCTCCGCAACCGGCCCCGGCTGACCCTCAAGGAGAGCGACAAGCTCGAGCGCGCGCTGCACTCGGCGGTCGCGGTCAACCCCACCGCCGAGACCCAGCGGCCGATCCAGTACCAGTCCGAGACCAACGAGAACATCCGCATCGTCGGCACCACCGACAAGCAGATGCTGGTGTCGAGCGCGGTGCCCGAGCTCGGCCGCTTCTTCACCGAGTCCGACGTTCAGACCCGGCGCCGGGTCTGTGTCATCGGCGCGACCATCCACGAGCAGCTCTTCGAAGGTCGCGACCCCCTCAACAAGGAGCTCCGGATCGGCCGCGACGTCTTCCGGGTGATCGGCGTGATGGAGAAGCAGGGCAGCGCCGGCTTCTTCGGCGGCCCCGACTTCGACAGCCAGGTCTTCATCCCGATCACCACCTTCAGCAAGATCTTCGGGGACCGCTTCCGCGACTTCAACCTGGCGGTCAAGGCGCCCCCCGGGGCCGATCTCGCCGACTTCGAGTACGAGCTGATCGGCGAGATGCGCAAGATCCGCCGGCTCGAGCCCGGCGAGGACGACGACTTCGCGATCAACAAGATGGACTCGCTGCTCGACGCCTTCAACAATGTCATGGGCGTGCTGCTCCTGATCGGGATGTCGGTGACCGGGATCTCGCTCTTCGTCGGCGGGGTCGGGGTGATGAACATCATGTTCGTGTCGGTCACCGAACGGACCCGCGAGATCGGGATCCGCAAGGCGATCGGCGCCAAGCGGCGGGCGATCCTCCAGCAGTTCCTGTTCGAGGCGGCGGCGATCTGCCTGGTCGGCGGGGCCATCGGGGTCGCGCTGTCCTTCGGGGTGGCCGAGGTCATCGACCGGCTGCTCATGCCGGCCAAGCTGTCGCTGCCGATCGTCGGTCTCGCCCTCGCGGTCGCGGTACTGGTCGGTCTGATCGCCGGGCTGATCCCGGCCTGGCGGGCCTCCCGCCTCAACCCCATCGAAGCGCTGCGCTACGAGTAGCGGAGGGAGCGGCAACCACGATGCGGTTCACCGAAGGGCTCAAGATGGCGTTCGCGGCGGTCGGCGCCCACAAGCTGCGGACCGCGCTCACCCTGGTCGGGGTCATCGCCGGCGTCGCCGCGATCATCGGCACGATGACCGGCGTGTCGGTGGCCCAGCACCAGATGGAGTCCGAGCTCAGCGTCCTCGGCAGCACCGTGTTCCAGGCCCAGAAGTTCCCGCCCCGCGGCTTCCAGAACCAGGAGTTCGACTTCCGCAAGATCGCCCGATGGCCGCCGCTGACCGTCGAGCACGCCCAGGCGATCCGCGACCGGGTGCCGACCGTCGACCTGGTGGGCGCCGAGCTCTGGCACTTCGGCGTCCGGGTGTCCTACCGCGGCGAGTCCACCGAGCCCAACTGCATCATCTGCGGCGGCACCCCCGAGTACCCCGAGAACAACACCCACTATGTCGAGCTCGGCCGGAACATCTCGGCCGAGGACGTCCGCGTCGCCCGCCCGGTGGTGGTCCTCGGCTTCGCTGTCGCCAACCGGCTGTTCCCGTTCATCGACCCGGTCGGCAAGACGGTCAAGATCGACGGTCGCAAGTACACCGTCGTCGGTGTGTTCTGCGAGAAGAAGAGCGCCCTCGGGGGCAACTTCGACAACTACCTGCTGATGCCGATCTCGGTCTACGTCGGCAACTACGGCGATCGCGACCCGGGGGGCCACGAGCGGTCGGTTAACATCACCGTCCACGCCCGCTCCCCCGAGCTCCTCGACGAGGCGATGGAGCAGACCCGCGCCGTGCTCCGCGCCGAGCGCGGGGTGAGCCCGCGCGACCCCGACAACTTCTACTTCTTCACCTCGGACTCGCAGATCAAGGCCTTCAACCAGGCCTCGGCGGGGATCAAGACCGGCGCCTTCGTGCTCGGGATCGTCGCCCTGATCGTCGCCGGGATCGGGATCATGAACATCATGCTGGTGTCGGTGACCGAGCGGACCCGCGAGATCGGGATCCGCAAGGCGCTCGGCGCCAAGCGCCGCGCGATCCTCCTCCAGTTCCTGCTCGAGGCGGTGATCCTGTGCAACATCGGCGGCCTGGTCGGGGTCGCCGCCGGCTTCGGCCTCGGCAACCTGGTCGCGGTGTTCACCGAGTTCGAGGTCCACGTCCCGCTCGAGTGGGCCCTCATCGGGCTCGCCTTCTGCACCCTCGTCGGTCTCACCGCCGGGATGTGGCCGGCGATCCGCGCCTCCCGGCTCCAGCCGATCGAAGCCCTGCAGTACGAGTAGCTCCTTCCACCGCGGACCGCGACCTCAACCGGACACGCCGGGGATCCCTCGACTCGGAGGCCGGGCTTTCTCGCTCGGGATGACGGGGCCGCCGGCGCGCTCGCCTATGGAAAACCGTCACCCGGTTCGAGCGAAGCGAGCCGAGCCAGGACTCTTCATGAGCTGTCGGCGACGGTCACGCCACCACCTGCACCGCTCCGAGCAGGTACCGACAGACCGCGATGACCACCACGCTGAAGGCGCCCTTGGACAGCGGTTCGCTCCAACCCGAAGAGTGGCCCACTCTCACACGAGCCACCGTGGAGTGTCATCCGTCGGCCGTCCGAGGTTGCTATTGAGATCAATAATCATTATCATCGTCTGCAACGGCTCTCGACACGAGGAATCGAACCCACGGGCCCGTGAGGCTCGACGCCGGCGGAATCTCGATCCCTTCCGGCCCGGTACCGACATCGGAGGTCACGACGGCCCGTAGGAAGGGGCGCCCGATGTCCGCACCCATGTCGACGACCGATCTCCGGCTGGCAGCCGTCGCCACGCTGGCAACCACCCTTCTGAGCCTTTCTCCTGCCCAGTCGCAGCAGCCACCGGTGCGACGGGAGGGCGGCGGCCGCGCCGGTCCACCCGACCGCTTGGAGCTCGGCATCGCCCACCTGGATGGCGACCCGGGCGAGGGCTTCACGTGCTTCTCGATGGCGATCCCCTGCCCGCTGCCCAGCCTGCTGGAGATCACCCGGGAGGGCGAGACCGAGCTGCGTTGGGTCCCCCGAATGGTCGACGGAAACCTGGTGAGCGAGCCCCCCCACGTCGCCTGCCTGCCGACCGATGACCTCGACGAGCGCCCGCACTCGTACCTCCTCCGCGCCACTTGCCCGAGCCGCCCGTGGACCGCCTCCCGGACCGTCCGGACCCGGCAGCGGAGCTTCGGGGTCGAGTCGGTGACGCCGGACCGTGGGTGGTACGGCTTCGGCGCCACGGTCGTGCTCGAGGTCGACGGTCTCGACGAGGGGCTCGACATCGAGGCCGACTTCTCGGCCGTCGACAGCTCCTACCAGCCGGGCGACGAGCAGACGACCGAGGTTGGTTCCGGGATCTACCGGGTGGCGTACGCCCTGTCGGCGGCCAACACCAGACCCTCCGGAGACCACCCGGTGGTGGTCAGCCTGACCCGGCCCGAGTCGCCCACCGGGCGGGCCAGGACCGACAGCGCCTCGGCGACCGTCCGCTACCTGCCCAACGGGCCTCGCCTGGCCCACATCGCCGGCGGCGCCTCCTACCCCGATCCCCTGCCGCCAACGGACACCACCGTCTCCCCGACCGTCTTCATCGACGGTGGCCGTGCGCTCGGCGACCCGACGGTGGGCGACGGCACGCCGCCGCCGGACCCGGCGGTCGTCTTCGGCGACCCCGGACCATCCCCGGAGCACCTCGGCCAGCGGGTCCAGCTCTTCCTCTCGTCGACCGGCGCCGCGCCCCGGCAGCTGCTCAACCTCGAGGTCTCCGAGCCCGCCAGGGACGGCTACACCCGGGTACCCCTCGACACCTCGAGCGCGGTGTGCGACCCCGCGGTCGGCGTCTGCGCCTATACCGCCGACATCTGGGTCCGGCCCAAGGGGCCCGATGTCGGGACCGTCCTCCTCGACCTCCGCCTCACCGACGGGTCGACGACCTCGGTCGACTTCCAGCTCGACCTGGATCTCCAGGCGCCCGAGCTGCCGCCGCCGGAGCCGAACTACCGGGTGAAGGGAACCATCAGGTACCAGCACCGGGTGTCGCAGCCGGACTTCGGCAGCCCGCTCGCGACCTCGCCCCAGGACTACCCGGAGAAGTTCGTCACGGTCGAGTCGCCGGCGGCCCGGGCGAACCTCCACCTCTGGGACAGCTGCGGCCACGGCTGGAGCATCTACACCGACGACGAGGGCGGCTTCTCCCACGATTTCTTCACGCAGTGCGGCGACCAGCCTGCCAACATCCGCGTCTTCTCCTACCGCGAGCCGAGCCCGCAGGCGGTCGTCGTCTTCAAGTGGACCAACCCCAACCTGACGGTCGACGAGCCCACCGACCTGACGGCGAACCCGAACGACTACGGGGTCCACGGCTACGACATCGCGACCTTCACCCCCGACGACGGACCGATCGGCCAGGGCGGACAGGACCTCGGAACAATGACCATCTACTCCGGTCTGGTCATCGCCAAGGCGCTCACCATCATGGACGCCACCGCGCGCGCGGTCGACTACTTCAAGAGCTGGAAGAACGGCTGGCTCTTCCACCAGATGAACGTCGAGTACGACCCGACCCGCGTCATGATCGACGACTGGAACATCTACCTGCCGAGCACCCACCCGTCGCTCATCCACATCCACGGCGACTGCGTCAACGGCTGCACCACCACCGCCTTCGGCTGGCGCTCCTTCGCCCACGCCCACGAGGTCGGCCACTACTTCCACCGTCAATTCCTGCGCGACGACGGGGGGAGCTACGGGCGTTTCGGCGAGCCGATGGCGAACTTCAACGCCGCGTCGATCCTCGACCTCGAGTACATGTACCGGTTCAGCGGAACCAACAACTGGGTGCTCGAGAGCATGGACCTCAACGGCTTCTCCTCGAGCGATGCGTTCTTCAAGCAGGCCCAGATGGACTTCTTCCCCGACACCCAGGCCGCGGCCCTGGCCTGCGCCGAGGTCCAGAAGGGCAACGGCACCTGCTGCGACGAGGCCACCCAGACCCTGCGGGGAGACTGCCGTCTGGCGCACAGCCAGGGCTGGGACTGGCGGGCCTACTGGGATCTCCACGACCCGACCTCGGGCCAGGCCCCGGAGCCGGTCGAGACGGTGTATGTCAACGGCAACCCCAACCAGCCCGTGACGGTGGCCGGCTTCGACGGCATCGACGGTCGCGGCGGCAACCCGAGCCCCTCGGACGACGAGGTGATGGATGTCCTGGTCAACTACCTGGGCGACAACCCTGCCAACCCGGCCTACGACGACCGCGGCATGTCGGGCATCGACCTGGTGGACGTCCTGGACGGAATGGTCTGCCGTGGCCACATGAGCCAGGGCGCCGGGACCAAGCTGCTCAACCAGATGATGGCCTACGGCTACGACTTCGACCCGCCCCAGGAGAGCTGCCCGTGACGCCGATCGCGGGCCCGGGCGACCGACGGTGGTGATCCGGGGCACCGAGGTTCCGGGTGGCCGGTCTGTCACAATCGGATGGGGGTGACGCCATGAGCATCGATCATCCGACGTGCCCGGGGCGACATGAGCATCCTTCGCCCTCGACCCGGGGCGGCCCGCTGCGGCGTTGGTTCCTGGCCAACAGCCTCCTCGCGGGGGTGCTCGCCCTGGTCTGGCTGGTGCTGCGCTCGGGGCCGAAGCCGAGCCGGCTCGCCTACCCCTGCCAGCAGGCATCGCTGTCGGCCGCCACCCTCGCCCTCGGGGCGCCGCTGGTCGCGGCGGTGGTCGCGGTCCGCCGCCAGCTCGTCTCCGGCCTCGCCACGCCCTTCGGCCTGGCCGCCGCGGTGGTCGCGGTGGCGGCAGGGCTCGCGGTCACCGGCGTCCTCGTCGTCGCCGACCCGCAGCCGGGGGTCGTGGCCGTCGACCCGCCCCGGGACTACCGGGCGGCGGTGTTCCACGTCTCGGGCTGCCCCGAGGACCCGGTCGGCGACGCCTTCCCCGGTCTCGACGCCCTGCTCGGCCTGATGGGAACGAACGGGCTCCAGCTCCACCGGTCCTCGATCCCCGGCCCGATCTCGGGGCCCGACGGGCTGATCGCCGCCGACGATGTCGTGCTGGTCAAGATCAACTACCAATGGGGCGAGCGCGGCGGCACCAACACCGATCTGCTGCGCGGTCTCCTCCTCAGGATCACCGAGCACCCCGAGGGCTTCACCGGCGAGATCGTGATCGTCGAGAACACCCAGTTCGCCGGGGCCGACAACTTCGAC
This sequence comes from Thermoanaerobaculales bacterium, assembly GCA_025456145.1. Taxonomy (GTDB): domain Bacteria; phylum Acidobacteriota; class Thermoanaerobaculia; order Thermoanaerobaculales; family Sulfomarinibacteraceae; genus JAHECW01. Next base: position 29,724 of record JALOLD010000015.1, on the reverse strand, counting down.
CGGGCGGCCAACAACGCCCAGGACCACGGCCAGTCGCCGCGCGACGTGGTCGACGACCTCGCCGGGCTCGGCGTCGCGGTCTCGCTCTTCGACTGGACGGCGATCCGCCACACCCCGGTCGCCGAGTACTCCGCCGGCGACCTGGCGGACGGCTATGTCGTCTACCCCTATGACCCGGGCTTCCAGGGGCGGGTGTCGTACCCCAAGTTCCGGACCGATCTCGGAACCTACATCAGCCTCCGCGACGGGGTCTGGGACCTCCCCTCGAGCACCTACGACCGGAACCGTCTCAAGGTCGTCAACCTGCCGGTGCTCAAGTCCCACCACTCGACCTACGGCGCCACCGCCTGTGTCAAGAACTGGATGGGGGTCATCACCACCGGATTGAGCACCAACTCGCACAGCGCCATGCGCTACGGCATCCTTGGCCAGACCATGGTCGAAGTCCGTCCGGCCGACCTCAACATCCTCGACGCGATCTGGATCAACGCCGACCCCTACACCGGGCCGGCGACAACCTATGCCGGCGCGACTCGCCGCGACGAGCTGGTGGCGAGCACCGACCCGGTCGCCGCCGACATCTGGGCGGTCACCAACATCCTGATCCCGGGCTTCCTGGGTAACGGCTTCACGCCACCCTGGCCGCAGCCCGACGCCACCCCGGACGACCCGTCGAGCGACTTCCGGCAGTACCTCGACGCCTCGATGGCCGCCCTGCTCAACGGCGGTTACCAGACGACCAACGACCTCGGTCAGATCGACCTCTACAGCCTCGACGCCGGAGGCGCGCTGTTCGACGACGGCTTCGAGTCCGGCACGACCTCGGCCTGGTCCTCGACCTCGCCGTAGCACGGGTCGCCGCCGGCGGCGTCGTCGACTCCCTCCAGCCGAGCCGTCGCCAGCGCGAGGCGGAGGCCGCGTACCCGGTCAAGGGCTTCAAGACGTTGGCGGAGGCGGACGCCTGTCTCGACGACATCGTGAGCGACCCCCGAGCCACTCCGGGGCCGGCCCGGTCTCCCGGAAGCGACCGCGCACCCTCGCGGTGGAGGCTATCGCCGTCCCGGCGTGGGAACGAGGACGTCCTTGTGCCCGAAGCCCCGGCCGTAGTCGACGAGATCGACCCGCTCCGGCGTCACCTCGTAGAACAGGATGCGCGAGCCGAACCAGTGGGCCGCGTCCTCGAACAGGTACTTGTCGAAGAACAGGGTCTTGATCCGCTCGACGGTCGCGGCATCGGTCACCGGCTTCGCCCGTCCGTAGTACTGGACCCCCGTCACCTCGCGGCGGCTTCGCCCGGGGCCGTTGACGGTCAGTGCGACGGCCGGGTTCACCGCGAGGTTGGCGACCTTCTGGGTTCCCGGGATCGACACGAAGTAGAGGGTCAGCCCGTCGTTGACGAACTCCACCGCGCTGACGTTCGGCCGCTGCCCCTCGACCGTGGCGAGGTTGGCGAGGTGCCGCCCCCGGAGAAGCTCGAGGATCCGCCGCTCGAGGTCGTTGTCGTCTGCCATGATCTCCACCCTGGTTCGAGATTGGGGCGCCGGATTCGTGCCAGGAGGGTACCACGACCGCGAGGCCCTCCCGACCCGCGGGGGATCCCTCGACTCGGTCGCTCCGCTCCCTCGCTCGGGATGACGGGGCAAGGTGGCACGCCTCCCCCGGTCATCCCGAGCGGAGCGGCCTTCGAGGCCGCGGAGTCGCGGGATTTCCCGACGTCGGGCGGAGGTCTCGGGCCGCGACCGCCGTGTCGGGAGACGGGCCCCCACCAAACCGGGTGGACGCCCCGAGCCCTGCGCCCACCCGCCCGGATCAGGGCACGCCGACGCCGGTCTCCATCGGGTTGGCCGGATCGGCGGCCCACTCCTGGAGCGACGCGGTGTAGACCGCGACATCGGTGTAGCCGAGCCGGGTCATGACGAAGGCGGTCGACGAGGCGGCGATCCCGCCGCCGCAGTAGGTGATCGTGCGGGCGCCCGGATCGCCTCCGAAGAGGGTTGCCAGCTCTTCCTTCGACCGGTAGTGCCCGGTCTCGTCGAGCAGCGCCATGACCGATACGTTCTCCGCGCTGGGGATGTGTCCCGGCCTCGCGTACATGGTCATCTCGCCGCGGTAGTGGGCCTCGGGCAGGACGTCGATCAGCCGCACCGTCTCGTCCCCGATCGCCGCGAAGACCTCGTCGCGATCGGCGATCAGGCCCGGTCGTGGCCTCGGCGTGAGCACCCGCACCGGCTCCGTGGCCGGCTCGGTCGACAGCGGCCGGTCGCCGGCCCGCCAACCCGCCAGGCCGCCGTCGAGCACCGCCGCCCGGTCGAAGCCGACCCAACGCAGCATCCACCAGACCCGTGCGGCCCAGGCCGACATGCCCGCGTCGTACAGCACGACCCTCGTGTCGTCGCCGACCCCGAGCGCGCCCATCGCCGCGGCGAAGGCCTCCGGTGTCGGCACCGCGTACTCGTAGGGTTTGTCCGGATCCGCCAGCGCGCCCATCAGGTCGGCGAACCCGGCGGTCGGGATGTGCCCCGCCTCGTACTCGAAGCGACCGTTGAGGACCACCATGCCGGTCTCGCCCTGCCGCACCGTGACCGTACAGTCGAGGACCACCAGGTCCGGGTCGTCGAGGTGCTCGGCGAGCCACTCGGCGGTGACCAGCGAGTCCGGTAACGAGGCGGGGGCGAGGGGCGTCACCGCCACCGCCGCTCCGCTCCGCGGGCCGGACCCTCCGCACCCGACGGCGAGCAGCACCAACACGAACGAAGCGAGGATGTCCTTCGGAAGCCGGTGACGAAGCACGACACCTCCCGGGTTCACCACAGAATACGCTGGCGCGGAGACATGGTTCGCCGAACCCGACGTCGGGTGTACCCTTTGGGTCGATTGCGCTGGAGGCATGGCGAGATGACGACACCGATCTGGCAGGTCGACGCGTTCACTGCAGAGCCCTTTCGCGGCAACCCGGCCGCGGTCTGCGTGCTGTCCGAGCCGCCGTCCCCGGAGTGGATGCAGCGGGTGGCCCTCGAGATGAACCTCTCGGAGACCGCGTTCCTGGTCCCCGAGGGCGACGGCTACTCGCTCCGGTGGTTCACCCCGGCCTGCGAGGTGCGGCTGTGCGGCCACGCCACCCTGGCCAGCGCCCACGTCCTGTGGTCCGAGGGCATGGCCGACCCATCGGCGAGCATCGCTTTTCGCACCCTCCACTCCGGCACCCTGACGGCGCGACGGAAACCGGGTCAGATCGAGCTCGACTTCCCCGCCCGCCCGCTCGAGGCCGCCCCCGAGCCGGCAGGTCTCGCCGAGGCCCTCGGCGTCCGACCGGTGCTCGTCGGCCGCGGCGGCAACGATGTGCTGGCGCTCCTCGACGACGAGGCGACCGTCCGGGGGCTGCGTCCCGACATCGCCCGTCTTCGCGAGGTCGACGCCCGGGGCGTCATCGTGACGGCACGCGGTACCGACCACGACTTCGTCTCGCGCTTCTTCGCCCCGGCGGTCGGCGTCGACGAGGACCCGGTGACCGGCTCCGCCCACTGCTGCCTCGGCCCGTTCTGGGCCGGGCGTCTCGGGAGGACCACCCTGGTCGGCTATCAGGCATCGGCCCGCGGAGGCCTGGTCGCCGTCACCGTCGCCGGCGACCGGGTCATGCTGGCCGGAGCTGCGGTGACCACCCTCAAGGGCGAGCTGCTGGTCTGAGCCGCCGCCACTGGTCCTGGTGGCTCAGCCCGCCGCGAAGGCGAAGAGCCAGACCACGCCGATCAGGGTGGTCGTCACCGCCAGCGGCAACCCGATCCTGAGGTACTCGAGGAACCCGATGCCGCCGATCTCCCGGGAGCTCTCGGCGACGATGATGTTGGCCACCGAACCGAGCAGGGTGAGGTTGCCGGCGAAGGTCGAGGCCACCGCCAGGAGCTCCCAGCCGAGGGTCGGGTCGGGCAGCGTCGACATCTGGTCCCGAACGACCAGGATGAACGGCACGTTCGAGACGATGTTGGAGCCGACCAGAAACAGCCCCGCGGTGCGCAGCCAGCCGCCGAACCCGTCCGCTCCGACGGCCGCCAGGGGGTACCTCGCGAACAGGAGGGCGGGCGCGCCGCTCTTCATCAAGCCCTCGACCACCACGAAAAGGCCCGCGAAGAACAGCAGCAACGACCAGTCGATCCGCTCCCAGACGAAGCGGGTGTCCCGCCTGTGGAGCAGCATGAGGGCGACCAGCCCTGCGGCCGCCGCCCAGGCCAGGTCGGCGCCCAGGGTGTAGGCGACGGCGGTCCCGCCGATCACCGTCAGGGTGAGACCGGTACGCCGGTTGAGGGGGGAGCCGACCCCCCGGAGCCCGAGCACACGGTCGTCGAGGTCCCGTCGAAAGAACCCCCACAGCAGGGCGTGGTTCACCGCGAGACAGAGCAGCGCCAGGGGCCCGACGAGCACGAGGTGCTCGCGGTACGAGAGCCCGCCGAGCACCGAGCAGAGCATGTTCTGCGGGTTGCCGACGACCGTGCCGACGCTCCCGGTGTTGGCAGCGGTCGCGAGGGCCAGGAGAAACGGCAGGGGCGGAAGCCGGTGCTTCTGGACGAGCCGGACGACGAGCGGCGCACCGAGCACGCAGACCGCGTCGTTGGTGATGAAGGCGCTGAGGACGCCCGCCCCCCAGACGACGACGCCGAGCAGCCGCGTCGGGGTCCGGGCGTACCCGACCACGGCATCCTCGATGTCGTCGAAAAACCCGTCCAGGGCGAGGAAGGCCCCCATCCCCATGACGCCCAGCAACAGCAGGATGGTCGGGCCGTTCACCGCGCCGATCGCCTGGTCGGGCGAGAGAACGCCGAACACCACGCACGCCACGGCGCCGAGCAGCGCTCCGGCCGGACGGTCCAGCCCGAGCCAGGACAGCCGACGCGCCGAGATCAACGCGTAGGTCGCCACGAAGATGGAGATACCGAGCCAGCTCATCGGCGCGCGCCTGCTCGGGGACGGTAGCAGAAGGGACGCGCCGCGCCAAACCGCCGCCCCCCCGCCCCGCCCCGGGCCCCTCGCGAGGCGGTGGGGTAAACCCCTGTCGGAAGTGGGCGCCGTCACTTCTCTCCCGTCCGGAAGCTGAGACGATCGTGGTGCGCGGGAGGGATCCTGCAGCGACTGGGCGGTATGGCGTGGTCGATCGACCCGCACCGCGACGGAGGGACAGTTGGGCACCGACCGGGCGACTCGTGCTCGTATTGCCGCCATGACGGCTGCCGAGGCGGCCATCCAGCACCACGCTCACGATCCCCTCGCGGCCCTCGAACGGATCAGCGCCGAGGCGGCGCGGGCGATCGAGGCCGATCCGGCGACCGTGTACCGGCTTGCCGGCGAGATCGTGGTGAGCGTCTTCAGGGCCCGGCTCGGCAAGCCCCGGTCGGTGGAGCTTCTGTGCCTTTCCTGCGGCGCCCCGCTGCCCGACGACCGGCTCCTCTGCACCGGGTGCGAGCCGGAGTTCTTCTCCGAAGACCCGACCTAGCCTCGCCGGTCGACTCGACCGCCCGGGAGACTCCGGCGGTTCTCTCAGCGGCGGGTCATCCGACGCGGATCGCCGCGGCGGCGGCGGACGGCAGCTCGCGGTCGGCGGTTCCCCGCGCGGGCGTCCTCGAGGAGGGCTGCGTGATCGCACCGTCCCCGGCACGACCGCGGTAACGGGTCACGATGGTCCGCGGCTGGATCCGATCGCCGAGCAGGCGGGTCCGGAGCTGCCACAACAACGACAACGCGACGGTTCCCGATCCGGCGAGCCTCTCCCACGGCGTCAGGCCGAAGAGGCGCTCGGCGCGGTCGCCGAGCCTGCGGACCCGCTCGAGCTCGAGGGGATTGACGGCGTGGCGGGCGATGGCCGGGAGAATCAGCCGCCACACCCGCGCCCGCCGCTCGCACTGGCCCAGCCTGGCCTCGAGGCACTCATCCCGGTGGGCGGTCGACGACAGGCGCTCATAACCCCGGATGGCGGTCTCGACCATCCGCAGCATCGAGCTCGAGTTGACCTCGTAGTCCTGGCGGAATGCCCGGGCGACCCACCGGGCGGGCTCGTCGCCCGCGAAGGCAGGGTGACGGTAGGCGAGGTGGGTCTGCCCGTGCCAGTCCTGGAGCGGCAGATCGGTCCGCAGCAGCCCGCGGCGCTGGTGGTCGCGGTACAGCTCGGTCACCGGAACCGGCGTGAGGAGCATGAACTGGACGAGGTCCGGCTCGAGCCCGACCAGAAAGTCGACGTCGTCCTGCATGGTGTCGGGGGTGTGGTGCTCCATGCAGAGGATCCCCGAGGCGAGCACCGCAATGCCGCGGTCCCTGAGATCGTGAACGAGCTGCCGGGCGTCGATGCCGGCGTTCTTCGCGAAGGCCGACTGCCGGCTTTGCGACTCGAAACCGATCCACACCAGGTCGACGCCGAGCCGCACCATGTTGTCGAGACCGAAGGCGGTGATCGCCTCGGCCGACGAGAAGATGTGAAAACGGAAGAACCGGCGGTGGCGCTCCATGGCCTCGAGGAGCCCGAGGGCACGCTCGCGGTCCTTGAGGAAGTTCTCGTCCATCACGAAAAACGTGTCGGTGCCCCGTCGGTCGGCGACCCGGCGGGCGGTCTCGAAGAGCTCCTCGCCGGTTGCGAGGAACGGCGTGTAACGGCGTCCGAAGAAGTGCGAGGTCGAGCAGAAGGAGCAGCCGTTGACACAGCCGACGCCCGGGACGAGCAGGCTGGCGGCGGTGTCGAGCAGCGGCACGCCGAGGATGCTCGCGCGCTCGGCGCTGGGCAGCACCGGGTGACGGATCGGCGCCTCGGGGTCCTGCCCGAGGTGGCGGCGCAGCCACGAGATACCCTCGCCCCTGACGACATGGTCGCAGTCGATGTCGAGCTCGACGCCTTCGATGGCCGCGCCGTGACCGCCGAGGATGATCTCGGCGGCCGGCGCGAGGCGCCGGACGATCGCCGCCATCTCGCGCGCCTTGTCCCGGTTGGTGGCGATGAAGGAGATCCCGACCATGTCGTATCCGCCCTGCCGGACCTCCCGGGCGAATCGGCGGCGGCTCGGAAAGTCGAGCACCGTGACGTCGGCGTCGACGTTGTCCGCGAGGAAGTACAGCCCGAAAGAGCGGTGGTGGAAGCGGAAGGACGCCACTCCCTGCGCCTTGGTCACCTGGTTGTGGAACAGCTCCATCAGGTTCTCTTTTCGACCGAAGGCGTCGTCGACGCCGAACGGTCCGAAGACACCGCTCAGCAGGATCCTGGGTCGTTTCCTGGCGTGGCTCACCGTCACCCCCCGTCGTCCGCCCGCGGCTCGGGCGTCGGGGAGACAGTAGGGCCTTTGTCGGGGCTTGCGGGCGCCGAGAAGGAATCCTGACGAACTCCTGACCGATGCCTGACGAAAGCCCGCCGAGATCACGGCGCGGGAGACACAACCGCGACGCTTCCGGCCTCCGGCAGCGGTCCCGAACCGGGGCCGGGTCGTTGTCGCGGGACCTGCCGCTGGACGTGACCCAACTCACCCGGAACGGTCTACTCTGCGGTCGAGGCCGGCGTTCGGACCTCCTCGGGCAGCGCGAAGTGGACTCGTGCGCCAGCCGTTCCAGGTACGATGTCGGTATCGCCGACGGAGGAGGGTTGCCGGATGGACGAGCGGTCTATCGGTCGGTTGGTGGCGGTGGCGGCGGTGCTCGTCGGAGCCGCCGCTGTCGGGGCGGCGGGCGCCGACGCCCAGGTTCTGATCGACCACCGCTCGACCGACACGGGCGCCATTCCCGAGCCGTGGATCGCCGCCGCGACCCACCAGCTCCACGTGGCCTACGACCACACCAGCCATGGCAGCCAGCTGATCAGCGGCATGGAGGCGATCGCGAGCTACCCGCCCTTCGGCGATCGCTTCCGGTGGTCGGACGACGGCTCGGCCGGTCTCGACCTCGACGACGAGGGGATCCCCTGTCAGGTCCCGGACCTCAGTCAGGGCGACTGGATCGACGAGCACGGCGTCACACCGTGGGTGACCTGTACCAGAGCCTTCCTCGACGCCGCCGCCAACCGCCACGTCAACGTCGTCATGTGGTCGTGGTGCAGCATCAACGGGCACGACGCCCAGCGCTACGTCGACAACATGGAGCTGCTCGTCGCGGAGTACCCCGCGGTCCGCTTCGTGTTCATGACCGGCCACGCCGAGGGCGAAGGCGAGGACATGACCCCCGGCGGCGTCCACTTCAACAACCAGCTGATCCGGCGCCACTGCCGGGACCACGGGCGGATCCTCTTCGACTTCGCCGACATCGAGGCATGGAACCCCGACGGCGAGTTCTTCTGGAACCGCGGGCTCATGGACAACCTCGACTACGACGGCGGCAACTGGGCCAGCGAGTGGATCGCGGCCAACCCGGAGTCGGAGCTGGCGCGGCTGACCACCGGCGTCGGCGTCGCCGGGTACCCCGGGTGCCGGTCCTGCGCCCACTCGGATGACCCTCCGGAGGCGACCCTCAACTGCGTCCTCAAGGGCCGCGCCGTGTGGTGGATGCTCGCCAGGCTGGCCGGCTGGACGCCCGACGCCGAGAGGGTGCGACACCCCGGAGGGAGGGTGGCGCCGGACCCGTGACCGAGATCGCGACCGCCTGCCGGCGCCCAGACCCGAGCGCGCGCCCTCTCCCCCGCCCCGGGCGAGGCGAGGCTCAGTCGAGATCGTCGAGGGCGGCGATGACGGCGTCGGGACGGACCCGCACCCGCCAGTTCTCGGTGAGGCTGCGCCATGCGACCCGGCCGTCGCGGCCGATGACGAGGGTCGCCGGGCGGGCGATGTCGCCGCCGTCGATGCTCCCCCCGGCGTGAACGAGGCCGTAAGCGTCGATCGTCTCGCGACCGACGTCGGACAGCACCGGGTAGTCGAGCCCGAGCCTGGCGACGACCTCGCGGTTGCGGTCGACGGGGTCGACCGAGATCGCGACCAGCTCGGCGCCGGCGGAACGGATGTCGTGGATGCGTGACTGCAGGCCCTGCAGCTCTGACATGCAGAAGGGTCACCAGAAGCCGCGGTAGAAGACCAGGACCAGCGGTCGTCCGGAGAAGTCGGACAGGCGCACGATCGCGCCGGTGTGGTCGGTCAGCGAGAAAGCCGGCGCCGGAGCGCCGACGGCGACGACGCCGGCGGTGTCGGGGACCTGCTCCGAGAGCACGAAGACATAGCCCGCGAGCAGCGCCGCACAGCCCAGCGAGAGCAGCGCACCGGCCGCCGAGAGGAACGACAGCCGGCGGCGGATCGCGACCACCGACAGGGCGAGGCCGGCGAGCACGAGCAGCAGGTTGAGCCAGGCGGTGTCGCGCAGGGCCGGGTACCTGGCGAAGAGGAAGAAGTAGCTCACCAGGCCGAAGACCGCGACCAGCGGGCCGATCCAGATCAGGTGGTTGCGCCGGTGCGGCGTCGGGTCGTTCATGTCGGCGGGCTCCTTTGGAGCTGGAACACCGCCATGGGGTCGGAGCTTCCCTCCGCACGGTCGTCGCCGGGCGACCCGTCCGCTTGACGTCTGGATGCGTCTACCCGGCTTCGGGGGGTCCCTCTCCCGAGCCGAGGCCGTCCGACGGCCGAGCCGAGGGATCCCCCGCGGGTTGGCGGGACGCCTCCGCTCGCTCGGGATGACGGTTCTGTTGAGCCTCGCTCGGGAGGACGGGTCCGGCGCACAAGAAGAAGCGGCGCCCGTGTCGGGGCGCCGCTCGGAGATCGTTCGGTTGTCGCCGAGATCAGTCGATCGAGAAGCTCTGGAGCTCGACGGGAATCACGAAGTCAGAGCTCTCCGCGGCGTTCTGGAAGACGCCAGAATAGCCGGCGCCCTTGTAAAGGACGCCGGCGACGTTGTCCTGGGCAGCGGCGAAAGTGCGGCTGCCGGCGACCAGGGGGTTGCCGGCGGTCCAGGTGCCGCCGGTGCCGGTGCTCAGGTCGTACTCCTCGACCGAGGTCAGATAGGTCGACCAGCCGCCGCCGCCGACCGCGAGCTTGCCCTCGTAGGTCCACATCCGGGCGGCGCCGCGGGCGGTGGTCAGGGACGGCATGGTAGTCCAGGAGTTGGCCGCCGGGTCATAGCGGAAGACCGAGGTCAGGTCCGCGGTCGCGTTCCGCATCCCGGCGTAGAACAGGTAGCCTCCGGCGGAGATCGCGTCGCCGTAGGCGCCCGTAGCGGGAGCGGCGGCGCCGGTTGTCCATCGAGAGCCACCCGCGGCGGCCGGGTCGTAGATGTAGGTCGTGTCGACATAGGTGCCCGCCGCGCTGCCGCCGAAGACGTAGATCTTGCCGCCGTGCGCCGTGCAGGCCACCCCCGACAGTCCGACCGGGAGCGGGTCGCTGGCGATCGTCTCCCAGACGTTGGAGGCACTGTGGTAGACCTGGAGGGTGGTGAGATAGACGGTTCCGGTATAACCACCGGGGATGTAGATGTCGGTCCCGATCACCGCCGCGCAGAGGTTCGATCCCGGGGTGGGCATCACCGCGTTGGTGTTGTCCCAGGTTCCGGCACCGGGATCGTACTCCTGCGCGTAGCCGTTGCGCAGGCCGCCGCTCTCCTCGCCGCCGATCACGAAGAAGTGGCCGCCGGCGAAGGCGCCGGCCGGCCGCGAGACCGCGACCGGACAGGCCGGCAACGCGGCCCACGGGTCGCTGTCGGTGACCTTCGCTCCCTGCGTCCCCACCGCCGGCGGCGTGCTCACGCCGCTTCCGTTGTCCGCCTCGGTTGCCGATGCGGGCGCCGCCAGCACGATCGCCGCTATCAGAACGAAACCCGCCATCGCTCGCCTTTTCATGGTGCCCTTCTCCTCCTCCGGTCGGATCGACCGGTCAACCGCCCCCCGAAAACGGCAGTCGCGGACATTACTCGACGACTTCCGGGTCGGCGGGCGAATCGTGATGGTCGGACTCTAACACAATCACTGGAGCTCGTCGTTTCCGCGAAATCTGTAACGCAAATGATACCGGTTATCGACCGCGGCTCGCTTCGGTCGGTTCATCGACCCACCGCATGCCACGACGTCCGACGGCCACCGGCCGAGGCATTCGGTCTCCCGCCACGTCTACCCGACGCCTGGGGACCCATCGGCTCTCTCAGCTCGCTCGGAATGACGGTCCTCTGGAGCATCGCGGGTTTTCCCGAACCGTCCCCCCGACCGGAAGAGCGGAGAAGCCAGGGACGATTCTCGCCGCCACGCCGGTTGGCGCGACGAAACCGGGCTCCGCATTCTCGCCTCCCGGACCTCGTTGCCCTCAGCACCCTGCCGGCCACCCGTCCCGACCGGTTGCCACCCTTCCCGTCCTCCCGCGTTCCGAGCTCCGGCGCCACAAGCGAGGGGACGTGAAGCTGCAGGAGAGGCTCCGCGCTCGCATGGGCGCCATCCGTCGCGGCCGCGATGCCCCCTTTTCTGCTGAGCTATCCTGCGGCTCGTGGCCGCCGCCCACGATCCCTTCACCGGTGTGGAGCCGGACTCGACGACCCTCCGCCTGGCCTTCGCGGCGCTTCTCCTCGCCACCCTCCTCGCCGGGCTCCTGTGCACGTTTCCGGAGCTGAGCTTCGACATCTGGTGGCACCTGCGGACCGGCCGGTTGATCGTCGACGAGGGCCGCATCCCGACCACCGACCCCTTCAGCTACACCGCCCAGGGCCGGCCCTGGGTGACCCACGAGTGGCTTGCGGAGGTGCTGTTCCACGGGGTCCACCGGCTCGGCGGCATGAGCACCCTGGTGCTGCTCAAGGCCGCGGCAGGAGCCATCGCCCTTCTCTTGAGCGCGGCTGCGGGGCTGGCCGGCGGCGGGCGGGCGAGGCTCCCCGCCGCCGCCCTCGGGGTGCTGCTCGCCGGGCCCTTGCTCCAACCGCGCGCCTTTGTCCGCCCCCACATGCTCACCGCACTCCAGCTCGGGGCGGTCTTGCTCTGCCTGCGGCGCGCGTCGGTGGACGGCCGGCGTGGCTGGATCGTCGCGCTGGTACCGATCTTCATGCTGTGGGCCAACCTCCACTGCGGCTTCGTGATCGGGCTTGGCGTGGTCGGTCTGTACTGGCTCGGCGAAGCCTTCGAGCCTGGCACCGCCGGCCACCAGGCGGGATGGCGGCGGTTGCGGTCGCGGCTGCCGTGGCTCGGTGCGATTCTCGCCGCGAGCCTCGTCAACCCCCACACCGTGCGTGCGGCCCTCTACCCGTTCGAGCTGGTGGCTCGGCGCGAGGTGCGAGAGGCGATCGTCGAGCTGAGGTCGATCTTCCACCCCGCCTACTCCGGCGCGCTGTTCCTCAAGGTGCTGGCGGCGACCGCGATCATCGCGGCCGCCCTGCTGTGGCACGAGCGCCGGCGCCTCCGCTGGTCGCTGGTGCTGCCGACGGTGGCGCTCGCCCTGCTCGCCGTGCGGACCCTGCGCGGTCTTTCCGAGCTCGCGGTGGTGGTCCCGGCGCTGATCGCTGCCCACGGTGCATGGCTCGGGAAGACCCGGGCAATGGCGCGATCGGTCGCGGCGGCTGTCGTCGCGCTCGCCCTGGTCGGGAGTGTCGCGGCGATCCGCTGGGGGGTCCCCATGGGCGCCGACCCGCCCCGTCGGATCGGTCTCGGCAGCGACGACGCGAACCGGCCGGAGGCCGCGACGCGTTTCCTCGCCGAGGTCGCGCCGCCCGGCCGCGTCTTCAACATCCTCGCCTTCGGGGGGTGGTTCATCCATGAGCTGTGGCCGCAGCGCGAGGTCTTCATCGACGGCCGCCTCGACGTCTACCCGAGCGGCTTCCTCGCCGCTTACACCGGGATAATGGCGACCGGCGAGGGCTGGGACGAGGCCGTCGCTGGTCACCGCATCACCTTCGCCGTCGTCGACTATGTCGACCACCCCGAGCGTGACGTCGGGCTGCGCGCCATCCTGCGCGGCGACGGGGACTGGGTCGTCGTCTGCTTCTCGGACAACGCCCTGGTCTACGCCCGCCGCGTGCCGGCCAACGCCGAGCTCATCGAGCGCTTCGGCTGCCCGTTCGACCCGAGCCTGCGCACCCCGGCCGCCCTCGCCGCGTGGCTCGCCGACGCGACACCGGCCGAGGTGGCCCGGGCGGCGGGTGCCGTCGAGCGGATGCTGCCGTTCGCTCCCCGGGCGGCGATGCCGCGGGCGATTCTGGTCGAGATGCTCCAGCGCCTCGCCGAGCTCGCCCTGGTCGACGGCCGGTCGGCCGACGCCGTCCTCCGGCTCGAGCAGGTGCTCGCCGTCGAGCCCGCCTCCCACCTCGCCCACATGCGGCTCGGCATCCTCCGCGCGAGCGCCGGCGATCTCGCGGCGGCGCGCCGCCACCTCGAGACCGCCCGATCGCTCCGCCCCGACGACCCCGCGGTGCACGCCAACCTGCGACAGCTCGACTCCTTCGAGCAGCGCCAGCAACCCGTCCCGCCGTCCGATCCCGGACCCTGAGCGGCGTCATCAGGCAAAGGCGCTGCCGCGCCGACGGGCCCGGTCAGGAGAACGAACGCCGGTTGACGAAGACCCACCCGCCCTCGGCCACCTCGATGACCTCGGTCTCGCTGTGGACCACCCGACCGCCGTCGTCGAGGTAGTCGACGCGGACCTCGTGGCGGCCCGGCGGCAGGCGGAGGCGGGCGACGGCGAGGCGGTCCGGGAGGGTCAGCCAGCACCGGGTGTCGGCGCGCTCGGTGAGCACCCCGAGGAGGTTCGCGATGGCGCCCGCGGTGGCGTCCTCGTTCTCGATCGCCCGGGTGGTGGCGTACTTGACCAAGGCGCGCAGCAGCGTCTTGAAGAGGATCTGCCCGCGCTCGGCGTCGAGGGTCGCGGCGGCGCGCCGCGACAGGTCATCGGCCGGTTGCGAGGCCGCGCTGCGCGATCCCGCCGAGAGACGGACGCCGGTCGCCGAGCCGGTCGTCGGCTGACCCATGGTCGGTACCGCCACGGTGAGCCAGTACTCGACGTCCACCGAGGTCGACGACGAGCCCCACCCCGACCCGGAGCGGCCGACCAGGTCCCACGCCCAGTCCTCGTTCGACGAGTAGCCGTGGTCGATGTCGAGGATCGGCACGTTGAGGATCACCTGATCGCGCGGTGCAACCCAGCCCGACTCGAGGACGAACACGACCTCGCCGCCGTCGTCGGGCTCGCCGGTCACCGGCGGTGGGAAAAGCTCGGGCGAGGCGACGCGCAGCTCGTCGACCTCCGAGGCGAAACCAAATCGGCGGCCGACCCGCTCGAGATCGCGGCCGAGGGCGGTCGGCGGGGCGACGCCGGTGAGAGCGGTACCTGCCAGGAAGGCGCGGGCGGCATTGCGGTAGGCGACGAAGGCGTCGTTGGCGGCGCCCTCGGACTCGAAGAGCATGCCCGCGAACCAGTGCAGGAAGCCGCTGTCCTGGAGCTTCCGGGCGGCCTCCCGGTCGGCCGGCCGCCGGAGCTCGCGGATCGTCGCCTCGACCGCGTCGGCGAGGACCAGCGTCGCCTTCCGCGCCTCGACCTGGGCGGCCTCGGTGTCGCCGAGCGAGAGGTAGTTGAAGGCCCGGTAGAAGGGCACCATGGCGAGCTCGAAGGGCTTGGCCCGGTAGTCGATCGTCAGGTCGTTGACGATCAGCGACGCGGCCTCCTGGGAGATGCTCCTCGTGTAGAGGCTCGCGGCGAGATCCTCGGCCTGCTGGAAGACGGCGTTCGACTCGTCGAAACGACCGGCGTAGTGGAGCACGTGGCCCCGGTTGAGCAGCTGGAGCAGCCGGTCGGTGCCGCCGGCGCGCCGGTCGATCCGCTCGAGCGCCTGCTCCCACTCGCCCCCCTCGATCATCGTCCGCATCTCGACGTTCGAGGCGACATAGGTCGCACAGCCGGTGGTGACCGGCGCCGCCAACGAGGCGAGGGCGAGGGCGAGCGACCCCGCCCGCGCGCCGACCCGACGCACCTGCTCCACGGCCGGCCTACGGCTTGTACTTGCTGCGGCCGACGAACTTCTTGATCTTGGTGAAGCCGGTCCAGACCTTGACGTTGGTCTCGAGGTCGACCAGATAGCTGTCGACCTGGTAGAACTTGACCTCCTTGCCGTCCTCGTCGTCGAACTGGGAGTTGATCTCACCGATCAGCATGTAGTCGGCCCCCTGCTCGAGGCCCCACGCCTTGGCGGTCGCCTCGGAGGCGAAGCGCTGCTGGTCGTCGCGCTCGCCGCGCAGCTCCTCGCGTTCCTCGGCCGACGCGACGACCGTCACCCGTCCGGAGTTGATGAACGAGCGCTCGAGATCGGCGACCAGGGTCTTGACCGCGATGTGCTCGGGGGTCTTGTTGCGCAGCGTGCCGACGATCACCGTCGGCTTCTCGCCCCGCTTCATCATGTAGTCGTCGACCCAGGGCGTCGCCATCGACTGGTCGACCAGGGCCTGGGCGGCCTGCTGGCTGTCGGTGTCGTTCCAGCGGCCCGACAGGTCGATGGTCTCCTCGACGGGCACACGGGTGACCTGGGTGGACGAGCAGCCGGCGATCGCCGCGACGGCGACCACGGCAACGATCGTGAGCAGGGTCGAACGGGGCATGATGTCCTCCTCGTGGGTGCGCACACGCTGCGCAGTATAACCGGCGGGCGGGCAGAACCTTCCCGGATTCCGGGGGTCGCACCGCCACCTCGGACCACTCCGATCGAGCACGCGCTGGGCGAGTCTCCGCGCCTCAGGAAGTCTGGCGGACATCCGGCCCGCGCGCCCGGCAACCCGGGCCGTGATCGTGCGTAGAGCCCTCCTGGGGCGTCACGCCGGTCTGCACCCCGGGTGGCGACGTCCTGAAGGGGGCGCGGATGCGGAGCTTGGGGCCGGCGGCGATCGGTGGTGTTGCGGCGGTGCTGTGGCTGATCGGGTGCGGAGGCGCCGACCGACGGGATGCGCCGGCCCCTCGAACCACACGAGTCGAGCCCGGATCGCTGGCGACGGTACCCGCGACCTTCGACCACAACCGGATGATCGTCGAGGTCGAGATCGCCGATCCCTCGGGCGGAGTGCGGCGCGCGGCCGCCTGGATCGACACCGGGAACCAGTACCTGGTCGTCGGCGACGTCCTGGCGGGGGAGCTCGGGCTCGACCGGTCGGGCCTCGAGACCGTACCGCCGGGGCACTCGGCGGACTCGGTGTCCCCGGCGCCCTCGGTTCGCCTCGGCGGCGTCGCTCTCGACCTGTCCGGGGTGGGTGTACGGATCCGAGCCGGCGTCCGGCCCTTCCCGGGCATCCCCGCCGAGGTCAACCTCCCGGCCAGCGCCTTGCGGAAGCTCCACGTGGTGCTCGACGGTCCGGACGAGGAGCTGACGGTTGCGGCGCCCGGCCTTCTGGTCTCCCGGGGAGCGCCCCTCCCCTGCCGGGTCAACCCGGAGACCGGGCTGCTCATGGTCGAGGCGTCGGTCGACGGCGAGGCGGTCCCGTTGGGCGTCGACAACGGCTCGGCCGGCACCTGGGTTTCGACCCGGCTCACCGAGGGCTGGCTGGAGCAGCACCCCGACTGGAGGTCCTCGCTGGCTGCGGTGGGCTCGGCCAACTTCTTCGGCTTCCCGTTCGAGACCGACGGCGTGCTCACCCGCGTGCCCGAGATCGGGATCGGCGGGGTCGTGGTGCGGGACGTGGCAGCCCTCGGCCTCGACCAGGGGCTGTTCGACTGGTACTCGCAAAAGTCGGCCGGGCCGGTGGTCGGCTTTCTCGGCGGAAACATCCTGCGGCGCTGCCGGCTCGAGATCGACTACCCGAATCGGATGACCTACTGGGAGCTCGGTCCCGAGCCGGCCGGGGCCGACCTCGACATCGTCGGGCTGACGCTGAGGCCGGAGGCCGACGGCGGATTCACCGTGGCCGCGGTAGCGACCCGGGAGGGCGTCGCGGCGGTGAACGGGGTCGGTGCCGGCGACCGGCTGGTCGAGGTCGACGGCATCGGCCTCGCCAGCGCGACCATGGGCGAGGCGGTGGCAGCGCTCCGCGGCCGGCCGGGCGACCGGCGCCGGCTGGTGCTCGACCGCGCCGGGTCCCGGGTCGAGGTCGACGCCGAGGTCCTGCGGCTGCCCTGACCGCGACCGGGGCGCCGCTCGCGGCCCTCGAGCTGATCGACCAGCTCGAGGGCCGGACCCCGTTGCCGCGGTAGACTGACAGAACGACGCGGACCGAACGGGGGTCGATGTGGGTTCATTTTTCAGCAGGCTCTTCGGGCACGACGACAGCGCGACCGATCGGACGACCAGCGATACCGAGACGGTGCGCCGGATCAGCCGCGAGCTCGACCGGCTCGACCCGGACGAGGCCCGCTTCCTCGCCGCCTTCGCCTTCGTCCTGGCACGGGTGGCGCACGCCGACCTCGAGATCAGCGAGGACGAGAGCCGGCGGATGGAGGAGGTGGTCCGCGACGTCGGCGGGCTCAGCGAGGCACAGGCGGTGCTGGTCGTCCAGATCGCCAAGGCCCAGCAGCTCCTCAAGGGCGGCACCGAGAACTACCTGGTGACCCGGGAGCTCGACCGGATCGCCACCCGCGAGCAGAAGGAGCGTCTGCTCCGCTGCCTGTTCGAGATCTCGGCCGCCGACGAGTCGATCTCGCTGGTCGAGGAGAACGAGGTCCGGCTCATCGCGGGCGAGCTCAAGATCGAGCACCGTGAGTTCTCGGCCATCCGCTCGAAGTACAACGAGCAGCGGAGCATCCTCAAGCGTTGACGGAGGACGGGGAGCTCCGTCCTCCGTCACCCCGAGCGAGCGAGCGCAGCGACCGAGTCGAGGGGTCCCCCGCGGGTTGGTGAGGCGTTGCCGATCGGTGGGTCCTCCTCATCGCCTTGACCCGGAAGGTCCACCCGACTTCGGGGGGTCCCTCGACTGCGCGGCCTCGAAGGCCGCTCCGCTCGGGATGACGGTGCTCAGAGGCGACGCTCGCTCCCCTGCCCGTCACCCCGAGCGAGAGAGCGCAGCGAGGTCACCGCGGAATCCCGTCACGTCGGGGAGGCGCCACGACCCGCGACGTCCTCCAGACCTCGGGAGATCCCTCGACTCGCTTCGGCCGTGGGGCCTTCGCTCGCTCGGGAGAGGGGTCCCCCGCGGGTCGGACCGGCCTCCCTCCGGGACGGCGGCCGCCCGCGCGGCGGCGGCTCGGTCAGGGTCGAAATGTCGGCCTGGAGAAGCGCACCGGTCTTGCCCGGCGGTCCGTGGGGCCCGCGGAGCCGCGTGTCTCAGCGATCGATCTCCCAGCGGTGGTTGCAGTACGCGCCGCCCTGCATCAGCGTCGAGTCGCGGGTCAGACGCAGATCGGGGTTGAAGGCCTGCGCCATGGCGAAGTCGGGGTGGCAGACCCAGACATACCCGAGGTCGGCCGCGTCCGCCCGGCGGAAGGTGGTGGCCCACAGGCACTCGGTGACCCGGACCTCGAACGCGGTCTCCCGGTCCTCGACGATCGCGAACGCCAGGACATGCTCGAGGAACCTGTCCGGCTGCTTGAGCGGCCGCGCGAAGTCGGCGAGCCCCCTGCTCGGCAACGCCTCGGCCATCCGCCGGGTTTCGTCGGCGGCCGAGTCGCAGGCCGCCGCCTGGATGGTCTCGAGACCGACCCGCTCCGCGAGGACCTTCATCGTCGGGATGAACGAGTTGACGTAGGCGACCCGGAAGACCTCCTCGAAGCTCATGTCGGACATCGCGGCGAACCGGTGCGGCGTCGCCCGCTCCGACTCCACCGCCCGGGCGAGGCGGCTGCAGCCGAGGCAGGCGGCGGAGCCGAGGGCGCACAACGACCCGATGAGCTGCCTGCGGTCGAGGTCCGAGCCGATCCGGCGGTGGCCCATATCGTCCTCCCCTGCTCTGCCGATGTCGTCGAGTGTAGCCGATGGTCTCCGGTCAGGCGTCGATCGCCGGGCCGCCGGGCTCGCGGCGGTCGGCCTCATCGGCCGCGGACCAGGTGGTGTCGATCACGACCTGGTCGTCGACCCGCAGGCGCCGCCTGAAGGCCTCCACGAGGGCGCGACGGAGCGCCGCGCGGGATGGCGGAATCAGCAGCACGAAACCGGCGGCATCGGTGATCAGCCCCGGGGTGAGGAGCATCGCCCCGGCGACGAGAATCAAAAGCCCGTCGACCAGGGCGCCGGCCGGCATCCGGCCCTCGGCGAGCTCGGCCTGGACGCGGCGCAGGGTCGCCAGCCCCTGCCAGCGGGCGAGGGCCGCGCCGGTGATCCCGGTGAGCAGGACGATCGCGACCGTCGGCGCGAGGCCGATGACCCGCCCGAGCTGGACCAGCAGCGCGAGCTCGACCAGCGGGACGACGGTGAACAGCAGCAGCAGACGGGCCAGCACCCGGCGAGGGTAGCACCGGTCGGCCCGCGGGTCGTCCGGGATCATTGGCGGCAACCACGCGGTCGGGGCCGGTCGCCATGCCTCGTTCCGCACCGTCCGCGCTACAGTCTGAGCATGACACTTCGGACGCCGGGCGGCGCCGAATGATGAGCTCCAGGCAGCGCTTTCTCGCGACTCTCGGCGGCGGGGCGCCCGACCGGATCCCGGTCTTCGACCTCGAGCCGCACGGCTCGACCGTCGAGCTGTGGTGGGAGCAGGGGCTGCCGCGGGGAACGACGGTCGCCGAGCACTTCGGGCTCGAGACCCACGAGTCGGTCGGGCTCGAGATCCGCAGCGCGCCGTTCTACGAGGGGGCGCCCGATCTCCTCGCCTCGCCCGACGCCTTCGACCGCCACTACGACCCGGACGACCCGGACCGCCTGCCCGCCGACCTCGAGGAGCGCTGCGCCAGGCTGAGGAACGCCGGCCGGGTGGTCTACGTCGACGCCTCGGGGGGCGGGCTGCTCCAGATGCTCGGGGTCCACGACTGGCCCTCGCTGGTCGCGGCCTGCGACGCCCTCGTCAACCGGCCCGCCTTCGTCGAGGCGCTGCTCGAGCGGACCACCGACTTCCACTGCCGGCTCCTCGACCGGGTGCTGGCGAGGGTCGAGGTCGACTACGCCTCGCTCTATGAACCGATCGCCTCGAACGCCGGTCCGCTCGTCTCACCCGAGATGTTCGAGCGCTTCTCGATGCCCGGCTATCGCCGGGTGCTCGGGCTGCTCGAGCGGCGGGGCGTGCCGTTCCGGGTCTTCTGCACGACCGGCGGCGATCTCGGCCCGCTGCTCGGAATGCTCGTCGACGCCGGGGTCAACGCGCTGTGGATCAGCACGATCATGACGCCGGGGATGGAGTACCGGCGGCTGCGGCAGAGGTTCGGCCGGGACATCGCGCTGATCGGCGGGATCGACGCGCGGGCCCTCGGCCGCGGCCCCGCCGCGGTGCGCCGGGCGGTCGACGAGACGGTCCCTCCCCTGCTCGCCGGGGGCCGCTACCTGCCCTGCCTCGACGACCGGCCGCGCGACGACACGCCCTTCGACATGTACCGCCTGTACCGGGCGCACCTCAACACGGTGACCCGCGACTGAGGCCGCCGCACGGGGGACGGGACCCTTGCCCGGCGCCGCGGCGCCGGCCTTGATTGAAAAAGGGGGCTCGCGGGAGCCCCCTCGTCCGGTCGGATCGTCGTCGCTACTTGCAGGTGTGCTTCTTGGGGTGGCAGATGCCCGAGCAGCAGTCGCTGCCGAGGCTGCACGGGTCGCCCGCAGGCAGGCACGAGCCGCCGCAGCCCTCGTCGATGGTGCCGTCGCAGTTGTTGTCGACGAGGTCGCCGCAGACCTCGGTGGCGCCCGGGTGCACGTTCGGATCGGCGTCGTTGCAGTCGGTACCGCCGCAGGCTTCGTCGTCATAGCCGTCGCCGTCGGCGTCGTCGCAGCCACCCCCACCCCCACCGAGCCACGGCGCGACCTGGGTGTAGTACGCCGCAAACGCGCCGTCGACGGTGGAGTTGTTGACGTTGTCGCAGTTGTCGTTGACGTTGAAGCCGCAGCCGCCCGAGAGCTGCCCGACGACCTGGCCCTGGCCGTTGACCACCGGCGATCCCGAGCTGCCGCCCTCGGTGGCACCGACCTGGTCCTGCGAGTAGATCCAGGAGCCGCGCGGCCACGAGCTGCACTCCACCGGCGGCACCCATTCTTTGTGCCGGGAGTAGGCCTGGGGCGCGCCGCCCGGATGGCTGATGCGGTACAGATCGGCGTCGGTGTCGACGACCGGGGCATCGGTCCAGCCGAGGAAAGCGCTCCCCGCCGGCGCCGGCTCGGCGAGCAGGAGCAGGGTGAAGTCGGAGGTCCGGTTGGTCGCCAGAACCGATGACCCGATGGTGCTCGGGCTCGAGATCTGGTTGTAGCTCGGGCAGGCCGTCGAGCCGCACGGGATTGTGAACTGGAAGAACGCCTCGAGGGTGGCGGCCTCGCGGTCGCGGCTGATGCAGTGGTTCGCGGTCAGGAAGTAGGGCGTCTCCGACGCGGCGCTGTCGTTGAGCAGGCCCCCCGAGCAGAAGTAGATGTAGGGCCGCTTGACGTACTGCATGTGGGCGATCGCGTCCTTGGCATCGTTGACCGCTGCCACGTTGAAGCACTCGCCGTTCTCGATGCACTCGGCGTTGAACGAGCAGAAGCTCTTGAGGGCCGCGCCGTGGCCAACGTGGCCGACCTCGGTGACCGTGAACTCGGCAATCTGGTCGAGCGCTGCGGCGCCAAGGCCGCGCACCTGGAGCACCGCGTCGGGTCCGGACACGGTGTTCGACCAGAAGTCGCCGGAGCCGTTGGGACCGCGCCCGGTGTAGGGCCCGCGCGCGACGCCGCCCGTCGAGTACAGCCAGAGCTCATAGCCGGGCGGCAGCGCGAAGCCCTCGAAGTGAACCCGCAGCCCGGCGGCGTTGCTCGACTGGACCCCGGCGGTCCACACCAACCCGCCGTCGGCGGTGCTGGCGAAGGCGCCGTGGCTGGGCGAGACGAGGTTGAAGATCAGGGTCGCCGGCTTGACGATGCCGGCGAGCAGCGCCGACGGGACAGCCTGGCTGCCCTCCTCGAAGCCGCGCTCGATGGCGCGGATCTCGCGGTCGTCGAGCGCGATGCTCAGCGGCGCCGCGAGACCCTCGGTCACCTGCTCGGACTCCAGCCAGGCCAAGAGTCGCTGCTGATCCGCAGCGTAGACCGCGGGGTCGAACTGGCCGGCGCTACGGTGGGTCTGGACCTCGGCCGCGCCGGCGGCGAGCGTTCCGCACACGGCCAATACCAAAGCTGCCGAAAACAACGATTTGCTCATGCTTCGTTCCCCCCTCTGTCCGGTTGTGAAACAAGCCTCGGTCGGCTGTCGGAATATCGGCACCATACACAGCTCGCCGCGCCTCCGCAAGACCGCCCGCCGCCCCGCCGGTCCCAGTCGTCCACGAGAATTCCCGTCCTGGCGGCCATCGGCTCGATCAGCCTCGACGACCGGCCCGACGCCACGGTATCTGAAACGAAGACTGCGCCTTCACAACTCTCGCAGGAAGGTGTATGCTCCGGGGAAACAAGGAGACCCCAACGTGGCTGGCCTGATCGGCCGGATGCTCGGGCGCTACGAGATCCTCGCCTTCGTCGGCAGGGGCGGGATGGGTGAGGTTTACCGGGCCCGTGACACCGAGCTCGGCCGCGACGTCGCGGTCAAGGTGCTCCCGCCGGAGACCGCCGCCGACTCGAGCCGGCTCGAGCGGTTCAAGCTCGAGGCCCGCGCGGTCGCCCAGCTCTCCCACCCGAACATCCTCGACATCCACGACTTCGGAACCGAGGACGGGGTCACCTACTCGGTCACCGAGCTGCTCGAGGGCAGCGATCTCCGCGACCGGCTCGCCGGCCACCCGCTGCCCCTGTCGAAGGTGCTGTCGATCTCCCGCTCGATCGCCGAGGGCCTCGCCGCCGCGCACGGCAAAGGGATCGTCCACCGCGACGTCAAGCCCGCCAACATCTTCCTCACTCCGACCGGCCAGGTGAAGATCCTCGACTTCGGGATCGCGAGCCTGCGCGGCGAGCTGATCGCCGACATCGTCGACTCGGGGAGCCCGACCAAGACGCTCACCAAGGCCGGCAGGATCGTCGGCACCACCGCCTACATGTCGCCCGAGCAGGTCGCCGGAGGACAGGTCGACGCGCGGAGCGACATTTTCTCCCTGGGCTCGGTGATGTACGAGATGGTCACCGGGCTTCGGGCCTTTGACGGCGCCACCCCCAACGAGACCATGGCGGCGATCGTCAGCAAGGACCCGACGCCGATCGGCGAGCTGCGGTCCGACGTGCCGCCGGGCCTCGAGCTGCTCATCAAGCGGTGCCTCGAGAAGCAGTCGGGCGAGCGCTTCGAGTCGGCCCGGGATGTCGCCTTCGCCCTCGAGGCCCTGAGCGACGAGCGGACGCCGTCGCGGCCCCTGCCGGTTGCGGGGATCGCTCGTCGCAGCCGCAGCCTCCGCGCCGCAGCCGCCGGCGCCGTCGTCGTTGTCGCCGTCATCGCCGTCTGGAAGCTCGTCGAGAGCCGGCTGCCGCTCACCCCCGAGCTGCCGGCGCAGAAGCACCTGGCGGTGCTCGACTTCGAGGCCGACGGCGTTGACCCGGAGCTGGTCGCGTTGGCCGACGGGCTCACCGAAGCTCTGTCGAGCCGTCTGAGGATCCTCGAACGCCAGACCAGAGGTGGAGTCTGGGTGGTCCCCCGTCGCCACCGCACGGTTGCCGGCCGATGGACCGTGGAGTCCGTTTCGAGGCTGCACGGCGTGACTCTCGCAGTGGCGGGCGAGCTCACGTCGAGCGGTGACCGCCTCAGGCTCGAGCTCCGGCTCGTCGAGCCTGGGACCGCACGATCGCTGCGGTCCGCGGTGATCGAGGACCAGATCGACAACGTTGCTACCTTCCAGACGGCGCTGGTCGTCGAGGTAGCCGCCATGCTCGGCATCACGCCGTCGGCCGATACCCTCGACGAGCTCGAGCGGTCGTCGACCAGGGTGGTCCCAGCACTCGTGTCCTACCTCTCGGGTCTTGGCCGCCTGGTTCGGGCGGTGGACAGCGAATCGCTCGAAGTCGCCCTTCGTGACCTGGAGCTTTCGGTGGCCGAGGATCCGACCTTCGTCGCGGCGTCGGCCGCGCTCCTGCGGACCTGCGCCGCCCTGATTCGCGCGGGGGGCGACATCGCGACAAGGACGGCGTGCGGCTCGACCGCAGAGGTGATCTCCCGCCAAGCGTCGGCTGACCTGCTCGAGGCGGAAGCGGACCTCAAGCGCGCGCTGGGCGACGGCGAGTCGGCCGTCGAGCTCATGAAGCGTGCAGTGACGTCTCGGCCGGACGATGCCGAGCTCCAGCTGCGCCTCGGCCAGGACCTGCAGGCGACAGGCGATCTCGACGGCGCCGAGGAGGCCTACCAGCGGGCAGTGGACCTCCGACCCGATTACTGGGAGGGCTTCTACTACGTCGGCTATCTCGACTGGGTCCGCGGTCGCTACGAGGCGACGGCCAACGCGTGGCGCATCGCCGCACGATGCGCGCCCGAGCGCTCGAGCCTGTTCTCGAACCTCGGCGCGGTCTTCCACTACCTCGACCGACCCGATGAGGCGATGGAGATGTTCCGGCGGGCGATCGAGGTCAGCGACACCGGCAACTACGTCGCGCTCTCCAACCTCGGGACCCTGTACTTCGAGAGCGGCCGCTACGCCGAGGCAGTGTCTGTTTTTCTCCAGGCCCTGGGCCTCAACGACAGCGACTACCGGATCTGGGGCTATCTCGGCTGGTCGTACGCCGCCGGCGTCGACCCGGGACGGGCGGACGAGCCCTTCCAGCGTGCGGCCGGCCTGGCCGAGGAGGCGCTGACCCGGGATGCGGACAACCCCGACCTGCTCGCGAAGCTCGCGGGCTACTACGCCATGCTCGGCCAGCGCGACCGGGGGCTCGAGCTCATCGAGCGCGCCATCGCACTGGCGCCGACCGACCCCGGCGTGATGGCTTCGATCGGCGAAAGCCTCGAGGACCTCGGGGACCGCGACCGTGCCCTGGAGTGGATCGCCGGCGCGGTCCGGCAGGGGCGGCGCCGCGTCCAGATCGAGAACCACCCCTCGCTGCGCGAGCTGGTGGCGGATGAGAGATATCAGCAGATGGTGGGCGACCCGCACGGACAAGCGGCCCGCCAAGAACCATGAGTCCGAACCAAGAACGACCGAAGGATCAAGGAGGCGACGACATGGGAACGAAAGCCAGGACCGTCGTGAAGTTCACTGCGACCGTAGCGATCGTGGCCATCTCAACCCTCGTAATGACGGGGTGCGATGGTGAGGCGGACCACTGGATCGTGATTCACGACAAGGCTGCCTACGACGGTGCATCCCGGGTCTGCAAGCCGCCGATGCCCAGTGACGACGTTGCATTCCTGCCCACGTGCCTGTCGGTGAAGAACGGCGAGACCGTCGGTTTCTACAACTTCACCGAGAAGGACTTCACCATCACGCACTTCGGTGCCCTGAACGCGCCGGACCCGTTCACGCTCAAGGCAGGCAATGAGGCTGTCTACAAGGTCATCGCGCGGGACAAGCTGGTGCAGTTCGACATTAAGTCGACCGTAGACCACGGCGGCCCCGACATGATCGTCCAACCCTGATCGTCCATCCGAAACGCGGTTGTCAGCAAAACCGCCCAACCTCGCAAACCGGGGCGGAGAACGAAGGGAAACTCGCAATGGAGCTCTTGCAGCGCCGACGGTGGCGAGGCTTTTGGTGGCCGCTCTTCTTTGTCATCGTCCTGGTGGTTCAGGCAAGTAGATTCCCGAACCTGGACCAGGTGAAGGACGTTGTTCGACCTGTCGTCAACATGATCCTGGAGGACGCGGTCAACCGGGGCAGGCACTGGCGACTCCACTGGATGAAGAATCAATCGGGCACGACGGTCTCGAGCCTGGACGTGGACGCAACGGTGGACCCAGAGTCCTACACCTGCAACGGAACGTGCTTTCTCCTCTTCCTCGATCTCGACCCCTATGCTCACTACGCCCATCCGACCCGAATCCTGGTGCTCGACTCGAGGCCGGCGGACAGCAGCTCGCCGGTGAAGATCTTCGAACCGACCGAGTGGTGGCCAACGGTCTGGGAGCCATCGATGCCCTACCCGAAGTCGGTGTTCAACACCGTCTCGGCGACGGACGACCCGGAGCACGTGCTCCATCTCGATCTGGATGGTCATCCGGACGAGCTATCGAGAGGCCGGTCGACCTCGATCGAACCCCTGACTGCCGGCTTGGTCGAAAGCGGTTGGTCCTGGGTGCCCGTAAGCTCTGCCGTCAGCCCGCCGCCTCCGCCTCCAACGCCGACCCCCGGCTCAGGGGGTGCCGGAACCGGTGCCTGCGACACGAGCGCGGTGCCGGTATGGGCCATTCTCGTCAACGGGTATTACGATTCTGGAAACACCTTCGACGAGGACGTCAGCGGCATGTACGCTGTGCTCCGGAGCTTCCAGGTGGCCGAGAACCGGATCAAGGTGCTGAGCTCGATCGACCTCGAGGGTGTCCCGAAATCGAGAATAACCCGAACTTCAGTGGAAGAGCTGTGGAACGAATTCGAGAGCGTGGAACACTCCATGATTGAGTGCGTCGGGGCGCTTGGTAATCAGACGCCCCACTTCCTGCTCTTTTGGAGCTCGCACGGCACGGACGAGACCCTTTATTGCGATCTCAGGGACGGCAATAAACCCGACCGACAACACGTCACTGGCAGAGCGTTGTTGTCCAGGCTCAAGAGACTCGAGTCGGTTTGGGACAGTGGCGAGCTCGGAGTGACCGTCGTTATCGAAGCCTGCAAGAGCGGGTCGGTTGGTGATACGCTGCGGGAAAACGGCGTGGGCAAGCGGTGGATTCTCACCTCGGCGGGTGACGGGTCGTCGTATCGAGACATTGACGAGCCCCTCGAGAGCGTAATAAACAACAATACGACCTCGATCGCAGACCCGAACCCGGCAGACGCCGGGAGCGAGACAATCTGGGGCTATGTCGAGGCCTACGGAAGCCAGGCCAGTCCAACGCCCTCCACTGGATTCCTGACCTTCCAGGACGCTGTTAAGTACGTCAAGGCCAACGACGTCACCTTACTGGCAAATAACTCGAATTTCCCCCGCGATGTCAAAATACACGTGCCTCTAGACGTCGGTCCGACCCCCGTTCACGGAGCTTGGAACGTGACAGAACGCGCCTCCAGCACGGTCACTCTGTCCGCACTGACCTCGACGGCAGCAACAACCTCTTCGGGTGCTTCATCGTCGTGGAATGCACCCAAGGGCCAGCCGACGCGCATCAAGTTCAATGTCGAAAACCCGGGTTCAGCGCAGGAGGTTGGAGCTCTCGCCCTGCGCCTGTTCCGAAACGACGAAGCATCGCCGAATGACTGGACCCCGGTCTACTACGAGAAGGACGGCATCCTGAGGACCACCGTCATGGTGCCGGGGCTCGCCGCTGGCGGCGACTACTCCGGCGAGTTCGAGGTCAGCATTCCGAAGGACGCCACGGTCGGCGACTCCATCCGGCTGGTGGCGAAGCTGGACAGCGGTCAGCCGTGGCCGGCGACGACACAAAACCTGGCTGCGACCAAGGACCCGACCGACGAGATCACTCTCGTGGTCACCAAGGGCGAAAAGAAGGGCCTCTGCGCGAAGCTCAAGCAGTTCATGAAGGACCTCTTCGGCTCGTAGGACGAGGTCACCGCCGCTCTCTGGATTCCGATTCGGGCTCTGCCATTACTCCGGCGGCCAGGCGTCGACCTGGCGGTCATGGCAGAGCGCGGTGGCGTCCCCGCAGGCGTCGCCGGGTGGCGGGACCGTCGGCCGCGCGGCGTCCGGGGTGGAGGCGAAGCGACCCCACTCGACGATGAGACCGGCGGCATCCAGCAGACGCCCATGAAACGGCAGACATCCCCGCCGACGGTGGCGGCCTCGCGCCGTGCGTCCGGCATCGCGTCGCTGGTGGGCCTCTCGACCTGCCGGCCGCGGGGAGCGTGGTTGCCGTCGCGCCGTCAACCGGCGCGCAGCGTGTCGGCGTCGATCGCCATCCCGGTTCGCCTCGCCAGCGAGCGGCCCGCCGGGGCGCGGTGTCCGCACTGCCGTTTGACGCGGCGGGGCGTCGGCCCTAGATTGGGGGTGTCCATCACCGAACCGGGTAGAGGCATGACCGGCCGTCCGAGCCGTGGCCGCGTGAGATCGCGGCGGCGCGCCGCGGCTGCCCGACAGCCCCCGGTCGACGGGGATCGGGCACGGAGGGCGCCATGACGGACACCGGCACGGACCGGGCCGCGGATCGACCGACCCACACCGACGACCGCCGGGTCGTCTTCGCCGCGGAGCGGCTCTATCTCGAGGAGCGACGCCGGCGCAACGGTCTGCCGTCGCTCGACGACGAGCCCGATCTGTGGGGCCTCGCCTTCTCGGGCGGCGGCGTGCGCTCGGCGACCTTCTGCCTCGGCGTGATGCAGGCGCTCACCACCGGCCCCGACGGGCTCATGAAACGCTTCGACTACCTGAGCACGGTCTCGGGCGGCGGCTACATCGGCAGCTGTCTGTCCTCGCTGCTCAGCGGCCGCGACGACACCGGGCTCGACCACGCGACCTCGCCCTTCACCGGCCTGCGCGAGCACGACGACTACGACAGCCCGGACCGGACCGAGCTCGGCGTCCGCCACCAGATCCACCACCTGCGGACCCACGGCGAGTACCTCATCCCGCGCAGCCGGCTGATGAGCCGCGATGTCCAGCGGGCGGTCGGCAGCGTCGTCCCCGGGATCTTCCACACCGTGACCCTGTTCCTGCTCGCCCTCGTCGCCCTGGTCGCCGCCACCCACCTCGTGCTCGCGGTCATCGAGCCCGATCTCGAGACGCTGGCGCCGACCGGCGAGCTGGTCGTCGGCTCCGAGGACATGAGCACCCTCGAGTTCGTCGCCGCGGTCCCGAAGGCATGGCTCGACGACCGGATCGCGCCGCCGGTCCGCGAGCTGTGGCGCGACGCCCGGGCGAGGTTGCCCATCCTCGCGCTGCTCCTGCTGCCGGGGGTGCTCTGGAACCTCGGCGCGGTGGCCCTCGCCACCCGGCTCGCCCGGACCTTCGACCCCGAGAGCTTCGCGAACCGCCACCCGATCCGCTCCGGCTGGACGGCCGAGGAGGAGCGCGAGGCGCGGTTCGTCGCCCGCTTCAACCTCTGGTCGGTGCTGCTGGCCGTGGCCATCATGCTCGGTCTCGCGACCGGGCTGCGCCTGACCGGCCCCTCCGACCATGCTCTGGCGACGCTGCTGGTTCCCCTCGCCCTGGCCCTCGGCGGGTTCGCGGCGAGCCACGTCGCGACCTACGTCTGGGAGACGAAGCTCTCCCTCGACGCCTGGCGCGTGCCCGGCGCCGACACCGAGAGCCGGTTCCGACGGTCGCTCCACGCGAGCATCCGGGGGGCCTGCATCTACGGCGTGGTGGTCGCCGCCGGAACGCCGGTGGTGCTCGTCATCCTGTCTCAAGTTCTTCCTGTCGCTCGGGTCGCTGGCGATCGCCTACATCGCGACCCGGGGCGCCGGCGACGCGGCGGCGCTGCAGCTCGGCGGCTGGCTCAAGAGACCGGTCGCCAACGCCGCGGTGCTGCTCTTCCTCGCCTTCGCCTTCGCCGAGATCTCGACCCTGCTCCTCGAGCTCTATCGCGACGTCGGCGGTGTCGGCATCGCCGCCTGGAGCGCCGGGGTCGGCGCCGCGAGCCTGCTGCTCTGCGTGCTCTTCGCGGTCGTGGTCGACGCCAACCGGATCTCGCCGCACTACTTCTATCGCGACCGGCTCACCGAGGCCTACCTCAAGACCGACGCGCGGGTGACCCGCCCCGACGGATCGGACAGCCAGGGGATGCCGCTGTGCGTGCTGCGCGAT
>JALOLD010000094.1 GCA_025456145.1 Thermoanaerobaculales bacterium | reverse complement strand
GGGGTGATCGAGGCGTCGGGCGGAACGATGGTCCAGTTCAACGCGAACTACGACTACGCGCTGGTGATCCCAGATACGACGACCGGCACCGGCACCAACCTCCCCGCGACCTACGGTTTCATGAAGCTCCGCGCCTCGGGCGCGGTGCTCGGCGAGCGGATCTACCACCCGCAGCACCCGGCCGGTTGGGGCAAGCACATCGGCGTCGTCTCGACCTACCCTGAAGATGTCAGCCTGGGAGGCTACTGCTACGCGACCAGCCTCGACGAGCCGGCCTGCAGCGGCGGCGCCTCCGATGTCGACATCGGCTACTGGACCGACACCCAGGGAGGCTCCTCGGGCTCGCCGGTGCTCGCCTACTCGGACCACAAGATCGTGTCGCTGCACCACTGTCGCGGCGTTGCCTCGTGCTCGAGCGGCACGGCTTCCGACGACCGCAACCGCGGCGTGCCGATCCAGGACGTTATCGCGTCGCTCGGTGCCAACGTACCGCCCGGAGCGCTGTGCGACCCCTACGCCGGGCCGACGACCCTGAATGCAGCGGCCAACGGCGACAACCGGATCGACCTGAGCTGGGACCCGGTCGCCGGCTCGGGGATCAGCTACTCGGTGAAACGGGCGGTCGGCGCCTGCCCGCAGGCCTCCTACGCGACCATCGCCTCGGGTCTCGCCGGGACGAGCTACTCGGACACGACGGTGTCGGGGGGCATCACCTACTCGTACATCGTCGTCGCGAGCAACGACGAGAGCTGCGACTCCGACCCGAGCCCGTGCGACGACGCCCTCGCCACCGGCCCGTGCATCGAGCCGCCGACCTTCGCCGGGCTCGAGAGCCTGGTCAACCCGCAGACCGCCTCGTGCGCCCTCGAGCTCGACTGGTCGGACGCGGTGCCGTTCTGCGGCTCCTCGGTGGTCTACAACCTCTACCGCTCCGAGACCCCGGGCTTCACGCCGGGGCCCGCCAACCTGCTGGCATCGTGCCTGACCGACACCTCGTACACCGACACCAACGTCGTCACCCAGCAGTTCTACTCATACGTCGTTCGCGCCGAGGACGACACCACGGACGGCAGCGGGCCGTGCAACAACGGCAACCAGGACACCAACCTGGTCGAGCTGAGCGGTGCGGCTACCGGCCCCGACGTGCTCTTCTTCGCCGAGGACTTCGACACCGACAACGGCGGCCTCACCGGCACCCTCGACTGGCAGTGGACCGACGCCTACGCCTGGGCGGGAAGCTGCTCGACCTCGGCACCGCCGCCGGCCGCCCACTCGGGGGGCGGGATGTGGGGCACCGTGGTCAACGGCTGCTACAACAATCTCGGCAACAACACCGGCTACGACACCTGCAACAACACGACCCCGGGCGACGACAGCATCCTCTCCTTCCAGGTCGACCTGACGACCACCGGCTCGGCCCAGCTCTGCTGGTGGGAGTGGCCGGACCTCTACCTGCCGTGGGATTGGGGCCAGGTCTGGGCCAACGGCGACGTCGTCTTCGAGCACTGCGGCGGCAGCTACGCGGCGCCGACCCAGTGGACCCAGCAGTGCGTCGACCTCGCGCCATACGCCGGTCAGCTGGTCGATGTCGAGTTCCACATGATGGCCTCGACCGTGGTCGAGCGCGCCGGGTGGTACATCGACGACCTCGAGGTCTTCCACGGCTCGGACTGCGACGCCGGCGGCCTGTTCGCCGACGACTTCGAGTCGGGCACGACCTCGGCCTGGGCGCTGGTCATGCCATAGCTCCCGGGCTTCGCGAACGAACCGGCCAAGGCGCCCCTCCGGGGGCGCCTTCGTGTCAGGCGTTCAGCTCATGAAGAGTCCCGGCTAACCCACCCAGTACCAGTTGGCGAAGAGGGCGGTGAAGAGGGCGAGACCGAGGATGAAGCCGAGGTTGAGGGCGCGGTCGACCCAGACCCGTTCACCCCAGCGGGCGAGCAGGACGAAGACCGGGAAGAGCACCCAGATGTACCGCCGCTGGCTCATGAGGAGGCCGGAGCTTAGCGGCACCAGGGATCCCAGGACCACCAGCAGACCTTCGCTCCAACGGCGCTGACCGAGGAGGACGCAGCCCAGGATCAGGAACGACAGCACCGCGATCAGGTCGACCCAGTTGTCGAGGGGTAGACGTCCGGCCGCGATGGCCGACCACCAGCCGCCGGCGGGCGGCGAGAGGAGCTCGCCGACGGTGGCCAGCGGCGACCGCGGCACCCGGCCCCAGGCCGATGAGGCGTGGGCGAAGGCCAGGGGGTTGCCGAAGACCGACCACAGGTACACAGAGTAGCCACAGGTTGCAGCGAGTGGCGCCGCCGCCGCCGCGAGACCGCCCCAGGAGGTTCTCCTCTCGGGCGGCGCTTGCTGCCGTTGGACCCACCACTCGACGGCGAGGACGGGCGCCATCACCGCGCCGACCAGCCGGCTGAACCCGGCGGCGAAGCCGAAGAGCGCCGCCAGCGGCCAGTCGCCGCGGCGGGCGAAGGTCATCGCCCCCACCGCGCCGAGCAGGAACAGCGACTCGCTGTAGATCGCCGAGCCGAAGAACGAGGTCGGGAAGATCAGCAGGTACCAGACCGAACGCGTCGCGACCTCGTCGCCGTGCTCGTCCTCGACCAGCCGGTAGAGGAGGATCGCGGCCCCGAGCAGGGCGAGGTTGGTGACGAGCAGGCCGGCCACGAGGGGGTCGCCGGTCATCGGTGTCAGGGCGTGGATCAGCAGCGGCAGCAGCGGAAAGAACGCCACCGACGGCAGCCCGGGGCCGCCGTAACGGTAGCCCTCGTCGGCGATGCTGAGGTAAAAGCCGGTGTCCCAACGGCTTCCGAAGACGTCGAGGAGCAGGTTGTCGGGCCGGATGTGGTATGGCGGCGGAGCGGGGGCGTCGACGATCAGCGGCTCGGCGAGGTAGGCGACGGCGGCGATGCCGGCCCGGGTCAGCAGAAACGCCAGCAGGGGGACGGCGATCCGGGGCGGCAATCGCAAATGAGAAAGGATCTCGGGAATTTTCCTCACCGTTGCAGTGTATCTCTCTGGCAGCATGTCTTCGATTCCCGCATACCGAGCTCCGGTCTCCGCCGCGCCCCGCAATCGGCGTCGGCGATCCCGACCGGGGTGGCGATGCCGGGGTCTCGGGCGGGGCCCGTCAGGAGGTCGGTGATGAAACGCGTCAACCCGGCGGCTCTCGTGGTCGCGGTCGTCTGCTCCGGCGCCACCATGGCGCCCTTCGTGTCGCTGACCAGCGAGAGGTTCGGCTGGCAGTCCTTCTCGATGGCGTATCGGGAGGTGGCGATCCCCGCAGTGGCCAGGGTCCAGGGCAGCGGGGCGTTCTTCACCTCGCGGGTCGAGCTCTTCAGCTCGAGCGGCGGCGACAAGGAGGTCCACGTCACCTACACGCCGCGCGCCGACCTCGGCGGCCAGCCCCTGACGACGCTCGTCCCCCTGCCCGGCGACACCCTGCTCAGCGTCACCGATCCCCTCGGTGAGTGGTTTGGTTTCAGCGGCGCCGAGAACGCGGTCGGCAGCCTGCAGCTCCAGCTCCGCGAGAGCGGTGGCCTCCCGAGCGACGACACCCTGCTCGCGCAGAGCGTGGTCTTCGCCCAGAACGTCGACGGCAGCGAGTTCGGCCAGTTCTTCCCCGCCCTGGGCGAGGCGGACGCGCTTCTCGCGGGCCAGACGGGCTATCTGGCGAGCACGGTCAACGCCCAGGTCTATCGGGTCAACGTCGGCCTGATGGGTCTCATGGACGGCACCCAGGTCACCGTGACCCCCCAGGATCCCATCGGCACGGTGCTCGCACCGGGCCGCACCTTCAACCTGGACGACGGCGACAACCGCCAGCTCAACAACATCTTCGACGTCTTCCAGCTGGCGCCGCGCGACAACATCGTGATCGCGGTCGAGGTCGGCTCGGGCATGGCGTTGGCCTACGCCAGCATCCTCGACGGCAACCTGGTCTACGACGGCACCAGCGACCCGACGACCATCCTCCCGGTCACCGAGGGCGCGCCCGAGGTCACCCTGCTCGAGGTCGGACCGATCGTCGGCTTCAACGAGTTCAGCGGCTCGGCCAGCGTCACCAACCTGGGTACCGAGATGGCGGTGGTCTTCGCCGAGTTCTTCGCCCGCGGCGTGCCCGGGGTCGCCGCGAGCACGACCTTCACGATCCCCGCCGGAACCACCCTGGGCTTCGAGGACATCGTCGGGGAGCTGTTCGGCATCCAGGGCGTGGGAGCGCTCCGCCTGACCTCCCAGACCGACGCCCTGATCAGCGCCACGGCGCGCGAGTTCGCCATCTTCCGCGACGGCCAGGGCGAGGTGGTGGGCACCGCCGGTCAGGCCATCCCCGGCATGCTGCCCGACGAGCTGCTCGTCCCGGGCGCCACCTATCACCTGCTCGGCCTGCGCGAGGTGGTGAGCACGTCCGGTCGCGAGCGCAGCCACATCGCGGCCTTCAACCCCGGCTCGGCGACCGTCACCCTCGAGGTCGAGGTCTACGACGGGGCAACCGGCCGTTCCGAGGGTGACACCGAGCTCACGGTCCGGGGTGGCGAGCTGATCCAGGTCAACAGCATCATCGCGGTCGTCAACCCGGGCCAGAACGGCGCCGTCAAGCGGATCGAGGTCGAGGCCAGCGGGCCGGTCTACGTCCGGGCGTTCCGGGTCAACAAGGATGGCGACCCGATCACCATCCCACCCCAGCGAGAGGACTGAGGGGCACGTTGCTTCCCCGTCCGGCGTGATGCCCCAGCCGCCGACCGTCGACGGGGCAGAGACCCATGCGGGTCCGATCGAGCGCCACCGGGACGGAACCGGCCCGGCCGAGCACGACGCCCACCCGGTCCGGGGCGCCTCCGGGAGGCGGGGTCTGTGGATCGCGCTGGCCGCGGTGGCGTGCGTCTCGGCGGCGGTGGCATCGCGGCTGCCGGCCGAGGTGTTCTGGTCCCCCGACGAAGGGGCCAAGCTGCTGCAGGCTCTCAGCCACCGGCGGGGCGGGGCCACCGCCGACGCCATCCCGTACGGCGGCCGCGCCCTCGACCCCGACCTCAGCTTCTACCCTCGTCCACTCCACCACTCCCATCCGGCGTCGCTGCTCAGCGCCCTGTATCCCCAGCCCACCGGCGACGGTGGCGTCCGGGTCCACTGGCCGGCGGCGTTCCCGATCCTCTCGCTCCCGCCCTTCCGGGTCCTCGGCGCCCGAGGGCTCTACCTGCTGCCTCTGATTGCCGGCCTGGCCGCCGCGGCGGTCGCCGGCGCCCTCGCGCGAGGGCTCGCCCCGGGCGCGGGAGGGCTGGCGGTCCTGGCGGTCGGCCTGGCGAGCCCGCTGCTGTTCTACAGCCAGCTCTTCTGGGAGCATGCGCCGGCGACCGCGCTGGCCCTCGCCGCGGTGCTGGTGCTCGCCTGCGAAACCGGGACGAGTCCGCCCCGGCTGCTCGGGGCGGCGGCTCTCCTCGCCGGTGCGGTCGCTCTGCGGCCCGAGAGCCTGCTGCTCGCCGCGGTCCTGCCCCTGTCGCTGCTGACGATGGGCGGCGATCGGCCACCGCGACCGAGCGAGACCCACCGGCTCGGGTGGGCGGCGCTGGCCGGCGGGGTGGTGCTCGCGACGGCCCTGGTCTGTCTGATCCCCTGGGGGCGGGGGGCGCTCATCGGGTGGCTCGAGACCGCCGTCTCGACGACGTCGTCGCTGGTCGCCTTCCTGGGGAAGGTCGCGACGCTGATGACGCCCTTCCCGGCGCGGCTGGCCGATGCCTGGTTCGATCTCGACGTCGCCCTCGGCCCGGCTCTTCCTGACGGTCTCGCCAGGATCGGCACGGCGGGCGTGGTCCTCGCCCTTGCCGCGACGGCGCTGCGCGAGCCGCTCCGCGGCTGGGCCGTCGTCGCTGGCGGGTGCCTGGTGCTCGGCCCGTCGCTCTGGGCTCTGGTGTCGCCCGAGCCCTACCGCTCGATCCATGCCCTGATCCTGCCCGCCCCCTACCTGGCGCTGGTCGCGCCGCTGTTGCGACCTCCGGCCTCCGCGCAGCGGCGCCCGGTGGTCTTCCTCGGCGTCACCGTGGTGCTGTACCTTGCCCTGGGAACGGTGCTGTCCATGACTAAGCTGGTCGGAGGGCTGGAGTGGGGGAGCCGGTACCTGCTGACGCTGACCGCTCTCGGCGCGGTGGCGGCGGCGGTCGGCGCCTCGATCTATGGCCGGCGCGACGGTGAGCGGAGACCGCGCCGCGCGGTGGTCGCCGTGACGGTGGTCTGCCTCGTCGTCGGCGGGGGGTTCCAGGTGCGGGGCGTGCGCGAGCTCGTGATCTCCAAGCGGGCGCTCGACGCGTGTCGCCTTGCCATCCTCGAGGCCGACCGCCCGACGGTGACCGACCTCTACTGGCTGCCGGCCGCCGTCGCCGTGACCTTTGCCGAGCGGCCGGTCTTCACCCTGCGCGATCGGGGCGACCTCGGTCGCTGGGTCGGGCGGATCGGTGGCCGCGAGGGCCGTTTCCTGCTCGTCACCGGCCACGACGACGAGGCCGATGTCCGGCGCTGGCTCGCGGCCTACCCCGAGCCGCCCCTCGAGCCGGTCGGCGTTCGCCGGCTGCCGGGTCTGCTCCTGGTCGACGTCGAGGTCGGTGCGCCGGACGGCCGGCGGGTCGAGTGAACCGTCAGAACCGCCCGGGGTCGGGGTCGCGGCCGAAGGCAGGCGCCGGGCGCCGGGCCGACCTGCTCTTCTTCTTCGTCCCGCTGGCGGTCTACCTGGCGACCGCCGCTCCGACCGTCTTCAACCTCGACAGTGCCGAGCTCACGACGGCGGCGGCGACGGGCGGCATTCTCCGGGCCACCGGCTACCCGCTGTACCTGATGCTCGGCCGCGCATGGAGCCTCCTGCCGATCGGCGATGTCGGCTGGCGGATGAACCTGCTCTCGGCGGTCTGCGGCGCGCTCACCATCTACCTCGGGCGCCGGCTCCTGCGGCGCCTCGGCGTCGGCCCGTGGGCGTCGGCGGGCGCGCTCGGGCTGCTCGCCGCCAGCCGCTTCTTCTGGGCGATGTCGCTGATCGCCGAGGTCTACACGCTCCACACCGCGCTGGTTGCCGGGGTTCTCCTCGCCCTCCTGCGCTGGCAGGAGAGCCCGACCCCGGCGAGGCTCGCCGCCGCCACCTTCGCCGTCGGCCTGGCAGCCGGTAACCATGTCGCGACCGTGCTGCTCGCTCCGGGTTGCCTGTGGTTCGTCCTCGCCTCGGATCGGCGCGCGGCCCTCGCCTGGAGGTCGCTGGCCGCCGCCGCCGCCGGTCTGGTCGCCGGGCTTTCGATCTACCTGTACCTACCGTTTCTCTACCTGACGGCGCCGGTCTTCAACTACACCGGGCAGTACGACGCCACCGGAGCGTTCGTCCCGGTCGATCTGACCACCGCGTCCGGTCTGTGGTGGGTGGTGTCGGGTCGCGTCTTCGCGGGTCAGATGCTCGCCTACTCCGGTGGCGAGCTGCTCGCCGAGGCGGGCCGCTTTCTCGCCGAGCTGTGGCGGACCTTCCTCGTCGTCGGGATCGGGCCGGGGCTGGTCGGCGCCGTGGTGCTCGCGCGCCGCCGGGCCTCGACGGGGATCGCGCTGATCCTGATGTTCGGGGTCACGGTCGGGTTCTATGTCGACTACCGGGTGGTGGACAAGGACACCATGTTCCTGGGCGCCTATCTGATCTGGTGCCTCTGGACCGGGATCGGCTATCAGTGGCTCGAGGACCTGCTCGTGCGGTCCGGTCATGGAGTCGGCGGGCGGCGGGCGCTGCGCGCCGTGGCGATCGCCGGGGTCGCCGCGGCCATCGCCTGGAACGGTCCACGGGTCGACCTGTCGAACGACTGGAGCGGCCGCGCCCGGGGTCAAGCGGTCCTCGACGCGCTCGCGCCGGGTGCGCTGTTCGCTGGTTTCTGGGACTCGGTACCGGTGGTCGAGTACCTCCAGATGGTGGAGGGGCAGCGTCCCGACGTGAAGGCCATCAACCGGTTCCTGATCACCGACGATGACCTGCTCGATCTGCTGCGCCGCGAGCACGGCCGGCGACCGCTGTATCTCGACGTCGTTCCCGGGCCCACCCTCGGCGGGGTTCGGGTGGTCCCCGCAGGACCCGTCTTCCGGGTGGTCGAGGTCGCCGGCGGTCGCTCGTCCGGGCGCTTCGGCCCGGGCGCCGCCGCATCGCCGGGCCGGCCGCCGCTGTCTCCGTGATCCGCCCGCCGTCGCGGGCCCTTTCCTTCTCCCTTGCCCGATCCCGCGTCCGAGTCCGCGTCCGCGTCCGCGTCCGATGTCAGCGACAGCGACAGAAACAGCGGCAGCGTGGGGCGTCGCGTCACGGATGGAGGAGCCGCCAGGTCATGGCCCTGACCTCGTCGAGGAGGTCGAGGGTCCGTCGCGCAGCGGCGGACTCAACGACCTCGGCTGCGAGAAGCAGCCGGAGGTGGGCGTCAGCTTCCTTTGCGGAGCCGTAGGCGATCCGCCAGTGCTGGAGCCGATCCCTGCCAGATCGGCCATGACCCTCGGCGAGGTTCGCCGGCACCGAGCTCGCAGCTCGCACGACCTGATCCGCCACTGACCTCAAGGGAGCGGGCACGCGCAGCACGATCGAGATGGCGATGCCAGCCGCCTCCATCGCTTTGCGGTAGGCGATCAGGCCGGTTGTCGGGAGAGCGTCGTGCATGGTCACCTCCGGGGTGTTCATGGCCCCTCTTCCCAGCCGCCGGCCCGGGCCCTGTCAAGGGCCGCGTTCGACGCGGTGCATTTCACCCTTGACAGGGGCCGGGCCGGCGGCTAGGCGTGAGTTGAGAACACCCCGGAGGTGACCATGCTGCCGCTGCCGCTGCCGCTGCCGCTGCCGCTGCCGCTGCCGCTGCCGCTGCCGCTGCCGCTGCCGCTGCCGC
>JALOLD010000133.1 GCA_025456145.1 Thermoanaerobaculales bacterium | reverse complement strand
GACAGCTCCTCGGCGGCGACGAAGTCGCGCCGCGACACCTGGATCAGGGTCGCCTTGTTCTCGTAGCACGCGGCGGCCTGGAGGGATCCCTCGCCGTGGACCTCGATGTTCATGGCGAGGGCCTGCTCGATCACCGGCTCGGCCTCGTCGAAGCGCCCGGCGTCGGTGAGGATCCGGCTGAGGTCCTCGAGCGAGCCCGCGACCTCCGGGCTCGGCTCGCCGTACACCCGGCGATGGCGGTCGAGCAGCTCTCGGCCGAGCTCGACCGCCTTGTCGTAGCGGGAGTCGCGCCAGGCGAGCTCGGAGAGGGACGACAGCGTGTTGATCGTCTCGGGGTCGTCGTCGCCGAGCAACCGGGTCCGGGCGTCGTAGGCCGCCTCGAGCAGGGGCCGGGCGCGATCGTAGGTCCCGAGGTTCCGGTAGGCCGTGCCGATGGTGTGGCGGACCTCGGCCTCGACCAGGGGCTGATCGGCAAACGACGTCGCGATCCTCTCGGTGGCGTCGTCGAGCGCGTCGACGACGGACACGTCATAGCCGGCGCCCCAGGGGTTGGCGGCGCTCAGGGTGTCGACCATGAACCGGCTGACCGCGAGGGCCTTGGCCGCCTCGGCCTCGGCGCGGTCGCGCTGTCGTGCAATCGCCCTCGCCTGCACCGTGGCGGTCACCGCGAAGGCGACGAGGAGCAGGAGCACGGTGGCGGCGAAGGCCGCGCCGAGCCGGTTGCGCTGGACCATCTTGGTGAGCTGGTAGACCGCGCTCGGGCTGCGGGCGAGGATCGGCTGCGAGGCGAGGTAGCGGTCGACGTCGTCGCCGAGCTCGCCGGCCGAGCCGTAACGGCGGTCGATCTCCTTCTCGAGGACCTTGCCGACGATCGTCTCGAGGTCGCGGTCGAGACGGCGGACGCCGCTCCAGCTCGCGCTCAGCGGCCGCGGCGGCTCCTCGCAGATCACCCGGACCGCCTCGGCCAGGGCGGCCCGCGACACATCGTAGGGGCGGCGGCCGGTGAGCAGCTCGTAGAGGATGACGCCGAGGGCGTAGACATCGGTGCGGACGTCGATCGCCGCGACGTCGCCCCGCGCCTGCTCGGGGCTCATGTAGGGCAGGGTGCCCTTGATGACGCCGATCTCGGACACCAGCGTGGCGGCGATGTCCGAGTCGGTGATCCGGGCGAGGCCGAAGTCGAGGATCTTGAGGGTCGGCAGCGCGCGGCTCTTGGCGCCGGACGCGGAGGAACCGGCCTCGTCGGTGACGACGATGTTCGACGGCTTGAGATCGCGGTGGATGACCCCCCGCTGGTGGGCGTAGTGGACCGCGTCGCAGATCGTGCCGAAGAGCCGGAGCCGGAGCTCGAGCTCGGCCTCGTCGACGCGGCTCGGGCGCCGGGCGAGCCAGGCGTCGAGGGTGAGGCCGCGCACCAGCTCCATGGCGAAGTAGTCGTGCCCATCGTCGGTGTGGCCGGACTCGTAGATGGCGGCGATGTTGGGGTGCTCGAGCCGGGCCAGGGTCTCGGCCTCGCGACGGAACATCTGGACGTGGAACGGGTCGATGACGTGGTCGCGGCGCATCACCTTGAGCGCCACCCGCCGCCGGGGCTGGTCCTGCTCGGCCTCCCAGACGACCCCCATGCCCCCCTGGCCGAGCTTGCCCAGGATGCGGAAGCGGCCGATGGTGGCCGGGTGACCGGGATCGCCGGCGGCCGGCGAGACGGCGGGGCCGGAGACGGTCTCGTCGTGGTCGTGGGGGCGGTCGGCCGGCAGGGTCTCGTCCGGCTCCGCCGCCGGCGGCCTCGTGTCGTCGTTCATCGCGGTACCTCGCTCAGACTGATGGCGCCAATCGTATCACCCGGTGGCGCCGGTCCCCCCGGCGGCCGCCCCGGGGCGAGTCGGCCGAGAAAAACCGGCGATCGTCAGGTAGACTCGGGATGTTGAGACGCCGGCGTACCGGCGGGCGAAGGAGGAACCGATGCGAAAGGCGATGTCAGCTCCCCTGGTCACGGCCGCGATCACGGCCCTTCTCGCCGTCTCGGCGACCGCGGCGGCGGCCGACCGGAAGGTCCTGATGGAGTACTTCAACGCAACCTGGTGAAGCGGCTGCCTGACCACGGGTCCCGTGGTCGACACCACCATGCAGGCCAACCCCGACACCCTGGTCGCCCTCTACCTCCACCGCAGCGACGGCTTCGAGACGGACTGGGGCGACTGGCGCAAGAGCGTCTTCTACCACTACGGCTACATCCCCTACACCGTGATCGACGCCTTCCTCGTGTCGAGCACGGGGATGTTCCAGACCCACATCGACCAGCGGCTGGCGGTGTCGACCGATGTCACGCTGAGCCTCGGCGCGACCGAGATCGACCCGACCTCGGTGCTCGTCACGGCCGAGATCTGCGTCGAGCCGACGGGCGTCACGACGACGATGAAGGCGCACCTCTTCAACATCCTCGACTACCTGCCGACCACCGCCGTGTGGTACCGCAACTGCGTGCGCGAGGGGTTCCAGCTCGGCACCGTCACCGTCGCGCCGGGGACCTGCGTCGGTCTCCAGCAGGCGATCGTGTTCGACGCCACGAGCCTCGCCCGGCCGGACGACATCAAGATCGCGGCCTTCGTCGAGGCGCCGGTCGAGGTCACCCCGGGCGAGGTCTACCAGGCCGAGATCGTCGCCTGGCCGATCCCGGCGAGCGGCCACATGGTCTTCCGCAACGGTCTCGAGGACGGGACCCTCGGCGGCTGGAGCGCGGTGCAGAACTGACCGACCGGAGGACGTGCCACCGCGCCTCGGCGGACGCGTCGCGGGGCGGCTGACCCGACGGGCGTGCTACCCTCCGCGGCGGATGGAGGCCCGATGAGGCGACTGCTCCCGCTCTGCATCCTGGCGACGGCGCTCTCCCTGACGGTGGCCGCGGACGAGCCGGTGATCGTCCCGCGG
>JALOLD010000093.1 GCA_025456145.1 Thermoanaerobaculales bacterium | reverse complement strand
CTTGCCGAGGGCGGCGCAGGCCGGCTCGAGGTAGAGCTGGCCCGACTGGGAGAGGAAGGCGGGCTCGCCGAAGTAGTCGGTCTCGAACAGCGTCGAGGTCCCCTCGCAGGCCGCCGGGGTGAGGATCGGCGAGTCGATGGTGGTGTAGCCGCGGCTGTAGAAGAAGTCGCGGATCGCCTGCTCAACCTCGCTGCGGACCCGCATCATCGCGTGCTGGCGCTTCGAGCGCAGCCACAGGTGGCGGTTGTTGAGAAGGAAGTCGGGCCCGTGGTCCTTCTTGCCGATCGGGAACTCCGGCGCGATCTGGACCGGCTCGAGACCGCTGACCTTGAGCTCGAAGCCGCCGGGGGCGCGCTCGTCGGCGATCAGCCGGCCGGTCACCACCACCGACGACTCCTGAGTGAGCTCGACCGCGGTCTCCCACACCCGGTCGTCGACCTCGGGGCGGAACACCACGCACTGCAGATACCCGAAGCCGTCGCGCAGGATGATGAAGCGCAGCTTGCCTTTCTTGCGCCAGTTGTAGACCCAGCCGCGGATCGTGACCGGCTGGTCGGCGTACCGGGCGAGCTCGGCGATGGTGATCTCGGGCGTCGACATCGTTCCTCCCCGTCGAGGGCGGGATTGTACACTTCCGGGGTTCCCTCCGGGACCGCGGCCCGGGGGTCGCCGACCCGCGAGGCGTCCCTCTTTCGCTCACGGCCGGCGCCCGGGCTCGCCGTACCGTCCGGGAAATTGCCGCAGCGTGGCAAGGATCTGTTACACTCCCGAAGATGAATGGGCATTCAGTTCTGTCGAAAATCCACCCAGGGAGGTAGGCCGTGAACTGTATCGTCTGTGTGACCAGCGTCCCGGACACGGCGTCGGTCATCAAGATCGGACCCGACGGCAAGAAGATCGACGAGGGCGGCATCAAGTGGATCCTCTCGCCCTTTGACGAGTACGCCCTCGAGGCCGCGCTCCAGCTCACCGAGGCCAAGGGCGGCGAGGTCACCGCGGTGACCTACGGCCCGGCCCGGGCCGAGGCGGCGCTGCGCGACTGCCTCGCCCGCGGCGCCCACCAGGCGGTCCACGTCGCCGGCGGCGAGGCGACCCTCGGCGACAGCTTCACCATCGCCACGGTGCTCGCCAAGGCCTTCGCCGGCCGCTCGTACGATCTCGTGCTGTGCGGGGTCAAGGGGGTCGGCACCGACTGCTCCCAGGTCGGCCAGATGCTCGCCGAGCTGCTCGCCATCCCGCACGTCGCCAACGTCACCAAGCTCGAGGTCGGCGACGGCTCGTTGACCGCGGGTCGCGATGTCGAGGGCGGCCAGGAGCGGGTCGAGTGCCCGCTGCCGGCGCTGATCACCTGCCAGAAGGGGCTCAACGAGCCGCGCTACGCCGCGCTCAAGGGCATCATGGCCGCCAAGAAGAAGCCGGTCGAGAAGGTCGAGGTGGCGAGCCTCGGGGTGACCGAGGGCGCCGACCCGTTCTACGTCGTGCGGTCGCTCGAGCTGCCGCCGCCCGCCTCCGAAGGCACGATCATCAAGGGCGAGGACGACCCGGCCGGCGCCGCAGCGCAGCTCGTCAACCTGCTGCGCAGCGAAGCCAAGGCGATCTAGGGAGGCGACGATGGCTGGAATCCTGGTGTTCATCGAGCAGCGTAACTCGGACATCCGCAAGGCCTCGCTGCAGGCGCTCTCCCAGGCCCGCCGGCTGGCCGGCGGCGAGGTCGCGGCGGTGCTCGTCGGCTCGGGCGTCGCCGGCGCCGCGCCCGGGCTCGGCGCCTACGGCGCGGCCAAGGCCTATGTCGCTGACGACCCGAACCTCGCCCTGTACTCCGCCGAGGGCTATGCCGAGGCGGTCGCCAAGGCGGCCGCGGCGACCTCGCCGGAGGCGATCCTCTTCGCCGGCACCGCGATGGGCCGCGATCTCGCCCCGCGGGTCGCGGCGAAGCTCGGCGTCGGCGCCCTCGCCGATGTCGTCTCGCTCGAGCGGGACGGCGACCGGCTGGTCGCCCGCCGGCCGGTGTACTCGGGTAAGGCCTTCGCCACGGTCGACGCCGGTGGTCACACCCCCCAGGTCGTCACGCTGCGGCCCAACGTCTTCGCCGCCGAGGAGACCGGCGGGGTCGCCGAGGTGGTGACCCTCGACGGGCTGGCGCTGGCGATCCGCGCCGTCGTCAAGGAGCTCGTCGACACCGGCGGCGGCGAGATCGACGTCGCCGAGGCCGACATCATCGTCTCGGGCGGCCGCGGCCTCAAGGGCCCCGAGAACTTCGCCCTCATCCGCTCGCTCGCCGAGGCCCTCGGCGGGGCGGTCGGCGCCTCGCGCGCCGCGGTCGACGCTGGTTGGATCGCCCACAAGCACCAGGTCGGCCAGACCGGCAAGGTGGTGAGCCCGTCGCTCTACATCGCGGCCGGGATCTCGGGCGCGATCCAGCACCTCGCCGGGATGAGCTCGTCGAAGGTCATCGTGGCGATCAACAAGGACCC
This sequence comes from Thermoanaerobaculales bacterium, assembly GCA_025456145.1. Taxonomy (GTDB): domain Bacteria; phylum Acidobacteriota; class Thermoanaerobaculia; order Thermoanaerobaculales; family Sulfomarinibacteraceae; genus JAHECW01. The sequence continues at coordinate 10,500 of JALOLD010000093.1, read as the reverse complement.
CGACGCGCCGATCTTCAAGATCGCCGACTACGGGATCGTCGGCGACCTCTTCGCGGTCATCCCGCCGATGGTCGAGGAGGTCAAGAAGCTCGCCGGTTGATCCGGACAAGCCCGGAATCAGAGCAGCGGCCTCGCGGGCCGCTGCTTTTTCGTCGCAACCACGAAGTCACGAAGACACGAAGAGGATCACGAAGATCGAGAAACGGGCGTTCGCAACGAGCGCCCGCTTCTCAGATCCTCGGTGTGTGTTTCCTTGTGTCTTCGCGGTTGCGACGTCAGCGTTCGCGCCGTTCGGAGTAGCCGACGACCTCCTCGGCCTTGCCGGTGACCGTGATCCGTCCCTCGATCTGGCTGCCCTCGGCGGCGGCGACCCGGGAAGCGGTGATCTCGGCCTCGACCCGGCAGGTGGCGCGCAGGTCGACCTTCCCGGTCGCCCGCACCTTGCCGTCAAGCTCGCCCTCGACGACCAGGTCGGTGACCGCGATGTCGCCCTTGACGCGGCTGCCCGGTCTCAGCCAGACTAGCCCCTCGACCTCGATCTGCCCGTCGAAGCTCCCCCAGATTTCGAGCTCGGTGGTCCCGCGGATGAGGCCCTCGACCAGGGTGTCGCGGCCGATCGCGCCGGTGAAGCCGGGACGCTCGTCGGTGAAGCGGCGCTGGGGTGGACTCTGGTGCTCGCGGCGATCCGCCATGGCCCCTCCGCTGTCGGCCCTGATCGACCACCTCGAGGATAGCAGGGACCCGACGTCCCGGGATCCGGTCCGGATGGCTGGGCCGGCCGCCGGTGCTGCGACAGCGGCCCGCCGGCGTGGTATCCTTCGCGACCAGCGTGCGCCTTGCCCGCGCGTCACCCGGAGGAAGCTTGGACCTGCAGTCGATGATCCTGGATCTCCAGCGCTACTGGGCGGCGCGGGGGTGCATCATCCAGCAGCCCCTCGATCTCGAGGTCGGGGCCGGGACCATGCACCCGGAGACCTTTCTGCGGGTGCTCGGGCCGGAGCCCTACCGGGTGGCCTATGTCCAGCCGTCGCGCCGCCCGGCCGACGCGCGCTATGGCTTGAACCCCTTCCGGCTCGGCCGCCACCTCCAGCTCCAGGTGATCCTCAAGCCGTCGCCCGACGACGTCCAGGAGCTCTACCTGCGCTCGCTCGAGGCGCTCGGGGTCGACCCCGCGGTCCACGACATCCGCTTCGAGGAGGACAACTGGGAGTCGCCGACCCTCGGCGCCTGGGGGGTCGGCTGGCAGGTCCTGCTCGACGGGATGGAGATCACCCAGTTCACGTACTTCCAGCAGGCCGGCGGCGTCGAGCTCAAGCCGATCTCGGCCGAGCTCACCTACGGGCTCGAGCGGATCGCGATGTTCCTCGGTCGCAAGCAGTCGATCTACGACGTCGAGTGGGGCGGCGGAGTCCGCTATGGCGAGATCCGCCTCGCCGACGAGCGCGAGGCCTCGACCTACGGCTTCGAGGTCGCCGATGTCGAGATGCTGCGCCGCCACCTCGAGGACTGGGAGGGCGAGGCCGGCCGCTGCCTCGACCACGACCCGCCCCTCGTCATGCCGGCCCTCGAGGCGACGCTCAAGACCTCGCACCTTTTCAACCTGCTCGACGCCCGCGGCGCGGTCTCGGTGACCGAGCGGGTCGGGCTGATCGGTCGGGTGCGGCGCAACGCCACCCGCGCCGCCCGGGCCTATGTCGCCCAGCGCGAGGCCCTCGGCCACCCGCTGCTCGGAGCCGAGTGATGGCCACCTTCGCGCTCGAGCTGCGGACCGAGGAGATCCCCGCCAATGCGCTGCCCGGCGCCCGCGCCGCCCTCGCCGACGGGCTCGGCTCCGCCCTCGCCGAGGCGGGGTACGCCGGCCTCGAGGTCCGGGTGCTGTCGACCAGCCGCCGGCTGATCGTCCTGGTCGACGGGCTGCCTGCCCGTCAGGCGGACCGCAGCGAGCGGCTGACCGGCCCGCCGGTCTCCGTCGCCTTCGCCGCGGACGGGCGCCCGACCAAGGCGGCCGAGGGCTTCGCGCGCAAGGCCGGGGTGACCGTCGACCGCCTCGAGACCGAGCGCACCGACAAGGGCGAGTACCTCGCGGTCACCGTGGTCCGCCCGGGCCGGCCGACCGCCGAGATCCTCGCCGAGGTCGTGCCCGCGGTGATCGGCGCGATGCGCTTCCCCAAGATGATGCGCTGGGGCCTCGGCGACCACCTCTTCGTCCGACCGGTCCACGGCCTCGTCGCCCTGCTCGACGACGAGGTGGTGCCGATCCGCCTCTTCGGCGTGGCCTCCGGCCGGACGACCACTGGCCACCGGGTCCACGCCCCGGCCGCCGTCGACATCCCCTCGGCGGGCGACCTCGTCGACGTTCTCGCTGAGCGTGGGGTCGTCGTCGACCCGGCCGAGCGCCGCCGTCGCCTCGACCGGCTCGCCGCCGAGCTCGCCGCCGGCGCCGGGTGCCGGGTCCACCCCGACGACGAGCTGGTCGCCGAGCACGTCGAGCTGGTCGAGCACCCCGGGCTGCTGCGCGGGGCGATCGACCCGGCCTTCCTCGAGCTGCCGTCCGAGGTCGTCGTCACCACCCTGCGCGCCCACCAGAAGTGTCTGATTCTCGAGCGCGAGGACGGCGCGCTGGCGCCCTTCTTCCTCGCCGTCACCGATCGCCGCGACGACCCGGCCGATCTCGTCCGCCAGGGCAACGAGTGGGTCATCGGCGCCCGCCTCGCCGATGCCAGGTTCTTCTTCGACGAGGATCGCAAGCGGGGCGTCGAGGCGCTCGTGCCGGGTCTCGAGCGGCTCGAGTTTCACCGGGTGCTCGGCTCGCTCGCCGCCAAGGCCGGGCGGGTCGGCGAGCTCGCCGCGGCGATCGCCGACCGCCTCGGTCTCGCGGTCGACGGCTCCGAGCTGCGCCGCGCCGCCCACCTCGTCAAGACCGACCTGCTGACCAGCATGGTGGTCGAGTTCCCCGAGCTCCAGGGGATCATGGGCGGCCACTACCTGCGGCTCGAGGGCGCCGACGAGGCGCTCTGGACCGCCGCCCGGGACCACTACCTCCCGTCGGGCTTCGACGGGGACATCCCGAGCTCGGTGATCGGCCGGCTGCTCGGCGCCGCCGACCGGCTCGACACCCTCGCCGGGCTCTTCGCGGTCGGCGAGATCCCGTCCGGGTCGAAGGACCCGTTCGGGCTGCGGCGGGCCGCCCAGGCGCTCGTCAAGATCGTCGCCGAGTCGGGCTGGGCGCTCGACCTCGGGGCCGCGGCCGAAGGCGCGGTGGCCGGTCTCGGCGAGCTCGCCGGGAGCGCGCCGGCCGACACCGCGGCCGCGCTGCGCGACTTCCTTGCCGAGCGGGTGCGCCGCTATCTGACCGACCGGGTCGGGGTCGGGGGCGACGCCGCCGACGCGGTGCTGGCCGCCGGCTGGGCCGATCTGCCCGAGCTGGTGGCCCGCGCCCGCGCCCTCGACCGGGTCAGGACGAGCCCCGAGATGCGGGCCCTCGGTCTCGCCTTCAAGCGGGTGAAGAACATCACCGAGGGCGCCGCCGGGGCGGCGGTCGACCCCGGGCTCTTCAGCCAGCCGGAGGAGGGCGAGCTCCACGGGGCGTCGGCCGAGTTCGCCGGCCGGCTCGCCGAGTGCGTCGCGGACCGTCGCTTCGACGACGCCTTCGCCGCCATGGGCGAGCTCGCCGAGGTCCTCGACCGCTTCTTCGTCGAGGTGCTGGTGATGACCGACGACGAGCGCGTCCGCGCCAACCGGGTCGCGCTGCTGACCGGGCTGCGACGAGACTTCATGACCATTGCAGACCTCTCGAGGCTGCAGATTGACGGAGGCAACCAGTGAGCGACAGCACGTACGTCTACTCGTTCGGCGGCGGCTCGGCCGACGGCCGCGCCGACATGAAAAACCTGCTCGGCGGCAAGGGCGCCAACCTCGCCGAGATGGCCAGCATGGGCATCCCGGTGCCGGCCGGCTTCACCCTCACCACCGAGGTCTGCACCTACTTCTACGACCACGGCCGGAGCTACCCGCCGACCCTCTCCGCCGAGGTCGACGCCGCGATGACCAAGGTCGAGAAGATCATGGGAACGACCTTCGGCGACCCCACCGACCCGCTGCTCGTGTCGGTCCGCTCGGGCGCCCGCTCCTCGATGCCCGGGATGATGGAGACGGTGCTCAACGTCGGGCTGTGCTCGGCGACCATCCCCGGTCTGATCGCCAAGACCGGCAACCCGCGCTTCGTCTACGACGCCTACCGCCGGCTCATCATGATGTACTCCGACGTCGTCATGGAGAAGGCGGCGGGGATCGAGCCGGCGGAGGGCCGGGGCATCCGCCAACAGCTCGACCGGATGCTCGAGGAGGTCAAGGAGGAGCACGGCTACGCCACCGATGCCGACATCTCCGAGACCCACCTCGAGGAGCTCGTCGGCCGCTTCAAGACCAAGGTCCGCGAGGTGCTCGGCAAGGACTTCCCGGACGACCCCAGGGAGCAGCTGTGGGGCGGGATCGGTGCGGTGTTCTCGTCGTGGAACGGCAAGCGCGCGGTGTCGTACCGCCGGATCGAGGGCATCCCCGACGACTGGGGAACCGCGGTCAACGTCCAGGCGATGGTCTTCGGCAACATGGGCTCGACCTCGGCCACCGGCGTCGCCTTCACCCGCAACCCGGCGACCGGCGACAACCGCTTCTACGGCGAGTGGCTGCCCAACGCCCAGGGCGAGGACGTGGTGGCCGGGATCCGCACCCCGAACCCGCTCAACGAGGCGACCAAGAACGAGCAGAACCAGCACCTGCCGTCGCTCGAGACCGCGGCGCCCGAGCTCTACACCCAGCTCCACGGCATCCGCGACAACCTCGAGCAGCACTATCACGACATGCAGGACATCGAGTTCACGATCCAGGAGGGGCGGCTCTGGATGCTCCAGACCCGGATCGGCAAGCGCACCGGCACCGCGGCGCTCAACATGGCGATGGACATGCTGTCCGAGGGTCTGATCGACGAGCGGACCGCGGTGCTCCGGGTCAAGCCGGAGCAGCTCGACGAGCTCCTCCACCCGATCGTCGACCCCACCGCCGAGAAGGGCGCCGACCTCATCGCCAAGGGCCTGCCCGCCGGGCCGGGCGGCGCGGTCGGCCAGATCGTGTTCTCGGCCGACGCCGCCGTGAAGTGGGCCAAGGCCGGCAAGACGGTGCTCCTGGTCCGCGAGGAGACCAACCCCGAGGACGTCGAGGGGATGCGCGCCGCGATCGGCATCCTGACCGGGCGCGGCGGGATGACCTCGCACGCCGCGCTGGTCGCCCGCGGTTGGGGCAAGTGCTGCATCGTCGGCGCCGGTGTCCTCGACATCGACGTCGTCGGCAAGACCATCAAGGTCGGCGGACGGACCTTCGCCGAAGGCGACATTCTGACCCTCAACGGCACCCGCGGGCTGGTCTACGCCGGCGAGCTGCCGATGATCGACGCGACCGAGAACCCGCGCTTCGTCCACTTCATGAAGCTCGCCGACGACATCCGGGCGATGAAGGTCCGGACCAACGCCGAGACCCCCGACGACGCCCGGACCGCGATCGAGTTCGGCGCCGAGGGGATCGGGCTGTTCCGTACCGAGCACATGTTCTACGGCAAGGGCTCGGAGCAGCCGCTGTTCATCCTGCGCAAGATGATCATGTCGGGCTCGCAGAGCGAGCGGCGGGCGATCCTCGACGAGCTCTTCCCCTACGTCAAGCGCGACATGAAGGAGACCCTCGAGGTCATGGGCGAGCGGCCGGTGACCTTCCGGCTGCTCGACCCGCCGCTCCACGAGTTCGTGCCCCAGAACGACGCCGAGCGGGCCGAGCTCGCCAAGGCGCTCGGGATCGACGCCGCCGAGCTCAAGCGGCGCGCCGACGAGCTCCACGAGCTCAACCCGATGATGGGCCACCGCGGCGTCCGGCTCGGGATCACCTTCCCGGAGATCTCCGAGATGCAGTTCCGCGCCATCCTCGAGTCGGCGGCCGAGCTGCGCGCCGAGGGCAAAGCCTGCTTCCCCGAGATCATGGTCCCGGTGACCTGCGCCAAGGCCGAGCTCGACGCACAGCGGAAGCTCGCCGAGAAGGTCCACGCCGAGGTCTGCGCCAAGCACGGCGTCGACGAGGTGGAGCACCTCTACGGCACGATGATCGAGATCCCGCGCGCCGCGCTGACCGCCGACGAGATCGCCAAGACCTGCCAGTTCTTCAGCTTCGGCACCAACGACCTGACCCAGATGACCTTCGGCTTCTCGCGCGACGACATCGGGGGCTTCCTGCCCGACTACCTCGACCAGAAGATCCTGCCGGTCGACCCCTTCCAGGTCCTCGACCGCGACTCGGTCGGCGTGCTCGTGAGGACTGGGATCGAGAAGGGCCGCGCCACCCGGCCGAAGCTCAAGGTCGGGATCTGCGGTGGGCATGGACTATGTCAGCTGCTCGCCCTACCGGGTGCCGATCGCCCGCCTCGCGGCGGCCCAGGCCCAGATCCGCTACCCGCGCGGCTGACCCGCGCTCGCCTCGCACCAACCGACGCCCGCGCTCTCCGGAGCGCGGGCCGTCTCGATCGCTGGTCCGCTTTCAGTCCCGCTGAGAGAGCCCTTCCGCGCTGCGGGAGACCCGAATCCCCGCTGTGGCCCGAGGCAGTGCGGTCCGCGCCGGGCACGTCTCGGAAGGCTCGGCCAGGCGATCTGACAGACGGTGGCCCGGGGGATGGGCTGGCGGCGGGCGATGGGGTTCCAGTTGCCGTCTGCAGGCTTCTACCGCTGTCCGTCGGGCGAGTCGGGGCGAGTCGGGCTTGCGGCGCAGCGTGTCCGACGGCAGCTCGCCGAAGCACTCCCTGTAGGCGCGCGAGAACTCCCCGAAGTGCCAGAAGCCCCAGTCGAGCGCCACGGCCGAAACCGTGGTCGAGCCCTGAGTCGCTGCCAGCAGCGCGCGGCGCGCCCGATGCAGCCTGACCCGGATCAGATAAGCCATCGGCGCCAGCCCCATGATCTCCTTGAACGCGTACTCCAGGGTGCGCTCGCTCACCCCTGCGGCCCTGCACAGGTCGCTCACGTAGAGCGCCTCGCAATCCTGAGACAGGGCGAACTCCTCGGCGGCCTTGACGATCAGGCTCTTGTCCCGTCCCTTGCGGTCGTCGCGGGCGGGCTCGAAGTCTCTGGCCTCCCAGAGGGTCGAGAGAATCGTCTCGAGAAGCTCGGCGCGAGCGGCGACGCGCTCCCGCCTCTTCCCGTCGAACAGGGCCGGTTGGCGTGCGGCAAGATCCACCAACCGCTTCCCCCAACTGAAGAGCTGGCGCGCGCTCTGCTCTCTCACCCGCAGCAGCTCGACTCCGTGCGGCAGACGAAAATCACTCTCACGTCGACGGGCCGCGAGGTGCATCCGGATTTCCTGCGGCGGAACGAAGAACGTGACGTTATTCCAACCGGCGTCGACGACGAACCTGGCTTCCGCTCCCGGCTCCGCAGCCAGCACCAGGCCGGGGCGGACCGGCAACCCGTTCACTGTTCCTGTGACGCGGGGCCCGAACGCGACGTAGGCGATCAGGCCCTTCGAGACGCTCGTGTGGGCCCGCACGCGGATGCCGGTCGAGTGGAAAACCACCGCGGTGTCCTCGAGGCGGACGATGACTCGTCGCGCCCGAAAGGGCTCGGCCCCGAGCTGCACAACCTCCTGGTCGATCAGCTCGATGCCCTCGCCGACCGCCGTGGGGTCGTCAAGCTCGGTCACCGTGACGGCGGGCCGGCCGGCAGAAGGGGGGGGAACCTCGTCCTTCACGTCTGCGGAATTCCGATAGACGACCCTGGGATACGGCCGTTAATGTCAGTCGGACAGCGTTTGAGGCCTCCGTACCATCGGCGACCTCGATCCTTCGGGCAACCACCGGGAGGATATCACCCACCGGCGCCGCGAGTGACGAGGCTGGGTGTAGGTTCGCCAACAGGGTGTGGAAGGAGGATGTCATGGGGAAGGCGAAGATCTTCGTTTCGGTCGTCGTGCTCGTGCTGGCCGGGCAGGCGGCGTCGGCTGACGACCTCAGGGGGTCCAACAGGTTCCTTTGCGCCGCCATCCAGGCCACCGCGTGCGTCGAGGACGGCGAGTGCGGCATCGACCTGCCGTGGAACCTCAACATCCCCGGGTTCATCGAGGTCGACCTCGAGGCGAAGAGGATCAGCACGACCAGGGCCAGCGGCGAGAATCGCGCGACGCCGATCGAGCACGTGATCCGCGAGGAAGGCGTCATCGTCTTCCACGGCTTCGAGATGGGTCGTGCCTTCAGCTGGGTCATCTCCGAGCAGACGGGGCGCGCGACCGTTGCGGTTGCCACGGACGGCGCCGCGGTGGCGGTGTTCGGGGCCTGCACGCCGATGGCGGAAGCAGCCGGCTCGGCCGGCCGGTGAGGGGAGGGAGCACCATGAACACCAGAATCGCAGTCATCGTTGCGCTCATGACCGTGTGCACCGGCGCACTCCCAGCGCAGGCGCAGCAAACGGGAGCGGCGCCGGCCGGGGCGAAGTCCCTCGCCGCCACCCTCAACATCTACGTGTTTCCCACCGCGGGCCAGACCCCCGAGCAGCAGTCGACGGACGAGGCCAGCTGCTACAGCTGGGCGGTGCAGAACACCGGCAGCGATCCCTTCGAGTTTCAGAAGCAGGCCCAGCAGAGCCAGCAGCAGGCCCAGCAGAGCCAGCAGCAGGCTCAGCAGCAGCAGCAGCAGATCGCCGAAGCTGGCAAGGGCGCCGGGGTCAAGGGCGCGGTCGGCGGTGCGGCCGTGGGCGCACTGATCGGGGAGATCGCGAGCGACGACCCGGGCGAGGGCGCCGCCTACGGCGCGGCGGCGGGTGCGGTTCTCTCCCGCCACAGGACCAGGAAGGCCCAGGCCCAGGCGAGCCAGCAGGTCGAGCAGCAGTCGCAGCAGGCGCAGCAGCAGGCCCAGCAGAGCCAACAGGCCACCGCACAGCAGATTGAGAACTTCAAGAAGGCCTTCAGCGTCTGCCTTGAGGCCAGCAAGTACCTGGTGAAGTATTAACGCGGCGCGGAGAGAGGTCCTCCCGTGATTCTGCAGCACGTCAGCGAGAGTTGTTTCGCGGTCCTGAACGAGAAGAACCGGGTGTGCGATGCGAACTCGGGGCTCATCAATCGGGGCGGGGGCGTGGTCGTCGACACGCAGGCGGACCTGCCCCACGCTCGACGGATGATCGAGCTGTTCGGCAGGGTCTGGCCGGGCATGCCGAAGCGCGTGGTCAACACGCACGAGGACGGCGACCACGTCTGGGGCAACCAGCTCTTCGAAGGGGCGGAGATCATCGGCCATCGGACGGCGGCCGAGCGCATGCGGCACGTCGCCGACCCGACGGAGCTCCAGAAGCTGCTCGACGCTGCCGATCGCTTCCTCCCCCGATGCGCGCTCAGGGCGGTCCACCCCGGCGCGCTGGCCATCGCCAGGCAGCTGAAGGAGGACTACGACCTCGAAGGAGTCCGCCTGGTGCTGCCGACGACACTGTTCGACGAGCGGCACACTCTGGACCTCGATGGCACGGAGGTCCACCTGATCTTCGTGGGACCGTGCCACCAGGCCGGCGACACGATCGTCCACGTGCCCGGGGAGGGGGTGGTGTTCGCCGGCGACGTGATCTTCCGCCAGTGCACCCCCAACGGCTGGACCGGCACCTACGAGAGGTGGTTCGAGACTCTCGACCTCATTATCTCGCTCGACCCGGAGGTCATCGTGCCGGGCCACGGACCGGTGTGCGGGATCGAAGGGGCGATGGAGATGAGGGCGTACCTCGAGTACGTGCGCGAGGAGTCGGAGCGCTGCTTCGAGCTCGGGTTGACGTCGCTCGAGGCCTCGAAGCGGATCGACCTGGGACCCTACGCCGAGTGGCGCGCCCCGGCACGGCTCTACGCGAACGTCGAGCGGGCCTACCGGGAGCTCCGCCACGAGCCCGCCGATGCGCCGTGGGACATGGCGAAGAGCTTCGACGCGATCTACGCAGTGGCGAGGGCGCGAGGCATCGAGGTGGAGTTTTAAGTGGATGAGAAGAGGACCTGGACATTCATGAAGACGCGTCGATGAACCGATGGACAAAGGAGTTGGAAGTGAAGACCGACCTACAGCACGAGACGCGCCATGACGACGGGAAACCGGGAGCTCTGAGCCGGCTGCTTCGCGTCGTGGGCCTCGCCGGGTTGGCCGTGGTGTCTTCGGCGCCCGGCATCTGCGCCGCGGCGGACCCGCCCCGTCCGCCCAACATCGTCGTCATCCTCGGCGACGACATGGGCTTCTCCGACATGGGCTCGTTCGGGAGCGAGATCGCGACACCGAACCTCGACTCGCTCGCGGCGTCAGGAGTCCGCTTCACGAACTTCTACACGCACGCGACCTGCTCCCCTACCCGGTCGATTCTCCTCTCGGGCGTGGACACGCACCTCAACGGCCTCGGCAACATGAGCGAGTGGACGGCGCCGAACCAGATGGGCCTGGACGGCTACGAGGGCAACCTC
>JALOLD010000004.1 GCA_025456145.1 Thermoanaerobaculales bacterium | reverse complement strand
GGGCAGGACGGCCAAGGAGATCGGGGCGGTCCTCGGCATCTCGCCGCGCACCGTCGAGAGCCACAAGTACGAGATGATGCGGGCGCTCGGTATCGAGCGAAGCGCCGAGCTCGTCCAGCACGCCGTGCGCAACGGGCTCGTGGACGTCTGACCCTGGCGAGGCGGCGCCGCCAAACATCCGGATGACACGAGGTAGTTTTCCGGATGGCCCCGGTGGCAGGCGGCTCTTACGCTGCTGGGCGTGAGCCCGCTTCGAACACGAACATGACGGCGCGACGCGTAGGCCACGCTGGCCTCGGGATCGGTCGCCGGCGAACATCGCACGCTTCTCGGGAGGTGCCGCATGAAGACGAACGAGGTTGACACGAGCGTTTCTTCGCCAACCGGTGTGAAGATCGAGGTCCCGGAGGGTGTCGACCGCCGATCGTTCCTCATGCGCAGCGCCATCGTCGGCGCGACGGCGGTGATCACCGGCACCCAGATCTCGTGCTCGGAGAGAGCCGAGAAGGCCGCCGCCGCGCCCGCGAGCCCGCCGCCCAAGACCTCGGCCGTCTCCCCGGACCTCGACGTGGTCAAGCGCTCAAAGGGTCCGGTGATGACGGTGCTCGACGAGTTCTACAAGGTGGGCCCCGGGCCCTCGAGCTCGCACACCATCGGCCCGATGCGGATCACCTACGACTTCTACCAGCGCTGCAGCAAGCTCCCCGCCGACCAGCTCGCCCAGGCGACCGGGCTCAAGGTCCACCTCTATGGCAGCCTGAGCGCCACCGGCAAGGGGCACGGCACCGAGCGCGCCACCCTCGCCGGGCTGATCGGCAAGGAGCCGGCGACCGTCGAGCCGCTGTTCCTCGACGAGATGGCGGCCAAGCCCGACCAGACCTACCCGGTCACGCTGGGGGACAAGACCTTCGACCTGTCGCTGGCCGACGTGATCTACGACGCGGTCGACGGCGACTTCCCCCACCCCAACACCATGACCTGCAAGCTCCTGGCGGGCGACGCCGTGCTCTACGAGCTCGAGTACTACTCGGTCGGCGGCGGCTTTATCGAGTGGAAGGGCTATGAGCCGCCCGCCAAGGGGCAGCCGGCCTACCCGTACTCGACCATGAAGGAGCTGCGCGGCCACGCCGAAGCCAACGGGCTCTCCATCGCCGAGGTCATGCTGGCCAACGAGGTCGCGGTGTCGGGCAAGAGCGAGGACGAGATCTTCGCCTTCATCGACAAGATCCACAACGCGATGATCGCCACCGTGCGGTCCGGCCTCGCCGCCGCGCCGGGGGCCCTGCCCGGTCCCATCAAGCTCCAGTCGAAGGCGGCGACGGTGTACGAGCGGGCCATGGACGACGCGTTCCAGGCCGACCGGGCGATCGCGCTGGTCTCGGCCTTTGCCCTCGCGGGCTCCGAGGAGAACGCCCGCGGCCACCTCGTCATCACCGCGCCGACCGGCGGCTCGGCCGGGGTCATGCCGGCCATCGTCTACGCCCTCGAGACCGGGCGCAAGATCCCGGTCGAGACGCTCCGCGAGGGCTTCCTCGCGGGCGCGGCAATCGGCTACCTGTGCAAGCACAACGCGACCCTCTCCGGCGCCGAGGGCGGCTGCCAGGCCGAGATCGGGGTCGCCTCGGCGATGTCGGCTGCGTTCATCGCGCAGGTCTACGGCGGCTCTCCCCAGCTCGTCGAGAACGCCGCCGAGGCGGCGCTCGAGCACCACCTCGGGATGACCTGCGACCCGGTCGCCGGCTATGTCCAGGTCCCGTGCATCGAGCGCTGCGCCTTTGGCGCGGTCAAGGCGTGGACCGCCTTCATGATCGCCAGCAACGAGATCGAGACCCGGCGCCGGGTCGACCTCGATACGACCATCGAGGCGATGGCCGAGACCGGCCGGGACATGAGCTCGAAGTACAAGGAGACCAGCGAGGGCGGCCTCGCGGTCAACGTCACCCTGTGCTGACGGCACGTCGGGGTCAGCCCGCTGCGAGGGTCTGACCGGTCGGGCGCCGCGCGCGCCCGGAGCACCGTCCTGAGGTTTGGAGACGATCGATGAGCGACACGACGACGACCGACTCCCGGCGGGGCTTTGCGGGTCGGAGGTGGAGGCGAGAGATCGACCTCCGCGACTTCATCGTCAGCAACGTCACCCCGTTCACGGACGAGCCGGGCTTCCTGGTCGGGCCGTCCGGGCGAACCCGTGCGGTGTGGGAGCGGCTCCAGCCCTTCTTCCGCGAGGAGATCGCCAACGGGGTTCTCGATGTCGACGCCACCACCCCCTCCTCGTTGACCTCGCACGGCCCCGGCTACATCGACCGCGACAACGAGGTCGTCGCCGGCCTCCAGACCGACCGGCCCTTCCGGCGGGCGATCATGCCCGTCGGAGGCTTCCGAATGGTCGAGGCCGGGCTCGAGGCGACCGGGCGCGAGCTCGACCCGGTGGTGCGGGACGCCTTCACCAAGTACCGCAAGACCCACAACGACGGGGTCTTCGACCTCTACACCCCGGAGATCCGCGCCTGCCGGAGCTCGCACATCATCACCGGTCTGCCCGATGCCTACGGTCGCGGCCGGATCATCGGCGACTACCGCCGGGTGGCGCTGTACGGCGTCGACCGCCTCGTCGAGGTCAAGAAGGCCGAGCGCGCGGGGGTCGACTCCCGGTGGCCCACGGACGAGGTGCTACGGCTGCGCGAGGAGCTCGCCGACCAGCTCCGGGCCCTCGCCGACCTCAAGGAGATGGCGGCCTCCTACGGCTTCGACGTCGGCCGTCCGGCGACGACCGCCCGCGAGGCCGTCCAGTGGACATACTTCGGCTATCTCGGCGCGGTCAAGGAGAGCAACGGCGCCGCGATGTCGGTCGGCCGGATCTCGAGCTTTCTCGACGTCTACATCGAGCGCGACCTCGCCGAGGGAACGCTGACCGAGGTCGAGGCTCAGGAGCTCGTCGACCAGCTCGTCATCAAGCTGCGCATCGTCCGCTTCCTGCGCTCGCCCGAGTACGACGCACTGTTCTCCGGCGACCCCTACTGGGCGACCGAGAGCGTCGGCGGGATGGCCCTCGACGGACGCACCCTGGTCACCCGCTCGAGCTACCGCATGCTCCACACCCTGACCAACCTCGGGCCGGCGCCCGAGCCCAACCTCACGGTGCTGTGGTCGACGCGGCTGCCCGACGCCTTCAAACGCTACTGCCTGGCGCTCAGCCGGGACACCTCGTCGCTGCAGTACGAGAACGACGACCTCATGCTCCCCAAGTACGGCGACGACTACGGGATCGCCTGCTGCGTCTCGGCGATGCGGCTGGGCAGGCAGATGCAGTTCTTTGGCGCCCGGGTCAACCTCGCCAAGTGCCTGCTCTACGCGATCAACGGCGGCCGCGACGAGATGACCGGCAAGCAGATTGGCCCGGCGAACCGACCGGTCGAGGGCGACGTCCTCGACTACGACGACGTCCTCGCGAAGTACGACGCGATGATGGCCTGGCTGGCCCGGACCTACGTCCACGCCATGAACTGCATCCACTACTCCCACGACCGCTACAACTACGAGCGGCTGCTGATGGCGCTGCACGACCGCGACGTCGTACGGACCATGGCCTTCGGCATCGCGGGGCTGTCGATCGCCGCCGACAGCCTGTCCGCGATCAGGCACGCCGTCGTCAAACCGCTCCGCACCGAGGACGGCCTGGTCGTCGACTACGAGATCGACGGTCCGTTCCCGACCTTCGGTAACAACGACCCGCGGGTCGACGACATCGCCGCCGACCTCGTCAAGCGCTTCATGAACCATCTGCGCGAGCACCCGACCTACCGCGGCGCCGTCCACACCCAGTCGGTGCTCACCATCACCTCGAACGTCGTCTACGGCAAGCACACCGGCAACACGCCGGACGGCCGCCGCACCGGCGAGCCCTTCGCCCCCGGCGCCAACCCGATGCACGGCCGCGACGCCAGCGGCTGGCTCGCCTCGTGCTTGTCGGTCGCGCGGCTCGACTACGACGACGCCCAGGACGGGATCAGCTACACGCTGTCGATCGTCCCCTCGGCAACCCGGCTGTCGGAGGAGGAGGGGCTGGCCGGCGCGGTCAACGCCCTCGACATGTTCTTCTCCCAGGGCGGCTTCCACATGAACCTCAACGTCGTCAGTCCGGAGACCCTGCGCGACGCGATGGACCACCCGGACCGGTACCCGCAGCTCACCGTCCGGGTCTCCGGCTACGCCGTCAACTTCGTCCGCCTGACCCGCGAGCAGCAGCTCGACGTCATCGGCCGCACCTTCCACGGCGGCCTGGCGTGACCGCCCGACCGGCCGCCGGCGAGCTCGAGGAGGGCCGGCGCCACGATCTGCGCCGCGACCGGTCGCCGGACGCGCCGGACACCGAGAGCTTCGCCGACGGCGACGGCGCGTTCGGCTATGTCCACTCCTACGAGACCGGCTCGCGTCTCGACGGCCCGGGGATCCGGGTCACGCTGTTCCTCTCGGGTTGCCCACTGCGCTGCCGCTACTGCCACAACCCCGATACCTGGCACCTGCGCCACGGCAGCCGGGTCCCGGTGGAGCGGGTGGTCGGACGGCTCGGCGACTTCGCCCCGGCGCTCAGGGCCATGAAGGGCGGGCTCACCATCTCGGGCGGCGAGCCGATGGTCCAGGCCGCCTTCGCGGGGCGCATCTTCCGCGCGGCGAAGGGGCTCGGGCTCCATACCGCCCTCGACACCTCGGGGCTGCTCGGCGAGCGGGCGAGCGACGGGTTCCTGGGTTTGGTCGACCTGGTTTTGCTCGACGTCAAGGCATGGCGGGAGGAGACCTATCGCCGGCTCACCCGGCGCGAGATCGCGCCGACCCTGCGCTTCGCCGAGCGGCTGGCGGCGCTCGGCAAGCCGGTGTGGGTGCGCTATGTGCTCGTGCCCGGTCTGACCGACGACCCCGCCGAGATCGACGGAGTGGCCGGCTTCGTCGCGGCGATGCCCAACGTCGAGTGGGTCGAGGTCTTGCCCTTCCACCAGCTCGGGGCCTTCAAGTGGGCCGAGCTCGGGCTCGACTATGATCTCTCCGACACCCCGCCGGCGTCGTCCGAGCTGGTCGCCCGGGCGGTCGGCCGGTTCCGCGACGCGGGCTGCATCGCGCGGTAAGGGACGAAGGGAGCGGGGAGCATGCTGGACGCCATCCGGAGCCTCCTGGAGCAGTCGCCGATGCTCGCGCTGTTCGCGGCGATCGGCATCGGCTACGCCCTCGGCCGGATCACCGTCGCCGGCTTCTCGCTCGGTGTGGGAGCGGTGCTGTTCGCCGGCCTGGGTCTCGGCGCCATCGCGCCGGGCTCGGCGCCGCCCGCCATGGTCGGCTCGATCGGGCTCGTGATGTTCCTCTACGGGATCGGCATCCAGTACGGCCGCCAGTTCTTCGCCGGGCTCAGCGGGCCGGGGCTGCGGTGGAACCTGATCGCGGTGCTGGGCGTGCTCGCCTCGCTCGGAGTCGCCCTCGGGCTCGGCCGCCTCGCCGGGGTCTCCGTGGCCCACTCGACGGGGCTGTTCGCCGGCTCGCTGACCAGCACCCCCGCCCTCCAAGCGGCGATCGAGGCCGCCGGCAACCGCGACCCGGCGATCGGCTACTCGATCGCCTACCCGTTCGGAGTCATCGGCCCGATCCTCTGCCTCTACCTCTTCTCGCGACTGGTCAGACCGCGCCTCGCCGTCGCGGCGCCGCAGCTCGAGCCCCTCGAGATGGTGCTCGAGCACTCTCGTATCGGCACCGTCGCGGACCTGATCGCCGGGTTGCCGGCCGGGGTCGAGCTGCTCGCGATCCGTCGCGGGGACGCCAACCAGCTGCCCGACCCTTCCCTCGTCCTGAGGGCCGGCGACGGCCTCCTGCTGTACGGCGAGGCCGACGCGCTCGAGGGCGCGAGGACGGCGCTCGGCCGGGTCGAGCCGGGGCGGATCGCCGACGACCGGGGCGAGATCGACATCGTGCGCTGCTACCTGTCCAATCCGGAGACGGCGGGCATACCGATGCGACAGGTCCGCCTTCCGGCCGGCGTCGTCGCCAAGATCGCCGAGGTCCGCCGCGGCGACGTCCTGCTCCTTCCGGCCCCCGACCTGGTCCTCGAGCTCGGCGACCGGATCGGTGTGATCGCCCCCCGGGAGTCGTTCCCGGCGCTCAGGCGCCACTTCGGCGACTCGATGCGGTCGACCGCCGAGTTCTCCTACATCGCGGTGGGCCTGGGGATGTCGCTCGGCGTGCTGCTCGGGCTGGCGCCCATCCCGCTGCCCGGAATCGGCGAGTTCACCCTCGGGCTCGCGGGCGGTGCGCTCGTCGTCTCGCTCGTCCTCGGCCGGCTCGGGAGGACCGGATCGCTGTCCTGGCGGATGCCGATGACGGCGAACCTGACCCTGCGCAACTTCGGGCTGACGGTGTTCCTCGCCTCGGTCGGCCTCGGATCGGGCGCACCGTTCGTCAGCACCCTCGCGACCACCGGTCCGACCTTCCTCGCCATCGGCGCCGCGATCGTCCTCGTCGCCGTCCTGGTCGCCATGCTGCTCGGGCACCTCGTGCTCGGGATGTCCACCGACGACCTGCTCGGTGTGGCCTCGGGTGTGACCGGCAACCCGGCGATCGTCGTCTACGCGAACCAGACGCTGCCGAGCGACCGGATCGACGTGGCGTACGCGACGGTGTACCCGTCGATGACCATCCTCAAGATCGTCTGCGCCCAGGTCGTGATCGGTCTCGGCGGCTCCTGAGCCGACCGTCCGGATCATGCGCCGCCGATCGGAGTACGCGGACGTCGCAGAGCCGCCCCGTAGTATTCCGGATCGACGGCCGGCGCCGCCCCTGCAAAGCTGGCCACCAGGAAATGGAAGCCACACGATGCCGAGCCTCCGGAGCGCCAAGGGTGTGAAGGGCAGCGTTCTGGTGGGTATCCGGCACGCGGGCCTCGCCGAGGGGGTGCGAGATCTCCTGGCCCAGAACTTCGACCCGGTCGTCGTCGCGCCCGACGAGGACAGGCTGCTCGAGGACGCCTCACGGCTCCACGCCCTCCTCGCCGTCGTCGACCTGGAGCTGGGCGCCGGAGACGGTCTCAACATGCTCCGGCGTCTCAGGGCGGCCGTTCCCGAGGTGAAGGTGATCGTCCTGACCCCGTACGACTCGCCATCGATCGAGCAGACCGTTCTCGCGGCGGGAGCGGATCGGCTGATCCCGACCAGCGCCGTCGCCTTCGGGCTCGTCCCAGGCGCCCGGGCCGTGCTCGGCGAGCCCCTCGACGGCGACGATTGAGGAGGAACGATGATTCCCATCTCGAGGCGCCGAGCCGCTCGGTTGGCGTCGGCCGGCATCGCGACGGTCGTGACCGCTGCGACGGCCGCCGCTCAGGATCCGTTGGCCGGCGCCGCCTCGGCCGGAGGCCGCCGGACCGCGACCATCGCCTGCAGCTCCCAACCGGGTGAGCGGCAGCACTGCCCGGCCGACACCTCCGCCGGGGTCCTGCTGACCCGGGAGTCGGGGGAGATCGCCTGCCTGCTCGGCCGGTCCTGGGGCTATGACGCCGTCGGCGTCTGGGTCATGGACGGCTGCGCCGGCGAGTTCCTGGTGGCCGGCGCTGCCGGCGCGGCGCCGTCCTCGCCCGAGCCGGCGCCGGCGGCGGCGGCGGCGAGCGCGGCGCCCGAGGTCGCGGCGGCGGCGCCGCCCAGCGACGCCGAGACGCCGGACGCGGTCGCGCTGGCGGCGAGGACGCCGGCCGAGCGCATCGAGAGCTGGGGGGAGTTCGAGCCCGGGGACGGCTTCCTGCTCGGCAGGAGCAAGGCCGGCGAGCTCTCGCTGAGCGCCTATGCGCTGGTCCGCTACATCAACCAGCTCCCCGAGGAGCAGACCTTCACCGACCACCTCGGCAACGAGCACCCGGTCGACACCCGGCAGGACTTCTTCCCGCACCGGATCATGGTCTTCCTCAAGGGCTGGGTGGGCACCCCGAAGCTGATCTACAACATCTTCTTCTGGACCGTGACCGCGACCGACCAGGACGCGCTGTTCGGGGTCATCGGCTACCAGTTCAACCGAAAGTTCAGCCTCTACGCCGGGATCAACGGCATCCCGGGCACCCGCTCGGTGCAGGGCTCGCACCCCTTCTGGCTCGGCCACGACCGGGTGATGGCCGACGAGTTCTTCCGGCCCTACTTCTCCTACGGCATCTGGGCCCAGGGCGAGACCGTGCGCGGCACCTGGTACAACGTGATGGTCGCCAACAACTCGAGCTCGCTTGGCGTCAAGGCGACCCAGCTCGACCGGGACCCTTCCTACGGCGGCTCGTTCTGGTGGATGCCGACGACCCACGAGTTCGGCCCCCGGGGCGCCTACGGCGACTGGGAAATGCACGAGAAGGTCGCGACGAGGCTCGGCGTCTCCACGGCCTACAGCCCCGAGCAGCGCTTCGCCGACGCCACCGAGGTGCCGGGCAACACCATCCTCAAGCTCGCGGACGGCCTCAACGTGTTCGAGACCGGCGCCCTGGCGCCGGGGGTCACCGTCGAGACCGTCGACTACCGCCTGCTCGCCCTCGACGCCGGGATGAAGTACCGGGGGATCTTCCTCCAGACCGAGCTCTACTGGCGGCGGCTCGACGACCTGGTGGCCGACGGCGCGCTGCCGGTCAGCAGGATCGAGGACACCGGGTTCTACGTCCAGGCGGGGTTCTTCCCGATCCCCAAGAGGCTCGAGCTCTACGCCGCGACCTCGCAGATCTTCGGCGATGACGACGCCGGCTTCGACGACAGCTCCGAGTACCTCATCGGCGCGAACTACTACCCCTTCGAGACCCGAAACCACCGGCTCAACCTCCAGGTCATCGACGTCAACCGCTCGCCGGTGGGCAGCACCTTCGGCTACTACACGGCCGGCCAGGACGGCACGACCGTGTCGGCCGCGTTCTCGGTGTTCTTCTGAGAGACCGGATCACGAGGAAAGAGGCAGTCAAATGAACACGAAACCCACATCCCGACCCCACCGGCCGCTCCCGGCCGCCGCTCCCCGGCTCGGCCGGGCCGTCACGCTCGCCGCGTCGATCCTGCTCGCGGGCCTCCCGGGCGCTGCCCAGATCCCTGATGACGCTCTCTTCCACGACTCCCACTTTCACCTTACGAACTACATCCAGGAGGGCACCGACATGGGCGACCTGGTCGAGATGATGGGCTCGACGATCGGCCGCTCGACGGTGTTCGGGCTGCCGCTCCAGCAGATGTGGTCGTACGAGAACACCGGCGACTTCGCGCCCTGGTACTACCTGCAGACCGACGCGCCCCTCTACTACTACTCGTTCACCGACGCCCACATCGCCATGGCCTACCGGTCCCTCGGACCCGAGCAGCAGGCCCGCCTGGACCCCATGATCACCGGCTTCAACCCGGCCGACATGTACGGCGCCGACCACATCCGTCGCGTCCTGCTCACCTTCCCCGGGGTGTTCTCCGGGATCGGCGAGTTCACGATCCACAAGGAGTTCGTGTCGGCCAAGGTGGCCGGCGAGGTGGCGAGCCTGACCAACCCCGCCCTCGACCGGATCTTCGATTTCGCCGGAGAGGCCGGGCTGGTGGTGATCCTCCACAACGACGTCAACATGCCCTTCCCCAAGCCGGACCAGGAGCCCTACATGCTGGTCCAGCTCAAGGAGCTGTTCGAGCGCCACCCCGACACTACCATCATCTGGGCGCACCTCGGTCTCGGCCGGATCGTCCGGCCCCTCGAGCAGCAGGCCGCGATCGTCGAGAGGATCTGCACCGACCCCGCCCTCGCCCACGTCTACCTGGACATCTCGTGGGACGAGGTGGCCAAGTACGTGACGTCGTCGCCGGAGACGACCCGGCGGGCCGCGGACATGATCAACCGTTTCCCGGACCGCTTCCTGTTCGGCACCGACGTGGTGGCGCCGACCTCGGTCGACGCCATGGTCGCGGTGTACGACGCCTACGCACCGCTGTGGGCGTTGCTCACACCCGAGGCCAGCGAAATGGTGCGCAAGGGCAACTACGAGCGGCTCTTCGACGCCGCGAGGGCGAAGGTGCGGGGGTGGGAGGCAGCGAACCGCGACGCGCCGCGGGTGGCGCCGCCGCCGTCACCGATCTCGGGCGTCGGGAGGTACTGAGCGATGTCGACCACAGCCCGCGACGAGCAACGACCGAAGGACGACGAGAGATCGTTGGAAGGAGGACAGGGTATGGCAAGGAGATCACCGGGCACGCTGCGTGCGGCCGCCTGCACGGCAGCCGCACTCGTGGCTCTCGCGGCGCCCACGGGATGGGCGCAGGATGACGCCGAGCAGGCCAAGCCGAGGCTCGACCTCTACGGCTTCGTGATGACCGACGTCGGCTACCGCACGGGGTCGATCGACCCCGACTGGTACGACGTCATCCGGCCGACCAAGATGGCGTCCTACGAGAACGAGTTCGGGCCGGACGGCGAGACCTACTTCTCGGTCCGCCAGACCCGATTCGGGGTCAAGTCGTACCTGCCGACCAAGTACGGCGAGGCATTCGGCATCTTCGAGTGGGAGCTCTTCGGGGTCGGCTCGGACGCCGGCCAGACGACGCTGCGGCTCCGGCACGCCTACTTCGAGCTCGGCAACTTCGGCGCCGGCCAGTACTGGAGCCCGTTCATGGACATCGACGTGTTCCCCAACTCGCTCGAGTACTGGGGGCCCAGCGGCATGGTCTTCTTCCGCAACATCCAGATCCGCTGGATGCCGATCAAGGGCGACACCCGGCTGACCATCGCGCTCGAGCGGCCGGGCGCGAGCGGCGACGTCGGTAAGCTCGAGGGCTGGGAGGGACTCGACGACGTCGAGGGCAACTTCCCGCTGCCCGACCTGTCGGCCGAGTACCGCCATGCCGACGACTGGGGCTATGTCGAGATCGCCGGGATGCTGCGCTACATCGAGTGGGAGGACCTCGGAACCGACCAGTACGATTTGTCGGGCGACGCTATCGGCTGGGGCCTCAACCTGAGCTCGAACCTCAAGCTCGGCTCCTCGAGCACCCTCAGGCTCCAGGTGGTCTACGGCGAGGGCATCCAGAACTACATGAACGACGCCACCGTCGACATCGGCATCGAGCCCAACCCGGGCAACGCCACCGCACCGATCAAGGGCGTCGCTCTGCCCCTGCTCGGCACGGTCGTCTTCCTCGACCACAGCTGGAGCGACGAGTGGAGCACCGCGATCGGCTTCTCGACCTTCGACAACGACAACACCGTCGCCCAGTCGGACGACGCCTTCGCCTCCGGCCGCTACGCGCTGGTCAACCTGCTCTACTACCCGGTCAAGAACGTGATGGTCGGCGGCGAGCTCCAGTACGGCTATCGGGAGAACTACAACGACGGCTGGGACGTCGACGACTTCAAGGTCCAGCTCTCCTTCAAGTACAACTTCTCCCACACCTTCGGAGGTGCCCCATGACCCGAGTCACCCTCTCCAGAAACCTCGCGATGTGGTCCACCGCCCTCGCCGTCGCCGGGCTGGCTCTGCTACCGGCGATCGCGTCGGCCCAGTCTCCGGCCGAGCCCACGGCGAAGGACTTCCAGCGTCTCGTCGACGAGGCCTACGCCAAGTTCAAGGACGTCACGGAGGGCGCCAACGCCAACTACATCCCGATCCTCGACACCGTGCCCAGCGAGCTCTTCGGCGTCGCCATCGCGACCCGCGACGGCAAGGTCTACGCGGCCGGCGAGCAGGACTACCGCTTCTCCATCCAGTCGGTGTCCAAGCCCTTCACCGCGGCGCTGGTCATGAACCAGCAGGGGCCCCAGGCGATCCGCGAGAAGATCGGCGTCGAGCCCACCGGGCTGGCCTTCAACTCGAAGCTCGCCCTCGAGATCTACCCCGACCGCTCGGTCAACCCGCTGGTCAACGCCGGCGCCATCGCGGCGGTGAGCCTGGTCCAGGCGGCCTCCGAGGACGAGCGCTGGAAGCTGATCCACGACAACCTGCAGGGCTTCGCGGGCGGCGAGCTGCCGGTCCTCGAGGAGGTCTACACCTCCGAGTACGAGACCTGTTGGGGCAACCGCGGCATCGCCAACCTGCTCTACAACTACGGGCGGCTCTACAGCGACCCCGAGGAGGCGCTGCGGGTCTACACCCGCCAGTGCTCGGTGGGCGTGAACACCCACGACCTCGCGGTGATGGGCGCGACGCTGGCCAACGGCGGCGTCAACCCGCTGACCGGCCGCCGGATGATGCCGGCCGAGCACGTCCCCGAGCTGCTCGCCATCATGGCCACCGCGGGCTTCTACGACGAGTCCGGCGAGTGGATGTACAGCGCCGGGCTGCCGTCGAAGACCGGCGTCGGCGGCGGCATCGTCGCGGTGGTGCCGGGCCGGTTCGCGATCGCGGCCTTCTCGCCCCGCCTCAACGAGGCCGGCAACAGCGTCCGGGCGATGCGGGCGATCAGCTTCATCGCCGGCGAGCTCGGCGTCGGGCTGTACGGACCGAACACCGGCGAGTGAGCCCATATCGACCGCCTCGCCCGGGCGAGCGGGGCTCTCCCGGTGTGTGGATGGGGCCCCGTCAGCGGGGCCCCATCCGGCTCCGGGCGTCGGCTCCCGACCGGGCACGGAGCGCGGAGCGGGGCCTGCGAAAGGACGGTGAGTGATGCTGCTGTGGATCGAGCTCGCGCTGCTGCTCGCCTGCATCGTCATCGGCGCCCGGCTCGGCGGGATCGCCCTGGGTACGATCTCGGGCATCGGGCTGGTGGTCTTCGTCTTCGGCTTCCGGATGCCGCCGGGCGGCCCG
The DNA here is from genome assembly GCA_025456145.1 of Thermoanaerobaculales bacterium. Lineage (GTDB taxonomy): Bacteria > Acidobacteriota > Thermoanaerobaculia > Thermoanaerobaculales > Sulfomarinibacteraceae > JAHECW01. The sequence goes on along the minus strand of JALOLD010000004.1, from coordinate 214,611 downwards.
CCCGGCACGGTGCTCGGGATGATCATCGCGGTCATCACCGCGCTCGCGGCGATGCAGGCGGCGGGCGGGCTCGACTACCTGGTCGGCACCGCCGGCCGTTTTCTCGAGGGCCGGCCGCGCCAGATCACCTTCCTCGCGCCCCTCGTCACCTATCTCCTGGTCTTCGCCGCGGGCACCCAGCACGTCGTCTACGCCCTGCTGCCGGTCATCGCCGAGGTGTCGCGAAAGGCCGGGATCCGGCCCGAGCGGCCGCTCTCGGCGAGCGTCATCGCCGCCCAGGCCGGGGTCATCGCCTCGCCGATCGCCGCCTCGACGGTGGCCCTCGCCGGGCTGCTCGCCGGGGTCGAGGTGGGTCTGCCGCAGATCCTCCTCGTCATCGTGCCCGCGACCGCCGTCGGCGCCACGCTGGCGACGCTGTCGGTGGCCTTCCGCGGCGCCGACCTGGCCGGCGATGCCGAGTACCAGCGGCGGCTGGCCGCCGGGACGATCACCCCGCCGGCCGCGCTGCCGACCCTCGAGGGCGAGACGCGCCGGCGCGCCGTCGGCTCATGCCTGGTCTTTCTCGCCGCGATCGTCGCGGTCGTCCTCATCGGCCTCTTCCCCGACGCCCGGCCCGAGTACTCGACCATCGTCGAGGGGATCACCGAGACCGGCCAGGTCGAGATGGGTCGCGCGATCATGATCATCATGCTGGCGACCGCCGGCCTCACGATGGTCCTCTTCAAGGCCAACCCCGAGGTCGCGGTCAAGGGCAGCATCATGAAGGGCGGGCTGGTCGCGCTGATCTCGATCCTCGGCGTGTCCTGGCTCGGCTCGTCCTTCTTCGAGGCCAACCAGGGGGCGATCGTCGGCGGGATCTCGTCGGCCATCCAGTCGTACCCGTGGGTCTTCGCGGTCGGGCTGTTCGCGCTGTCGATCCTGCTCTTCAGCCAGGCGGCGACCATCGTCACCCTGGTACCGGTCGGGCTCGCCCTCGGGCTGCCGGCCTCGCTGCTCGTCGGCTCCTACGCGGCGGTCAACGGGACCTTCTTCCTGCCGACCTACGGCACCGTCCTCGCCGCGGTATCCTTCGACCAGACCGGCACGACGAGGATCGGGAAGTACCTTCTCAACCACAGCTTCATGCGGCCCGGGCTGGTCAACGTCGTCGCCTCCACCGCGGTTGCGATGGTGCTCGCGCGGTGGCTTCTCGGGTAAGCCATGTCAACGAAATCGAACCGAGGCAAGGAGGAGAGCATGACAACCAAAACCATCCTCACGATGGTGGTCGCCGCGGTCGCGGTCGCGCTGACCGCCGCGGCCGGCGAGCCGATGGTCCGCGTCGAGCACGACCTGCTCGGCGAGAAGGAGATCCCGGCCGACGCCTACTACGGCGTCCAGACCGCCCGGGCGCTCGAGAACTTCCAGATCTCGGGCCTCGCGATCAACCACTACCCGGAGTTTCTCGAAGCCTTCGCAATCGTCAAGATCGCCGCCGCCCGGGCCAACCACGAGACCGGCGGCCTCGCGGCCGAGCGACGGGACGCCATCGAGGCCGCGGCTCGCGAGGTCATCGCCGGCAGGTACCACGACCAGTTCATGGTCGACTGGTACCAGGGCGGCGCCGGGACGTCGACCAACATGAACGTCAACGAGGTCCTCGCCAACATCGGGCTCGAGCTGACGGGGCACGCCAAGGGCGAGTACCAGTACCTCGACTCGCACGACGACCTCAACATGTCGCAGTCGACCAACGACTCCTACCCGACCTCGCTGAAGGTCGCCTTCCTGCTCCGCAACGACAAGCTGATCCGGGAGATGGAGACCCTCGCCGCGTCCTTCCGGGCTAAGGGGGACGAGTACCTGAGGGTCGTCAAGATGGGCCGGACCGAGCTTCAGGACGCGGTCCCGATGACCGTCGGCCAGGAGTTCCACGCCTTCGCCGCCTCGCTCGAGGCGGAGATCGCCCTGCTCCGCGACGCCGAGAGGTACCTCTACGCCGTCAACATGGGGGCGACCGCGATCGGCACCGGGATCAACGTACCCAAGGGGTACCCGGAGCGCTGCGCGGCCCACCTCGCCGAGCTGACGGGCAAGCCCATCGTGCCGGCCTCGGACATGCTCGCGGCGACCTGGGACCAGCAGGGCTTCGTCGTCTACTCCGGCGCGCTGCGCAGCCTCGCCGTCAAGCTGGCCAAGATCTCGGCCGATCTGATCCTGCTCGCCTCGGGCCCGCGGGCCGGGCTCTTCGAGCTCAACCTGCCGGCCCTCCAGCCGGGCTCCTCGATCATGCCGGGCAAGGTCAACCCGGTCATGCCGGAGGTGATGGCTCTCGTCGCCTACCGCGTCATCGGCAACGACGTCGCGGTCGGCCTCTACGCCACCCACGGCCAGCTCCAGCTCAACGCCTTCGAGCCGCTCGCCGGCATCGCGATCCTCGAGTCCCAGGAGCTGCTCCGGCGGACCTCCGAGACCTTCCGAACCCGGTGCGTCGACGGCATCACGGTCAACGAGGACGTGCTCGCCCGCTACATGGAGACGACGGTCGGCATCGTCACCGCGCTCAACCCGGTGATCGGCTACGAGGCGGCGACCGAGCTCGCGGCCGAGGCCTACCGGACCGGCAAGGGGCTGCTCGAGCTGATCCGCGAGAAGGGAACCCTGACCGAGGAGCAGATCGCCGACGTGCTCGACCCCGAGAAGCTGACCGGGCTCGACCCGGCGATGTACCGGCCCGAGCCGAACTGAAAGAAGGGACGAACTACGCCATGAATCGCCTGCCCAACACCCCATTCGTCATCCTCGGTCTCGCCATCCTCGTGGCGGCTGCGGCCGCAGCGGAGGACCTGCCCCACGTCGTCGTCCTCGCTACCGGCGGTACCATCGCCGGCGCCCAGCCCGCCGAGGGCGACCCCGGCTACAAGGCGGGCAGCCTGTCCATCGACTCGCTCATCGCCGCCGCACCCGGGATGGACAAGATCGCGCGCATCACCGGCGAGCAGATCGCCTCGATCGGCAGTCAGGACATGAACGACGAGGTCTGGCTCAAGCTCGCCAGGCGCGCCAACCAGCTGCTTGCGACCCCCGAGGTCGACGGCATCGTCGTCACCCACGGGACCGACACCCTCGAGGAGACCGCCTACTTCCTCAACCTGGTGATCAAGAGCGACAAGCCGGTCGTGCTGGTCGGCTCGATGCGGCCCGCCACCTCGACCAGCCCCGACGGCCCGCTCAACCTCTACAACGCGGTGGCGGTCGCAGCCGACCCGGCGGCGCGGGGCCTCGGCGTCACCGTGGTCTCCAACGACGACCTGTTCGCCGCGCGTGAGATCCAGAAGACCAACACCACCGACCTGCAGACCTTCATCTCGCCCAACCGCGGCCAGCTCGGCGAGGCCTACTACGGCAAGGTGTGGCTCTTCAACCGCCCGATCAACCGCCACACGACCTCGAGCGAGCTCTCCCTCGACGGCGTCGAGGCGCTGCCGCGGGTCGACATCGTCTACTCGCACGCGAACGCGGACGGCACGATGGTCGAGGCCGCGGTCGCCGCCGGCGCCAAGGGGATCGTCCTCGCCGGGGTCGGCGACGGTAACGCCACCAAGCCGATGGTCGACGCCCTGGCGGCGGCGGCGAAGAAGGGCGTCGTCGTGGTCCGCAGCAGCCGGGTCGGCAGCGGCATCGTGCGGCGCAACATCGAGGTCGACGACGACACGCTCGGCTTTGTCGCCTCGCTCGAGCTCAACCCGCAGAAGGCCCGGGTGCTGCTCAGGCTCGCACTGCTCGAGACCGCGGAGCCGGCCGAGATCCAGCGGATGTTCGACGAGTACTGAGATCAGCGAACCGCGCTCTTGGAGGTTTCGAACGGCGTGCCGAGCGCTTCCCCGGTTACAATCGCTGAGCGATCGTCGGAACGACCGAGAGAGAGGCAGATGATGCGACATCGAATCACAGCGCTCCCCGTTTGGATGACTGCCATCGGCGTGCTCGGGCTCGCCGCCTGCAAGGAGGAGGCGCCCCCGTCGCCGCAGCCGCCGCTGGTCAAGGCGGCGCAGGTGCTGGTCCGCGACGTGCCGGTCACCATCGAGGCGATCGGCGAGACCCGCGGCAACACCGAGATCGAGATCCGCGCCCGGGTCGAGGGCTTCATCGAGAGCGTGGACTTCGAGGAGGGGAGCTTCGTCCGCAAGGGTCAGCTCCTCTACACGATCGACCCGCGGCCGTTCGAGGCGTCGCTCGCACGGGCGAAGGCGACGCTCGCTCAGGCCGAGGCCGAGCTGCAGCGCGCCCGCCAGGACGTGTCGCTGTATGAGCCGCTGGTCGCCAAGAACGCGATCTCGCGCCAGCAGTACGACACCGCGGTGGCCATCGAGCTGGCTCAGGCCTCGGCGGTCGAGGCGGCCCGAGCGGCAGTCGAGAGCGCCGAGCTCGACTTGAGCTACACTCGGGTCCTCGCGCCGGACGACGGCCTCATCGGCAAGACCGAGGTCTACGCGGGAACGCTGGTCGGCCGCGGCCAGAGCACGCTGCTGACCCACATCTCCAAGGTGGATCCGATCAACATCCGCTTCACCTTGCCCGAGCGCAGCTACCTCATCGCGGCGCGGAGGAACGAAGAGCGGAAGGTGGCAGCCGGCGCCGATCTCCCCATCGAGCTGCTGCTCGCCGACGGCTCGGTCCATCCCTACCCTGGCCGCTTCGTCTTCGTCGACCGCTCGGTCGACCCGCGGACCGGTACGATCATGCTCGAGGCGTCCTTCTCCAACCCGGCGGGTATCGTCCGGCCGGGCCAGTACGGACGGGTCCGGGCGGCCTACGACGTCAAGCGCGACGCGGTTCTGGTGCCGCAGCGCGCGGTGCTCGAGATGCAGGGGACCTACCGTGTCGCGGTGCTGAAGGACGACAGCACCGTCGAGATGCGACCGGTACAGCCGGGTGAGCGGACCGGCTCGCTCTGGGTCATCGACTCCGGGCTCTCCGCCGGTGAGCGGGTCGTCGTCGAGGGCGTCCAGAAGCTCAGGCCCGGCGTCGCTGTGCAGGCCGAGGTTGTGAGCATCCAGGACGGCGGGCCGGCCCCACAACCGACGCCGGCGTCGGACGAGGCAACCTCATCGCGCACCACGACGGAGGGCTGACCATGGCGGAGTTCTTCATCCGACGGCCCATCGTCGCCATCGTCGTCGCGATCATCATCGTGCTGCTCGGGCTCAACAGCCTGAGCAACCTGTCCTTCGAGCAATACCCGTTCCTGGCGCCGCCCATCGTCCGGGTGACCGCCAACTACCCAGGCGCCTCGGCAGTGGCTGTCGAGCAGTCGGTCGCGACACCCATCGAGCAGGAGATCAACGGCGTCGAGGGCATGATCTACATGAAGTCGTCGAACACCTCCGACGGCCGCATGCAGCTCGACGTCAGCTTCGGGGTCGGGACCGACCAGGACATGGCCAACGTGATGACCCAGAACCGGGTGTCCTCGGCGCAGTCCCGACTGCCGCAAGAGGTCATTCAGCAAGGGGTGACGGTCAAGAAGCAGAGCCCGAGCATCCTCATGGTGATCTCGGTCTTCTCTCCCGAAGGCAGCTATGACGCCGAGTTCCTGATCAACTACTGCGGCATCAACCTACGCGACCAGATCCTGCGCATCCCCGGAATCGCCCAGGTGGACCTGTTTGGCGGCAGCGACTACAGCATGCGGATCTGGCTCGAGCCCGACCGCCTCGCGAAGCTCGGCCTGACGCCGGCGGACGTGATCTCCGCGATCAAGGAGCAGAACCTGCAGGCGCCTGCCGGCCGCATCGGCACGCGGCCGTCGCCGCCCGACCAGGAGTTCACCTACACGGTGAGCGCACCCGGCCGATTGGTGACCGAGGAGGAGTTCGCCAACATCATCATCCGCGAGACCGAGACCGGCGGTCAGATTCGCATCCGCGACGTCGGCCGCGTCACGCTCGGCTCCCAGGACTACAACTCCTTTGGACGTCTCAACGGCCAGCCCGCCGGCGCCATGGCGGTGTACCTGCTGCCCGGCGCCGATCAGCTCGAGGCTGCCGAGGGGATCTACAACGCCATGGACCTTGCGAAGAGCTTCTTCCCTGAGGACATGGACTACCGGATCGTCTACGACACGACGCCTGCCGTCAAGGCATCGATCGAGTCCATCGTCCACACCTTCATCGAGGCGTTCATTCTGGTCACCTTGGTGGTCTTCATCTTTCTGCAGAACCTCAGGGCCACCATCATCCCGCTGGTCACCGTGCCAGTGTCGCTCATCGGCACCTTTATCTTCTTCCCGCTCCTCGGGTTCTCGGTCAACACGCTGTCGATGTTCGGGCTGGTGCTCGCAATCGGCATCGTGGTCGACGACGCGATCGTGGTGGTGGAAGCAGTCATGCACCACATCGAGCACGGCATGAGCCCGAGGGAGGCCACGATCCAGGCAATGAAGGAGGTCTCGGCGCCGGTCATCGGCATCGCGCTGATCCTGTCGGCGGTCTTCGTGCCGGTTGCGTTCATTCCGGGCCTGACAGGGAGGATGTACCAGCAGTTCGCGCTGACCATCGCCATCTCCGTGCTGCTGTCGGCCTTCAGCGCCCTGTCTCTGTCGCCGGCGCTGTCGGCAATGCTTCTCAAGCCGGCCAAGCCGGCGCGCGGCCCGCTCGGCGCCTTCTTCCGGGGTTTCAACCGCGTCTTCGAGAAGACCACCGACGGCTACGTCCGAGGCACCCGGATGCTCCTCCGCCGCTCCTCCCTGACGGTCGTCATCGTCGCAGCGGTGGCGGTCGGGGCGGGGTTCTTCGGCGGCAAGCTGCCCGCCGGCTTCATCCCGGAGGAGGATCAGGGCATCTTCGGCATCAACGTCACGCTTCCCCCCGGCGCGTCGCTCGAGCGAACCGACGCGGTGCTCCGGCAGGTCGAGGAGCTCGTCAGCGGGCTCGAAGAGGTGGAGTCCTACCAGACGGTGGGCGGCCTCGGCGCGGTGACCAACACCTATCAGCCCAACTTCGGGACCCTCTTTGTCAGGCTCAAGCCTTGGGAGGAACGCGAGGGTGAGGCGTCGCACGTGATCGGGGTGATGGGCCGCCTCGCGAAATCGTTCGCGGCCATTCCCGAGGCGATCATCTTCCCGTTCAACATCCCGACGATCTCCGGCTTCGGTACTGCAGCAGGCTTCAACTTCATCCTCCAGGACCGAAGCGGCAACCTCAGCGTGGAAGAGCTCGGCGAGCTCTCCCAGCAGTTCCAGCAGTCGGCCCGGCAGCGTCCGGAGATCGGCAACATCTTCACTTCGTTCGATCCCCGCTACCCACAGGTCAAGGTCGACCTCGACCGCGACAAGGCCCGCAAGCTCGGGGTGCCGATCAACCAGGCCTTTCAGACGCTCGCCGCCAGCCTCGGCGGCAGCTACGTCAACGACTTCAACCGCTTCGGCCGGCTGTTCCGGGTCTACGTGCAGGCGGACGCGGAATTCCGGCGGAAGCCCGAGGACATCGGCGACATCTGGGTGCGCAGCGAGAGCACCGGCGACATGATCCCGCTGGCGACGCTGGTCACCATCACGCCGCAGGCCGGAACCGAGCTGACCAACCGCTTCAACCTGCTGCGCTCGGTCGAGCTCAACGGCGTGCCGGCGAGAGGGTTCGCGTCCGGGCAGGCGCTCGCGGCGCTCGAGCAGGTGTTCCGCGAGACGATGCCCCAGGAGATGGGCTACACCTTCTCCCAAATGTCCTACCAGGAAAAGATCGCGCCGCCCGCCGGCCCCACCTTGTTGGCGGCCATCGTCGTGGTGTTCCTGCTGCTTGCCGCCCTCTACGAGAGCTGGCGGTTGCCCTGGGCGGTGCTCATGGGATCGCCCCTGGTGGTGCTCGGAGCGTTCTTCGGAGTCTGGTTGCTGGGTTTTGACAACAACGTCTACGTGCAGATCGGCAACATCATGCTGATCGGCCTCGCCGCCAAGAACGCCATCCTCATTGTCGAGTTCGCGAAGGCGAAGCACGAGGAGGGATCGTCGCTGGAGGAGGCGGCGATGGAGTCGGCGCGGCTGCGCTTCCGGCCGATCCTGATGACCGCGTTCGCCTTTATCCTCGGAGTGATCCCGCTGATGAAGGCGAGCGGCGCCGGCGCCGGCGCCCAGAACGTCATGGGCACCGCGGTGTTCTTCGGGATGCTGGTCGCCACCGCCCTGGGCGTGTTCCTCATCCCCGGCAACTTCGAGTTCATCGAGAGCCTGGGTAGGAAGCGGCGCTCGAAGGCTGCGGCCACGCCCGCCGCCCCGGACGGTCCAACGAACGCCGCGCCTGCCGAAGGGGTGCACTGATGACCCGACGAATTCTCCTCGCGGTGCTCCTCCTCCCCGCCGCGGCTGCCTGCACGGTGGGACCCGATTACCAGCGGCCGCCGGTGACCACTCCCGACGAGTGGCGCCAGGCCGCCGCCGTGGATGCGTCGCTCGCCAACGTCCCGTGGTGGGAGCTGTTCGAGGACGACCAGCTCCGCAGCCTGATCAAAATCGCGCTCGAAGAGAACCATGACCTCAAGATCGCGGTCGAGCGCATCGAGGAGGCGCGGGCGCTCTACGGCTACAGCCGCGCCGACCTCTACCCCCAGATCGACGCATCCGCATCGGCGGGCGCGCTGCAGGCAGCCCCAGCCGACGACAGCACCGAGCGCTACACCCTCGATGTCGGGCTGTCCTGGGAAGTCGACCTCTTCGGTCGGATCCGCCGCGCCAACGAGGCCGAGTATGCCAACCTGGTCGCCACCGAGGAGGCCCGCCGGGCAGTCGCCATCTCGCTGGTGTCCGCCGTCGCGCAAGCGTATGTCGAGCTTCGCGACCTCGACGAAAGGCTGGCGATCGCTCAACGAACCCTCGAGTCGCGACGCGAGTACGTCACCCTCGCCCTCGACCGGTTTTCGGGAGGGGTCACGCCCGAGCTCGACTGGCGCCAGGCCGAGGCCGAGATGCACCGTATCGAGGCCATCGTCCATCAGCTCGAGGCGCAGGTCGTCCAGAAGGAGAACGAGATCTCCTTCCTTCTCGGCCGCAGCCCGGGGTCGGTGCTGCGCGGACGCTCCGTCGGCGACCAGGTCGTCCCGCCGGCGGTCCCCGCCGGGCTCCCGGCCGGCCTGCTCGAGCAGCGCCCGGACATTCGCGAGGCCGAGCAGCAGCTGATCGCCACGAACGCCCTGATCGGCGAGGCAAAGGCGATGCTCTACCCGAGGATCGCGCTCACCGGCTCGTACGGAGCTGCGAGCTCGGACCTCGACGACCTGCTCGACGGCTCGAGCGAGGCCTGGAACATCTTCGCGGGTCTCGTGCAGCCGATCTTCAACGCAGGAAAGAACCGGCGCCGAGTGGAGGTCCGCGAGTCGCAGGCGCGGCAGGCGGCATACGCCTACGAGCGAGCCGTGCTGCAGGCACTCCGCGAGGTCGAAGACGCCCTCGTCGGCCTCGAAAAGGCGGCGCAGCAACGGGCGGCGCAGGCCGAACGCGTGGTCGCCGAGCAGACGGTGCTCGAGCTCTCCGAGGTGCGCTACCTCGGCGGCGTCACCGACTACCTCGAGGTCCTCGACGCCCAGCGCTCGCTCTTCAACGCCGAAAACGACGCGGTCGCGGCCGTCAGCGATCACGTGACCTGGCTGATCCGTCTCTACCGGGCGCTCGGCGGCGGCTGGCCGGTGGCGGGCGACGCCGACCAGCCGACCGCCGCGACCGCCTCCGAGTAGGGCCCGCGCGCCGGGGCGGCGGGCCCTTTCGAGCTTCGACCGCGAAGCGCTACTTGTACTTCACCGAGCACCCGTAGGGCGTCGTCTCGGGGGTCGAGACCGGCTTGCCGGCAAGCACCTCGTCGAGGGCCTTGGCGACATAGTTGGTGCGCTCGGCCGCCGGTTTCGAGCCCCGCGGGTCGTCGTCGATGGCGCCGGCATAGACGATCTTCCCGGTCCGGTCGATGACGAACATGTGGGGGGTCGTCGCGGCGCCGTAGGCGTGGCCGACCGTGCCGTCCTGGTCGACGAGGAGCGGCCAGCCGATGCTCTGGGCGGCGGCGAAGTCGGCGTTGGCGGCGCGATCCATGTAGTTCGTCGAGTTGACGGTCAGGAAGACCACGCCGGCGTCCGAGTAGGCCGACGTGAGGTTCTTCATCGAGCCTTCCTGGTTGTGGCGCTTGACGAAGGGGCAGTCCGGGTTGGTCCACTCGAGGACGACGACCTTGCCCTCGTAGTCGGCGAGGCTGACCGTGCCGCCCTTGGCATCGGTCAGGGAGAAGCCGGGCGCCCGGTCGCCGACCGCGACGCCGGCCACGGCGGTAGCGGCCGGAGCGAGGCCCAGGATGATCGAGAGGAGGACAGATGCGATCTTCAGACGGTGCATGACTCTCTCCGTTTCCGGCCGGCAGCGCCGGCCCCGTTCGGTTGCTTCGGCTCAGTCAATCGGGATGTCGACCCGCCAGCCGGTCCGCGACCCGTCGGCCGCGCCGCCGACGACCACCGCCGGGAGCGCCCCCGGCCGCCCCCCGACCCCGGCGAGCCGGGTCGCCGAGAGGTCGATCCGGGTCAGGCGGTCGCGGGTCCGGACCCGGGCCACGCTCGCCTTGAGACCCGGCCCCGGGTCGGGGAAGAGCTCGACCGCCCCGGGCGGCGGCGACGGCCACTCGAGCCAGAGGACGAGCTCGCCGGCGCCGCTCGGCGGCAGCGGCCCGCCGGTGACCGTGAGCCCGAAGGGCGGCTCGGCGGTCCGCGGCAGCTGCTCGCGCCAGCCCGCGAGGGCGGCTCGCGAGACCGCAAGCTCCTCGCCGCCCAGGGGCAGCTCGGCCTCGAGCCGCGCCGAGCCGAGGACGCAGATCTCCCGGCAGGCGAGCCACGAGGCGGTCACCGCCACCGGCAGCGGCGCGGCGATCGGTCCGTCGAGCTCGACCGGGGCGGCGAGCACGACGCTGCCCTCGTAGCCATAGCCCGGGATGCCCCCGGGCTGCTCGAAGGCGATGGGAAGCGGCCAGCCGAGCTCGCCCGCCGCCGCCCCGCTCGGCAGCTCGAACGTCACGTCGGTGGCGAGACCGCCGCCCCCCGGGTTCCGCCAGTAGACGTGCCAACCCGGCTCGGGCTCGAGCAGCACGCCGAGGTGGAAGCTCCGCGACCGGTCGGTGGCGGAGGCGTCTGCGACCAGCCGCGCCCGGACCTGGCCCTGGTCGGCCGAGACGGCGGCGCCCGCGACGAGCATCGCGGCGATCATGAGACCGAGTCGCCCGATCTTCAGCACACTGCACGCAATGCCCGGGTGGGGGCGGTTATTCCCCGCTCGCGCCGGGCTCGCGGACGAAGAGCAGCCGCCGGCCCGCCCAGTCGACGCCGACCACCGAGCCGGTGGCGACAAAGCGGTCGAGGCCGAGGTCCTGGGTGAGGATCCGGATCACCCCGCCGTGGACGAAGAGCAGGTGGCGGCCCGGCTCGAGCTGGTCGACGAAGGAGGTGACGCGACGCCGGAACGACTCGTGCGAGTCGCCGCCCTCGATGGCGAAGGCGCGGAACTCGAGGAAGACCTCGGCGTGGTCGCGGTCGACCGCCTCGTAGGGGCTGCCCTCCCAGCTGCCGAAGTTGCACTCGCGCAGGCGGCGGTCCTGGCGCGGCTCGCCCCAACCGAGGCGGGCGCTCTCGACCGCCCGCTGGAGATCCGAGGACCAGACCCCGTCGAAGACGGCGCCGTCGAGCTGGGCGCGGACCGCCGCGGCCTGGGCGCGTCCCCGCTCGGTCAACGGCGGGTCGCACCACCCGGCGATCCGCCGGGCGGCCGAGTGCGTGGTCTCCCCGTGACGTACCAGCCAGAGCTCCATGGCCGGTCAGGATAGCGCACCCGGCCGGAGGGCTCAGCTCGGGTGCGGGGCGTACATCTCGTCGACGAGCTCGGCGTAGGCCTCGGCGACCACCCGCCGCCTGACCTTCATGGTCGGCGTGAGCTCGCCGCCGTCGACGGTGAAGGCCCGGGGCAGCACCCGGAAGGCCCGGATCTGCTCATACCGGGCGAGCCCGGCGTTGACCCCGTCGACGACCTCGCCGAAGCGCGCGGCGAGCTCGGGGTGGGCGAGCGCCGCCGCGTGGTCCGCAGCATCGAGCCCGTGTCCGGTCGCCCACCGCGCCACCGCCTCGAGGTCGGGGGCGAGCAGGGCGACGACGAAGGGCCGTCCGTCGCCGATCAGGACCGCGTTCTCGACCAGCTCCGACCGCTTGAGGAGGGTTTCGACGGGCTGCGGCGCGACGTTCTTGCCGCCGGCGGTGACGATGAGGTCCTTCTTGCGGTCGGTGATGAAGACGAAGCCGTCTTCGTCGATGGTGCCGATGTCGCCGGTGTGGAAGAAGCCCTCGTCGTCGAAGGCCTCGGCGGTCCGCTCGGGTCGGCTCCAGTAGCCCCCGAAGACCGACGGCCCGCGCGCCAGCAGTTCGCCGTCGTCGGCGACCACGAGTTCGTAGCTCGGCAGCGGCCGCCCCACCGAGCCGAGCTTCATGGAGCCGCAGCCCGGTCCGTTGAGGGTGATGATCGGCGAGGTCTCGGTGAGGCCCCAGGCCTCCTGCACCGGCACCCCGATCGCCTGGAAGAACTGGTGGACGAAGAGCGGCACCGCGGCGCCGCCGCAGAACACCGCGCGCAGCCCGCCGCCGAGGGCGCCGCGGACCTTGGCGAGGACGAGCCGGTCGGCCAGGCGGTGGCGCAGCGCCAGACCGGCGCCCACCGGCTCGCCGGCGAGCCGCCGCCGGGCGACCTCGCCGCCGGTGGCCAGGGCCCAGTCGAAGAGCGCCCGCCTGAGCGGCGGCGCGGCGGCCGCCTTGGCCATGACCGCGGCGTGGACCTTCTCGAGCAGCCGCGGCACCGCGGCGAAGACCGCCGGCCGGATCTGGTTGATCAGCGCCCCGACGTGGAACACCGAGCAGTAGGTCCGTGAGGCGCCGAGGCGCATGTACATGAAGCCCGCGACCCGCTCGATCATGTGGCACAGCGGCAGGCACTCGAGCCCGCGCTCGTCGGGGGCCACGCTGATCCGCTCGAGGCCCTCACGGACGTTGGTGACGATGTTGCGGTGACTCAGCATCACGCCCTTGGGCTCGCCGGTCGTCCCCGAGGTGTAGACGATGGTCGCGAGGGCGTCCTCGTCGACCGCCGCGGCGCGCTCCCAGAAGCGCTGCTCGGCGCCCTCCGACCGGCGACCCATCAGCTCGCCGAGCTCGAGCACGCCGCCGGCGCGCTCCCCGTCGAGCTGGACGAGGTGGCGGAGGGCCGGGCAGCGATCGCCCACCTCGAGCAGCTTGGCCATCTGCTCGGGGTCCTCGGCGATCGCCACCACCGACCCCGAGTCGACCGCCTGGAAGGCGACCTGCTCGGGGGTCAGGGTGCCGTAGATCGGCACATTGACCGCGCCGAGCGAGAGCACCGCGATGTCGACCATGTGCCACTCGGGCCGGGTGTCGCAGGCGACCAGGACGCGGTCGCCCGCCGCGACCCCGAGGCCGGCGAGGGCGTCGGCGAGGGCCACTGTCCGGTCGAGGAAATCGCGGGTGCTGAAGGTCCGCCGGCGATCGGGCAGCTGGTGGACGTAGTGGTCGTCGCGCGGGCGCTCGAGCTCGTGGCGGTAGAGGTCGACGAGGGTGCGGTCGGTCATGGGTCGCTCCGGTTCCGCGGCACGGCGCCGTCTGTCGAGGTCCACCCTTCACCCTGGCGAGGCGGTCCCCATGATGATGCCGCCCGGGCGCCGGGGCAAGGCGGGTTGCGGCGTGGGCGACCGCGTATGCTGCCTCTCTGAGGAGGTTGCCATGCACGCCATCGCCGACATCAGCATCGTCCCCCTCGGGGTCGGGCTCTCGCTGTCGCCCTACGTCGCGGCCTGCGAGAGGATCCTGAGCGAGGCCGGCCTCGAGCCGCAGCTCCACGCCAACGGCACCAACGTCGAGGGCGACTGGGACGAGGTCATGGCGGCGCTCAAACGCTGCCACGAGGCGCTCCACCGGATGGGCGTCCCCCGCGTCGCCACCAATCTCCGCCTCGGCACGCGGACCGACAAGACCCAGACCCGGGACGACAAGATCGCGAGCGTGAGAAGGGAGTTAGAAAGTGAGAAAGTCAAAAGGTGAGAAGGTCAGCGCTCGCTTCGCTCGCTGTGAGAGGTGAGACGTTCGGTTCCGGCAACCCACACGTCAAGGGTCGCCTGACGGCCTCACATCCTCCCCCTCTTACTTCCTAACCTCCTAACTTTCTAACCTCCTAACCCTCTCACCTTCTAACCTTCTAACTCTCTAACCTCCGCGCGCCTTCTCCGACAGACAAGACCTCGACCACGACATCGGCGCCCGCCTCGAACCCCCTTCTCGTGGCCGGGTTGCGCAGCCCGCCGTAGAGCCGGTCGTTGCGGTCGGGCAGGGTGACATTGTCGCTGCAGAAGAGCAGGCCGCCCATCTCGAGGCCGAGGCGCGCGCCGACCACCGCGGCGGCGGCGCACTCGGACTCGACACCGATGGCGAGCCCGGCGTAGGCCTGGTAGATCTCGGGCCCCTGCCGGTAGCCGGCGTCGGTGGTGTAGACCGTCCCGAGGTGGCAGCCGACACCGGCCCGCGAAGCGGCCTCGTAAAGGCGGGCGGTGAGCAGCGGGTGGAAGGCGGCGGGGTACTCGGGCGGTGCGTAGTAGCGCGAGGTCCCCTCGCCCCGGATCGCGCCGCTGACGACGAGCAGATCGCCGACCGCGACCTTGGGATCGATCCCGCCGCAGGCGCCGAAGACGACCACCCGGCGGCCGCCGTTGGCGGCGATCATCTCGAGGGCGTTGGCCGCCGCCGGCGAGCCCATCCCGGAGTAGACGAGGGTCAGCTCGCCGAGCCGGTAGACCAGCCGGTCGGTGGTCTCGTCGAGCTCGACCTCGACGCCGCCGAATCGCTCCGCCAGCGCGGGCAGGTAGCTCCGGCGGCCGAAGGGGAGGAGCACCACGTTCGCCGTACAGGCAAAAGCGGGGTTGTTGGCGTGGCTGAAGTCGCGCGTGCTCATCGGCACCCCCCAGGGCCATCGGGTCTGGTCGAAGGCGGGCTCCCGGCCGGAGATTCCGGACGGGGACAGGCTAACAGCCCCCCCGAGGTTGGTTGACACGGGTATATTTAAAATATAGATTCTATACCGTGGAGTTCGAGTTCGACCCCGAGAAGAGCGCGTCGAATGCGATCAAGCACGGGATCGACTTCATCCACGCTCAGGCTCTTTGGGACGATGTCGACATGATGATGGTCCCCGCCAGGACGTCCGACGAGGAGCGGTGGCTTGTGATCGCCAAGCTCGAGGGGCGGCACTGGTCCGCCATCATCACCAACCGTGGCGGTCGAACCCGGATCATCTCTGTCCGACGGTCACGGAACGAGGAGATCGAGCTGTATGAAAGCTGAGAAGCTGGACAAGAAGTTCGACGACGGCGAAAGCATCATGGCTCACCTGGATCTTTCGCGGGCCTCCAGACCCGGCCATGAGCAACGCCGGGTGAACGTCGACTTCCCGGTGTGGATGATCGAGTCTCTCGACCGCGAGGCCTCGCGTCTCGGCGTGCCCCGCCAGTCGTTGATCAAGATGCTGATCGCCCGCCATTTCGACAAGGCCTCATAGCGGGAGATTCCGCCTGACGGCTCGACAGCTGACGGTTCGGGGTTCGGTGCTACGATCCGCCACCGGGACTGGAGGCCGTCATGAGATCCCAACGCGTCATCGCCATCCTCGTCTTCGCGATCCCGGCCGCGGCGCTGCTCACACCCACCAACGGGAGTGCCTGCACCAACATCCTGGTCACCAAGGGCGCCTCGGCCGACGGCTCGACGATGATCACCTACGCCTGCGACGGGCGCTTCCACCCGCGGCTCGAGAACCGCCCGGCCGCCGACCACGAGCCGGGCTCGGTCCACGAGATCCGCACCTGGTCGGGCGAGCTGCGCGGCACGATCCCCCAGGTCGCCCACACCCACGCCGTGGTCGGCCTGATGAACGAGCACCAGCTCGCGATCAGCGAGACCACGACCACCGGCCGCGAGGAGCTCGAGAACCCCGACGGGCTCATCCACTACTGGACGCTCATGGAGCTCGCCCTCGAGCGGGCGACAACGGCGCGTGAGGCGATCGACGTCATGACGTCGCTGGTCGCCGAGCACGGCTACCGCTCGACCGCCGAGTCCTTCTCCATCGCCGACCCGAACGAGGTCTGGCTGATGGAGATGATCGGCACCGGCCCCGGCGGATCGGGCGCGGTCTGGGTCGCGATGCGGATCCCCGACGGCTTCATCTCCGCCTACGCCAACGCGCCGCGGATCCGCCAGTTCCCCCTCGACGATCCCACCAACTGCCTGTACTCCGACAACGTCATCTCCTTCGCCGTCGAGCGCGGCTTCTACCACCCCGAGTCGGGCGAGCCCTTCGACTTCGCCGCCGCCTACGACGTGCCCACGCCGCAGAGCCGCCGCTACACCGCGACCCGGGTGTGGAGCATCTTCCGCCGCGCGGCGCCGTCGCTCGCGCTCGACCCGGCCTTCCACCGCGGCGACCCCGAGGCCGAGCCCTACCCGCTGTGGATCGAGCCCGAGCACAAGCTCACGGTGGCCGATGTCATGGCGCTGATGCGCGATCACTACGAGGGCACCGACTACGACATGACCTCCGGGGTCGACGCCGGTCCCTTCGGCACCCCCAACCGCTGGCGACCCATGACCTGGACCGTGGACGGCGTCGAGCACACCTGGGAGCGCCCGATCTCCACCCAGCAGACCGGCTTCTCCTTTGTCTCGCAGTCGCGCTCGTGGCTCCCCGACGCGGTCGGGGGGGTCTTCTGGTACGGCCTCGACGACACCTCCACCTCGGTGTACGTCCCGCTCTACGCCGGGATCACACGGGTGCCCGAGTCGTACACCGTCGGCAGCCTCGACGAGTTCTCGTGGGACTCGGCCTGGTGGGTCTTCAACTTCGTCGCCAACATCGCCAACTTGAAGTACTCGTACATGATCGAGGACATCCGGGCGGTCCAGGGCGAGCTCGAAGGGCGCTTCCTGGCGATGCAGCCGGTGATCGAGAAGGCCGCGGTGGAGCTCGCCGGGACCGACCCCGAGCTGATGCGCGCCTTTCTCACCCAGTACTCGGTCGGCCAGGCCGAGGAGGTCGTCCGCCGTTGGAAGGCGCTCGGCGAGCACCTCCTGACGAAGTACAACGACGGCTACGTGGCCGGCGAGGGGGAGGGCTCGGTGGAGCGCGGCTACCCCGAGAGCTGGCTGCGCGAGGTGGTGCGCGCGCGGCCCGACCGCTTCCGGCTCGAGCAGCGCGAAATCCCCGAGGACGCCCTCCCGTACTGAGGACCGAATGGACCCGTTGACCAGCGATCCCATGCTCTTCCGGCCGCCCCGCCGCCGCCGGGCGTTGCAGGTGGCGATCGGGCTGCCCCTCACGGTCGTGATTCTGCTCCCGACGCTCTTCGCAGTCTGGCTGGTCTGGGCGCCGCACCGCGTCGAGCTCCGGGTCTCCGGCGATGAGCTCGACATCACCACCCCGTTCGAGGCCTTTTCACGGCGCCGCTCGATCGACCTGAGCACCGTCATCGCTGTCGAGGAGGTTCGACTGGGGCACGGGCGGAGGACCAACGGCACCGCCATGCCCGGCTACTGCGTCGGCCGCTTCCGCTACGAGGGCCTCGGTAGCGTCTGGCAGGCGACCGACTGCTCGCGCGACGTGGTCGTCCTTCGCCGCGAGGGCGATCTGCCCGTCGTCCTCACCCCTCCCGATCGCGAGGCCTTCCGGCGGGCGGTCGACGGCGCCGGCGACTATCGCGGTGTCCAGCCGGCGAGAGGTGGCGGCAGGGGGTGGACCCTCGTCAAGCTCCTCGTGCTCCTGACGCCGATCGCCGCCCTCATCGTCCCGGTCGTGTTCTTGGTCGCGCCCTCCCGCCTCGCCTACCGGGTCGGGCCCGGCGAGCTCGTGGTCTCGACCCTCCTCGGATCGCGCCGCTACCCGACCCACGGCTGCTCGGCGCGCGCCCACCGGCCGCGGGTCGGCATGCGCCTGTGGGGGACCGGGGCGCCCGGCTACTACACCGGGCTGTACCGGGTCGACGGCGCCAACGCCAGGATCTACACCACCTCGCTCGAATCCGGCGTCCTCATCGAGGGGCCGGGGGTGCGGGTCTTCGTCAACCCCGAGAACGAGGGCGCTTTCCTCGAGGCCATGCGCACCATGGGCGGCGCGCACGCTGAATGATGAATGCGGAGTGATGAATGATGAAATCCGTTGCGATGCCATTCATCATTGATCATTCATCACTCATCATTCTTCATCCCCCCGTGCTAGGCTAGGCGACGCCGCTGCGCCGTGTCGGACCGGAAGCCGACCGGCGCTCCGGCCCGACAACCCCTCTGGAGGCACCCCCATGCGTCGACCCCTCGTCCTGACCCTCGCGGTCCTTCTCGTCATGCCCGTCGCCGACGCCCTGGCCAAGAAGCCGAAGAACGCCGACGACGAGACCAAGGCCCTGCTGTCCGAGAAGACCCTCTCGGGTCTCGAGTTCCGCCTCATCGGCCCGGCCTACAACTCGGGCCGGGTGACCGACTTCGCGGTCGAGCCCGGCAAGACCCAGGTGATCTGGGTCGCCACCGCCTCGGGGGGCGTCTGGAAGACGGTCAACAACGGCACCACCTGGACGCCGGTCTTCGACTCCGAGGGCTCGTACTCGATCGGCAGCCTCGCCATGGACCCGGAGAACTTCAACAAGGTCTGGGTCGGCACCGGCGAGAACAACAGCCAGCGCTCGGTGGCCTTCGGCGACGGCGTCTACCTCACCGAGGACGGAGGCGCGAGCTGGACCAACATGGGTCTGAAGGAGTCCGAGCACATCGGCGACATCGCCATCGACCCGCGGGACCCGGACGTGGTCTACGTCGCCGCCCAGGGCCCGCTGTGGCGCTCCGGAGGCGAGCGCGGCCTGTACAAGACGACCGACGGCGGCGCGACCTGGGAGCGGGTCCTCCACATCTCCGACGACACCGGCATCAACGAGGTCCACCTCGACCCGCGCGACCCCGACGTGCTCTACGCCACGGCCTACCAGCGCCGGCGCCACGTCTGGACGCTGGTCAACGGCGGCCCCGAGTCGGGGATCTGGAGGTCGACCGACGCCGGCGCCACCTGGACCGAGCTCACCTCGGGTCTGCCCGAGGTCGACATGGGCAAGATCGGGATGGCGGTCTCCCCGGCCGACCCCGACGCGATCTACGCCATCATCGAGGCCCAGCGCGACGAGGGCGGCGTCTTCAAGTCGACCGACCGCGGCGCGACCTGGAAGAAGGCCTCCGACTACATGTCGGTCAGCGCCCAGTACTACAACGAGCTGGTCGCCGACCCGGTCGACGTCGACACGGTCTACTCGATGGACACCTGGCTCCACCGCACGGTCGACGGCGGGAAGACCTGGGAGAAGGTCGGCGAGGACAACAAGCACGTCGACAACCACGCAATGTGGATCAACCCCGCCGACACCGACCACGTCGTCGTCGGCTGCGACGGCGGCGTCTACCTGAGCTATGACCGCGGCGCGACCTGGCGGTTCATCGCCAACCTGCCGATCACCCAGTTCTACCGGGTGTCGGTCGACACCTCGAAGCCCTTCTACTACGTCTACGGCGGCACCCAGGACAACAACTCCCTCGGCGGCCCGCACCGCACCCTCGACGAGTCGGGGATCTCCAACGAGGACTGGTTCGTCACGGTCGGCGGCGACGGCTACGAGACCGTGGTCGACCCGACCAACCCGGACATCGTCTACAGCCAGTGGCAGTACGGCGGGCTCGTCCGCTACGACCGCGGCTCGGGCGAGCTCATCGACATCCAGCCCCAGGAGGAGCCCGGCGAGGCCGCCCACCGCTGGAACTGGGACTCGCCGCTGATGATCAGCCCGCACTCGCCGACCCGGCTCTACTACGCCTGCCAGCGGGTCTTCCGGTCGGACGACCGCGGCGACTCGTGGACCGCGGTCAGCCCCGATCTCAGCCAGGCCATCGACCGCGACACCCTGCCGGTCTTCGGCCGGATCCAGTCGATCGACGCGGTGGCGAAGAACCAGTCGACCTCGCACTACGGCAACATCGTGGCGCTGTCCGAGTCGCCCCTCGTCGAGGGTCTGCTCTATGTCGGCACCGATGACGGGCTCATCCAGGTCACCGAGGACGGCGGCGCGAGCTGGCGCCGGATCGCCGACTTCCCCGGCGTTCCCAAACTCAGCTACGCCTTTCGGGTCGAGGCCTCGTTGCACGACGCCGACACGGTGTACGCCGTCTTCAACAACGTGAAGGCGGGCGACTTCAAGCCCTATGTCCTGGTCAGCCGCGACCGCGGCGCGAGCTGGACCTCGATCGCCGGCGACCTGCCCGAGCGCGGCCCCGCCTACTCGCTGATCCAGGACCACGTCAAGCCCGAGCTGCTCTTCGTCGGCACCGAGTTCGGCGTCTACGTCACGATCAACGAGGGCGCGAGCTGGCTCCGCCTCAAGGGTGGGCTTCCGACCATCCAGGTCCGCGACATGGACATCCACCGCGAGTCCAGCGACCTCGTCCTCGGCACCTTCGGCCGCGGCTTCTACGTCCTCGACGACTACTCGCCCCTGCGCACGATGACCGAGGCCGCCCTCGAGCAGGAGGCGATCCTCTTCCCGGTGCGGGAGACGCTGCGCTACGTCGAGAAGACCTCGCGCCAGGGCGACCGCGGGCACGACTTCTTCACCGCCCCGAACCCGCCCTTCGGCGCCACCTTCACCTACTGGCTCAAGGAGGGCTTCGCCAGCCGCACCGACCGGCGGCTCGAGGCCGAGAAGAAGGCGATCGAGGACGAGACCGAGCTCGTCATCCCCTCCTTCGAGGAGCTGCGCGCCGAGGACGAGGAGCTCGACCCGGCGGTGGTCTTCACCATCCGCGACGCCGCGGGCGAGGTCGTGCGGCGCATCACGGGCAGCCCCGACAAGGGCCTCCACCGCGCCACCTGGGACCTCCGCTACCCGAGCTCGCGGCCCACCGACATCTCCGACGCGACGCCGAGCCGCTGGGGTCTGCCCACGACCGGCCCTCTGGCGGCGCCGGGGACCTACTCGGTGACCATGGCGAAGAAGATCGACGGGGTCATGACCGAGCTCGCCGGGCCGGTCTCGCTCGAGGTCGTCAACCTCGCCCTGGCGACCCTCCCGGGCGCCACCCCCGCCGAGGCCCTCGCCTTCGAGCAGAAGGTCGCCCGCCTCCAGCGCGCGGTCGACGGCGCGGTCAAGCTGACCGGGGAGATCTCGGACCGGCTCGCCCACCTCCGCCAGGCGATCCTCGACACCCCCGCCGCCGACGCACAGGCCCTGGCCACCGCGCGGGCCCTCCAGACCGAGCTCGACGACATCCGCATCGAGCTCGTCGGCGACCCGACCAAGGAGGGCCGCAACGTCTTCACGCCGCCCTCGGTCTCCGACCGGGTCAACCGGATCGTCGGCAGCCAGTGGACGACCACCCTCGGCCCGACCAAGACCCAGCGCGACACCTATGGCTGGGCCGGCCAGGCCTTCGCCGGGGAGCTTGCGAGGCTCGACGCCCTCGTCGCGAGCCTCGCCGCCCTCGAGTCCGAGCTCGAGCTCGCCGGCGCCCCCTGGACCCCGGGCCGGGTCCCGACCTGGCAGCCCGAATGATCGACCTACGTCCGTGATTCCTGGGGAGGGGCTGCGGCCCCTCCCCTTTTTTCACCTGGTTCTTTTCTTCCTTCCCGTTCGCCGCGAACGGGAAGGAAGAAAAGAAGGTGCAGGTTGTGGCGGTGGGAGGCACGATCATGAAAGCGACCTTCGGCGCGGGCTGCTTCTGGGGTGTGGAGATGAGCTTCCGGCGGCTCGAGGGCGTCACCGACGCCGCGGTCGGCTACGCCGGCGGCCACACCGAAAACCCGACCTACCGCGAGGTCTGCTCGCACTCGACCGGCCACGCCGAGGTCGTCGAGGTCGACTACGACCCGGCGAGGATCCGCTACGAGGAGCTCCTCGACGCCTTCTTCGCGATGCACGACCCGACCCAGGTCGACCGCCAGGGGCCCGACATCGGCGACCAGTACCGCTCGGTGATCTTCTTCCACACCCCCGAGCAACAGACCGCCGCCGAAAGGGCCAAGGCCGAGCTCGAGGCATCGGGCCGCTTCCCACGCCCCGTCGCCACCCGGATCGAGCCCGCCCCGACCTTCTGGCGGGCCGAGGAGTATCACCAGCGCTACATCGAGAAGCGGGGCGGCGCGGGCGGCTGTGCGGTGCGGTAGCGACCACTTGAACGACGCGCCTCAGCGCTCGATCTCGGTCGCCTTCGGACGCGGCCCGTGGATCGGCTCGCGGCAGTAAGTTGAAAACCTCTCTCGATCGGCAGCGGGCCTGAGCACGTCGCTCATGTAGACCGGACCCGTCGAGTACTCGGGTCGATCCGCCGGGTCCGGCGCGATCCCGACGAGCAGGGACCGGCGGACGAACACGATGTACTCGCCGTCCTGCTGGACCGGGAAGAGCTCCCGCGGAACCTGGTCGGCGCGAAGGGTCACGGCGTACTGCGGCCACAGGATGACGTCCGCGCCCCAGCTCTCGGCGATCCGCCAATCCGGCGGCGCCGAGTCGAAGAAGCGCATCATCTCGCGGTAGGTCGAGGGCGGGTAGACCTCCTCGAGGCGGCCGTCCATCGCCACCCGGAACTTCGGGTACAACCGGTGGAGCAGAAACTGGCCGTGGTCGAACGGCGCCAGCAGATTGCCCTCGAACGGGGCGTTCTCGAGGAACTCGACCGCGTGCACCGGGTACGGCATGACCCCGTTGCCGAGGGGATTGAAGTTGCCGTAGGGAAGCTGGACCCCGAGGGGTCGGTCGTGCGACGCGAGCATGACCGCGAGCATCGTGACGGCGGTCGCGGCCAACCCGGCCGGGAGCCAGGTCCGAACGAGCCGGTCGATCGACGGTCGCTTGAGCTCAAACGCGAATCGCCGTCCGGCGAACAGACCCGGCCAGGCCCGCTGGATGAGCAGCGGTAGGAATGCGGTCGCCGCGATCCCGAGCAAGGGCTGGTGCTTGACGGCTCGCCAGCCGAAGACCATCGTCGCGGCCACGACCAGAACGGCGACCCAGTCGAGCTCGGTCCTCCGCCTGAGCCACGTCCACAGCACCGCGACAACCGCCGCCACAGAAAGCGCCACGAAGGTCCAGTAGGAGAGGTTGAACGGGTCGGTCGCCGTCCACTCGGCGATCTCCGGCCGATCGAGCGAGACGGCGTAGAGGATGAACCTCCAGTACTCCCAGCCGTACGGGTTGATGAGGCTCATGAGCCCGAAGAGCGCGACGCCGCCGATGAACGGGCGCGGATCCGACCGGTTGAGCCACGAGCCGACGGCATACAGCACGACAACCCCGAGACCGACGACGAAGCCGCCGTGGACGTTGACCCAGACCAGCGCGAGCGGCGCCACGAGGGCGATCTTCAACCAGCCGCCCCGCGACCGGACCCCTTCGAGCAGTGCCAGCAGCAGGGCAAAAAGGACATAGGTGAGGTTCTGCGATCGTGCGGTCGCCCCGAAACCGATCCCCCACATGGGAATCGCCATCATCGAGACGACGAGCACCAGCAGCGGCGGGGTGCCGAGCCGGCGGTTGACCAGCCACAGCATCCAGAGCATGGCCGCCGCGAGCCCCCACTTGAGCAGCGTCAGCCCGGCGTCGCCGAAGGCCGACAGGGCGGCGTGGAAGACGAACCCGGCAAGCCACTCGTGGTCGATCCACGGGCGTCCATAGGCGGTGAAGGAGAAGAAGTCGTCGACCGGGAGCCTGCCGCAGGCGAAGAAGATCGACGGCACCGTCAAACGCCCCCAGAGATCGACATCCGCGATGTTGAATCGCGAGAGATGAAGCAGCAGCTGGGCGCAGACGGCGACCAGCGTCAGACGCTCCATCGAACCCAGCTCGTCCGGCCGGCCGATCTCGCCGCCGGTCGGCTGCCCCGCCTCCTTCTCCACATCGACGCCCTTGGGAGGTGTCATGGTCCCCATGATGCCACCGCGTCGAGACCGCCACCAACCTGTGGGGCGGATGCGGGAGGTTCTCGACCCCGGACTCGAACCCCGCCGGCGAGGTCGCGTATGGTATGCGGATGCATGACGCGGGCGTTCCGGAAAGGTCCGACGGTCCCCGCCCCGCCGAGAGCCTCGGCGTATGGGGCACGGTGAAGCTGTCACTCAAGGGCGAGGAGCTCGACTACACCACCGGTCCGATCGACCGCGCGGTGGTCCTGCTCGCCATCCCGATGGTCCTCGAGATGGTCATGGAGTCGGTGTTCGCCCTGACCGACGCCTTCTTCGTGTCGCGGCTCGGCACCGACGCGGTGGCGACGGTCGGTCTCACCGAGGCGATGATCACGATCCTCTTCGCGGTGGCGGTCGGCACCGGGATGGCGACCACCGCGATGGTCGCCCGCCGGATCGGCGAGAAGGACCTCGCCGGCGCGCGGGTCGCCGCCGCCCAGTCGATCCTGCTCGGTCTCGGCCTGACCGTCGTGGTCGCCGCCCCTGGCGTGGTCTTCGCGCGGGAGCTGCTCGGTCTGATGGGCGGCTCGCCCGAGCTCGTCGCGGCCGGATACGGCTACACCCGGGTGCTGTTCGGCGGGTCGCTGACGATCATGCTGCTCTTCCTGCTCAACGCGGTCTTCCGCGGCGCCGGCGACGCCGCGGTCGCGATGCGCGTGCTGTGGGTGGCGAACGCGGTCAACATCGTCCTCGACCCGTGCCTGATCTTCGGCCTCGGGCCCTTCCCCGAGCTCGGAGTCACCGGGGCGGCGGTCGCGACGACGATCGGCCGGGGGGTCGGCGTCGCCCTCCAGCTGTGGGTGCTGATCGCCGGCGGGAGCCGGATCCGCCTCGCCCTCGACGACCTGCGGCCCCGGCTCGCGGTGATCCTCACCCTGCTCAGGCTGTCGGTCGGCGGCGTCCTCCAGTTCCTGATCGGCACCGCGAGCTGGGTGGTGCTGGTCTGGATCATCGGCAGCTTCGGCGCGGCCGTGGTCGCCGGCTACACCGTGGCGATCCGGCTCGTGGTCTTCGCGATCCTGCCCTCGTGGGGCCTCGCCAACGCCGCCGCGACCCTGGTCGGCCAGAACCTCGGCGCCGGCTCGCCCGACCGTGCCGAGGCGTCGGTGTGGCGGGCCGGTCTGCTCAACACCCTCTTCCTGCTCGCTGTGGCGGTGGTCTTCATCGCCGGCGCCGGACCCATGATCCGGCTCTTCTCGACCGACGCCGCGGTGGTCGCCGCCGGCGTCGCCTGTCTGCGCTGGGTCTCGGTCGGCTATCCCTTCTACGCCTGGGGCATGGTCATGGTCCAGGCCTTCAACGGGGCCGGCGACACCACCACCCCGACCGTCATCAACCTGGTCTGCTACTGGCTGCTCCAGCTCCCCCTGGCGTTCCTGCTCGCCCACCACACCGGGCTCGACGCGAGCGGCGTCTTCATCGCCATCACCGCCGCCGAGTCGGCGATCGCGGTGGTCGGGGTCCTCGTTTTCCGGCGCGGCCGCTGGAAGCGCCGCGAGGTGTGAGCGGGCCCTCCGACATCTCGGACATCAACGCGGCGCCGCCCCCGGCGCGGCGGCTCGACGGGCGCCAGGCGTCGACCCGACATCGACCACGGCAGCCGTTCAGGGTGCGCTTCCGGCCTCGATGATCGGGACGATGTAGCCCGGCTTCGCCGGCACGAACATCGGGTCGCTGAACTCGGGCACGCCGGTGTCCGGGTCCGGGCTGAAGACCACCGAGGCGTAGGCGTAGTACGGCAGGTCCTCCCGGTCAGGCGTGAGGCTGATGACGAAGCCCGCGTGGGGTAGGAAAATAAAAAAGCTCCCCCCCCAGTAGTTTCTATTTGACGTCCAATTGAGTTGCCTCCAGCCGAATGCTGGGACTGAAATCGAAAACCTCTCGGCATGAGAGCTTCCATACCACTCTTGAATCCCAGACAGGGCGCCGTCAGGGCTGTCCCACCCGAACGGCAGGACCACGCCGGTAAGGTTCAACGGCTCGGGGTTGGGGTTGACGATGCCGATGTTGTTGCGGAGAAGCTGCCAGGTCTCGTCACCGACGCACTCGGTTCCGCGGCACCCGCCGACCCAGGGGATGTGCGATGGCCCGATGAGCGGTTCGCGAAGGGCCTCGACGCGCTGCCCTTGCCCGAACGCTTCCTTGTAGAAGGGCCGGTAGTCCCCCCAACGAATGTCCATGATGTTGGAGTGGGCGATCACCTCGCCGCCCTCGACCTCGAGCGCCACCGCGCCGGCGGTGGCGCCGGTTCCCTCGAGGAGCTCGCCCCCCAGCGAGTACATCAATCGACCGAACCGCGTCTGGACCTCCAGCGCCCAGGTCGGCGCCGTTGCCGGATCATCGACGAAGCCCCCGTTCGGCAGGCAGACCCACTTGCGACGGATGGTCACTTCGTCGTAGGGGTCGGTCTTGATCACCATGGCGGTGGTCACCCACAGGCTCCCGTTGACCCCGGGCCGCTCGTCGGTTACCGCCGGGAAGACCAGGAGCTGCTGCGCCGACGCCGCGGTCGCGGCGATCACGGCGATGCCGGTGAGGGCTGCGCTCTTCATCATGGCCTCCTACCGACCGGGCTCGACGGCATTGTTGCGGTGATCGGGGTCCTCATCCTCCGACGCGGTCGCTCAAAGCGCCGCGACGGTCATCGGCTTGACGGCTCACCCGGCGGTACATACATTGTCAATATGGAGGACCTGGGATTCGAGTGGGACGAGGCGAAGGCCGAGGCGAACCGGCGCCGGCACGGGGTCACGTTCGAGGAGGCCCGGACCGCGTTCAACGACGAGCATGCCATGCGGTACTTCGACCCTGACCACTCCGAGGACGAGGATCACTTCATCCTGCTGGGGTTGAGCGTCAAGCTCCGGGCGGTGGTCGTCTGCCACTGCTTCCGGCAGGCCGAGACGTCGATCCGGATCATCTCGGCGAGACGGGCGAACCGGGCCGAGGAGGCCGTCTACTGGGGGTTGAGACGATGAGAGACCACTATGACTTCGACACCATGAAGGGGCGAAGGAACCCCTACACCAAGCTCCTCAAGCAGCCGGTCACCATCCGGCTCGACCGGGACACGGTCGCGTACTTCAAGCTCATGGCGGACGACACCGGGATCCCCTATCAAACGCTCATCAATCTCTACCTCCGCGACTGTGCGGCCCACGGACGAAAGCTCGAGATGAGCTGGCCGGGCTGATCGGCGGATCTCCCGGCGCCATGCGACCGATTCCGGGCTCGACGCGCCGCGAGGTGTGACAGTCGATGAACTCGGGCACGGCAACCGCTCGACCACCCCCTTGACACGTCCATGGCGACTGCATACCCTCCCTCTCCGAAAAACCGACCGACCGGTCGGTCGGAACAGGAACGGGACATGAGCTCACCAGCACCACCCACGACGGCCCGGGGGGAGAAACGCCCGCTCATCCTGCAGGCGGCCACCGAGGTCTTCGCCGAGCAGGGCTTCGCGGCGGTCACCGTGGCCGAGATCGCCGAGCGGGCGGGGATCGGCAAGGGGACCGTCTACGAGTACTTCTCGTCCAAGGAGGAGTTGCTCTTCGCGGTCTTCGAGTGGATGAACGAGGCGATCTTCGAGCGGATCCGCGGCCTGCTCGACGAGGGCGGAACGGCCCGCGACCGTCTGCGCCGGCTGCTCGAACTGGGCGCCGAGTTCACCGCCGAGCAGATCGACATGCAGGCGGTGGTGCTCGACTTCTGGGCCGCCTCGCGGGGCACCCGCTCCGAGGAGCGCTACAACCGGTCCTGCCTCGTGACCTTCCGCGGCTACCGGGGGGTCCTCGCCGAGGTCGTCCGCGACGGCCAGCGCGCCGGCGAGCTGCGGGCCGAGGTCGACGCCGAGGCGGTGGCGATCATGCTGCTCGCCGCGATGGACGGTCTCGGCGTCCAGATCTTCTTCGACCGCGAGATCGACCCCCGGACGACCGTCGCCGCTTTCGGCGAGGTCGTGCTGGCCGGGCTCGAGGTGCGCCGATGACGATCCGGCAGAACCCGATCGATCCGCACTCCGTAGGAAGCGCAGACAGGAGGGCGCCCATGCCACGACCCGCTCCGCGAGCCGCGCTCGCGATCGCTCTTGCCGCCGTGCTCGCCGGCCAAACCGCCGCCTCGGCCGCCGCCGACGGCCCGACCACCCTCGCCGAGCTCGTCCTCTCGGCCCTCGCGACCCACGAGAGCGTCGAGATCGCCGAAAGCCAGATCCGCCGCGCCCAGGCCGACACCACGCTCGCCCGCTCGGCTCTCATGCCGCGGCTCGAGCTCAACGGCGCCTACACCTTCTACGCCGAGGAGCAGGCCATCGAGCTGTCGCCCGGCGAGAGCTTCGTCATCCGTCCCGCCGAGGACTGGAGCTGGAGCGCCGACCTCCGCCAGACGCTGTTCTACGGGCTGCGGCCGTGGCGGGCGAGAAGCATCGCCCGGCTCAACCTCGACATCGCCCGGCTCGACCGGCGGACGACGGTCAACGACCTGACCCTCGAGGTCGCCGCGGCCTTTCTCACGGCGACCGCCGCCGGCGAGCGGGTCGCGGTCCAGGCGACCGCCGCCGAGCAGATCGCCAAGCAGCTCCACGTCGCCGAGCGGCGCTACGAGGTCGGCGAGTCGACCGTCGCCGACGTCGCCCGGTGGCGGGCCGAGGTCGCCGGCGCCCGCCAGGCGTTGGTCGTCGCCGAGGGCGAGGCCGAGCTCTTCCGCCACCGGCTCGCCCGGCTGACCGGGGTCGACGACCTGGGCGAGCTCGCCCGCCTCGGGCCGGTGCCGATCCCCGACGGCGACGGCGCCGCCCTCGCCGGCCTCGCCTTCGAGCAGCGGCTCGAGATGCAGGCCCTGGCCCACCAGCTCGAGGCCGCCGGTCTGTGGGTCAAGCTCGAGAAGGGCGCCTGGCTTCCCGAGCTCGAGGCGACCGGCCAGTACTTCCAGCAGAAGGCCGCCTTCCCCTCGAGCGACTGGGCGTCGCTGACCCTCGGGCTGAGGGTGCCGATCTACGACGGCGGGGTGACCGCGGCCAACGTCGCCAAGGCGCGCGAGGACCTCCGCCAGGTCGAGCTGCTCGGCCAGACGCTGCAGCGCACCATCACCGACCAGGTCGACACCGCGCGGATCAGCTTCGCGGCCGCCGACGCCGCCCTCGACGCGGCCCGCGAGCGCTCGCTCGCGGCGCGCGAGGCCTACCGCCAGGTCGAGGCCGCCTTCCGGGTCGGCGAGGCCTCGTCGGTCGAGCTGCTCGACGCCACCACCGAGGCGACCGACGCCGAGACGACGCACATCATCGCCCGCGCCCAGCGCGAGTTCCAGGCGATCTCGCTGCGCCACGCGGTCGGCCTGCCGCCGCTTCCCGATCTCGACTACTCAGAGCTCGAAGCTCCTCAGGAGTGACCACCATGACCCGCACTCGCCAGCGCGCTCTCGCCACCTTCATCCTGCCCCTCGCCCTCGCCGCGGGCGGCTGCCACCCCTCCGACGACGGCAAGGCCGAGGGCCTCGACAACGCCGCCGAGGCTCTCGAGCGGGCGCTCGCACCGCGCGAGGTCCGGCTGGTCGCCACCGAGCCGCGGGTCGAGCAGCCGACCCTCGAGCTGGTCGGCGAGGTCCGTGCCTTCGACACCGTGGTCATCTCGTCGGAGGTCGCCGGCCGGGTCGACCGGGTCCACGTCGAGGTCGGCGACCGGGTCGCCGAGGGGGCGCCCCTGGTCGAGGTCGATCGTGAGACCTTCGCCATCCTCCTCGCCCAGGCCGAGGCCAACGCCGGGGCGGCCGGGGCAACCCTCGAGCTCGCCCGCAAGGACCTCGAGCGCAAGCGCGATCTACGCACCGACGAGACGATTCCCCAGGCCACCCTCGACCAAGCGCAGGCGTCCTACGACCTCGCCGCTGCCCAGGCCGCCGCCGCCGAGGCCGCGCTCCGCCTCGCCCGCCGCAACCACGAGCGCAGCGTCATCCGGGCCCCCGCCGCCGGCGCGATCACCGAGCGCATGGTGGTGGCCGGTCAGTGGGCCGAGGTCGGCGCCGGCCTCCTCGAGCTCGCGGTCGGCGGCAAGGTCAAGGTCGCGGCGCGGGTCCCCGAGGGATGGGCCGGGCGCTTCACCCGGCTCGAGAGCTTCTCCTTTTCGGTGGGCGCCGACCGCGAGGTCCGCACCGCCCAGATCTACAGCCTCCAGCCGGTGGTCCGCGAGGCGAGCCGGTCGTACGAGATCGTCGGCACCAGCGCCAACGACGGCAGCCTCAAGCCCGGGATGTTCGCCACCGTGACCCTGACCTCGCCCGATGAGGAGCGCTCGCTGTGGCTGCCCGCCACCGCAGTCGCGACCTCGGACCTGCCCCAGGTGCTGATGGTCGAGGACGACGCGATCGTCTACCGCAAGGTCCGCATCGGCCGTCGGGACAACGGCCTGGTCGAGATCGTCGACGGGCTCGCCGAGGGCGAGCGGGTCGTCGCCGACGTCGCCGGGCTGTCCCGCGGGCTGCCGGTCAAGGTCATCGAGTGATCACCCGCGACCGCGTCCGCGTCCGTGCCCGGCTGGATCTCGGGCAGGCTGACGACATGATCATTCGAAGCGCAGACTCCGCTGAACCTTCGACGGCCGTGCAACGCCCGCGTTTCGGACGCGGACGCGGACACGGACTCGGACGCGGGATTGAGTGAGGAAACCATGAATCTCTACGACATCGCCATCCGCCGCCCGGTCTTCACCGCGATGCTGATGATCGCGCTGGTCGTCTTCGGCGTCCTCGGCTACCAGACCCTGCCGATCAACCTGCTGCCGTCGCTCGACATCCCGGTCGTCACGGTGATCACGCTCCTCCCCGGCGCCTCGCCCGAGGTCATGGAGTCCGACGTCACCGATGTCATCGAGGCGGCGGTCAACACCATCGAGGGCATCAAGCAGCTGACCTCGTACTCGGGCCAGGGCGTGTCCCAGGTGACCGTCACCTTCACCCTCGAGCGCGACATCGACATCGCCGCCCAGGACGTCCGCGACAAGGTCTCGGGGGCGGTCGGCCAGCTGCCCCTCGACGCCGAGCCGCCGATCGTCCAGAAGTTCGACGTCAACTCGCAGCCGATGCTGTGGATGGCCCTCGCCGGGCTCGATGCGCGCGAGCTCTCGGACTACGCCGACCAGGTGGTCAAGCCGCAGCTCCAGGCGGTGCCCGGGGTGGGCAACGTGCTGATGCCCGGCTTCCGCGAGCCGATGATGCGGATCTGGGTCGACCGCGACCGGCTCGCCGCCCACCGCTTGACCGTCGACGACGTCATCGTGGCGCTCGGCCGCGAGAACCTCGAGCTGCCCGGCGGCTACATCGAGGGGCCGCTCACCGAGCTCGCGGTGCGCAACCTCGGGCTCTTTGAGACGGTCGACGACTTCAACGCGATGATCCTCGCCACCGTCGAGGGCCGGCCCATCCGCCTCGCCGATGTCGGCTTCACCCAGCTCGGGATCGCCGACGAGCGCGGCGGCGCCCGCTACAACCTGACCCCGACGCTGGGCCTCGGGGTGGCGCCGCGATCCGGCGCCAACCTGGTCGACGTCAACCGCGCCGTACGCCAGCGGATGGAGGAGCTCAAGGCCGACTTCCCGCCCGGGCTGTTCTACGACGTCGCCTTTGACGGCGCCGAGTACGTCGAGAGGTCGATCGCGAACGTCCAGGTCGACATCCTCTACGGCGCGATCCTGGCGATCGTCGTGGTCTTCGTCTTCCTCCGATCCTGGCGCTCGACCTTCATCGTCTCGCTCGCCATCCCGACCTCGCTGATCGCCACCTTCGGCTTCATGCGGATGTTCGGCTTCTCGCTCAACAACCTGACGACTCTCGCCCTGGCGCTGTCGGTGGGCGTGGTGATCGACGACGCGATCGTCGTGCTCGAGAACATCTACCGCCACCAGGAGGAGGGCGAGAGCCCGTTCCAGGCCGCGCACTCGGGCACCCACGAGATCGCCCTGGCGGCGATGGCCGCGACCTTCTCGATCGCCGCGGTGTTCGTCCCGGTCGCCTACATGGAGGGGATGATCGGCCAGTTCCTCTTCGAGTTCGGGATCTCGGTGGCGGTCGCCATCCTGATCTCGCTCTTCGTCGCCCTGACCCTGACGCCGATGCTGTGCTCGCGGATCCTCAGGGTGAAGCCCAAGCACGGCCGCCTCTACGAGGCCCTCGAGCGTGCCTTCGAGGGGCTCGAAAGCGGCTACTCCCGCGGTCTCGACTGGGTGCTGCGCCACAAGATCCTGACCCTCGTCGGGTCGACCGCGGTGCTCCTCGCGAGCCTCGCCCTGACCCCGCTGATCGGCGCCGAGTTCGCCCCGGCCGAGGACATGTCGTCCTTCATGATCACCACCAAGGCGCCGGTCGGGACCTCGCTCGAAGCGATGGACCGGATGATGCAGCAGGTCGAGCGGGTCGTCCTGTCCCAGCCCGAGATCCGCTCGGGCTTCATGGCCATCGACCTCGAGGAGCGCGGCCAGGTCAACACCGGCATCCTCTTCCTGCGGATGCTCAAGCCCGACGAGCGCACGACCACCCAGGCCGAGGTCGTCCAGCGGCTGCGCCGCGATCTCGCCGGGATCGAGGGCATCCAGGCCTTCGTCATCGAGTTCAGCTTCTACAACGTCGCCGGCGAGGGCGGCGAGAAGGCCCTCGCATACTCGATCCGCGGCCCCGAGCTCGACGAGCTCCAGCGGATCGGCGACGCCGCGATCGAGCGGCTCGCGACGATCCCCGGCTTCGTCGACCTCGACCACAACCTCGACCTCGAGCAGCCGCAGCTCTTCGTCAGGGTCGACCGCGAGCGTGCCCACGATCTCGGGCTCGACGCCGCCGCGGTCTACCAGACCGTCTACTCGCTGATCGCCGGCCGCGAGGTTGGCTCCTACACCACCCAGGGCAAGCGCTACGACGTCCGGATCAAGGTCCGGCCCGACCAGGCGCTCAGTCCCCAGGACATCGGCGCCCTCCAGGTGCGCACCCCGTCGGGCGACATGGTGCGGCTCGACTCGGTGGTCGAGATCAGCCACGGCGTCGGCCCGATCAACATCAACCGCACCGACCGCGAGCGCAGCCTGCTGCTCACCGCCAACCTCGAGGGACTGCCGCTCAACCGCGCCCTCGAGCAGGTCGAGGAGGTCCTCGCCGAGCTCCTCCCGCCCGGCTACCACGCGAAGCCGACCGGCACCGCCGAGGAGTTCGCCGAGTCGATGAGCTCGTTGCTCTTCGCCCTCGGCCTCGCGGTGCTCATCGTCTACATGCTGCTGGCCAGCCAGTTCAACTCGCTGATCCACCCGTTCACGATCATGCTCGCTTTGCCACCGGCCCTGGTCGGCGCGCTGCTCGCGCTGCTCGTCACCGGCTACACCATCAACATCATGTCGGTCATCGGCATCATCCTGCTCTTCGGGCTGGTGACCAAGAACTCGATCCTCCTCGTCGATCTGACGATCCAGCGCCAGG
Organism: Thermoanaerobaculales bacterium; assembly: GCA_025456145.1. Classification (GTDB taxonomy): domain Bacteria; phylum Acidobacteriota; class Thermoanaerobaculia; order Thermoanaerobaculales; family Sulfomarinibacteraceae; genus JAHECW01. The sequence continues at coordinate 181,085 of JALOLD010000004.1, read as the reverse complement.
AGGCGGGGCTCGACCGGGAGGCGGCGCTGCGCGAGGCCTGCCCGATCCGGCTGCGGCCGATCCTGATGACCGCGATCTCGATGATCTTCGGCGTCCTCCCGGTCGCGCTCGCCCTCGGCGAGGGCGGCGAGGCGCGGGCGCCGATGGCGGTAGCGACCGCCGGCGGGATGATCACCTCGACCGCGCTGACCCTCTTCCTGGTGCCGGTGGTCTACGCCTACCTGGACCGGCTCGCGACCGCGCTGCGCGGTCACGAGTCGCGGTCGAGGCAGGAGACCGTCGAGGACGCCGCCGCGGCGGAGGGGCCCGAGGCCTTCTAACCGCCGGCTTTGCATCTTCGCCTCCTCGGACCCACATTGGGTTGAGGACCCGACAGCGAGCCCGCACGGGCCTGCGTCCTGCGGGCGAAGGGAGGCGACCATGGCCGGCGAGCTTGAGTGCATCGGTGTGACCTGCCCGAAGTGCGGCTCAGACTACGCGACCTGGCTCGGGGTGGGGCTCGAGAGCCTCGGCCCCGACCCCTGCCCGTGCTGCGGCTTCACCCCCGCCGAGGACCCGCGCCTCCACCGCGACCGGCCTCCGGTCGAGCCCGACGATGAGGAGGCATGATCCCACGGCGCCGTGCTAGGCTCGGCTGACTCGCGGTAAATTCCACCGGGTCAGCTGTTTGCACTCTTGACCAAAGGAGACAACGATGACCATGCGTCCGCTCCTCCCGCTGATCGTCACCGCCGGGCTCGCACTCCTCGGCTGCGCCCCGCAAACCCACGAGGCCCCCGCCGAGCCGGCGCCGCCACCCCGCGACGGCGTGTTGCTCCACGTCTCGAGCGGGCCCGACGACCCGCACCGGGTGCTGATGGCGCTCCGGATGGCCGAGCTCATGGCCGCCGACCGCGACGTCCTGGTTTACTTCGACATCCAGGGGATCGGGGTCGTGCTCGCCGACGCCGTCGACCTGACCTTCGCCGAGTTTCCGTCATCGAGGACCCAGCTCGCGAGGCTCGGCGAGCTCGGCGTCCCGCTCTACGCCTGCCCGGGCTGCCTGGCCGCCGCGGGCAAGACCCCGGAGGATCTCGCCCCCGGCATCCGGGTGGCCGACAAGGACGCCTTCTTCGACTTCACGAAGGGCCGGATCCTGACCCTCGACTACTGACCCGCCGAGGGCGCCGAGGCGCCGGCCAGGGCCCGCGCGACCGTCTCGGCCCCGCCGACCACCCGATCGATGAGCTCGGCGACGCTCGGCGTGTCGTCGACCAACCCGGTCACCTGACCGAGGGGCAGCACGCCGCGCTCGACGTCGCCCTCGACCGTGCCCCGCCGGAAGGCGGTGAAGCCGTTGGCCATCTTCGACATCAGACGCGAGGTCCTCGGACCCGAGGCGAGGATCCCCATCGCCAGCCTGGCCCAGGGGAAGCCGGTCATCCGGGCGATCTCGCGCGAGTTGACGAGCGCGTTGACCGGGTTGAGGTTCTGCCGTCCGACATAGCGCACGCCGGGGGCCCGCGCGGCGCGCATCGCCATCCCGTCGACCCGGTCGGTGCGCACCGTGTCGTAGGCGGTGCTGGTCGTGCTGAGCCGCTTCATCCTCTCGTGGACCGGGCTTTCGACGGTGTTCATGAAACGCGTCCCCATGGCGATGCCGTCGGCGCCGAGGGCCAATGCGGCGGCGAGCCCGCGGCCGTCGGCGAAGCCGCCGGCGGCGATCACCGGGATGTCCACCGCATCGGCGATCGCCGGCACCAGGACCAGCGAGGTGACGTCGCCGCCGTGCGCCGCGGCCTCGTGCCCGGTGACGATCAGGGCGTCGGCGCCGTCGCGCTGGGCCGCCAGGGCGTGCTTGTGGGTGGTCACCGTGGCGATGACCTTGCCGCCGTAGGCGTGGACCGCCTCGCAGATCCAGTCGCCCTTGCCGAGCGAGAAGTTGACCACCGGGACCTTCTCCTCGATGAGGATCCTCGCGTTGCGCTCGGCCCCCGGAAAGTAGAGCGTCGCGTTGCCCGCGAAGGGCAGCTCGCCGACCAGCTCGCGGGTCCGGGCGATCGCCGCCCGGGTCTGCTCGCCGGTCAGCACCCCGGTGGCGAGGATGCCGAGCCCGCCGGCCCGGGCGACCGCCGCGACCATCTCCGGGGTGCTGATCCAGCTCATCCCGGAGAGCACGATGGGGTGGCGGACGCCAAACGCCTCGGTGAACCGGGTCCTCATGGTCGCTGCCTCCTTCCCGTCGCCGACCACTCTACCCCCGACCGCGGCGTCGCACGACCGGCTTTCAGGATGATCCGGCCCGTGCGATGATCGGCCGATGCCACCCACCGTCCCGCGACCCCTCGAGCCGGTCCTCCGCGAGTTCGCCGAGGTCGCGGGCTGCCTGTGGGACCTCGGCTGGGCCGAGGCGAGCGCCGGCAACATCTCGGCCGACGTCAGCGAGCTGCTCAAGGTCCCGCCGTCGAAGGGCCGCGCCGGGACCGCCCTGCCGACGCCGCTGCCCGCCCTCGCCGGGCGGTCCTTCCTGGTCACCGCGACCGGCTCGCGCTTCCGCGACCTGCGCCGCGCCCCCGAGGACAAGGTCTGCCTCGTCGAGGTCTCGCCCGCCGGCGACCACGTGTCGTGGCGCGGCATCGTCTGGAACGCCGGCGACATCCGCCCCTCCTCCGAGCTGATCAGCCACCTCGGGATCCACGCCGTACTGCGCGAGCAGCGCTCCGACCACCGGGCGATCCTCCACGCCCATCCGACCCATCTCGCGACCCTCACTCACCTCGAGCGCTGCTCGGGCTCGGCGGAGCTCAACCGCCTGCTCTGGTCGATCCACCCCGAGGTCAAGCTGCTCGCGCCGCGCGGCGCGACGATGCTGCCCCACCTCGTCCCGGGCTCCAACGAGCTCGGCGCCGCCACCACCCGCGCGGTCCGCGACGGCGCCGACACCGTGCTCTGGCGCTACCACGGCTGCCTCGCCCACGCCCCCGACGCCTCCACCGCCCTCGACCGGATCCACGTCCTCGACAAGGCGGCGCGGATGGTCCTGCTGTGCCTCGCCTCGGGCGAGCCCTGGCGGGGTCTCGACGACCGCGAGCTCGCCGAGCTCTTCGCCCGCTACGGCCACTGAGGCGCCCGGGGCGGGGCTCGGCCCGCTCAGTGCTGCGCCGCGATCTTCGTGAAGGCCGCCGGCACGTGCACCAGATGGCATCGGTGGCAGGTCGAGACCCCGACCTCCATGACCGCCGCGCCCACCGCCGCCGGGTCGGGCGGCTCGGCGGCGAGCGCGGCGCCGATCGCCTCGACCCGCGCCATCGACCCCTGGTCGGTGAAGTAGAATCGCTCCTCGGTCCCGTGGCAGTCCTCGCAGGTCCCCGCGAGCGCCTCGAAACGGCTGCGGAAATCCCGGTAGTGCGCCCGTGCCGCCTCCGGCTGCCCCTGGGCGACGTCGTGGGTGATTCCGGTCATGCTGAAGTCGAGCTGGTGCATGAACTCGGCGTGGCCGACCGTCGAGCCGCTCACCGGATCGACGACGGTGACGGCGTTGGCATCGGGCCAGTGGTAGCGATGGGCGACCGCCGTCATGCTCTGGTGGTGGCAGCCGGCGCAGACCGCGCCGACGGCTCCGAAGGCGGCTCCCACGCGGGCCGGATCGCCGCTCGCGAGGGCCTCGCCCAGGGCGTCGACCGGGTCGGCGGGGAAGCGGTCGCGCCACTCCGGGACCAGCCCGGCGAGCTCGAGGTAGGCGTTCCTGAAGGCCTGGAAACCCGCCGTCGCGTGCTCGACCTCACCCTGCGCGAGGTCGATACCGATCCCGACGAAGTGGCCGTTGAGACCGAGCATCCGCACCAGGTACTCGGGCTGCTCGGCGAGCGGCGGGTAGAGCGCGTCGAGGGAGGCCGGGAGGCCGTGGGAGGCCGCCAGGATCGGGGCATCGGCCGCCCCGCCGGTCGCGGCCGTGGCTCCGGCGCCGGCCACCGCCAGCGCGGCCATCGCGGTCAGGTTGATGAGGCTCGAGCGTCGCATGGAACATCCTCCTTTGCTCAATCGTCACAAGATTACGCAGGACGGGGCCGGTCGGTTCTCGGAGCATTGTCGAGGGGTTCGCCGCGCCACTATACCCCTCGAGTCGGCTCGGCGCGAGCCCGCCGAGCTCTCTCATCGGCCCGGACGGTCGCCCCGCGATGACGCCGAATGAGGTCGGCCGAGCTCGCCGCGAGCAGCGCTCGGCGGGGCATCCCCGGTGACGGGGCGTTCCCCGCCATTCCACGGTCGATGCCAGAATGGGACCGGTGCTTGGGGACCTCTCCTCCGCCGCGATCGGCAGGGCGACGATTTTCACCGCGCGGGTGGTCGGCGGCGGGTCGCTGCTCGCCTTCGCGGCCTTCCTGGCGCTCGGGCCGGTGCGGCTCGTCGATCTCGGCGCCGGCCCGACCGGCGCCCTGGTCGTCGACGCCGCGCTGTCCGCGGCCTTCTTCGTCCAGCACAGCGGGATGGTCCGGCGGCCCTTCCAGCGCCGTCTCGAGCGGCTCGTGCCGGGGCCCTACCACGGTGCGGTCTACGCCATCGCCTCCGGTATCGCCCTCTTCGCCGTAATCGGTCTCTGGCAGCCCACCGGGGTGGTGGTGCTCGGGATCGGACCACCCTGGCGCTGGCTGCTGCGCGGGCTCGTCGTGGTCGCGGCCGGCGTCTTCGTCTGGGGCATCCGGGCCCTCGGCTCCTTCGACGGGCTCGGCGAGCGGCCCATCCGGGCCCACCTCGCGGGCCGGGCCCTCGGCGAGCCGCGGCTCGCGATCCGCGGGCCCTACCGGTGGTGCCGCCACCCCCTCTACACCGCGGTTCTCCTGATGATCTGGACGAACCCCGATCTGACCGCCGACCGGCTGCTCTTCAACGTCTTCTGGTCGCTCTGGATGGTCGTCGCGACAGTCCTCGAGGAGCGCGATCTGGTCGCCGCGTTCGGAGACGACTACCGCGCCTACCAGCGGGCGGTCCCGATGCTCCTGCCCCGGCCCTGGCCGGGGTGGCGGCGCGACCCCCTGTCAGGTTGAGCCGACTGGCCCCGGGGGCGGGCGGGACCGGCGGTGCACCGCCGCGAGTGATTCCCGACTGGCAATGGATGTAGTATCATAATGACGATGAGTGATACCACCCTGATCTCGGGGCGACGATCCGGCTGCTCGGGCCGGTTCCTGCTCCGTATCGACCCGGGCCTTCACGAGGCGCTGCGTCGCGCCGCGACGGCGGCCGGGGTCTCGCTCAACGAGTACTGCGCCCGCAAGCTCGCGGCGCCGATCGGCGAGCTCATGGCCTTCGACCTCGGGGCCGCGGCGGTCCGCCGTGCCGCCGCGGTTGCCGGGCCGTCCTTGGTCGGCGTCGTGGCCTTCGGCTCCTGGGCCCGCCACGAGCTCCACGACGGTTCGGACATCGACCTCCTGGTGGTCGTCGACCCCTCCCTCGCCCTGGCTCGCGACCTCTACGCCCGATGGGACGAGGAACCGCTGGTCGCCGACCGCCACCGGCTCGAGCCCCACTTCGTCCACCTGCCGTCGACGGTCCCCGAAGGGTCCGGCCTGTGGGCCGAGGCGGCCATCGACGGCGTCGTCCTGTTCGCCCGCGATCTCGAGCTCGCGTCGGTGCTCGCCGCGGTACGCCGGCGGATCGCCGAGGGCCGGGTCCGAAGAAAGACCGCCCACGGCCAGCCGTACTGGGTGATGGAGGGCTGAGCATGAGGAACCGCGATCTCGCCGGCGACTACGTCAACCGCGCCGCGATCCGCCTCGAGGCCCTCGATGTGCTCTTCGACCACGCCGGCTGGGCCGACGTCGTCCGCGAGGCGCAGGAGCTGGTCGAGCTGGCGCTCAACGGCCTGCTCCGGGCCCACGGAATCGAGCCGCCGAGAATCCACGACGTCTCGGAGGTGCTGCTCGCCGAGCGGGACCGGCTGCCCGAAGCGCTCCAACCCGAGCTCGAGGCCCTGGCCGGTGTCTCGCGCGAGCTGCGCCGCGACCGCGAGCTCGCCTTCTACGGGGCCGAGGACCTCACCCCGTCGGGCTTCTACACCCGACCCGACGCCGAGCGGGCGCGCGACGGCGCCCGCTGGGTGGTGGCGGCGGTCCGCCCGCACGTGATCGGTCGAGGCTGACGCCGACCGGGCACCCCCGGTCAGTCCATCGACACCTCGCCGACGCCGTCGACGATCTCGAAGCGGAAGCGCAGATCGAGGTACACCGACACCGGAGTCGAGTCGACCACGACGGTGTAGTCCGGGCGACCGTCGCCGTCCCGGTCCGGGCCGTTCTCGAGCCGGCGGAGCTGGCAGGGGTCGTAGCGCCAGTCGCTGACCGCTGCACGGACCGCCTCGAAGAAGATCGGCGACCAGTCGTTCGGCGGCTCGGCGGCGAGCGGGCTCGGCCGGACCCCCTCGACCGAGCCGTCGGCAGCGATCACGACCCGGACGACGACCTCGGTGAGGGGCGCGTCGCCGGCGCGCGCCGGCTCGGGGTAGGCCGGCAGCGTGAAACCCGCCTCGAGGCGAGGTCTCAGGTACTCGTGGCCGACCTCCGCCACCGGGCGTACCGCCGCCGGGTCGACGACCTGCTCGTACGAGACCAGCCCTCGCCGGGAGGACGCAGGCGGCTCGGTCTCGTCGAGGTCGGGCGCGCTCGCGCACCCGAAAAACGCGACGGTCAACGCCGCGATGATCCCCAGGCCCTTCGCCCGTCGCGGGATCATGGTCGCCCCTCCTTGTCCGAGGGGCGCCCCGCTCGCCGGGCGGTCAGGCGACGGCGAGCTCGTCGGTGACGACGAGGCCATCGCGGATCTCGACGACGCGGCCGGCACGCCGCGCCAGGCCCTTGTCGTGGGTGACGACGACCAGGGTCCGGCCCTGGCCCCAGAGCTCGGTGAGCAGGCTCATGACATCCGAGCCCGAGCCGGTGTCGAGGTTGCCGGTGGGCTCGTCGGCGAGCACGATGTCGGGCTCCATCGCCAGGGCGCGGGCGATCGCGACCCGCTGCATCTGACCGCCCGAGAGCTCGGTCGGCCGGTGCTCGACGCGGTCGGCCAGGCCGACCCGGGCGAGCTGGTCGAGGGCGCGCCGGCGGCGCTCGCGCCGGCCGACGCCGCCGAACAGCAACGGCATCTCGACGTTCTCCAGCGCGGTCAGCTGGGGGAGCAGGTTGAAGTTCTGGAAGACGAAGCCGACCCGGCGGTTCCTGACATCGGCGAGGGCGTCGCGGTCGAGCCCGGCGACCGCCTCGCCGCCGAGGTGATAGCTCCCGTCGGTGGGCGTGTCGAGGCAGCCGACCAGGTTGAGCAGGGTCGACTTGCCCGAGCCCGAGGGCCCGACGATGGCGACGAACTCGCCGGGGTCGACCACCAGGTCGATGCCTCGCAGCGCCTCGACCTTGATCTTGCCGGTGTCGTAGACCTTGGTGATCCCGACCATCTCGATGATGTGGCCGTTGCCTCCGGCTTCGCCGTTGTGCTTCTTCGTCAGTGGCCAGTTCATGATGTCGCCTCCCTGGGGGTGCCAGGAGAAACAAAGTTAACAAAGTGGAGGTGACGGCATCCGGTATGCACCGGCCCTGAGAACACTTTGTTAACTTTGTTTCTCCTGGCACCGTCACTCATATCGCAACGTCTCCGCCGGGTCGACGCTCGCCGCTCGGCGCGCGGGGAAGTAGCCGGCGAGGATCCCGATGAGGCCGAGCAGCGCCGCGGTCGCCGCCGCGATCTCGCCCGACAGCGTCGGCTTGCCCAAAAAGGCGATGGCGTCGTTGCCCTCGACCGGGACGAGCTGGAGCAGCATCACCAAAGCGATCGCGACGAGCAGCCCGAAGGCGCCGCCGAGCAGCGTATAGGTCATCCCCTGCAGGATGAAGGGACCGGTGATCCAGCCGCGGTGGGCGCCGAGGGCCATCTGGACCCCGATCTCCCGAGTCTTCTCCTTGACCACCGCGTACATGATGTTGGCGACGCCGATCCCGCCGACCAGCAGGGTCAGGGCGCCGATGACCCCGAGGAAGACCTGGAAGCGCCGCATCTCGGTCGACAGGGTCTTGCCGCTTTCGGCGGTGTCCCACAGCCCGGTGACCTGCTCGTCGGTCGGGTCGAAGCGGTACCTCGCGGACAGCGCCTGCGCGAACTGCTCGCGCGCCGCGGGCATGTCCTCGGCCTCGGCCACCTTGAAGACCACGTTGTCGAGGCGGTGGCGGCTCCACTGGGCGGAGAAGGTGGTGATCGGGATGACCGCCCCGCCCTCGTCGGGGCCCTTGTAGGTCCCCATCTGGAGCTTCGGGTTGAGCACCCCGATCACCAGGTAGGGCACCCCCGCGACCTGGAGGATCTCGCCGACCGGCTCGACCTCGCCGAAGATGTCCTCGGCGAGCTGGTTGCCGAGGAAAATCACCCGCCGCTTGTCGCGCTCGTCGTGGGCGTTGAAGAAGCGGCCGCCGGGCCGGGCGTAGTGGTGGCGCATCTCGCCGTAGAGCCAGTTGGCGCCGGTCACCCGACCGGTGATCGTCGTCGTCCCCCAGGTCAGGGTGGTCTGCCACGAGGTCATCTCGCCGAGCACCCCGCTCGCCGACGGCATCCTCCCCCGGAGGTAGTCGAGGTCGTCGAGCCGGGCGCGGATCGGCCGCCCCTCGGGCAGCCCCTGCCAGACCTTCGAGGTCTCGCCCGACCACCAGACCGCGATGTTCTCGCCCATCCCGCGCTGGGCCTTTGCCATCTGGTTGCGCAGCCCCTCGCCGAAGGCAAGCAGCATGAGGATCGCGACGGTGCCCCAGGCGATTGCCGCGACCGTCAGCACCGCCCTTTTCCTCTGAAGGGACGACGCTTTCAGAAACAACGTCGCGATCACCGAAAAGGTCCTACTCATCGTCCACCTGCCACGCCCGCCCGCCCCCGTGACCACCCCAACCACGAAGACACCAAGGCACCTAGAGGATCACAAAGAACGGTCCCTTGTGCCCTTCTTCGTGTCTTCGTGTCTTTGTGGTTGCGACGGATGTGCATCTGTTCTCCGATCACAGCTTCATCGCGACGACCGGGTCGAGGCGAGCGGCGTTGCGGGCCGGGAAGAAACCGGCGAGGAACCCGACCAGCCCGAGCACCGAGGCGGTGAGCAGGGCGATCCCGGGCGACAGCACCGGGGTGCCGATCGCGTTCTCGACCGGCGAGCCGGCAACCGCGGCGCAGAAGGCCCAGGTGAGGGCGAGGCCGATCAGACCGCCGATCGCGGTCAGGACCATCGTCTCGAGGAGGAACTGGCCGAGCACCGTCCGGCCCCGAGCGCCGAGGGCCATCTTGATCCCGATCTCGCGGGTCCTCTCCTCGACGACGACGTTCATGATGTTCGACACCCCGATCCCGCCGACGGTCAGCGTCAGCACCCCCATGAAGCCCAGGAAGAGCTTGAAGGCGAGCATGAAGGTGTCGAACCAGACGAACATCTCGGTGGTGTCCCAGATCCCGAGCGCCTGGGTGTCGGTGGGGTCGAAGCGCTTACGCTCGCCGAGTGCGGCGAGGACCCGCTTGGTCAGGGCCTCGTTGCCGTCGGGGGTCGGCGCCTTGTAGATGAAGAGGTCGACCCAGCGCTGGCCGGTCAGCGCCATGAAGGTGGTCGAGGGGATGATCATCTTCGAGTGGTCGCGCCCCGAGTAGGACGAGTCCTGGTCCTTGGCCTTGAGCACGCCGACGACCAGGAAGGGCGAGCCGTGGAGCATGACCTCCTCGCCGACCGGGTCGACGTCGCCGAACAGGTCGTCGGCGAGCTCGTTGCCGACGAAGACCACCCGCCGCCGCTCGGCCATGTCGGTCGGGTTGATGAAGCGCCCGCCCTCGGCGGGGATCATGTTGCGCATCACCCCGAACACCGGCGACACCCCGGAGACGTCGACCAGCCGGGTCCGGCCTCCGTACCGGGCACGGAGGTTGTCGTTGTACTCGCTCGAGATCGCCGCGAGACCCTCGACCCGCCGCTCGAGAAACTCGATGTCGGACTCGTCGACCCGGACCCGCCGGCCCTTGCCGAGCCCCTCGAAGGGCAACGAGGTCCGCGACGGCCAGGCGATGACGATCCGGTCGCCGAGGCCGGCAAAGCTCCGGGTCTGGCGCTGGTGGACGCCCTCGCCGACCGCGAGCAGCAGGGCCACCGCCACCGTCCCCCAGATGATCCCGAAGACGGTGAGGAAGGTCCGCAGCTTCTGCGACCAGAGGTCGCGCGCCAGCTGCCGCAGGAAGGAGCCGAACGACGTCACCCAGCCACCTGCCGATCATTCATCATTCGTTACGAAATTTCCTTGGGCGGCCGCTGGACGATCTTCTCGCCGGCCGACACGCCCTCGACCACCTCGACGTTGAGGCCGTCGGACAGCCCGAGCGTCACCGCGACCTTCTCGGGCTCGGCCTCGGGGCCGGCGCCCGGAACCTCGACGAAGGTCTCGGCGCCGTCGTCGGAGAAGATCACCAACCGCTCCGGGATGAGCACGATCCCGGTCTTCTCGCGGATCACCACGTCGGCGTTCGCCGAGTAGCCGGCGCGCAGGGTGATCTCCTGCCCGGGGTCGAGCTCGACCTCGACGTCGAACAGGGTCGCCCCCTCGGAGCGCTGGGCCTGCGGCGCGATCCGCGCCAGCCGGCCGGTGACCACCTCGTCGGGCAGCGCGCCGACCTTGATCCGCGCCGGCAGGCCGACCGCGATCTTGCCGACGTCGATCTCGTCGACCGTCCCCTTGAAGATGAGGTCGCTCATGTCGGCGATCGAGGCGAGCTCGGTGCCCGGCTGGTAGGAGGTCAGGGGAACGACCGGGTCGCCGACGTCGACCGCCCGGCTGAGCACGGTCCCGCTGGCGGTCGAGCGGATGACCCGCTCGACCTCGGTGATGCCGCCCGACACGATGCCTCTCCGGGTGAGCTCGCGGTTGTCGCGGGCCTGCTCGACCGAGACCTGGGCGAGCTCGTAGGACTCCTTGAGGGCGTCGAGGTCGCCCTTGGAGAGCAGGCCGTCCCGGTGGAGCTCGAGGCCGCGCTCGTAGTCGGCCCGGGCCTTGCCGAAGCTCGCCTCGGCCGAGCGGACCCGGTGGTCGACGTCGAGCAGCTCCTGGGGCGTCGGGTCGGGCGCGATCTCGAAGAGCGGGTCGCCGGCCCGCACCGTGTCGCCGACCTCGACAAAGCAGCGCGCGACGATCCCCGAGATCTTGGACTTGACCTGGAAGCGCTCGCGCGGCTCGATCTGGCCGACCGCGAGGGCCTTCTCGGTGATGTCGCCGAGCTCGGCCTCGACCGTGGTCAGCCCGGTCTCCTTCGCCTCCCGGCTCCCGACGAACCCGTAGATCGCGCCGCCGGCGACGCCGACCACGATCAGCAGCAGCAACAACCGCACCAGCTTGCCCATGACGAGGACCTCCCGGAGTGCTCTACGAAATCCCTGGCTTTCGGTTCGGCGACGCCGACACCTCTTGGATGTCGGGCGGGGCGCCGGGGTTTGAACCGCTTGACAGCCGGCCCGGTCTTGGCGACCCTGGATCGCTCAGCGACCGCCGGGTCGGCGGTCGCGGCGGCGGAGGACCCGATGCGCAAGCCCGTCACCCTCATCACCGGCGCCAGCGGCGAGATCGGCCACGGCCTGATCGAGAGGCTGGCCGCCGCCGGCGAGATGCCGATCATCACCGTCGATCTCCAGCCGCTGCCCCGCGACCACCGCGACATGGTCGACCGCGAGTACCTCGGCTCGATCCTCGAGATCCACCTGCTCGAGCGGATCCTTTCCGAGTTCGAGGTGCGCACGATCTTCCACCTCGCGGCACTGCTCTCGACCCGCGCCGAGTTCACCCCCCTCGCCGGCCACCAGGTCAACGTCGAGGGCACCCTCAAGCTGCTCGACTTCGCCCAGTCGCAGGGCGAGTCGCATGGCCGGCCGGTGGTCTTTCTCTACCCGAGCTCGATCGCCGCCTACGGACTGCCGGACCTCGAGACCAAACGCGCCGCCGGCCGGTTGCGCGAGCACGAGTGGAACCAGCCGACCACGATGTACGGCTGCAACAAGCTCTACTGCGAGCACCTCGGGCGGTACTACGACGCGCACTACAAGCAGCTCGCCGCCGAGACCCTGTCGGGCAAGGTCGACTTCCGGTCGATCCGTTTCCCCGGCCTGATCTCGGCCGACACCGTGCCCTCGGGCGGGACCTCGGACTACGCGCCGGAGATGATCCACGCCGCCGCCCAGGGGCGGCCCTACGCGTGCTTCGTCCGGCCCGACACCCGGATCCCGTTCATGGCGATGCCCGATGCGGTCGACGCGCTGCTCGGGCTCGCCGCGGCCGACCGGACCGCGCTGACCAAGCCGGTCTACAACATCGCCGCCTTCAACCCCTCGGCCGGAGAGATCGCCGACCTCGTCCGGCACGGGTTCCCGACCGCCGAGATCAGCTTCGCACCCGACCTCAAGCGACAGGCGATCGTCGACAGCTGGCCGGAGGACGTCGACGACTCGACGGCCCGCGCCGACTGGGGTCTGGCGCCGCGCTACGACCTCGCCCGAGCCTTTTCGGACTACCTGATTCCTCGGATCAGGCAGCGTTACTGAGGCTCGAGCGAGCCGGGTCGCGACCCCGGCTCGGCGTTCAGTTGAGCGACACATCTCGGCTCGGCTTCTCCGGAAATTCCAGCGTCCTGAGATGCCTCGCTGCCCCCGTGCGAGGGTTCGGGAACGGCCCCGGAACCGGTGGCCGCTCAATCACTTAGAAAAAGTGCAAAACCCCAACATCTAGTTGTTGACAAGCGAGGAAAGCCCCATATATAGTGGTCGAAGTCAGCAAAAATCACCCCGATCGGCGGGACGTTGGTGGTGTATGTCGGGGGGGTTTTGTCGCTCGGAGTCGCAGCCATCCGGGAGGTCGAGGGGGTCAGATGAAGGTAGAGCGCCGTTTCACCGTCGCGGGCGCCGACCCGTACACCGACATCAGCTTCGTCACGCGCTCGACGGAGATCCGCAACACCGACGGCAGCCTCGTCTTCGCGATGGACGACGTTCTGGTCCCGGCGACCTGGTCGCAGGTCGCGGTCGACGTGCTCGTGCAGAAGTACTTCCGCAAGGCCGGCGTCCCGCAGATCGACGCCGACGGGCGACCGGTCCTCGACGGCGATGGCACGCCGGTCACCGGTCCCGAGCGCGACGCCCGCCAGGTCTTCCACCGGCTCGCCGGCTGCTGGACGCACTGGGGTCGCGAGCACGGCTACTTCGCGAGCGACGACGACGCCCTGGCCTTCCACGACGAGCTCAGCTACATGCTCGCCGCCCAGATGACCGCGCCCAACTCGCCGCAGTGGTTCAACACCGGCCTGCACTGGGCCTACGGCATCACCGGTCCCGCCCAGGGCCACTACTACTGCGACCCTTCGACCGGCGAGGTCGAGCGCTCGACCAGCGCCTACGAGCGCCCGCAGCCCCACGCCTGCTTCATCCAGTCGGTCGCCGACGACCTGGTCAACGAGGGCGGCATCATGGACCTCTGGGTCCGCGAGGCGCGACTCTTCAAGTACGGCTCGGGCACCGGCAGCAACTTCTCGCGGCTGCGCGGCGAGGGCGAGCCGCTGTCGGGCGGCGGCAAGAGCTCGGGGCTGATGTCCTTTCTCAAGATCGGCGACCGCGCCGCCGGGGCGATCAAGTCGGGCGGTACGACCCGGCGGGCCGCCAAGATGGTCTGCCTCGACCTCGACCACCCCGATATCGAGGCCTTTGTCTCGTGGAAAGCGGTCGAGGAGCGCAAGGTCGCGGCGCTGGTCGCCGGATCGAGGACCAACCGGCGGCAGCTCGCGAAGATCCTCGACGCCTGCTTCGACGAGGAGGGCGATCCCCACGTCGACCCCAAGGAGAACCACCGGCTGGCCCGGATGATCCGCACCGCTCGCCGGCGCGGCGTGCCCGACGGCGCGATCCAGCGCGTACTCCAGCTCGCCGCGCAGGGCATCCGCGACTACCCGGTCGAGCAGTACGACACCGACTGGGACTCCGCCGCCTACTTCACCGTCTCGGGCCAGAACGCCAACAACAGCGTCCGCGTGCCGAACTCGTTCTTCGAGACCCTCGAGGCGGGCGGCGAGTGGGAGCTCATCCGGCGGATCGACGGCGGGGTCGCCAAACGGGTGCCCGCCGGGAAGCTGTGGCAGGACATCACGCTCGCGGCCTGGGAGTGCGCGGATCCGGGCCTGCAGTACGACGACACGATCAACGAGTGGCACACCTGCCCGGGCTCGGGCCGGATCAACGCCTCGAACCCGTGCTCCGAGTACATGTTCCTCGACGACACGGCGTGCAACCTGGCGTCGATCAACCTCGTCAAGTTCCTCCGCGACGACGGCAGCTTCGACATCGCGGCCTTCCGGCACACCGTCAGGCTGTGGACGATGGTGCTCGAGATCTCGGTGCTCATGGCCTCGTTCCCGAGCCGCCGGATCGCCGAGCTCAGCTATCGCTACCGCACCCTCGGGCTCGGCTACGCCAACATCGGCTCGTTGCTCATGCGGCTCGGCATCCCCTACGACTCCGACCGGGGGCGCGCGATCTGCGGCGCGATCACCGCGATCCTGACCGGCGAGGCCTATGCGACCTCCGCCGAGATGGCCGCCGAGCTCGGGCCGTTCCCGGGCTTCGCCGACAACCGCGACGCCATGCTGCGGGTGATCGCCAACCACCGCCGGGCCGCCTACGACGCGCCGGCCGAGATGTACGACGGGCTGACGATCCGGCCGATCGGGCTCGACGCCGGGCTGACGCCCCCCGACCTGCTCGCCGCGGCTCGCGACGCCTGGGACCGGGCCCTCGAGCTGGGGAGCCGGCACGGTTACCGCAACGCCCAGGCGAGCGTCATCGCCCCGACCGGGACGATCGGCCTGGTGATGGACTGCGACACCACCGGGATCGAGCCCGACTTCGCGCTGGTCAAGTTCAAAAAGCTCGCCGGCGGCGGCTTCTTCAAGATCATCAACCAGAGCATCCCGGCGGCCCTCACCGCGCTCGGTTACCCGACCGATCAGATCGAGGCGATCGTCCACTACGCGGTCGGCCGCGGCACCCTCGCCGGCTGCCCGACCATCGACCACACCGCCCTCGAGGCGCGCGGCTTCACCGCCGAGGCGATCGCCCGGGTCGAAAAGGCGCTGCCGATCTCGTTCGACATCGGCGCGGCCTTCGCGCCGCACGTGCTCGGCGAGGGCTTCCTGCGCCAGCTCGGGCTGTCCGACGAGGAGCTCGCCGACTGGTCGCTCGATGTCCTCGACCGGCTCGGCTTCTCGGCCGACGAGATCGACACCGCCAACATCTGGGCGTGCGGCACGATGACCGTCGAGGGCGCGCCCCACCTCCGCGAGGAGCACTTCGCGGTGTTCGACTGCGCCAACCGGTGCGGCCGCCGCGGCACCCGGTCGATCGACTATGACGGCCACATCCTGATGATGGCCGCCGCCCAGCCCTTCATCTCGGGCGCGATCTCCAAGACCATCAACATGCCCGCCGACGCCACCCTGGCCGACATCAAGCGCGCCTACACCCTGGCCTGGCAGAAGATGCTCAAGGCGGTCGCGCTCTACCGCGACGGCTCCAAGCTCAGCCAGCCGCTGTCGATCGCGATCACCGCCGAGGAGGAGGAGGAGCTCGCCGACGCGGTGGCGACCGGCGATGTCCAGCACGTCGCCGAGGCGATCGCCGAGCGGGTGGTCATCCGCTACCAGGCGCGGCGGCGCCGGCTGCCCCAGCGGCGCACCGGCTTCACCCAGAAGGCGGCGGTCGGCGGTCACAAGGTCTACATCCGGACCGGCGAGTACGAGGACGGCTCGGTCGGCGAGATCTTCCTCGACATGCACCGCGAGGGCGCGGCCTTCCGCTCGCTGATGAACTGCTTCGCGATCGCGGTGTCGCTCGGCCTGCAGTACGGCGTCCCTCTCGAGGAGTTCGTCGACGCCTTCGTCTTCACCCGGTTCGAGCCGTCGGGCATCGTCGGCGGCCACGACCGGATCAAGATGGCGACCTCGGTGATCGACTACGTCTTCCGCGAGCTCGCCATCACCTACCTCGGGCGCGACGATCTCGCCCAGGTCTCGACCGAGGACATCCGGCACGATGCGGTCGGCGCCGGCAAGGACCAGCACAAGAAGAAGTCCGACCCGAGGGACGACGCCAACGTCCGTCCGATCGCGGTCGGCGAGAACCGGACCCAGGCGACCCTGAGCGCCGGCCCGACCGCGGCGGTGTCCCCGATGGGCCGCGGCTCGGGCTCGCCCACCGTTACCGCCGTCCAGCAGGCGCGGTGGATGGGCTACGAGGGCGACCCCTGCCCGGAGTGCGGCTCGCTGACCCTGGTGCGCAACGGCACCTGCCTCAAGTGCGAGTCCTGCGGCGCGACGACCGGCTGCTCGTAACCGGCCATCGGTACGCGCGCAGCTGACGTCGTCGACGCCACGTCGGATGTTCCCGACAACGCGCCACTGCGGGGGCGTCGTTCGATCGGCGCCCGCCGCCTCAGCCGATCGGAACGAGCGCGACGAGGGCGCCGACGATCACCAAGAGCACCGCGAACGGCAGCAGCAGGTAGCCGACGAGGTCGCGGGCGCGCAGCCGCACCCCGGCGCCCATGACCGGCAGGACGGCGAGCAGGAAGAAGGGCTGGAGGAGGTTGGTCAGGGTCTCGCCATAGGCGACCGCCATCGCCACCCGGGCGAGCCGGGCCTCGAGCTCGGCCGGCCCTACCGCCCCCGCGAGCGACCGGACCGCCTCGACGAGCGGCGGTCCGAGCACCGCCCACTCGCCGCCCGCCGACGGGATCGCGAAGTTGACCGCACCGCCGAGGACGAAGGCGGCGACCGGCAGGCTCGCCGGGGTCGCCACCGACGCCACCCAGGCCGCGATGGCGGCGCCCAGCCCGGTCGCCATCATGATCCCCATGATCCCGGCGTAGAACGGGTACTGGAAGACGATCCCCGAGATGTTCGAGCAGGCCTTCGCCATCGCCGCGACGGCCCGGGCGGGGGTCCGGTGGAGCAGCAGACCGAGCATCAGGAAGGTGAAGATCATGAGGTTGAGGTCGGGGTTGAAGCCGCGGCTGAGGAGGCGGTGGAGCACCGTGCCGAGACCGATCAGGGCGACCGCCGCCTGGAGGACGACACTGTGGTCCATGCGGTCGGCCGGCGTCCGCCCGGCGACATCCGGACCGCGGCCGGGATCGGCCGTCGTGGGGGGCTGCGGATCGGGGCTCTCGACGAGGTCGCCGAGCTCGACGATCCCCGATCTCGGGCGGACCAGCCACATCACCGCCGGCATGACGACCAGATAGACCGCCGCCACCGCCAGGTTGAGCGGGCTGCCCAGCGTCCGGCCGACCGGGATGGTGCCGCCCAGCAGACCGGCCTCGATCAGGAAGTTGCCCGGGGTGTTGAGCAGCAGCGGGATCGTGCTCGACAGCCCGACCACCCAGGCGTTGCTCGACAGGTAGGTCGCCGCGACGAGGTAGGGGTAGTCGACGCCGCGGACCCGAGAGGCGAGCTCGCGTGCGAGCACCGCGGTCAGCACGACCCAGCCCCAGCTGACCCAGACCAGCAGCGTACCGGCGACCAGGACGAAGAGGTAGACCTGGCCCGGGCTGGTCAGCGCTCCGGCGAGCCGGTCGACGAGCCGGGTCACCGGTGCGGCGAGGGCGATGGCGTAGCCGGTGACCAGGATGAGCACCATCTGCATCCCGAAGGAGAGCAGCATCCAGAAACCGTCGTACCAGCCCTCGGCGATCTCGAGCGGGGTCGCTCCGACCCAGACGGCGGCGGTCGCGGCGGTCGCCAGGGTCAGCAGCAACGCGAAGACGAACGGGTCCGGCAGCCACCGCCGCACCCACTCGACCGCGCGGACGCCGATCCCGGCCGGCACCTCGCGGCTCCGGCCGCTCAGCCGAGCTCGGGCACGAGCTCGGCGGCGACCGCCATGTCGCCGGCCATGAAGCGGTCGCCGGTCAGCCTCGGCACCCGGCGGCGCAGCCGCTCGACGGCGCGCTCGAGGTCCGGCGAGGAGGTCAGGGGCCGGTGGAACTCGACCGCCTGCGCGGCCGCCAGGTACTCCATCCCGAGCACCCGGCAACCCAGCTCGACGACCCGCGCGAGCTTGCGCGCCGCCCAGGTCGACATCGACACGTGGTCCTCCTGACCGGCCGAGGTCGGGATCGAGTCGACCGAGGCGGGGTGGGAGAGGGTCTTCGCCTCGCTGACCAGCGCGGCCGCCGCGACCTGGACCATCATAAAGCCCGAGTTGAGACCGGCGTCGTCGACCAGGAAGCCGGGAAGACCCGACAGCGAGGCGTCGACCATCCGGGCGAGCCGGCGCTCAGAGATCGAGGCGAGGTCGGTCATCGCCGCCGCGAGATAGTCGAAGACGACGGCGATCGGCGCGCCGTGGAAGTTGCCGCCCGAGATGACCCGGCCGTCGGCGAAGACCATCGGGTTGTCGGTGGCGGAGTTGAGCTCGATCTCGAGCACCCGGAAGGCCTGGGCGAAGGCGTCGCGCGCGGCGCCGTGGACCTGCGGCGAGCAGCGCAGCGAGTAGGCGTCCTGAACCCGTCCGCAGTCCCGGTGCGAGGCGCGGATCGCCGACCCGGCGAGCAGCCCGCGCAGCCGGCGGGCGCTCTCGACCTGGCCGGGATGGGGCCGCGCGGCATGGACCGCCGGGTCGAAGGCGGCGTCGGTCCCGGCCAGGGCGTCGAGGGTCAGCGCGCAGACCACGTCGGCGGCGTCGAGCAGCCGGCGGGCGTCGGCGAGGGCCAGGGCGCCGACCGCGGCCGACGCCTGGGTCCCGTTGATCAGGGCGAGGCCTTCCTTGGCGGCGAGGCGGACCGGCTCGAGGCCCGCCCGCCGCAGGGCCTCGGCCCCGGGGAGGATTTCGCCGCCGACCGCCGCCTCGCCCTCGCCGACCAGCGGCAGCGCGAGGTGGGCGAGGGGGGCGAGATCGCCCGAGGCGCCGACCGAGCCGAGGCTCGGGACGACCGGGTGAACCCGGGACGCGAGCAGATCGAGGACCCTCTCGACGAGGACCGGCCGGCAGCCCGCATGGCCGGTCGCGAGCACATTGGCCCGCAGCAGGAGCATGGCGCGGACGACCTCGTCGGCGAACCGGTCGCCGACGCCGCAGGCGTGGGACCGTAGGAGGTTGAGCTGGAGCGCCTCGAGCTGGTCCGGAGCGATCCGGACCTCGGCGAGCCGGCCGAAGCCGGTGTTGATGCCGTAGGCGACCTGACCCGAGGCGAGGATCTCGTCGATCACCCGGCGCGATGCCGCGACCCGCTCTCTCGCCCGCTCGTCGAGAACGACCGGTGCGTCGCGCCGGGCGACGGCCTCCACCGCCTCGATGGTGAGGGTCCTCCCGTCGACGACCACCGCCTGCAGCTCGTTCATGGGGCATCCTCCGCGAGGTCGCAGTGTACCGCGCCCAGCGGTCCGCCGCTCGCCGACCCGGGCGGGGTTCGACGGCGCCGGTCCTGGTCATCGCGGGCCGGCCCCGGCCGGCTGCGCCCCTCGACCCTTCGGCGGTCGTCAGCCTCCGGTCGCCAGCCGGTCGACCAGCTCGACATAGGCCTGCTTCGCCTGGTCCGTCGTCATCCCGCGGCGCCGCTCCCAGGCGTCGTACTTGGCGGCGCCCACGAAGTCGAAGCCGCCCGGCCGGTCGCCGGCGACATCCCCCACCGTGGCCTGCTTGTACAGCGCATACAGCTCGAGGAGCCGCTCGTTGGGCTGTCGCGGCAGGCCCTTCGCCCGCTCGATCGCGGCCGCGAACCGATCGTCGATCTCCATGATCGCTCCCCCTTGCCGGTCACCGGCCCGAAACCTCTGACCCTGTGACGCTTGTCAATTGTAGCGAAGGCAGGCGATGATAGGATCGAGAGGGTCGGTCGTCGGACCGGAGTGCTGCGATTGAGGACAACAACCGATCACCAGCTGTCGCCCCCTGTCGAGGGTGTCGCCGGGTCGTCGACCACGGCCGGGGCGGCGCCCGGCTCCGGGCCACGCGACCGGATCTCGTCGGCGGGCGTCGAGGCCGCGCTCGACCGGCTGCGGCAGCTGCTCGACGAAGAGCCCGACTACATCTTCTGGAAGGACGTCGACTCGGTTTATCGCGGCTGCAACCAGCGCTTCGCCGAGGCGGCCGGGCTCGCCTCGCCCGCCGAGATCGTCGGCAAGACCGACTTCGACCTCGCCTGGACCAACGGCGAGGCCGACTTCTACCGCGAGGTCGACCACCGGGTGATGGCCAACGACGCACCCGAGTACCACATCATCGAGTCGCAGCTCCAGGCCGACGGCCGACGGGTCTGGATCGACACCTCCAAGGTCCCCTACTATGACGCCACGGGCCGGGTGGCGGGGCTGCTCGGCGTCTACTCGGACGTCACGACGCGGGTCGAGTCGGCCAAGCTCCTTTCCCAGGGCGCCGAGATCTTCCGCGCCATGAGCTTCGCGGCGCGTTCGATGGTCGAACGGGGCGAGTGGACGGACAGCATCGAGCGGGTCCTCGAGGCGCTGGGCAGGGCGGTCGAGGTCAGCCGCGTCACGCTCTTCTCGATCCACGGGGGGATCGACGACCACCTGCTGCGGCACCGCTTCGAGTGGGTTGCCGAGGGCTTCGAGCCGCGTCGCGAACGACCCGAGCTGCAGAACGTCCCGATGCGCAAGGTCGGCCTCGCCCGGCTCCTCGACGAGCTCGTCGCGGGGCGCTGCGTCCACGTCCGGGTGCGCGAGCTCGGCGGATCCGAGCGACGGATCCTCGAGGACCAGAGGGTGCTCTCGGTGGTGACCGCTCCGCTGACGGTGGACGACCGGCTGTGGGGCTTTATCGAGTTCGACGACTGCACGACCGAGCGCCAGTGGCTGACCGCCGAGATCGAGGCTTTGCGCTCGGCCGCCGGCATCATCGCCGCCGCCATCCAGAGGCGCCGGGTCGAGCGGGCTCTCCGGCTCGAGAAAAGGCGGTTCGAGCAGCTCTTCGAGAACACGCCCCTCGCGATCCTGATGTCGGACGCCGACGACAACGTGGTCTCGGTCAACCCGGCCTTCGAGAGGCTGTTCGGCTTTGCCCGGACGGATGTCATCGGCCAGCAGATCAACGAGCTCATCACGCCTCCCGAGCGGGCCGACGAGGCGACCTGGCTGTCGCGGCGGACCTTCTCCGGCGAGACGGTCGGTCAGGCGACCGTCCGCCGTCGCAGGGACGGGACGCCGGTCCCGGTCCAGGTCTTCGGAGTCCCGGTCATCCAGGACAGCTCGGTGGCGCTGGTCTACGGCATCTACGTCGACCAGACCGACCGGCTGCGCGCCGAGGCGGCGCTGCGCGAGAGCGAGGAGAAGTTCCGGTCCCTCGCCGAGCAGTCGCTCCAGGGGATCTTTGTCGTGAAGAGCGGGCGGATCGCCTACGCCAACCGGATGATGGCCGAGATCACCGGCTACCCGCTCAACGAGCTTCTCGGCTTCAGCCAGACTGCCTTCGAGAGCATCATCCACCCGGCCGATCGGAGCTTCGCGATCGCCGCTGCCAACCGGTTCGAGCTCGGCGACGGTCGGGTCGGGCCGCAGACCGAGTACCGGCTGATCACCAAGCCCGGCGCCGTCAAGTGGGTCCTCCAGCAGACCCGCACCGTGCGCTTCGACGGCGAGCTCGGCGTCGAGGGGGTGCTCGTCGACATCACCAAGCGGAAGCACGCCGAGGAGCAGCTGCTCCAGTCGGCGCTGCACGACTCGTTGACCGGGTTGCCGAACCGCGCCTCGTTCCACGACCGGGTCGAGCTCGCCCTCGAGCGGTCGCGCGGCCGGGCGGAAGCCCCGTTTGCCGTCCTCTTCCTCGATCTCGACCGCTTCAAGCTGATCAACGACGGCTACGGCCACCAGACCGGCGACCGTCTGCTGGTCGAGATCGCCCACCGACTGCGCCGGGCGGTCCGTCCGGGCGACACGGTCGCCCGGCTCGGCGGCGACGAGTTCACGGTGCTCATCCCCGATGTCCGCGGCCCGGACGAGGCGGTGTCGGTCGCGCAGCGGATCCACGCCGCGCTGGCCAAGCCGTTCCGGATCGGCGACCAGGAGGTCTTCACCTCGGCGAGCACCGGCATCGCCATCAGCTCTCCGCGCTACGACAGCCCGGACGAGATCCTGCGCGACGCCGACATCGCGATGTACCAGGCGAAGGGCGAAGGCCGGGCCCGCCACCACCTGTACGACGAGTCGATGCACCCCCAGGTCCTGACCCAGCTCCACCTCGAGAACGATCTCCGCCGGGCCCTCGAACGGGACGAGCTCGTGCTCCACTACCAGCCGATCGTCGACACCACGACGGGCCGGATCGTCGCCTGCGAGGCGCTCCTGCGCTGGCGCCACCCCGAGCGCGGTCTGCTGCCCCCCGGCGAGTTCCTGTCGCTCGCCGTGGACACCGGGCTCACCAACCCGATCGGCCAGTGGGTCGTCCGCACCGGCGTCCGCCAGGCGGCGGCGTGGTTCGAAGCGTATGGCGAGGGCTCGCCGGCGGTCAGCCTCAACCTCTTCAGCCACCAGTTCTCCCAGCCCGAGATCGCGGTCTTCGTCGAGCAGGTGCTCGCCGAGTTCCAGCTGCCGGCGGACCGCCTCCAGCTCGAGATCACCGAGAGCGCGGTCATCGAGGTGCCCGAGCTCGCGATCGGCGTCATGCAACGGCTGCGCAACCTCGGCGTCAAGCTCTACCTCGACGACTTCGGGACCGGCTACTCGTCCCTCGCCTATCTCCAGCGCTTCGCCATCGACACCATGAAGATCGACCGCGGCTTCATCCAGCGGCTCGGTACCAACGGAGGCGGCGTCGAGATCGTCCGCACCATCGTCACCCTCGCGCGCAACCTCGGGATGGAGGCCCTGGCCGAGGGGATCGAGAGCCCCGAGCAGCTCGCGTTGGTCCGCGAGCTCGGCTGTACCTATGGTCAGGGGTTCTGGCTCGCGCGACCGATGCCGGCGCAGGAGGCCACCGCCGTCATCGAGCGCGGACCGATGACGGTCGGCTAGCCCGGACCATACCTATCCGGATGGCTCGGGTTCTGATCGATCCCGATCCCGTTCCCGATCCCGATGCGACGTCCGGTTATCCGTCGCAACCACGAAGACACCAAGACACGAAGGAGCTGGTGACGCGGGCCTCCCGCCCGCAGCTCGGCCATCGACTCGATCGAGATGCCGACGGCCGGGGCGCGGGTGAGTCGGGATCGGGAACGAAAGCACCCCCAACCTGACTCGAGGGGATAGGCATGGTCCGGGCTGACTCAGAAGGGCGAGAACCCGCCCTCGGCCCAGGCGGTCTCGCGCACGCCGCCGTACAGCCTCTGCAGGGCCTCGAGGTGGCCCTTCTCCCAGTCGGCGAGAAACTGGTAGAAGTCGCGGACCTCGGCCTCGGTGGCCGACCTGGCGGCGCCCGAGAAGTACTGGATGGCCCGCGTCTCGAGGGTCATGCCGATCGACAGGACGCCCATCTCGAACTCGGCGTCGCGCGCCTGCGCCCGGAAGGCCTCGGTGTAGATCGTGTCGCTGAAGGCCTTGAGAGCCGGGTCCCGGCGCTGGATGTTGAACGCCTCGACGCCCCGGTCCTCGTACGAGCCCATGACGCCGGTGATGAACGCCTTGTGCTGGACCTCGTCGCGCGCCAGCTTCTCGAAAAGCTCGCGCACCGCGGCCTTCTCCGCCCGGTCC
Source organism: Thermoanaerobaculales bacterium (assembly GCA_025456145.1). Lineage (GTDB taxonomy): Bacteria > Acidobacteriota > Thermoanaerobaculia > Thermoanaerobaculales > Sulfomarinibacteraceae > JAHECW01. The sequence continues at coordinate 157,379 of JALOLD010000004.1, read as the reverse complement.
GCCACCATCGAGTAGAAGGTGTAGCCGTCGACCTCGATCTGGTACGCCTTTTTCAGGACCTCTCTGATCTTGTCGTGCATCATCGCCTCCCGCGTCCGAGTCCGCGTCCGCGTCCGTGCCCGGGCATCAACGCGCCACCTCCAACGCTTCCCGATCCAGCGGTTCCGGCCGGACCGCCGCCTCGGCGGCGGGCACCCAGGCGATGGCCCCGGTCGGGCAGAACGGCACGCAGCGCGGCTCGCCCCCGCACAGGTCGCACTTCTGGACGCAGTGGTAGGTCTCGTCCCACAGCATGTTGCCGAACGGGCACGCGGCGACGCACATCCGACAGCTGATGCAGCGCGAACGCACCATGTCGATGGCGCCGGTCGTCTCGTTACGGACCAGTGCCTGGGTCGGACAAACCGTGACACAGGCCGCGGCGTCGCACTGGAAGCACACCACCGGCGTCCCGAGCTCGGGGCCGCGGCGGTGGATGTTGATCCGCGTCTTCGACGGTCTTCCCTCGCTGCCGTGGGCGAAGGCGCAGGCGAGCTCGCACTTGCCGCAGGCGATGCAGCGCTCCACCGAGACCTTGTAGATCATCCTCATTTTTCACACTCGCAATCAAAAATTGGCACATCACCACAACCACGAAGACACCAAGACACGAAGGAGATCACAAAGGACTTTCTTGGTGTTTTTCTTTGTGCCTTTGTGCCTTTGTGGTTGCGACGGGCGATGTCCAGGATGGTTGCGGCCGCCATCATTTCACGACCTGGAGTTCTTCGAACGTCTTCGCGGTCTTCAACCGTTTACTCCTGTCGGACATCTCGAAGTAGCTCATCGGCACGCCCGACCTTTTCGCGAAGTGCTCGGCCTGCGCCTTCGTGATCACCGCCTCGCCGGTCGCCGGGTCCCGGAGCATCTCGAACTCGCGACCCCAGATCGTCCTGACCGTGCTCGACGTCGAGAACTTGATGTGGTCGGTCGGGCAGATCTCGGCGCACGCCAGACAGCCGACGCAGTCGGGCGGCGGCTCGTTGAAGGGCGGCGCGATCTCGCGGCCCCAGCCGCGGTTGACGCTGGCGATCGCCGACACCCCGATGTGGTCGCAGACCCTGGTGCACAGCCCGCACAGGATGCAGTCGGTCGGCTCGGGGTTGCGCTGATAGGTCGTCTCCTCGATCCCGTGCTCGCGGGCGAGGCGCTGGATGAGCGGGGTCTCGGGACAGCGGGCGAGCAGCAGGTCGAGCACCACCCCCCTGGTCGCCACCACCCGGTCCGAGTTGGTGACGACGGTCATCCCCTCCTCGACCGGGTGGTTGCAGGCGGTGACCATCTTGAACCAGTCGTCGTCCCAGGTCCTCAGCGACATGTCGACGACGCACAGCCGGCAGCCCCCCCAGGGCTCGAGGCCGTCGAAGTTGCACAGCGTCGGCACCTCGACTCCGGCGACGCGGCACGCCTCGAGGATCGTGGCGTCGTCGCCGACGGTGACCGAACGTCGGTTGACGGTGAGAGTCGGCATCACACCACCTCCCGGCTGGCGAGCTCCACCTTGGGCAGGGTCCTGATCGCCTGGGTGGGGCAGACGTCAAAGCACGCGCCGCACGAGATGCAGGCATCCTGGTGGATGACGTGGAGCTCCTTGATCGTGCCCTCGATCGCGTCGGTCGGGCAGGCCTTGAAGCAGGCGTGGCAGCCGTCGCAGGCCTCGGGGACGATCTCGTACGCGGTCAGGGCGCGGCAGATTCCGGCCGGGCAGGCCCGGTCGGCGATGTGCGCCTCGTACTCGGAGCGGAAGTACCTCAGGGTCGACAGGACCGGGTTGGGCGCCGACTTGCCGAGCTCGCACAGGCTGCCGAGCTGCATCCCGGCGGCGAGCCGCTCGATCCGGGCGATGTCGCCATCCGAGCCGCGTCCATCGACGAGCGCGTCGTAGATCGCCAGCATCTGCTTGAGACCCTCGCGGCAGGGCACGCACTTGCCGCACGACTCCTCGGTGAGGAAGGCGAGGAAGTAGCGGGCCACGTCGACCATGCAGGTCCGGTCGTCCATGACGATCATCCCGCCCGATCCCATCATCGACCCCGCCTCGGTGAGCTTTTCGTAGTCGACCGGTAGGTCGAGCAGCGCCTCGGGGACGCAGCCCCCCGACGGGCCTCCGGTCTGCACCGCCTTGAACGGCCGGTCGTTGAGGATGCCGCCACCGATATCGAAGATGATGTGGCGCAGGGTCGTGCCCATCGGCAGCTCGACGAGCCCGGTGTTCTTGACCTTGCCGACCAGCGAGAAGGCCTTGGTCCCCTTCGATCTCTCGGTGCCCATGGCGGCGAACCAGGCGCCGCCGTGGTGGATGATCGCGCCGATCCCGGCCAGGGTCTCGACGTTGTTGAGCACGGTCGGCTGGTCGAACAGCCCCTTGGCGGTCGAGTGGACGTACTTCGCCCGCGGCTCGCCGGTCTTGCCCTCGAGCGAGCGCATCAGCGCCGACGACTCGCCGCAGACGAAGGCGCCGCCGCCGCGTGAGATCCGGATGTCGAAGTCGAACGCCGAGCCCATGATGCTCTCGCCGAGCAGCCCGTGGCGCCGCGCCTCGGCGATCGCGAGCTCGAGGTTGACCACCGCCAGCGGGTACTCGTCGCGGACGTAGATGAAACCCTCGTGGGCGCCGATCGCGTAGGCGCCGATGATCATCCCCTCGAGCACCGAGTGCGGGTCGCCCTCCATGATCGAGCGGTCCTTGAAGGCACCGGGGTCGCCCTCGTCGCCGTTGCACAGCATGAACCGCCGCTCGCCCGGCGCCGCCCGGCACGAGCGCCACTTGCGGGCGGTCGAGAAGCCGGCGCCGCCGCGGCCGCGCTGGCCGGATCGCTCGACCTCGTCGAGGACCTGCTCCGGGGTCATCTCGAAGAGCGCCTTTGCGAGGCCCGCGTAGGCGTCGTGGGCGATCGCGTCCATCAAATCGGTCGGGTCGATGCGGCCGATGTTGCGCATCGCCACCCGGACCTGGTGCTTGTAGAACGGGACCTCGTGGTAGGCCGAGACGCGCTCGCCGTTGGCCGGGTTCTTGTAGAGCAGCCCGGGGATCGGCTCGCCGCCGACGATCGTCCGGTCGACGATCTCGGGCACCCGCTTGGCCTTGACCTTGGTGTAGAGCAGGCCCTCGGGCTGGATGACGACCAGCGGACCGCGCTCGCAGAAGCCGTGACAGCCGGTGGTCTTGACCCCGAGGTTGACCTCGACGTCGAGCCCGCGCGCCGCGACCTCGGCGGCGAAGGCCTCGGCCACCCCTCTCGCGCCGGTCGCGAGACATCCCGTGCCACAGCACACGAGGACCTTCCTGGGCTGGCTCTCGTCGCGCTGGCGGGCCTCGGCGCGGAGGGCGGCGAATCTCTCGGCCGAGTCAATTCTCATCGTCGGTCCCTCCGGCCAGGTAGGTCTCCATCCGCGCCGGCTTGGCGCCTCCCCAGTACTTTTCGCCGACGATCATCACCGGGGCCATCGCGCAGGCGCCGACACAGTTGACCGTCTTGACGGTGAAGGCGAGGTCCTCGGTGGTCTGGTCGGGGCCGATCCCGAGCTTGCGCTCGAGCTCCTCGACGAGCTGTCCGGCGCCGCGGATGTGGCACGCGGTGCCCATGCAGACCTTGATGATGGTGTCGCCCTGGGGCTCGAGCGAGAAGGCCTTGTAAAAGGTCGCCACCGAGAAGACCTTGGCGAGCGGCACCCCGAGCGCCTCGGCGACCCGGACGAGCACGTCGCACGGCAGGTAGTTGTAGGCGCGGTGGACGTCCTGCAGCACCTGGATGAGCGACGGCTCCTCGTGCGGGTAGCGGTCGAGGATCTCCTCCGCCTTTGCGAGCTCGACGCACGTCTGATCGGACATCACGCCTCCCCCGCCCCTACGGTGTGCGCCGCGCCGATCTCGTGGCCGCGGCGCAGGGCGGTGATGTTGACCTCGATGACCCCCGGCTTGGCGGCGAAGGTCTCGCGGACCACCTCGACGACGCCGTCGATCGACACCGCCTCGGTCGCGCCGAGGTAGGCGCCGAGGGCGACCATGTTGGCGCCGCGCGGGTTACCGAGCGAGTTGGCGATCTCGTTGGCCGGCACCTCGATGACGGTGACGTCCTGGCGGGCGGGCCGGCGGTCGATGAGCGACGAGTTGTAGAGCAGCAGCCCGCCGGGCCGGACGTCGGGCTCGAACTTGTCGAGCGACGGGAGGTTCATCGCCACCACCGCCCTCGGCGACCTGATCACCGGCGAGCCGACCGGCCGGTCGGAGATCACCACCGTGCAGTTGGCGGTACCGCCGCGCATCTCGGGCCCGTACGAGGGCAGCCACGACACCTCCTTGCCCTCGCGCATCCCGGCATAGGCCAGCATCTTGCCGATCAGCAGGATCCCCTGCCCGCCGAAGCCGGCCATGATGACGTCGTTCTGCATCAGCGCACCCCCCGGTCGAGCGGCCGAGGCTCGCGGCTGCCGCTCTCGGGGGTCTTGAACACGCCGAGCGGGTAGTACGGCAGCATCGTCTTCTCCAACCACCGGGTCGCCTCGGCGGGCGGGATCCCCCAGTTGGTCGGACAGGTGGAGAGCACCTCGACGAGCGAGAAGCAGCGCCCCTCGATCTGCAGCGAGAAGGCCCGCCGGAGCATCTCCTTGGCGTTGACCGCGAGCAGTGGCGTGTGCACCGAGGCGCGCGCCACGAAGGCCGGCGTGCGCAGGGTCGACAGCAGCTCGGCGATCCGGATCGGGTGGCCGGCGTGGTCGACGTCGCGACCGAGCGGGCAGGTTGTCGCGACCTGGCCGGGCATCGTGGTCGGAGCCATCTGACCGCCGGTCATTCCGTAGATCGCGTTGTTGACGAACACCACCGTCACCTTCTCGCCGCGGTTGGCGCAGTGGATGATCTCGGCCATCCCGATCGAGGCGAGGTCGCCGTCGCCCTGGTAGGAGAAGACGACGAGATCCGGCCGGGCCCGCTTGATCCCGGTCGCCACCGCCGGGGCGCGGCCGTGCGACGCCTCGTGGAAGTCGGTCTCGAAGTAGTTGTAGGCGAGCACCGAGCAGCCGACCGGGGCGACGCCGACGGTCCGCTCGCGCACCCCGAGCTCGTCGATGACCTCGGCGATGAGCCGGTGGATCGTCCCGTGGGTGCAGCCCGGGCAGTAGTGGGTCGTCACATCGCGGAGCGCCTCGGGCCTCGAGAACACCGTCTCAGGCATGGACCACCTCCGTCGACCGGCCGTCGGCCATGGCTCGGATCTTGTCGACCACCGCGTCCGGCGACACCAGCATGCCGCCCATCCGGTTGAGGAAGTGGATCGGCTTGGAGTTGGCCAGGGCGAGCCGAACGTCCTCGATCATCTGCCCCGTCGACAGCTCGACGACGAGCACCGACGAGGCCCGGGCCGCGGCCTCCCGGACCGCCTGGTAGGGAAAGGGGAAGAGGGTCACGGGGCGGACCATCCCGACGTGGACGCCCGACGCGGCGAGCTCGTCGATGGCGGTCGAGCAGACCCGGGCGACCGTCCCGTAGGCGACGATGAGCACGTCGTAGTCGCGGTCGAGGCCGTAGGATTGGAAGCGGACCTCGTCGCGGACCATCCGGTCGTACTTCTCCTTGAGGTGGACGTTGTGCCGCTCGAGGGCCTCGGGGTCGAGAAACAGCGAGTTGATCACCGAGCGCGGCTTCGAGCCGTCATTGCCGGTCGCCGCCCAGGTCTTGGCCTCGAGCGGCTTGATCGGTAGCCGGCCCTCGCGGAACTCCACCGGCTCCATCATCTGGCCGATCAGCCCGTCACCGAGCACGAGCACCGGGTTGCGGTAGTAGTCGGCGAGGTCGAAGGCGTCCTGCACCAGGTCGGCCGCTTCCTGCACCGACCACGGGGCGAGGACGAGCAGCCGGAAGTCGCCGTGGGCCATCCCCTTGGTCGCCTGGAAGTAGTCGCCCTGCGACGGCAGGATCCCGCCGAGCCCGGGCCCGGCGCGCATGATGTTGACGATGACCACCGGCAGCTCGGCGCCGGCCAGGTAGGAGATCGCCTCGGCCATGAGCGACACGCCGGGGGACGACGACGAGGTCATCACCCGCTCCCCGCTGCCGGCGGCGCCGTAGAGCATGTTCGACGCCGCGACCTCCGACTCGGCCTGGACAAAGGTCCCGCCGACCTGCGGCAGGCGCATCGACATGTACTCGGGGATCTCGTTCTGCGGCGTGATCGGGTAGCCGAAGAAGAGGTGGCAACCGGCCTGGACCGCCGCCTCGCCGATCGCCTCCGAGCCCTTCATGAGTTTTTTCGCCATCGCGAGCTCCATCCGTAACGGCCGTCAGCCATCAGCTGTCGGCTGTCAGCTCCGCCGCCCTCGCACGGGAACGGCTGAGAGCTGAAAGCTGAGAGCTGATCGCCCAGTCGGTCATCCTCGTCGCCCTCAGTACGCGAAGTAGTGGTACATCGTCCCGTGCACCCTCATCTCGATGGCCACGTCGGGGCAGGCGATGCAGCACAGCCGGCAGCCGATGCACCGCGGCGGCTCGACGACCTCGGCGAAGAAGTAGCCCTTGCTGTTGATCCGCCGGCCCATGCCGAGGATCTGCTGCGGGCACGCCTGGACGCACAGCTCGCACCCCTTGCAGCGGTCGGGGCTGATGACGATCTGCGGCACGCGGGTCTCCTTTCAGTTGACCACGAAGAGCGGGCCGGTGGACCGCCGCCGCGGCAGCGCGAAGGCTGGGGCGACGATCCTCCTCAGCTCGAGGACCGTCCGGTCGGTCGAGCGGCGCACCTGGTCGGCGATCGCTTCGTCGGCGGCGACCGCGACCACCGGCACGCCGAGCCGCCGGCCGCACTCGAGGGCCGACCGGAGACCGTCGAGGATCACCTCGACGGTGGTCTCGTCCATCAGATGGGTGTTGGCGACCAGACCGGTCACCGGAAGCCGCCCGACCGCCTCGATCTCGCGGACCATGGCGACGGCGCGGTCGGCGTCGGGGGTCGACGGCCGGCGGAAGTTGAGCACCAGCAGGCACTCGGTCTCGGCGACCGGGACGACGTCGGCCAGCGATCCGAGCACCCTGGCCCCGACATCGTCGCCGCCCACGTCGATGACCAGGCGACGATCCGACTGGCGCAGGCGGGACCGGATCTGGGGCACGATGATCGGCAGATCGGCGTGGATGTGCTCGCCCTCGGGGGCGAGCAGCTCGACCCCGGCGTCGGCGAGCAGCTGACGCGCCGACCGGGTCCGGAAGTAGGGCTTGACGACGTCGAGATCGGCCATCGTCACCGGCGTGCCGGACGCCGCCAGGTCGAGCGCCAGATTGAGGGCGATCTCGGTCTTGCCGCTTCCGAAGTGGCCGACCAGAACCGTCACCCGCGACCGTGTCACACCCGCCCTCCCCGCGGCCGAGCGCCGCTCTCGATCCGGACGACCAGCATATCGCGGCCGTCCCGACCTCACAAGGCGTGTGAAAGTTTTCACACCCGCAAGTCTCCAAGTGAGACACATTTGCAGGTCGGCCGCGGCCGGTCACCCGGGCCGTCGAGGGGCCTGTATAGTGATGCCGGGAATGTACCTCTCTGGCCTCATCCACCGCGACCGGCTGTTCGACCTGGCGAGCCGCTGGCTCGCCGACCGGACCCAGCGGGACGACGGCCGCATTCTCACCGAGATCTTCGCCTTCGAGCGGGCGATCACCTCGCCGGTCGTCCGATCGCTGGTCGGCGACCTGGCCCGGACGATGCGACCCGGGGAACTCCGCCTGACCCGGGTCTCGAGCAAGGACGACGTCCGTCGCGCGATCGTCGCCGCGGCCCGGAGCGCTGGGCCGTCGCCGCGGGTCGAGCAGCTGCTCGCCAGGTACGGCGCATTCCCGGAGGAGTTCTTCCCGCGGACCCCGGTGCACATGAGCCTGGTCACCCGGAGCGACGGATCCCTCGTCGGGATGGTCCGCCGCAAGCGGATCCGGCGGATTGCCGACAAGGTCTCGCGCCGCGTCGCCGACCAGCTCGCCGACGAGATCGACGCCGCCGCGAGGTCGCTCGCCGCGGCCCGCGCCGGGACCGCGGGTCTGCCCCTCGACGTGATGATCTCGAGCCGCCAGCAGATGGACGAGGACTTCGCCGCCGCCGAGCGGATCGTCGCCGACCGGATCCGGACCGGCGAGCTCGCCTTCGACCCCGACCGGGTCCGGGTCGATGACGTCATCGGCGTCAAGATCCTCGGCACCGCCGACGAGCTCGCCCGCATCGAGGCGGCGCTCGATGGCCGCGACGGCACCTTCGCCTGCGAGAGCGAGGTCCACGAGGGGAGCTACGCCGGCACCCACTACCTCGTCGATCTCGAGCTGCCGCCCCTCGAGCGCATCCTCGCCGGCTTCAACGGGGTCGACTGGCGATTCGCCGAAGGCCGCGGGCTGTCGTCGTTCCACCTCGAGGAGAGCCTGATCGACTACCTCGAGTCGGCGAGCCCGACCTTCCGCCTCGAGCTCATCCTGACCAACATCGAGGATCTCGTCGAGTCCGAGTTCGGCCGTTGCATCCACGAGGTCCGGATCCTCGACCAGCGCGACCGCGCCGCCTACTCCGGCCGGATCGCCCAGAACGCCTCCTCGATCATCGAGTACATGCTCCAGCTGGCGATCTCGCCGACCGTCCGGGTCGACTCGCTGCCGATCAAGATCTGGGGCCGCTATCTGCGCGACACCGTCGCCGAGGCGGTCGCCCGGCTCAAGCACGACACCAATGTCGAGTGGCTCGTTCCCACCGACCCGAGCTCGGTCATCCGGCTCTAGCCGCAGCCTCCCCAACCCCATCAGCGCCCGCGTCCGCGTCCGCGTCCGAGTCCGCGTCCGATGTCAGCGGCTGCGGCAGCGGCAGCAATTCGTCGAACGAATTGCGGCGGCGCGTCGGACGCGCCGACCTCCCCGGAGCGCCACCCGCACGCCCCCTGAGCACCGCTGCTCACCGGGCGTGCCGGGCTCGACATTGTGCTCAGAAACGCGCTCACGTCCGCCACGCCTCACGCACAATGTCCAGCCGGGCACCCCCGGGAGGCGCGATCCTGAGCAGGTGCCGAAGCAACGATGCAGGCCGCCGCCCGCGTCGCCGGCACGGTCGCAGCCCTCCTCGTTCCCCTCGAGCGACCGTGCCGGCGGCGCGACGCCGGGCCGCCCGGCCGTCCAGGCCGGACGGCCCGGAAGGCCGGTGCTCCTGAGAACCCGCACGCCTCGCCGACGGCTCCGCAAAGGAGGCTGACGCCCACCTTCGGCTGCTTCTCGCAGCCGGAGTCCTTGAGACCGCCGCTACGCGGCGGGCCCTCGACGTCCTCGACGAGGTTCGCGCCATCACCTGGCGGTTGCTCCATCCTTGACCCGTACACGGTGCCGGCATCCTCGCCGCTGCCGCTGACATCGGATGCGGACGCGGACGCGGACGCGGGTGCTCACGCCGACATCGGATGCGGACGCGGACGCGGACGCGGGTGCTCACGCTGACATCGGACGCGGATGGGGGCGCGGACGCGGGTGCTCACGCTGACATCGGACGCGGACGCGGACGCGGACGCGGGAAAGGGCAGCGGCCCCTTTCCCTTCAGTCCTCGGCGGTGCTCTTCGCCTCGGCGGCGAGCCGGATGGCCCGCGCCCCGCACTCGGCGAAGCCGGGGCAGGTCCGGCAGATCGGGTCGTCGACCAGGCCGAACTCCGACGGAGCGCAGACCGTGACCGAGGGATCGCGGGCGGCGTCGAGCTCGGCGAGCAGGGCCTCGTCCTCGGAGGCGACCGCACCCCTCTCGGCCGCCCGGCCGACCGCGCCGCGGACCTTCGGGTCCCAGACCAGGTTACGCTGCTCGGCCGCGGTCGCTTCGGCCCTGACCGCCGAGCTGGCCCGTCGCTTGCGGACCTCGAACATGATCTTGCGCCGAGTCGGGAGGCGCCGCGTCGCGAGGAAGAACAGATAGCCGGAGCACATCCCGGCGACGTTGGCGAGCCCCGCCAGGAGGCCGATCTGGAGGCTCGAGAAGGCGAGCCAGGCGACCGCGACGACCGCCAGGTACTTGACCTTGACCGGGATGATGAAGAACAGCCGGAACTCGACCTCCGGGTAGAGCGTCGCGAAGGTCAGCAGGATCGAGGTGCCGACCCCGGCGTCGCCGACCAGCGGCAGCTTGAGCACCGCGGCGGTCAGCGAGGCGCCGAAGGTCGCGACCAGCCAGAAGGCGAGAAACCGCGGCGAGCCCCAGCTCTCCTCGAGAGGCTTGGCCATGATCCACAGCACCAGCATCGAGATGAAGAACCAGAAGATCGACGGGCCGTGGACGAACTGGTAGGTCACCAGGGTCCAGGGTCGCGCGGCGATCCCGCCGGGCATCAGCGCGAGCCCGACCAGACCCTCTCGGTTCGCCCAGCTCAGGATGAAGACCGCGAAGTGGACGAAGATCAGGGCCTCGGTCAGACGCCACGAGTCAGATCGCATTCATCGCCTCCCCAGCCGGCGCTCCATCTCGTCCTGGCCGAGCCGGAGGATGATCGGCCGTCCGTGCGGGCAGCGGTAGGGGTTGGAGGTCCGGGCGAGGTCGTCGAGCAGCGCCCGCTGCTCGGTCTCGCCGAGCCGGTGGTTGACCTTGACCGCGGCGCGGCACGAGAGATCCGCGGCGAGCCCCTCCTCGACCTCGCTCGCCGCCCCCTCCGGCGCCCCGTCGAGGGACGTCGCCCGGTCGAGCAGGTCGGCGACCAGCTCGCCGGCCGCCGCCGGCTCGAGCTCGGGCGGCAGCGCGCTGATCCGGACGGTGTCGGGGCCGAAGGCATCGGCCTCGATGCCGACCCGGGCGAGGATCCCGGCCACCCGCTCGAGGGCGGCCGCCGCCGCCTCGCCGAGCTCGAGGAGCAACGGCTCGAGGAGACGCTGCGACGGCGCGACGGCGCCGGCGAGCCGGCTCAGGATCCGGTCGTAGAGGACCCGCTCGTGGGCGACGTGCTGATCGACGATGACCAGACCGAAGTCGTCCTCGAGCACCAGGAAGGAGGAGCGGTATTGGCCGATGAGCCGGCCGAAGGGGGTGTCCGGGGCCCCCGCGCGGGCCCCCGAGCGGTGCGCCCGGGGTGGCGGCGGTCCGCCCGGCGCCGCCTCCTCCGGCGCCGGCTCGCCGTAGGCCGGGTGGGCAAACAACGGCGGCGCGTCGGCCGCCCGCCGGGCGCGCAGCAGCCCGCCATATCCCGCCGCGGCGGGCTCGGAGACATGCCCCTCATCGACCTCGAGCCGCCGTACCGCGACCTGGCCGTGCGAGGCGGCAAGGCCCGCGCGCACCGCCCGCTGGACCAGGCCGAAGACCGCGGCTCCGCGGGCGAAGCGGACCTCGGCCTTGGCCGGGTGAACGTTGACGTCGACGTCGTCCGGCGGCAGCCGCAGCTCGAGGACGAGCCGCCCTCCGGCGAGACCGCCGGCGGTCTCGCGCAGCACCCTCAGCACGGCGCCGACCAGCAGCCGGTCGCGCACCACCCGGCGGTTGACGATCAGGGTCAGCGCCGGCCGTCCCCGACCGTCACCGGTCGCGATCAGTCCGTCCACCTCGATCCCCGCGGCGGCGTCGGCGAACCGGGTGATCCTGCCCGCGCCGGGCCACAGATCGCGCAGCCGCTCGGCGGTATCACGAGCCGGCGGCGCGTCGAGGAGGGTGCGCGAGCCGTGGCGCAGGGCAAAGGTGACCTCGGGCCGGGCGAGCGCGGCGCCCCAGACGGCGTCGACGGCGTGACGGAGCTCGGTCGCGGGAGCGTGGAGGAACTTGCGCCGCGCCGGGGTGTTGAAGAACAGGTCGCGGATCTCGACGGTCGTCCCGCGGGCCCGCGCCGCCCCCTCGACGGCGAGCACCCGGCCACCCTCGACGGTGATCCGTGCTCCGCCGGCCGCCGCGTCGGAGGAGGTCTCGAGGACGAATCGCGAGACCGCCGCGATCGACGGCAGCGCCTCGCCGCGGAAGCCGAGCGTCGCGATCCGGTCGAGGTCGTCGGCCGAGGCGATCTTCGAGGTGGCATGCCGCTCGAGGGCGATCAGGGCGTCGTCCGGGTCCATGCCGCAGCCGTCGTCGGCCACCCGGACGCGGCTCCTCCCACCCTCGGTGAGCTCGACCTCGACGCGGGCCGCCCCGGCGTCGAGGCTGTTCTCGACCAGCTCCTTGACCACCGACGAGGGCCGCTCGACGACCTCGCCGGCGGCGATCCGGTTGACCAGGCTGTCGGGGAGGATGCGGATCCGGCTCACCGGGACACTATACCGGGATCCTCCGGGAGGGACCCCGGAGGTCCAGCGCTCTACTTCTTCGCGATCTCGCTGATGTCGAAGACCGAGGTGTCGGGCTTCGAGTCGGGGGTGACCCTCCGCGCGTCGTCGGCGAGGTCCTCCTGGATGAGGAGGTCCATCAGCAGGTCGCGGACCCCGCCCTTGCCGTTCGAGCGATAGACCCGGCGCACCGCGCTCGGTTTGAGCTCGATGCCGGTCATGTGCTTGAGGTACTGGCAGAACACCCGGGACCGCGACACGAAGCTCGCCACCAGGATCATCCCGAGAAGGGCCATGCCGACGACGGCGATCAACGTATAGGTGGCGTCAGCGTTGAGGTCTAAGGAGCCCATGTTCCCCCCTCACGATGGGTCCGGCTCGTCGTCGTTGAGGGCGTGGGTGGCGTCAACCTCGGCAAAGTGGTTTTTCGGAACCAGGACCTCACGCCCCTTCGAGCCCGCCAACGGACCCACGATACCTTCTTTCTCCATCATATCCAAGAGCCGCGCCGAGCGGGTGTAGCCGAGGTGCAGACGACGCTGGATGTACGACGCGGAGGCCTTTCTCGTCTCGACCACGAGACGCGCGGCGGCGTCGTACATCGGGTCGCTGAGCTCGTCGAGCTCGTTGGCGGCGGCCGGGCGGGCGCTCTTGCCGTCGCCGCCGAGCGCCTGGTGGGTCAGCACGTTGCGCTGGTACTCGGGCTTGCCGAAGCGTTTGATGTAGCGGACGACGGTCGCGATCTCCTTCTCGGTGACCAGCGGCCCGTGCAGCCGGAGCAGCGTCGACGTCCCGGGCGGCAGGTAGAGCATGTCGCCGCGGCCGATCAGGTGCTCGGCGCCCATGCTGTCGAGGATCGTCCTCGAGTCGAACTTGGAGCGCACCTTGTAGGCCACCCGGCACGGGAAGTTGGCCTTGATGATCCCGGTCAGCACGTCGACCGAGGGCCGCTGGGTGGCGCAGATGAGGTGGACGCCGACCGCCCTCGCCTTCTGCGCCAGCCGGGTGATCGACTCCTCGACCGCCCGCGACGAGGTCATCATGAGATCGGCGAGCTCGTCGATGATGATCACGATGTAGGGCAGCGGCTCGAGGCGGGCGGGCTCGTCGTCGTCGGCGGCGCCTAGCTTCTGCTGGGCCCGCCTGAGCTGCACCGGGTCGGTCACCAGCTGGTTGTGCTGCTCGAGGTTGCGCACCCCGAGGGAGGCGAGGCGCCGGTATCGGTTGTCCATCTCGGCGACCGCCCAGCCGAGCGCGCTCGCCGCCTTCTTGGGATCGGAGATGATCGGCGTCAGGAGGTGCGGGATGTCGGAGTAGACGCCGAGCTCGACCATCTTGGGGTCGACCAGGATGAACTTGACCTCGTCGGGCTTGGCCTTGTACAGGATCGACATGATCATCGCGTTGATGCCGACCGACTTGCCCGAGCCGGTGAAGCCGCCGATCAGCAGGTGCGGCATCCGGGCCAGGTCCGAGACGAACGGCTTGCCGCGGATGTCGACCCCGAGGGCGAGGGCGAGCAACGACCCGGCCCGCTGGAACTCGTTCGACTCGATGATCTGGCGCAGCCGGATGACCTCGGGGTCGGGGCTCGGCACCTCGATGCCGACGGTCGCCCGGCCCGGGACGCGCTCGATCCGCACCGACTCGGTCCGCAGCGCCAGGGCGAGGTCCTCGGCGAGGTTCTGCACCGCCGAGATCTTGACGCCGGAGTCGAGCCGGAACTCGTAGGTCGTGATCACCGGCCCGGTCCGGATGTTGGAGACCTCGCCGCGCACCCGGAACTCCTGGCACTTGCTGGTGATCAGCTTGGACATCTCGACGAGCGCCGCCGAGTCGCGCTCCGGCGCCCCCTCGGACTCGTCGAGAAAGCTCGTCCTCGGCAGATCGTACTTCTCGAGGTCCTCGATGAACTCGAACTCCTCCTGGACGACCGGCTTCTTCGCCGCCGGCTCCTTGGCGGCGGCGCGCGGCGCCGGCCGCCGCTTCTTCGCGGCCTCCGGTAAGGGCTCGGCCTCCGGCGCTCCATCGGGCTCGACCTCGGGCTCGTCGGCGCCGGTCACCCGGCGCTGGATCCTGAACCTCCCCTTGCCCTCGACCTCCTTGACGGTCAGCGAGCCCCGGTAGCCCTCCTCGCCCTCGAGCCGCTTGACCTGGCGCTCGAGGACCCGCCGGCGGTTGCGCGCCTCCTCGGCCTCGAGCTTCCGGCGGGCGCGCTCGTCGCGCCGTCGCAGCCAGCGCTGCTCCAACCCGTCGGCGACGCCGCCGGCCGCACTCCCGACCGACAGACCGGACACCAGGACGACCCCGAAGACGATGAGGAAGCCGAGCACGACGACCCGGCCGACCGGACCGACGACGCCGCCCAGCAGCTCGGCCTCGGCCCGCCCGAGCAGCCCGCCGCAGGAGATCGCGCCGTCCCGCCACGGCAGACCCGAGCAGAGCAGCGACGCGACCCCGGGCAGGGCGACGACGATCAGCCCCCAGCCGAGAGCCGCCGCCTTGGGGTGCTCGACCGGGCGATCGCGGAGCATCCGCCAGCCGACCGCCAGACCGACCACCGGCAGCACCAGCGCGACGACCCCGAGCAGCCCGAACAGCAGAGCCGACAGCGCCGCACCGAGCGCGCCGGCCAGGTTGACCGGATCGCCGCGCAGCGTCGAGGCGTGGAGCGGGCTCGGGTCGAGCGGCGAGTGGGACAGCAGCGCGGTCGCCGCAAGCACCGAGCCGAAGATCAGCCCGACCGCGATCATCTCGGAGACCAGCCGCTCGCGGCTCATGGAACGACCCAGACGAGGACGATGACCAGGATGCCGAGGGGCAGGCAGTACCAGGAGAAGCGGTGGAAGACCCGGCTCGAGAGCGTGCTCACGACGATCCTCAGGGCCACCGCGCCGGCCACGAAGGCGGCGACGGCGCCGACCAGGCACGCCGCCCAGTAGTCGAGGCCCGCGGCAGCGAGGGCGTGCCGCTCGCCGATCACCTCGAGCACCGCCACCCCGGCGATCGCCGGCACCCCGAGGAGGAAGGAGAACCGGGCCGCCCAGGTGCGATCGAGCCCGGCGCCGAGACCGGTGACGATCGTGACGCCCGAGCGCGACAGGCCGGGAAAGACCGCCACCCCCTGAGCCAGACCGACCAGCGCCGCCTGGCGCCAGCCGGTGCCGGCCTCGCCCCGGGAGCCGCCCGGCAGCCAGCGCGCGAGCCCGACCACCATGCCGGTCACGACGAGGGCCGCACCGACCAGCCCGGGCCGGGTGAAGGCGGCCTCGGCGAGGCTCCTGACCGGAAAAGCGACGACCGCGGTGGCTGCGGTGCCCGCGACCAGCAGACCGAGCAGGCGCCGGCCGCTCGGCGAGCCGAGCCAGCGGCGGATCTCGCGCCGCTCCGACCAGACCACCGCCCCGGCGGTGCCGACGTGGAGCATCGCGTCGAACACCACCCCTGGCTGCGAGAAGCCGGGGATCAAAGCCTGAGCCAGGGCGAGGTGGCCCGACGACGAGACCGGCAGGAACTCGGTCAGGCCCTGGATCAGCCCGAGCAGGACGGCCACCCCGAAGCTCATGCCTCACCCGACCCGCGGACCGGAGGAATCGTCGAAAACCTCTTCATTTCCAGCGAATTCTAGCACCTCGGTCGAGGCCCGACGGATCGAGAAGCGGCGATGTCGCCGCGACGTCGTCGGCTCCCGCCGCAAGCCGACGGCGATCGCTGCGGGGGGGGCGGGGACCCGCCTGGCGGGTCCCGGCGTCCGTCACCCCGATTCGCCCCGTCGGTGCGACTCGCGCCCGAGGGCGGCGCTCAGGCGCAGCCAGTCCGCGAGGGAGAGCTCCCCGGGGCGGATCGTCGGGTCGATGCCCGCGGCCCCGACGAGATCACCGGTCACCCCCCCACCGAGCGCGTTGGGCAGCATCTTGCGCGGTCGGGTCAGCGCCCGCGCGGCGAGGGCGAGGGCCCGGCCGAGCTCGTCCCTGGGCGCCGGCGGTCGCCGCGGGGCGAGGACGAGCACTGCCGAAACCACCTTGGGCGCGGGGCGGAAGGCCCGCGGGGAGACCTCGAACGCGATCCTCGCCTCGGCCCAGGCGGCCCGTTCGAGGGCGAGCAGCCCGTGATCGCCGCCCCCCGGCTCGGCGACCACCCGGCGGGCGACCTCGCGCTGGAGCATCACGACCAGCCGGTCGAACAGATCGTGGCGCGGGAGCAGCCGGCGCAGGATCGCCGAGCCCACCGAGTAGGGCAGGTTGGCGGCGAGCTGCCAACGTCCGTCGACGCCGAGGAGCTCGTCGAGGTCGGCGGTGAGGGCGTCGGCGTGGACCACCTCGAGACCCCGACCGCCGAGCCGCGCCTCGAGCGGGGCGATCAGGCGCTCGTCGAGCTCGAGGGCCCGGACGATCGGGTAACGCTCGAGCAGGGGCTCGGTGAGAGCGCCGCGACCGGGACCGATCTCGACGACCCGCCGCGGCTCGTCGCCGAGCAGGGCGACGATCCGTCGTGCGACGTTGCCGTCGGTCAGGAAGTTCTGGCCCAGGCGGCGGTGTTTGGGACGGCCCACGGTTGGAACCAAGCTCATTTCTCGACCTCGGAATTCGCGGATTCCGAGGTCGAGAAAGGACATGGTGGAACGTGTGTCACGGCCGTCGACGGCACGCCTGAGCCAGCGGTGCGGCGAACCGTTCCACCACGCCAGGCAGCTCGTCGGTGTCGCCTTCTCCAGCGATGACGTTGACGATGGCCGAGCCGACGACGACGCCATCGGCCAGGGCGGCCACCGCCGCCACCTGGTCCGGCGTCGAGATCCCGAAACCCACCGCGACCGGGAGCTTCGAGGCCCGCCGGGCGGTCTCGACGTTGGCCGCGAGCTCGCGGTCGAGCTCCCGCGCCGCGCCGGTGACCCCGGTGCGCGACACCAGGTAGAGAAAGCCGCCGCCGATCCGGGCCGCAGCCCGCATCCGCTCGGCCGACGAGGTCGGGGTCACCAGCATCACCGGGTCGAGACCCGCCCGTCTGAGCGCCGGCCTGAAGCGCGGCATCTCCTCGGCCGGCACATCGGTGAAGAGCACCCCGTCGACCCCCGCGGAGGCGGCACGCTCGGCGAAGCTCTCGATCCCGAGGCGGACGACCGGGTTGGCGTAGGTGAACAGCACCAGCGCCAGGGAGGTCCGGCGCCGGATTTCGGCGGCGATCTCGAGCACCCCCGCCAGGGTAGCGCCGGCGGCCAACGCCCGCTCGGCGGCGCGCTGGTTGGTCGGCCCGTCGGCGATCGGGTCGGAGAAGGGCACGCCGAGCTCGAGGACGTCCGCCCCGGCGCGCTCGAGGGCGAGGGCGAGCCCGAGCGTCGCCTCGAGGGTCGGGTCGCCCGCCGTGATGTAGGGGACGAACGCGGCGCGATCCTGTCGCGCGGCGGACCTGAAGGCCCCGCGGAGCCGGCTCACCGCGAGCCCTCCTCGAGACGGACAACCTCGTCGAGATCCTTGTCGCCCCGCCCCGACAGGTTGACGACGACGCTCTCGCCGGGGCCCATCCCGGAGGCGAGCCGAGCCGCCTCGGCGATCGCGTGGGCCGACTCGAGGGCCGGGATGATGCCCTCGGTCTCGGCGAGCAGGTGGAAGGCCTCGAGCGCCGCGCCGTCGTCGACCGTGGTGTAGCTGACCCGCCCGTGATCGCGCCAGTTGGCGTGCTCCGGACCGACCGCCGGGTAGTCGAGCCCGGCCGACACCGAGTGGGTCGGCTCGACCTGGCCGTCGGCGTCCTGGAGGATCATCGTCCGCGTCCCGTGCAGGACGCCGGGGGCGGCGCCGCCGGCGAAGCGCGCGGCGTGGTCGCCGGGACCCGGCCCGCGACCGCCCGCCTCGACCCCGACCAGCCTCACCCTGGGGTACCGGACGAAGGCGGTGAAGATCCCGGCCGCGTTCGAGCCGCCGCCGACGCAGGCGACGACGGCCTCGGGCAGCCCGCGCCCGATCCGCCGGAACTGGGCGATCGCCTCGCGCCCGATGACCGCCTGGAAGTCGCGCACCATCATCGGGTAGGGGTGCGGCCCGAGGACCGAGCCGAGGACGTAGTGGGTGGTCCGGACGTTGGTGACCCAGTCGCGCAGCGCCTCGTTGATCGCGTCCTTGAGGGTCCGCGATCCCCCCTCGACGGCCACCACCTCGGCGCCCATGAGCCGCATCCTCACGACGTTTGGCCGCTGCCGGCGGATGTCCTCGGCGCCCATGTAGACCGTGCACTCCAGACCGAGCAGGGCGGCGGCGGTGGCGGTCGCGACCCCGTGCTGGCCGGCGCCGGTCTCGGCGATGACCCTCGCCTTGCCCATCTCGCGGGCGAGCAGGGCCTGGCCGAGGGCGTTGTTGATCTTGTGCGCCCCGGTGTGGCAGAGGTCCTCGCGCTTGAGCCAGAGGCGGGCGCCGCCGACCCGGGCGGTCAGCCTGCGTGCCTCGAACAGCGGGGTCGGCCGTCCGACGTATCGCTCGAGCAGGAGACCGAGCCGCGTGCGGAAGCCGCGGTCGCGCGATGCCCGCCGGTAGGACGACTCGAGCTCCCCGAGGGGTCCCATCAGGGTCTCCGGCACGAAGGCGCCGCCCCAGTCGCCGAAGTAGCCGCGCCGGTCGGGGAGCTTCTTCACGGCTCGTCCACCGCCGTGAAGTCTACCGCGGCCCGGGTGGCGGCCGCGACGAACGCCGCGACCCGGCGAGGGTCCTTGACCCCGGGGGCCGACTCGACGCCGCTCGAGACATCGACGACCAGGGGCCGGAGAGTGCGAATCGCGGCGGCGACGCCCTCCGCGGTCAGACCGCCGGCGATCGCGAACCCGAGCCCGGCGGGCGGCGGTCCGAGCGACGACCAGTCGAAGGGCGCACCGTCCCCCGCGCCGGGGTCGAGCAGCGGCAGCGCCCGGCCGGCGAGCATCGCGGCCCGACGCCACGGGTCGTCACCCTCCGGTCGCACCCGGCGAATGGTCGCCGGGCCGAGGATGTCGAGCCATCCGTCGGGCTCGCCGCCGTGCAGCTGGACCCGGTCGAGGCCGAGCCGGTCGCGGACGGCGAGGATGTGCGCGAGCGGCTGGTCGCGGAAGACCCCCACCCGCTCGGCGTCGTCCAGATCGCGGACCCAGAGCGCGGTTGCCGGGTCGACGAAGCGAGGCGTGCCCGGCACGAAGACGAAGCCGAGCAGGTCGGCGCCCGCCTCGACCGCCGCCTCGGCGTCCTCGCGCCGGGTGAGACCGCAGATCTTGACCAGCACGGCGTCAGCTCCCGGCGGCCGGCGGGCGGTCGGTCGGCGACGACCCGGCGTCGGTGCGTAGCAGCCGGCGCAGCGCCCGCCCCGGGTCGCCGGCGCGCACCAGGTGCTCGCCGATCAGGAAGGCGTCGCAGCCGGCGGCCTGCAGCCGGGCGATGTCCTCCGGGCCGGTGATCCCGCTCTCGGCGACCCGCACCCGGTCGTCCGGCAGCCGCCGCACCGTCTCCTCGACGAGGTCGAGGCGGGTCGTGAAGCTCGCGAGGTCGCGGGCGTTGACACCGATGATCCCGGCCCCCGAGGCGATCGCCGGGCCTGGGTCCTCGCCGACGAAGACCTCGACCAGCGTCTCGAGCCCGAGGCGGCCGGCGGCCTCGACGAGCTCGGCGAGCCGGGCGCCGGGAAGGATCCGCTGGATCAGGAGCACCGCGTCGGCGCCGAGCGCCGCCGCCTCGCGGAGCTGCCGCTCGTCGACGATGAAGTCCTTCCTCAGCACCGGCAGGTCGACGGCCCCGCGGACCGCCGCCAGCCACTCGAGCCGGCCGGCGAAGAAGTCGGGCTCGGTGACCACCGAGATCGCCGCCGCACCGGCCATTTGGTACGACGCCGCGAGCGCCGCCGGGTCGAGGTCGGCGCGCAGCAGCCCGGCCGAGGGCGAGGCCTTCTTGCACTCGGCGATGATCGACGGGCCGGGGGCGGCGAGGGCGGCTCGCAGCGACCGGCGGGGACCGCGCTCCCGGGCGGCGGCCGCCCGGCCGGCGAGCTCCGGCGGCTCGGGCTCGGCCGCGAGCCGGGCGCGAACCGAGTCGACGATCCGGTCGAGCACCGAGCCGGCCATCTCAGACGAGCTCCCGGGACCGCCGGACGAGCCGCTCGAGGGCCCGGCCGGCCTCGCCGGATGCGAGGAGCTCCCGGGCGAGCCCGAGGCCCTCGGCGAGGCTCGCCACCCGGTCTCCGACGAGCAGCGCCGCCGCCGCGTTGAGCGCGACCGCCTCGGAGGCCGTCGAGCGCTCGCTGCCCTCGAGGATGGCGCACAGCCGGCGGGCGTTGGTCTCGGCGTCGCCGCCCCGCAGGTCGTGGTGGTCGACGCCGCGGATCCCGAGCCCGGTCGGCTCGAGCCGCCAGCGATCGACCACCTCGCCGTCCCTCACCTCGACGACGGTGGTCGGCGCGAGGACCGACAGCTCGTCGAGACCGTCGTCGGAGTGGACGACCAGGGCGTGCGCCGCGCCGAGCTCGGCGAGGGCCGACGCGACGAGATCCTGGACCTCGGGCCCCCAGACTCCGAGCACCTGGCGGTCGACCCCGGCCGGGTTGGTCAGCGGGCCGAGCAGGTTGAAGATCGTCCGCACCCCGAGGGAGCGGCGGACCGGCGCCACCGCGGCCATCGCCGGGTGGAGCCGCGGGGCGAAGAGAAAGGCGATCCCGATCTCCTCGAGCAGGGTCGCCAGCTCGTCGGGGCCGAGGTCGAGCCGGACCCCGACCGCCTCGAGCACATCCGCCGAGCCGCAGCGCGACGACACCGAGCGGTTGCCGTGCTTGGCGACGACCACCCCGCCGGCGGCCGCCACCACGGCCGCGGCGGTCGAGATGTTGACGGTCCCGGCGCCGTCGCCCCCGGTGCCGCAGGTGTCGACGGCGCCGGCCGGCGCCGCGACGGCGACGGCCCGGGCGCGCATCGCGCGGGCGGCCGCGGCGAGCTCGACGGCGGACTCGCCCTTGGCCCGCAGCGCGATCAGGACCGCCGCGGTCTGGACCGGATCGAGGCCCCCGTCCATGATCGCCCCGACCAGCTCCTCGATGAGGGACGGCTCGAGGTCGTCCCCGGCGAGGAGGGCGGAGAGGCTCGTCTTGAGGTCGACGGTCATCTCCAACCCGCCTTCACCTCGAGCCCGGCCAGGCCGAGGAAGTTGGCGAGCAGGCGCATCCCGTCGCCCGTCAGATAGGACTCCGGGTGGAACTGGACCGCGTGGTGCGGACGCGATCGGTGGGCGAGCCCCATGACCAGGCCGTCGTCGGTCCAGGCGGTGACCTCGAGCTCGTCGGGAACCGTCGCGCGGTCGACCACCAGCGAGTGGTACCGGGTGGCGGTGAACGGGCTCGGCAGCCCGGCCATGACCGAGGCGCCGCGGTGGTGGATCTCGGAGGTCTTGCCGTGCACCGGCGCCGGTGCGCGGACGATCACGCCGCCGTGCACCGCCGCCAGCGACTGCAGGCCGAGGCAGATGCCGAGCAGGGGGACGGTCGAAGCGGTGCGGATGAGCTCGAGGCTGACCCCGGCGTCGTCCGGCGTCCCCGGCCCCGGCGAGATGACGATCGCCCGCGGCCGCCGGTCGAGCAGCTCGGCTGCCGACGCCGCGTCGTTGCGCACGACCTCGATCGGCGCCCCCGAGATCTCGGCGAGCTCCTGCACCAGGTTGTAGGTGAAGCTGTCGTAGTTGTCGACCATCAGGATCACGGCCGCCACTCCCGTCCGGCCGCCGAAACCGACTCGGCCATCGCCACCGCCTCGACCAGGGCGCCGGCCTTGCTCCGGCACTCCTCGAGCTCGCTGAGGGGCACCGAGTCGTAGACGATCCCGGCGCCGGCCTGGATGTGGGCCACCCCGCCCCGCTCGACCAGGGTGCGGATGGCGATGCACGAGTCGAGGTCGCCGGTGACGTTGCGATAGCCCACCGCGCCCCCGTATACCCCGCGGCGGACCTCTTCGAGCGAGTCGATGATCTCCATCGCCCGAACCTTCGGCGCGCCGCTCAGGGTACCGGCCGGGAAGCAGGCGAACAGCGCGTCCCACGCGTCGCGGCCGCCCGCGAGCTCGCCCTGGACCTCGCTCACCAGGTGCATGACGTGGCTGTAGCGCTCGACCTCGGCCTCGCGGACGACCTTGACCGTGCCCGGCGCCGCGACCCGGCCGATGTCGTTGCGCCCGAGGTCGACGAGCATCGTGTGCTCGGCGAGCTCCTTGGGATCGGCCCGCAGCTCGGCCTCGAGCTCGCGGTCGTCCTCGCGATCGACCCCGCGCCGGCGGGTGCCGGCGATCGGACAGGTGCTCACCCTCCGGCCCTCGACCCGGACCAGCATCTCCGGGCTCGAGCCGAGGACCCGCGCGCTGCCGGTGTCGAGCAGGAACATGTAGGGCGACGGGTTGGTCACCCGGAGCATCCGGTAGATCTCGGCCGCGGTGCAGCGGGGAACCCGTCGCCAGCGTCGCGACAGCACGACCTGGAAGATGTCGCCGGCCAGGATGTGCTCGCGAGCCGTCGCCACCGCGGCGAGGTAGTCCTCGGCGGCCGGCGTCGCAGTCCACTCCGCCCAGGGGTCGGGAGGCCGCGGCGGCAGCGCGTGCGGGCTCGGCCCGTCGCCTCCTCCCGCCACCGCCTGGTGGAGCCGGTCGAGGCGGGCGCACGCCGCGGCCCAGGCGGCGTCGGCGTCGCCGCCGGTCCTCGCCAGGACGACGAGCTGGAGCCGCTGCCGGGCGCGGTCGAGGGCGACCACCGAGTCATACAGGCCGAACCAGGCGTCGGGCAGCCCGGTCTCGTCGCGACCGGTCGCGGGGATCGTCTCGACGAGGCGGACGGCGTCATAGCCGAGGTAGCCCATCGCGCCGCCGGCGAAGGGCGGCAGGTCGTCGAGGATCGCGACGCGCCCCGGGTCGGTGACCCGGCGCAGCACCTCGACCGGGTCGCCGTCCTCGGGCGCCCCATCGACCTGGGCTCGTCCTTCGCGGATCTCGACGATGCGGTACGGATCGACCCCGGCGAAGGAGTAGCGCGCCACCCGCTCGCCGCCCGAGACGCTCTCGAGCAGGAAGGGGTTCCGTCCGCCGCGGGCGAGCCGCGAGTAGACGGTGAACGGGGTCACCGTGTCCGAGGTCAGCTCGCGGACCAGCGGCACCACTTCATGGTCGCGGGCCAGGGCGAGGAACTCGTCGTGTGTCGGCCGGACGTCCACAAGACCTCCCGGGCGGGGCTGAAGGGGACATTGTAGCTCGGTCGCCGGTCCGCCCCCCATCCCGTGCGATGATGGTCCGGTGACCGACGAGCCCCTGATCGACTACTTCGCGTTCAAGGCCAGGAAGTACTGCGCCTGGCTCGACACGACCCTCCAGACGGGCCACCATGACGCCATCCGCGCCACCCACGTGGTGTCCGGTCTGATCGCGTCGGCCGCCAAGCTCATGCGGGTCCGGATCGTCGGCCGGCCGCACGGCGCCGACCCGGCCGCGACCCGAGCGAGGGTCGACCCTCCGTCAGGCGTCGACCTCCCGGTCGGCTGCCGACCCGACTGGGCCGCCATCTGCGGTCACCGGGAGCGCACCGGAGGGCTCCCGGGCTGTCTGGCCGAGGTCCGGTCCGAGCTCCTCCGCGGCCTCGAGCTGCTCGACGAGGGACGCCCCTACGACGCGGTGTCGCACTGGCAGCTCGGCTGGATCCACGGCTGGGGCGAGCTCGCCATCTGCGCGCTGATGATGCTGCACACGGATCTGACGGCGTCCTCGAGGTCGTAGCGTCAGCCGGCGAGGTCCCCGAGGTGCTCGGTCTGGAGCCGGTGGATCTCGTCGTCGTAGGCCTCGAGCACCCGCTGGTACGACAGCATGCCGACCGGCGCCGAAGGTGGCGGCGAGGTGAGCACCGGGAGGTTCTCGTGGCGGAAGGCGGTGAAGCGGCGCACCGCCGTGTGGAGGTCGTCGTCGAGCTCGAGATAGGCCATCGAGCTGGCGGCCACCGACAGGTCCCAGGCGACCAGGACCGACCACACATCCGGGCTCGCCATCATCCGCCGGACATCGGTCACGCTGAACAGACCGACCACGAGGCCGGCCTCGTCGGTCACCGGGAAGGCGTGCTGGTCGGTCTCGGCGACGATCTCGAGGACCCGCTGGAAGGGCGTCCCCGGAGCCACGGTGACGAGCTCGGCCCCGGTGTCGAGGACGTCGCTCACCTTGAGCCGCTCGAGGACATCGAGCTGGAGCTCGCCGATATGAGCCGGCGAGTCGATCCTGGTCGGCACCTGGGCCTCGTAGATCGACACCCCGCGCATCAGCAGGAAGGTCACCGAGCAGACGAGCATGAGCGGCACCAGCAGCAGGTAGGAGCCGCTCATCTCGGCGACCATGATGAGCGACGCGATCGGGACCTTGGCGACGCCGGCGAAAAAGCCGCCCATCCCGACCAGGACGCACGCCGAGGTCGCCGGGGCGAAGCCCGGCGCGAGCCGCTCGGCGGCGGCCGCGAAGACCGCTCCGGTCACCCCGCCGATCACCAGGGACGGGGCGAAGACCCCGCCGGAGCCGCCGGAGGAGATGGTGAACGAGGTCGCGAGGATCTTGGCCGGCAGCAGGAGCAGCAGGACCTTGAAGGGCAGCGCGCCGTCGAGGGTGAGCTGGAGCCATCCGTAGCCCCCCGACATCACCTGCGGCACGACGAGGGCGAGCAGGGCGACGAGGAGGCCGCCGATCGCCGGCTTGACGAGCCTGGGCACCGGCAGCCGGGCGAAGACCTCGTCGCGCATCCCGTAGAACACCTTGACGTAGACCTGCCCGACGACCGCGAGGACGATCCCGAGCACGAGGTACGAGACGAGCTCGCGAGGCGTCGTGAACTGCTCGATGTCGGTCCTGAAGATCGGGTGCCAGCCGGTCAGCGAGGCGTTGACCACATATGCGACGATCGACGACATGATCGCCGGGATCAGCGCCTCGGACTCGTAGTCGTTCTCCGAGTACAGCACCTCGATGGCGAACAGGGCGGCGCCGAGCGGCGCCCGGAACATCCCGCCGACACCGGCGGCCATTCCGCAGATGACGAGAATCCGCCGGTCGAGGGTCGGCAGCCGGAGCAGCTGGGAGAGGTAGGAGGCGAAGCCGGCGCTGATGTGGGCCACCGGTCCCTCGCGGCCCGCCGACCCGCCCGAGCCGATGGTCAGCGCCGAGGCGACGAGCTTGATCGGGATGATCCGGGGCCGCAGCAGCGCGCCCTTGCGGTGGTAGGCGTTGATCACCGCATCGGTGCCGTGCCCCTCGGCCTCCGGCGCGAAGGTGGTGACGATCAGGCCGACCAGCAGACCGGCGGCGGGCAGCACGAGCAGCAGCAGCCAGGGGCGCGCCGCCGGATGCCAGGTCTCGGATCCGGTCATGCCGTGCCCCGGCGCGTCGAAGCCGACGACCCGGTGCTGGAGCAGCGATGCGACCCCGTCGACGCTCCAGGTCAGGGTGGCCGCGCCGAGCCCGGCGACGACGCCGATGACCAGGGCGAGGACCAGCCATCGGCCGAAGTTGTACAGATCGAGCCGACCGGCGAGCCGGCTCAGACGAGCCCCGATCGTCGTCTGGTTCAGCGCCACGCCCGATCTCCGCCCCGGCCTTCAGGCCGGGGTCGTCGACGGCGGGTCCGGCCGCTCGGTCATCCCGTCAGACCGTCGCGCCGACCAGGAGGCAACCGTTGGTGCCGCCGAAGCCGAAGGAGTTGGACAGGGCGACCCTGATCGGGGCCTCGCGCGCCTGGTGCGCGACGTAGTCCAGGTCGTTCTCGGGATCGGGGCTGTCGAGGTTGATGGTCGGCGGTACGACCCCGCGGTTGACGGCCAGCACCGACACCCCGAACTCGAAGCCTCCGGCCGCGCCGAGCAGGTGCCCGGACATGCTCTTGGTCGAGGAGATCATGAGCTTGCGGGCGTGATCGCCGAACACGCCCTTGATGGCGATGGTCTCGGCGATGTCGCCCGACGGGGTCGAGGTTCCGTGGGCGTTGATGTAGTCGACGTCCTCGGGGTTGAGGCGCGCGTCGGCCAGGGCGGCGCGCATGCAGCGGATCGCGCCGTCGCCGTCCTCCGACGGCGCCGAGATGTGGAAGGCGTCGGACGACATGCCGAAGCCGAGCACCTCGGCGAGGATCGGCGCCCCGCGACGGCGGGCGTGCTCGAGCTCCTCGATCACGACGATCCCGGCGCCCTCGCCCATCACGAAGCCGTCGCGGTCCCGGTCCCAGGGCCGGGACGCCCGCTCGGGCTCGTCGTTGCGGGTCGACAGCGCGCGCATCGAGGCGAAGCCGGCCAGCGGCATCGGCGTGATCACCGCCTCGGAGCCGCCGGCGATGATCGCGTCGGCGTATCCGTGCCGGATATAGAGCAGGGCGTCGCTGATCGCATGCGCCGACGTCGAGCAGGCGGTGCAGGTGGCCATGTTCGGGCCCTTGGCACCGGTCCTGATGCTGACCAGACCCGAGCACATGTTGATGATCGAGCCGGGGATGAAGAACGGCGACACCCGCCGCGGACCTCGCTCGAGCAGGGTCTGGTGGTTGTTCTCGATCATCGGAAAGCCGCCGATCCCGGACCCGATGACGGTCCCCACTCGATCCGCGTTGTCCTCACGGATCTCGAGACCCGACTGCGCGATCGCCATCTCGGCGGCGGCGACCGCGTAGTGGACGAAGGTGTCGAACTTCTTGATCTCCTTGTGCTCGAACCACGCGCCCGGGTCGAAGCCCTTGACCTCGGCGGCGATCCTCACCGAGTAGCCCTCGGTGTCGAACCGGGTGATCGGGCCGGCGCCGCTGCGACCCGCGACGAGGCCCTCCCAGGTCGCGTCGGTCCCGATCCCCAGCGGCGAGACCAGCCCGATGCCGGTGACCACGACCCTACGGGACATCAACTGCTCGCGTTGCTCTTGAGAAACTCGATGGCGTCCTTGACGGTCGCGATCTTCTCGGCGGCCTCGTCGGGAATCTCGACGCCGAACTCCTCTTCGAAGGCCATCACCAGCTCGACGACATCGAGCGAGTCGGCGCCCAGGTCGTCGACGAACGACGCCTCGGCGGTCACCTTCTCGGCGTCGACGCCGAGCTGCTGGACGATGATCTCCTTAACCTTGGCTTCAATGCTCATCTGCGCTCCTCCTCAGATCGTCTCGAAGTCGTACCTTGGGGCGTGCGATCCGCCCGGCGGGAACCCGCTGCCCCGCCAAACCGCGTATCGAGCCTCTCGATTCCCAGCGTGGCGGGGCGTCGTTTCCGGCCGGAGTGTACGTGATAGCACAGGGAAGCGGGCCACGCAAGCGCCCGAATGACCTTGACATCCGCCAATGAAAGGAGTAGTCAGCCAATTGAAGCCGCAATCGGCCTGCGGCGGGGAGGCACCATGGAAGCGTACATGACGGCCAAGGAAGCCGCCGACTACCTCAAGCTCGCCGAGCGGACCCTCGTCCGGCTGTCCCACGAGGGGAAGATCCCCGGCGTCAAGATCGGCGGCCAGTGGCGCTTCCGGCGGGCGCTGCTCGACGAGTATCTCGACACCCTGGCGGCCGAGTCGGTCGGCTCGGGCGGCGCCGCGCCGGCCCAGGTCATCGACGCCCCCTTCGACGAGATCGTCACCGTCGACCAGATCATTCCCGACCTCAAGGCCAAGGACCGCAACGACGTCATCCATGCGATGGTCGCCCACGTCACCAAGCTCGGCCTGGTCCAGGACCAGGCATGGCTCGAGGCGGCGCTCGCCGCCCGCGAGCGGTTGGTGCCGACCGCCGTCCCCGAAGGCGTCGCCTTCCTCCACGCCCGGCACCGGGCCGCCGACAAGTTCCCCAGGCAGTTCATCGCCGTCGCCCGCTCGAAGGACGGGCTGGTCTTCGGCTCGCCGGACATGGGCGCGACCCACGTCTTCTTCCTGCTCGCGCTGCGCAACGACGCCCTCCACCTGCGCTGGCTGTCGCGGCTGGCCTGGATCGTCCGCAACCCCGGTCGGCTGGCGCGGCTGCTCGACGCGAAGAACCCCGGCGAGATGCACGCCACCCTCCTCGACGCGGCGAACAACCTCCCGGCGTCGCTCAGGCCGACCGGCCGGCCGACCCAGCGGTAGAGCCGTCAGCTCTCAGCGGTCAGCATCCAGCTCGTCCCACCTCACATCGGCATCTCGCCGGGAGTCGCGCCCGGGCTGACAGCTGAGCGCCCCTCCCCCGAACCGGTCTACAATGCAGTCCTCATGAAGATCGCCCTGATCGGCAGCCACGGCGTCGGCAAGACGACCCTCTGCTTCGAGCTCGCAGCCCGTCTCAAGCGCCGCAACGTCGATGTCGAGATCGTCAGGGAGGTCGCCCGTACCTGCCCCTTGCCAATCAACCAGGAGACCACCGTCGAGGCGCAGGAGTGGATCCTCCACAGCCAGATCCGCGCCGAGATCGAGGCCGCGGCGAGCCACGAGGCGGTGCTCTGCGATCGCTCGGTGCTCGACAACTACTGCTATCTCGTCCAGGCCGCCGGAACCCGCAAGATCTGGGAACGCTTCCTCGACGAGTGGCTCAAGACCTACGACGTGCTCATCCACGTCCCGCTCTGGGTCCGGCCGAGCTACGACGGTGTCCGCGCGGTCGACGCCGGCTTCCAGGAGCAGATCGAGCTGCTGCTCGACGGGATGATCACCGCCCGCGGTCTGCGACCGGTCCGGCTCGACCCCGACGCGCGCGACGACTGGGGCAGTCAGATCGAGGAGCTGCTGCTGCCCCGGCTCGAGCCCACCCTGCCCCTCTTCCCCGAGGTTTGACACCCGCCCGCCCGGGTGCGAGCATCGGAAGATCATGGATCGCCCCCGCCACCTCGTGATTCGCGGCGGTACCGTCGTGCCGATGGACGAGCCTCGCCGGTGGTTCAGGGGAGACGTCGTGATCCGCGACGGCCTCATCGACTCGGTGGTCGAGGGGGGCGTACCCGACGGGG
Organism: Thermoanaerobaculales bacterium; assembly: GCA_025456145.1. Lineage (GTDB taxonomy): Bacteria > Acidobacteriota > Thermoanaerobaculia > Thermoanaerobaculales > Sulfomarinibacteraceae > JAHECW01. Next base: position 128,176 of record JALOLD010000004.1, on the reverse strand, counting down.
TCGGCGGTGCGGTGCTCGACGCCGGGGGCGCCGCGGTCGTCCCCGGGTTCGTCCAATGCCACGTCCACGTCGTCCAGTCGCTGCTGCGTCACCAGGCCGACGGCCTCTCCCTGCTCGACTGGCTCAACCTCCGGACCCTGCCCTACGAGGCGGCCCTCGACGCCGACGGGGTCGAGACCGCCGCCGAGCTCGGCATCGCCGAGCTGCTCTCCGGGGGGACGACGACGGTGCTCGACTTCGGCACCACCCACGACCACGACCGGGTCTTCGGCGCCGCCGAGCGGCTGGGCATCCGGATGATCTCGGGGCGCACCCACATGGATATCGGCGAGCAGGCCCCGCCCTCGTTGCTCGAGGACGCCGCCGCCTCGCTCGCCGACGCCGAGGCGATCGGCGCCCGCTGGCACGGTGCCGCCGGCGGTCGGCTCGGCTACGCGGTGGCTCCACGCTTCGCCCTGTCGTGCAGCCGGCAGCTGCTCGGGGGCTGTGTGTCGCTTGCCCGTCGGCGGGGCTGGCTGCTCCACTCGCACGCCTCGGAGAACGTCGACGAGGTCGCGGCGGTGCGCGAGGCCACCGGGATGGGGAACATCGAGTACCTCCACTCGGTCGGTCTGACCGGCGCCGATGTCGTGCTGGCCCACGGCGTTCATCTCGAGCCCGCGGAGGTCGAGCTCCTCGCCGCCACCGGGACACGGATCTGCCACTGCCCGGGCGCCAACCTCAAGCTCGGCTCCGGGATCGCCGATCTTCCCCTCCTGCTCTCCCGCGGGGTCGCGGTGGGTCTCGGCGCCGACGGCCCGCCGTGCAACAACCGGTTGTCGGCGATCGCCGAGATGTCCCTCGCCGCGACGATCCACGGGCTGCGCTCCGGCCCGGCCGCCGTCGACGCCTGGCAGGCCCTGGCTCTCGCCACCGTCGACGGCGCGCGGGCCCTCCACCTCGAGCACCGGGTCGGGACCCTGACCCCGGGCAAGGCGGCGGACATCGCGGTGGTCGACCTCGGCGGCTGGTCGACCATCCCCGGGGACGACCCCGCGGCCAGGATCGTCCACGGCGCGGGCGCCGGCGACATCCGGCACGTCCTGGTCGACGGACGGCCGGTCGTCGTCGACTCACGCCTGCTCACGATCGACGCCGAGACGCTGCGACGGCGCGTCGACGAGGCCTGGCGGGCGACCCGGTCGAGGATGGCCGAGCGGTGACCGTTCGACCGATCCTGGTCTACGGCGACCCTCGCCTCGAGGCGCCCAACGCGCCGGTCGAGCTCTTCGACGGGGAGCTCGCGAGGATCGTCGAGGATCTCTTCGAGACCGGCTGGAGAGCGCCCGGCCTGGGCCTCGCGGCCCCGCAGATCGGGGTCAACCTGCGGCTCGCGACGGTCGACCTCTCGGTCGGCAAGGACCCCGAGCAACGAATCGTCCTCGCCAACCCCGGGATCATCGAGACCACCGGCCGGGCCTCGGTCGAGGAGGGCTGCCTGTCGTTCCCCGGTCTCTTCACGACCCTCCCCCGGCCGCGCGAGGTGGTCGTCCGCGCCCAGGGGCTGACCGGCGAGTGGTTCGAGCTCGCGGCCTCGGGTCTGCTCGCCCAGGCCGTCTGCCACGAGGTCGACCACCTCGACGGACGGCTGCTCGTCCACCACCTGCGGGGGATCAAGAAGAAGATGTTCCTGCGACGGGTGGACAAGATGCGACGGAGCGGCGCCTGGGCGGTGTGAGAGCGCCTACAGCGACCGCGGCAGGCCGTCTCGCGGGTTGCCCTGGTAGAGGTCGGCGACCCGCCGGGCGCTCTCCTCGCCGACCGGCGAGACCACCCTCGGCACCACGATCTCGACGGTGTAGAGGTGGTCGCCGTAGGCTCTCGTCCGGGTGTTGCGCACCCCCTTGCCGCGCAGGCGGAAGGTCCGGCCCGAGCTGGTTCCGGCCGGTACCTTGGCCCGAACCGGTCCGTGGACCGTGCCGACCTCGATCTCTCCGCCGAGGTAGGCCTCGGGAAAGGTGACCGGAACGGTGGTCCGGATGTCGTCGCCCTCGCGCTCGAAGAACGGGTGCGGCCGGACCTTGACCCGGACGAAGAGATCGCCGGGCGAGCCGCCGAGCACCCCTTCGGCGCCCTTGCCGCCAACCCTGACCCGGGTCCCGTCGGTCACGCCCTCGGGGATCTTGACCCGCATCCGCTCGGTGGAGATGACCACCCCGGCGCCGTGGCAGCTCGCGCACGACGAGCGCGACTGTTGACCGGCGCCGCCGCAGGCCGCGCACTGCATCTGACGCTGGACCGGCAGGCTGACCGTGGTGCCCCGTACCGCGTCCTCGAAGCTCACCTCGACCGCCAGCTCGTGGTCCTCGCCGCGTCTCGGGGCACGACGCGCCCGACCGGGCCGCGCGCCGCCAAAGAACTGACCAAAGATGTCGCCAAGATCCTGAAACCCGCCGACCCCGTCGAAGTCGACCGTGAAGCCGCCGGCCCCCGCGCCGCCGCCGGCACGGCCGCGCGCCCGGCGGAAGGGGTCGAAGCCCGCGGTCGGATCGCCCTCGACCGTGCCGAAGGTGTCGTACTGGGTGCGCCGGTCGGCGTCGGAGAGCACCGCGTACGCCTCCTGGATCTCCTTGAATTTCTGCTCGGCCGACTCGTTCCCCGGGTTGACGTCCGGGTGGAACTTCCTCGCCAGCTTGCGGTAGGCCTTCTTGATCTCCGCCGCGTCCGCGGTTCGGGACACGCCGAGGGTCTGGTAGTAGTCACCCGCCAACGTCGCCTCCGTCGGGTGCGAGGGCTCGTCCGGCGCCCTGGTGGGCGCCCCCGCACGCCAATAAATATGAGCGTATCCTTATAAAATTTCAAGTGCTCCGCAGGTCGGAGGAGGCGAGGTAGAATGCCTCCATGATATCGGACGGGCCAACCCTGACGGCGCTGGTCGCGCTGCTCGCCTGGGCGCCGTTCTCCCAACGCCGCTATCTCCCTCCCCTCGGCGTCGGGCTGCTCATCGCCGCCGTCTTCAACCTCGCGCCCCTCGCGACTCAGTCGGTCGCGGTCGACCCGGGGGCGGCGACCATCCTCGAGTGGCTGCGCCAGCCGTGGATCACCGTCGCGGCCAACGTCGGGTCGGGGGTCCTCATCCTGTGGGGGATGTTCGGCATCCTGTTCGGCGGCAGCCACATCGACCGCCTCGTGCGGTCGCTGCGCCACCGCGGAGACTACGAGGGCGCCGGCGAGATCTACCTCCAGCACGGCAATCTGGCGGCGGCCCTGGCCAACTTCAAGAAGGGCGGTTCATGGGCCAAGGCGGCCGAGGTCGCCGACCGGATGAAGCGGTACGCGGAGGCCGGCGAGTACCATCGCCTCGCCGGTGGCCGCAGCCTCGGCGACGCCGCCCGGGCCTACCGACAGGCGGACGACTCGGCCACCGCGCAGCAGTGCGACCGCGAGCACGCGGAGTGGCTGGTCGCCAACGACCGGCTGAGCGAGGCGGTCACCGCATGGATCCGGGCGGGTGATCCCAAGCAGGCGCTCCGGATCGCCAACGTCGCGCTCAAGCAGGGACGGCTGATCCCGGCCGACAGCGCCTTTCGTCCGGTCCTGCGGGTCGCCAAGCAGCTCGGCGACCACGCCACCGAGGCGCTGCTCAACGAGGTGCTCGGCGACTGGACCGCGGTCGGCTACGCCTGGCGTGCCGCCGGCGACCACGGCCAGGCCGCCAACGCGTTCACCAAGGCGGGCAACCTCGTCGAGGCGGCCCGCTCGGCCGACGACGCGGGCCATCCTCACCGGTCGGCCAAGATCCGGGTCCGCCATCTCGAGAAGCTCTACGACCAGCTGCAGCAGGCCGGTCAGCCGGGGCGGGTCGCCGACCCGGAGATCGACCGGCTGACCAAGCTCCTCCAGACCGAGACCGACGACCTCGTCCCGGTGCTGTCCGACCTGAGGATGGAGGACGAGCTCATCCAGGTGCTGACCTCGTCCGGGCGGGTCGAAAAGGCGGTCAACATGCTGGTCGCCTCGGGCCGGCCGGCGGCGGCGGTCGATCTGGCCCGCAGCGCCCAGCGCTGGACCCTGGCGGCGCCGCTGCTCGAGGATCTCAGCCGGTGGGCCGAGGCGAGCGATCTCTGGGAGTTCGCCGGGGATCTCGAGGCGGCCGCGCGGTGCGCGGAACGTGCCGGAGAGGACGTCCGGGCGCTCGAGATCTACCGTGGCCTGGGGAGGGCCGACAAGACCGCGCTCTTCATGGCCCGCCTCGGCTACCTGCAGGACGCGCTCATCGAGCTCCACCGGGCGGGGATGCTCGACGAGGCCTGCCAGGTCCTCCGCCGTCACCCGGGCCCGGTCCCCGACATCCCCGACGTGATCCTCGACATGGCCGCCTGGGCCAAGAAGCACGGCTCTCTCGACGACGCGATCTTCTGCTTGCAGCGCGCCGTGGTCGGGGTCGCGCTCCAGCCCGGTCGGCTGCTGCCGGCGGTCGAGCTGGCCCGCCTGCTCAACGAGGCGGGAAGCCCGGACAAGGGTCTGGCCATCGCGGATCGGATCCTCGAGTTCGACTACTCCTGCGAGCCGGCGCAGCAGCTCCGCCGCGAGCTCGCCGCCAGCCGCCGGGCGCCGGTGCGAACCCCCGATGGTGCCGAAGCCGCTCCCGAGTCCGCCGCCGCGAGCGCGGCACACCGCTACGAGATCCTCACCGAGCTCGGCAGGGGCGGAATGGGCGTCGTCTACAAGGCCCGCGACACCCGGCTCGACCGCGACGTCGCGATTAAGGTGCTGCGCGAAACCTCCCCCGAGATCGCGGCGCGGCTCGAGGAGGAGGCCAAGACCGCCGCGACGCTCAACCACCCCGGGATCGTGACGGTCTTCGACTTCGAGGCCGGGTTCGGGGGTTACTTCATCGCCATGGAGTTCGTCCCCGGAGAGGCCCTCGACCAGGTGGTCCGCTCGGCTCGCGAGCGGGTCAGCGCGAACCTGCTGCCGATCCTGATCCGGCTCGCCGATGCGGTCGCCTACGCTCACCAGCACCGGGTCATCCACCGCGACCTCAAGCCGGCCAACATCCTTCTCACCCCGGGCTTCGAGGTCAAGGTCCTCGACTTCGGGATCGCCGCCCGTCTCGACCTGACCTCGGGACGCGATCTCAGGGTCTACGGCACGCCGTACTACATGGCCCCCGAGCAGATCCGCGGCAAACGGCCGACCCCGGCGACCGACGTCTACTCGTTCGGCGCGACGGCCTTTCATCTCGCGACCGGCCGACCGCCGTTCAACGAGGGCAGCATCGTCGACGCCCATCTCCGTCAGCCTCCCCCGGACATCCTCGACCTCGAGCCGCAGCTCGACCCGCGGCTCGGCGAGCTGATTCTGAAGTGCCTCGAGAAGGAGCCAGACGCCCGCTTCAGGAACGGCTCCGAGCTGCACGAGGCGCTGGCCCGCCTTTCCCACATCCGCGTCTGATCCCGGCGGGGCGGCGGATCCTCGATCCGGTATGATGGCGCGTGCGCCTCGTCGGCGCCGGCAAGGGAGGTCGGACCGCATGGACCTGAAGGCTCTCTGGCAGCGACCAGAGTCACGATTCCTGATCGTTTTCCTGAGCATCCTCGGGATCAGCTTCACCGTGGTCGCGCTCAAGCCGGTGAACGACGCCTTTGTCGTTCCCTACACCACCCTGATCGCCAAGGCCGCCGGGATCATCCTCGGCTGGTTCGGCGAGGACATCACGATGAACGGCTGCGTTCTCCGGTCGCCCAGGTTCGCCGTCACCATCTACAACGGGTGCAACGGCCTCATCACGAGCCTGATCTTCATCTCCGGCGTGCTCGCCTTCCCGGCCCCGTGGACGGCCAAGCTGATCGGCGTCGCCGGCGGGCTGCTCGCGATCCAGGTGATCAACATGATCAGGATCATCTCGCTGTTCTACATCGGCATCTATCTGCCCGAGCTCTTCAACTCGTCGCACATCTTCATCTGGCAGTCGCTGGTGATTCTCGCCGGGGTGACGCTGTGGATCATCTGGGCCCACCTCTTCACGGGACCTCCGAAGAAGAGGGCGTGACCGTCGAGGCCGGCCTCACCGCCGGAGGGCGCGGACCGACCGGGATCGGGGGATGGACATGAGCGAGGACGTCGCGCTGTACCGCAGCTTCCTCAAGCGCCTGCCGTTGACCCTGGTCGCGGCGATGGTGATCTGGCTGGCCCTCCGTCCAGTGCTCGACACGTCGGTCGCCGCCGCCGCCCAGCTCCTCACGCGCTCCTTCGAGTACCCGCGGGTGACCCGGCTCGTCGTCGACGATCATCAGGCCAAGGTGCACCGGACGGACTTTCGCACCGACTCGGGGATCCCCGCGATCCCGATGACCGAGAAGCACTTCAACACCATCGTCCTGCTCGCGCTCTATCTGGCTCTGCCGAAGCCGCTGTCGCGCCGGCAGCTCGAGCGGCTGTTCATGGGCTGGTGCATCCTGTTTCTCACCCAGTCGTTGAACGTCTACTTCCATGTCAAGTGTCTGTACGCGCTGTCGCTCGGCGAGTGGAGCGTCGAGCACTACTCCGATCTGGCGCGGGACTTCTACGGTTTCTGGCGCTACTTCACCGACCTGCCAGGCCGGTTCTCCTTTCCCTTCCTCATCTGGCTCGGCTTCAACTGGAACCTGGTCTCCCGGCTGATCGGGCCGGGATCGGTCGACGGCGACGGACCGTCGCCGCCGACCGACGGGCAACGACGGAAGAGAAAACGCGGCTGACGCGGATGCATGTTGGCCGCAGCAGACAGCTCATGAATCGTCCGGGTCATACCTATCCGGATCGCTCAGGTTCTGACCGATCCCGATCCCGATGCGACGTCCGGTAATCCGTCGCAACCACGAAGACACCAAGACACGTAGGCGAGCACGAAGGAGCTGGTGGCGCGGGCCTCCCTCCTGCAGCTCGGCCATCGACTGGATCGAGATGCCGACGGCCGGGGCGCGCGTGAGTCGGGATCGGGAACGGGAACGAAAGCACCCCCACCCTGACTCAAGGGGATAGGCTTGGTCCGGGTCAGCGACGGAGGGTCCGGTAGTCCGGGATGTCGTAGTCCTTGATCTTCGAGATGAGCGCTCCGCGCGACAGGTTGAGGATCCTCGCCCCCTTGCTCTGGTTTCCCCTGACCCGGCGCATGACGCGGTCGATGATCAGCCGCTCGATCCCCGGCAGCACCTCCTTGAGATCGTCCGACCCGACCAGCGACGTCACCACCGACTCGGCGTCGACCTCCTCACCGTCCGGACCGGACGGTTGGCGACGGGGTACGAGACCGCGCACCATCTCGCCGTCAGCGGTCGCCGAGACGAGACGGCGGAGCTCGCCGAGCAGCTCGGTCATCTCGCCCTCGAAGGGATGCTCGAGGAGCGAGTTCAGGGTCTCGAGCTCGATGCCGCGGATCTCCTTGCCCTGCTCGGCGCCGACCCGCTCGAGCAGCCGCACGATGAGCAGGGGCAGGTCTTCGCGCCGGTCGGACAACGACGGCACGCGGATCACGTGCCGTTCGAACTGCCTGAACAGGGTGACGTCGAGAACCCCTTCGTTGAGCATCGCGGTCGCGTCGTCGCCCGTCGTGACGATCCAGCGGGTCCCCGGACCGTACGGCGACTCGAGGTCCTCGGCCACGGCAGCGGCGAGCTCGCGCTGGAGGGCCGGGGTCAGCAGGTGAACATCGCGGAGGACCACGACCGCGCCGCGCGACCGCTCGGCGAGCTCGGAGGCGTGGCTGTCCTCCGAAGATCCGAAGAGCTCGACCCGCAGCCCTGCATCGTCGTCGGTGCGCGCCTGGAACACCCGAACGGGAGGCTCGCCGGCGGGCCGCAGCGAGGCGATGAGGTTGGCGAGGAACATCCTGCCCGAGCCCGGCCGCCCGCAGAGCATCACCGGTGAGGGCGAGCGCGCCGCCGAGCCGACCGAGTCGCGGAGGATGCGGACCGGTTGGGAGGTGCCCGGGAGGTCGGCCTCGAGCTTCGCCTGGGCGGCGCTCGCCCAGGCTCCGTACAGCGCGGTCGACCGCTCGACGCCGTCCCAGTGGATGGCGAGCATCCGGGCGAGCTCGCCGAGCAGCTCGCGGTCGTCATCCTGGCCCTCCGGGTCGGTCTGGGCGAGCAGGATGGCGCTCGACCGGTCCTGACCGCGGTCGACGGGGTAGATGACGAGGTGTCGGCCGGCGAGCTGGAGCACCGCGTACCGGCCCGCCGATGCGAGCTCCTCGAAGGTCCGCGCGGGCAGCCGGGGGAGGTCGCCCTCCCACTGCGACACGACCGGCTGGAAACGCCCCTCCTCGTCGACCAGCGCGAGCAGCGCCCGGCGGTCTGGGAAGACCTTCTGGAACAGGGTCCGCAGCGAAGGGATCAGGTCCGAGCGCATCCGGGCGCGGAAGAGCTCGACGAGCTGGGCCCGGGCCTCGCTCAACCGATGGGGCTCGCGGAAGAGCACGACCTCCGAGCGCGAGGTCGGCGCGACCGCCGGCCTGTCCGGCGCGACCGAGGGGCGGTCCGGCACGACCCCCTCGACGAGATCGACCTCGGCTCGCGGTTGATCGGCGCCCTTGAAGATGACGGTCGAGGTGCCGATCCGGATCTTGTCACCCACCTTGAGCACGCCCCGCGACCGCCGCTCGCCGTTGAGGACAACGACCTGCCGACTCTGGACGACAAAGGTGAACACGTCGTCGTTGCGCTGGATGACCAGGTGCTGCGGCGCCACACCGGGCGCCCGGAGCACGATGTCGTTGCGGCTCGAGGCGCCGATCGACACGGCCTGCTTGTCGAGCTGATAGGTCAGCTGCGAGCCGCTGGACCCCTCGATGACCAGGGTCAGCATGAGCGCCGCCGCGTTGCCGTTACGTTGTACACCGTATCATCCTCGAGCGTCTGGAAACTGTCCGATCAAGCGGCTTGACACCGGCGAAGCGTGGAACGCCTGGTTAACAATATCCAGCCGGCAACACTATGTCAATTCACAAGACAGTTACCCGGACCCGGTGATCCGATCCCGCACCCCCCAAGCCCGGCGCCTGGTCAGGAGCGGAGGGCCACGCCCCCGAGCCGCCCCGCCAGCACGACGAGCTCGGAAAGGTCCCGCAGCGCCTCGCCCTCGCGATCCGCCACCAGGATGCCGGTGACCGAGGCGCCGACCCCGAGCGGGATCACCGCGGTCGCCGAGGGCAGCTCGTCAAGACCGAGCACTCTGGCAAGCCTCTGGGTGCTTCCGGACCCGGGGTCGACGCCGATCGTCGGCTGGCCGGAACGGACGACCCGCTCGACGATGCCGAGGCCCCGGGGCAGGGCCTGGGTCCGGGGCGCCAGCGGGTAGCCGAAACCGGCGCGGCAGCGGATCGCTGTCTCCTCGACGACGAGCACCGCGGCGCGCAGGAAGTGGCCCGACGCGAGCTGGAGCAGCACCCCCACCACCTGCTCGGAGTCGGCCTCGTGGAGCAGGGCGTCGACGAGCTCGGTCACCGCCGCCGGGAGCAGCGGACGGCTGACCGGGCGGAGGGCGCGCAGCTGGCGGTCGACGACGATCGTCAGGTCGTCGACGAACCGGCTCTGAACCTCCCCGCCATCGCCCGGCGGGACCGGAAGAAGGAAGCTCACCCCGGCAGCGACCAGCTCGTGGACCCATGCCGGATCGCCGAGGGGCGCCGCCCACACCACCGGGAGCGGCGGCGCGGCCTCCCGCGCCCGCCGGATCAGCTCGAGCCATGCCGCCTCCTGACCGCGTCGCGACACGCCGGCGGCCTGGTGGACGACCAGCATGTCGAGATCGGCGGCGCCGATCTCGTCGTCGCGACCGATCAGGCGGACCTCCCAACCCCGCCGCCGCCACGCGTTCTCGACCGCTCCCCGCCACAGTCTGGGATCCGGCGCGACGACCCCGACCTGGGCGAAGAGGAGCTCGTGCGGCGCGTGATCGGCGAGCCCTTCGAGCAGGTCCTCGAGGGGGTTCGCCGGCGGCTCCGCGGGCAGCAGATGGATGTTCGGCAGGGTCGCCGACTGAGAGATCTCGGTGATCTCGCCGGCCACCAGCCGGTCGACCTCGACATCGGCCAGGTGCCCGCTCTCGAGGTCGCGCAGCCCGCTGCGAACCGCGTCGGCAAACGCGCCGAGGCTGAGCGAGGGACCCTCGATCGGCGACACGTCGCCGGGCTCGAACCGGAAGGCGCCCTCGCTGCAGGTGAGCACCCGGCTCGCCGCGTCGAGCTGATCGGCCGGTGGCACCGCGGTCCACCCGTGATCGATCTCCATCCGGAACGAGCCCTCGTCGGTGACCAGCTCGAGGACTCCGCTGGTCGCCGTGGCCGACAGCAGGCGCATCAACGCCGAAGGGGCCAGGTGGGTGAGACTTCCGGAGAGAATCCTCTTCACGACCCGACCTCCTCGTGCTCCGGCCTGGGCAGCCGGACGACATAGCTGTGCACCGCCCCGTCCTTGAGCGTGAGCTCGCGCCGTTCGACGACCCGTCCGTCGATCTCGACCTCGAGGAGCCACCGCCCGGGGAGAAGGCCCGCGAACCTCGCTTCGGGTCCGAGGATGGCCAGCCGGCGGTCGGTCCCGCGGAGCAGCGTCGCCACCGGCCGGCTGCCCGGTCGGGGATTGCTGATCCGGCAGACCAGCTCGGCGCCGACGTTCGGGCGGACGAGGGTCGCGCCGGTTCGTGGCATTCGCAGCAGCTCGTCCCCGCCGGGCTCGCGGATCTCGATCGACGGCGCCTCCAGGACCGCGTCGTCGAAGGCGACGTGCCGCGGGGTGATCGCCCACAGACCGAGGGTCGGGTCGGTCGGCACCCACCCCGCCCCGGGGAGCCGGCATTCGACCCAGCGGTGCGGGATCGCTCGCCGATCGTCGACCAGCAGCCCGCTGACGGTGCGCGCCTCGAAGCCGGCCGCGAGGAGGAGGGCCGCGGTCGCGTTGGCGAGCCCCGAGCAGCGCCCGCCTCGCCGGGCGAGGACCGAGACCGCGTCCTGGGGCTGCCGGTCGTCCTCGACGAGCGCGAGCCGCCGCGAGACCCAGCCGAGAATGGTCGTCGCCGCCTCCCACGCCCCGATCTCGGGTCGGAGATCGGCTCGCAGCTCGGCCGGCAGCTCGAAGCCCGCCGGGACCGCGGGCCGTGGGCCGCGGATCTCGGAGTACGTCCCGTGGGCGCCGATCGGTTGGAGCGAGGTCTCGACCAGGACCTCGACGGCGCCGTCCGGCCGGTCGCGCAGCTCGACCGCGTAGCCGTTGACCGAGTGGGCACGGGGCAACACCGGTCCGCGCATCAGGTAGACCGCCTGGTCGGCCTCGGCGATCCCGGCGGCGAGCAGGAACAACCCGACCAGCCGTCGGCTCACCGGGCCTCCCGACGGCGCCGTACGAACCCGTCGAGCACACCGTTGACGAACCGACCCGACTCCTCGGCGCCGAACTTCTTGGCGATCTCGATCGCCTCGTCGATGACCACCGGCGGCGGGATGTCCGGCTCGTGGATCAGCTCGAACATGGCGAGGCGGAGGATGTTCCGGTCGACCGCCGCGAGCCGCTCGAGCCGCCAGTTGGCGGTCTGCCGAGCGAGCTCGGCGTCGAGCTCGTCGAGATGAGCCAGCGTGCCGCGGAGCAGGAAGTCGGCGAACTCTCGGACCTCGGGTGCGGCGCCGATCCACTCGTCGAAGTCGTGCTGCATGACCTCGAGATCGGCCTTGGTGTGCTCGTGCTGGTAGAGCAGCTGGAGGGCGAGCTCGCGGGCGCGCCGGCGCATCCCCATGTCAACCCGCTCCGCGATCGGCGCGCGGCACTAGCGGCTCCCGTCGATCCCCTCGACGAGCCGGGCCATCTCGATCGCGGCCAGCGCCGCCTCCCACCCCTTGTTGCCCATCTTGGTCCCCGCCCGCTCGACCGCCTGCTCGAGCGTCTCGGCGGTGATCACCCCGAAGGTCATCGGCACCCCCGAGGCCATCGCACTCTGGGCGATGCCCTTGGCGACCTCGGCGGCGATGAGGTCGAAGTGGGCGGTGCCGCCGCGCACCAGCGCGCCCAAGCAGACCACCGCGTCGACCGCGCCGGAGGCCGACAGCCGGCTCGCCGCGAAGGGGATCTCCCAGGCGCCGGGCACCCGGCAGATCGTGATGTCGTCGACCGCGGCGCCGTGCCGCTCGAGGCAGTCCAGCGCACCGGCCTCGAGCCGCGAGGTGAGCGCCTCGTTGAACCGGCTCACGACGAGCGCGAACTTCAGGCCCCGCGCATCCAGCTTGCCCTCGATCACCCGCATGCCTGCCTCCCGACAGTTCATTGTAGCCCGGATGAGGTGGGGTGGCTATCGACCGATCCCTCGGCAGATTCGTCGATCGAGGCCTCCGGCGACCGGCGCGAGGTCGCTCGTCAACCGGCGAAGCCGACCACCGCGGCGTCGGCCAACCGCCGCCCCTCGTCGGTGGTCCGGACGAGCCGGTCGTGACGCTCGACCAGCGATCGCCCCTCGGCCCGCGCGACGACCTTCCGGGTCCACGGCTCCCGCCAGCCGAGGTGGCGGTGCAGCCCCGCCTCCCGGCACTCCTCGGCGGCCGCCGGCGTGTCCTGGTGATGGAGCAGGTGGACGAGCAGCATCCGTACCGCGAGGTCGAGGCGCTGGCCGCGACGCCGCCGCGCCTGGGCGATCAGGCCGCGCTCGGGCGCGACCAGGAAGACCACCGCGAAGATCGCCCCGGCGGCGCCGGCGATGGCGCCGGCGATCGAGACGTCGAGGGCGAGCGCCGCCGCCCAGCCGGCGGTCGCGGCAGCCGCCGCCGCGGCGATCGCCAGCCCGATCATCGGTCCGAGCCGCTCGGCGACGAGGTAGGCGGTCGCCGGAGGCGCGATGATCAGGGCCACCACGAGGATCGAGCCGACCGCGTCGAAGGCGCCGACCGCGGTCACCGACACCATGGTCATCAGCACGTAGTGGACGACCGCCGGCTGGAAGCCGAGCAGCGCGGCGAGGGCGCCGTCGACGGTCGCCAGCTTGAGCTCCTTCCAGGCGACGACGACGAGGGTGGCGTTGAGCAGGAGGATCGCGCCCATCGACCACAACGCCGCGGGCCCGAGGTCGACCCCCCCCGGTGTGAATCGGTGGAAGGGAGCGAAGGCGAGCTCGCCGAGCAGCACCGCGTCGGTGTCGAGGTGGACATCCGAGGCGGCGCGCGAGATCAGGATGACCCCGATCGAGAACAGGGCGGGGAAGACGATGCCGATCGCCGCGTCCTCGGGGACCTGACGGCTGCGCGCCAGCGCCTCGATGAGCGCGACGGTGAGCACCCCGGTGGCGGCCGCCGCGAGCAGCAGCAGCGGCGAGCTGAGATCGCGGGTCAGGAAGAAGGCGACGACGATCCCCGGCAGGATGGCATGGGAGATCGCGTCGGAGACCATCGCCATCCGGCGCAGCACCAGGAACACCCCCGGGAGGGCGGCGGCGACCGCCGTCACCACCGCGATGGCGAGGATCTCGAGCTCCGGGGTCACGGCTCGCCCCCGGTCTGGCGGCGCAGGGTGCGCTCGGCCTCGCGGCGGCCGATCGCGGTCGGCGCCCACAGCCCGTCGCCGACCGGCTGGGCGAGCCCTCTCGCCTCGAGGTCGCCGAGGGCGCGCTCGACGTCCGCGCCCGCCGGGCTCATGGTCCGCAGCACCGCCAGCCCGTGGCCGTGATCGGGCTCGTCGGGGTGCTGTCTCGACAGCGCATACAGGTGCATGAGCACCGGGTCGAGGGCGGCCGAGGGCTGGAGCCGGCCGAGCCTGACCCATCGCCAGACCAGACCGCGGCGAGGAGCGCCAAGCAGCGCGGCGAGCACGATGGCGCTCAAGACGAGCACGATCGTCGGCCCGGTCGGAAGGTGCGGTACGACCGAGCTCAGCACCGCCCCGCCGACTCCCGAGACGACACCGATGGCCGCCGCGATCACGACCATCGGGGCGAACCGGTCGGTGAGCTGCCGGGCCGCCGCGGCGGGGGCGACGACCATCGCCGACATCAGGACCACGCCGACGGTGCGCAGCCCGATGACCACCGCGATGACCAGCAGCAGGGTGAACAGGCCGTCGAGCCGGCGGACCGGCCGCCCGAGGCTGGCGCCGAACTCGCCGTCGAAGGCGAGCAGCTTGAGCTCCTTCCACAGCACCGCGAGCACTCCCAGGCTGGCGGCGCCGAGCAGCCCCATGACGATGACGTCGTCACGCAGCAGCGACGCCGCCTGGCCGAAGAGAAAGGACTCGAGCCCCGCCTGGGCGGCGTCGGGGCGCTTCTGGATCACGGTCAGCAGCACCAGCCCGAGACCGAAGAAGACGGCCAGCGCCATCCCGAGCGCCGAGTCATAGGGGACCCGGCTGCGGCTCACCACCAGCCGAACCGCCAGGGTGGCGAGCCAGCCGGCGACCGCCGCGCCGAGCATGATCGGCAGCGGCGTCTTCGAGCCGGTGAGGAGGAAGGCGACGGCGATCCCGGGCAGGGCGGCATGGCTCAGGGCGTCGGCGACCAGGCTCTGGCGACGCAGGTAGGCGAACGACCCGAGGGCGCCGGCGACGGCGCCGAGGATCCCCGAGCCGAGGGCCACCATGCGCAGCGTGTAGTCGCCGAGCAGGTCCATCAGCGGGCCCGGTCGACCGTCGCGGCGAGCTGGGCGAGCACCCCGACCCGCCCGCCGAAGGTCAGGCGCAGGTTGTCCTCGGTGAAGACCTCGTCGACCGGGCCGGCATCGATGGCGCGGACGTTGAGCAGCAGCACCGAGTCGAAGTACTCGGGCACGGTCTGCAGGTCGTGGTGGACGACGATCACCGTCCGGCCCTCCCCGGACAGCCGGTCGAGGACCGCGACGATGGCCCGCTCGGTGGGCGCGTCGACCCCCTGGAAGGGCTCGTCGAGCATCAGGATCGGCGCCGACTGGACGAGCGCCCGGGCGAGCAGCACCCGCTGCTGCTGGCCGCCCGACAGCTGGGCGATGGGCCGCCTTTCGAACTCGCTCATCGCGACCTCGTCGAGGGCGGCGCGCGCCCGCTCCCGCTCCGCCTTCCCGGGTCGCCGGAACCAGCCGAGGCCGCCGTAGGTGCCCATCGTCACGACGTCGAGGACATCGGTCGGGAAGTCCCACTCGAGCCCGGCTCGCTGCGGTACGTAGGCGATCTCGCCGCGCCCCCGGACGAACGGTCGACCGAAGACCCGAACCTCGCCGGCGACCGCGGGCACCAGCCCGAGGGCGGCCTTGACGAGGGTGCTCTTGCCGGCGCCGTTGGGCCCGACCACGGCCATCTTGTCGCCGACCGGCACCGTGAGGTCGACATCCCAGAGCACCGGTTGGTCCGAGTAGGCGACCGTCAGGTCCTCGACCTCGAGGGCGGGCGTGCGGTTACCGTCCATTCATCCACCTCCCTCGACCAGCGCCTCGACGATCGTCTCGACGTTGGCGCGGACCGTGCCGACATAGGTCTCGGCGGCGCTGCCGGGAGAGCCCAGGGCGTCCGAGTAGAGGCTGCCGCCGATGACGACCTCACCGCCGCGCGCCGCCACCGCCTCGGTCAGCGCCTCGACAAAGCGCGGCGACACCGAGGACTCGACGAAGACCGCCGGCAGCCGGCGCTCGGCGATGAAGGCGGCGAGCTGCTGGACATCGGCCGCGCCGGCCTCGGCGGCGGTGCTCACGCCGAGCAGCCCCCGGACCTCGATCCCATAGGCGCGACCGAAGTACGAGAAGGCGTCGTGCGCGGTGACCAGCACCCGCCGCTCCGCGGGGATCGCGGCGATGCGCTCGGCCACCCAGGCGTGCAGGGCGGCGAGCTCCTCGTCGAGCGCGTCGCCGCGTCGCCGGTAGGTCTCGGCGTTGGCCGGGTCGACCCGGATGAGCTCGTCGCGGAGACAGCCGGCGGCCTCGCGCCACAGGGCGACATCGAACCAGACGTGGGGGTCGTGCAGGTCGTCGAACCCGGGGACCGGCAGCAAGCGCTCCGGCGGGAGGCACTCGGCGACCGCCACGGTGGCGACGCCCCGATCGCCCATCTCGGCGAGGACGTCGGTCATCTTGCCCTCGAGGTGGAGACCGTTGTAGACGATCAGCTCGGCCGCGGCCATGACCCGGACATCGCCGGCCGACGGCTTGTAGAGGTGGGGGTCGACGCCGGCCCCCATCAGGATCTCGAGCTCGACGGCGTCGCCGGCGATGGCGCGCACCAGATCGCCGACGATGGTCGTCGTCGCCACCACCTCGAGCTTGGCGCCATCGTCCACCGGGGGGCCGCCGCCGCAGGCGACGGCGGCGAGGCCCATGGCCAGGGCGAGCGCCTTCAGGTTGTCTGTCTTCATGGTCTCTCCTCGATCCAGAGCTCGGTCGCGAGCTCGCCGGGGATCAGGAACGGTTGGCCGTCAGCCGCCACGAGGAGCCCGCGATCGGTGCGCTCCAGCACGGTGAACTCGGCGCCCGGGACGAGCCCGAGCCGGCCGAGAAACGCCAGGCTGTCGGGGTCCTGGGTGGCGACGCGGGCGAGCCTCACCGGCTCCCCGGCGGCCACCGCGGTCGCCGGTCGCTCGCGTCGTGCCGTCGGCATGAGTAGGTCCGCGTCCGGGATGGGGTCGCCGTGCGGGTCGTGGGTCGGGTGCCCCATGGTCTCGGCGATCCTCGCCTCGAAGCGCTCCGAGATGACGTGCTCGAGCCGCTCGGCCTCCTCGTGGACCTCGTCCCAGCCATAGCCGAGCACCCGCTCGAGAAAGGTCTCGAGCAGCCGGTGGTGGCGGAGCATCTCGAGGGCCACCCGGCGACCGGCCTCGGTCAGGCGAACCCCGCGATAGGGCTCGTGGCGGACCAGATCCTGCTCGGCAAGCCGCTGGACCATCGCCGTCACCGAGGGTGGACGGACGTCGAGCCGGTCGGCGAGATCCCGGGTCGAGACGCTCGCGGCCCCATCGCCGAGGAGAAAGATCTGCTTGAGATAGTCCTCCTGCGACCGCGACAGCGGCGGCCTCTCGGATCGGGACCCACTGTCGTGCGTCTCCGTGACGGTCACATTTTTAGTCTAGGCTAAAAAATTTGCGCCGGCAAGTCCGGGTCGATTTCCGCTATCATGCTCGGCAACGAGGAGGCGCCATGTGTGACAACGCGATGCTGATGAAGACCTGCCGACCGATCCCCCCGGGGACCCCACCGATCACCGGCCACGAGCTCGAGCATCTGATCTCTCACACCGCGGGCTGGGAGGTCGAGGACGGGGTCCTGACCAAGGTCTTCCAGTTCGAGGACCACTACCAGACCATGGCCTTCGTCAACGCGGTCGCCTGGATCTCGCACCGCGAGGACCACCACCCCGAGCTGGTCGTCGGCTACAACACCTGCCTGGTGTCCTATTCGACCCACACGGTCGGCGGCCTGTCCGAGAACGACTTCATCTGCGCCGCCAACGTCGACCACCTGGTCGGCGACTGAGCCCGCACCGGAGGAGCCATGAAGAGCGCCGCCATTGCCGCCGCCGTCGTCCTCCTCGCCCTCTGCCTCGGCTGCGGAAAGGGTGAGGACTCCTTCGAGCAGCATGTCGTCGACCTGACCGGCGCCTCGCCCGAGGTCGCCTATGTGGCGCTCAACTGCGCCAAGTGCCACGGCGTCGAGGTCGAGGGCCAGCGGACCGCGCCCAAGCTCACCGGGCTGTCCTCGCGGTGGACCGAGGACCAGCTCATCGCCTATCTCCGCGACCCCAAGGCGGTCCAGGCGGCGACCCCGCGCCTCGCCTACATGGCCGAGCAGTTCCCGATCGAGATGCCGGCCTACCCGCACACCGACGAAGCGGTGCTGCGCGGGCTGGTCGGCTGGCTGCTCGCCCAGTAGCCGGACCGATCTCGATCCGCGGGCGGTCGGCCGGAGCTCGTCGCGAGCCTCACGCCCTGACCGCCGCCGGCCCGCGGAGCAGCCGCGCCGGCAGGGTGAGCACCGCGTGGAGCAGCCTGAAGACCGCGTCGACGGTGATGCCGATCAGCCGGAAGGGCAGGAGCAGCAGCCAGACCACCGGGTAGAGCACCAGCGCGAGCAGCGCCAACGGCCAGCACACGACCAGCAGGATCAGCCACAGGATGAAGGTCCACATGCCTCGTCTCCTCCAGGATGAGGTACGTCGAGGACGGCGTCGAGGTTCGCTCAGCCTGAGGCCGGCAGCGCCCGACGGAGCTCGCCGGTGGCGGGGTCGAGGAGCACGAGCGACCCGTTTTCGGCCCGGAGCAGGCGGCTCGCGGTGGACCCGACCTCCCAGGCGCCGGAGTTGGTCCAGGCCAACCACCGTCGGAGCGCCGGAAGGTGCCCGTCCGACACCAGCGACCAGCTCCCCGATCGCAGGTCGACGACGATGGTGCGGAGGTGCTCCAGTCGCTCCTCTCCCCCGCCGGAGGGGTCGACGAGCCCCACGAGCAGCCGCTCCGGCGCGATCATCCCCGCGTCGAACACCTGGTCGGCCTCGGGCAGGTCGATGGTCGCCGCGAGCTCTCCGGTGGTCAGGAGGATCTCGAGACGGTCGTCCCCGTCGTGGTCGAACAGCACCAGGATGCGTCCGTCGCCGAGCAGCCGCACACTCCAGAACCCCGTGACCCCGAGATCGCGGACCACCTCCCCGGTCGCCGGATCGCGGATCGCCACGTGCCGGTCGCCGCCGACCGCGATCGTCGTCAGCGGGTGATCGGTGCGGCCGTCGCGCCCGTACCGGCCCCACCTCCAGGGCGATGGGATCTCGACCCGGTCGGTGAGCCGTCGGCCCGCCAGGTCGAACCACATCAGCCACGACCGGCCAGGACCGGTCGGACCGCCCTCCCGGCTCGAGGCGAGAACTCTCACCGTGTCGGGGTCGTCGAAGGTGATCTGGATGGGGTTGAGCGGCTCCGGGATGTGGGTGGCCGCGATCTGCTCGGCGGGGAGGCCCTCGTACACCGCGAGCATCCGTCCCTCGAGAGTGGCGAAGCGGGCGCCGTCCGGGGCGATGGCGACGTCCTCCCAGTCCATGCCGATGGTGAGACCGGTCGAGCGCGGTACCGGGTGCTCGGCGGCCAGGTCTGCCGACAGGATGGTCCAGCTCAGAAACCCGTCCGGCTTCAACCACACCGCGGTGCGCCCGTCGTCGGCGAGCCACACCTCGGATCCCGCCCACCCGGTGCCCGGCCCGAGCGGCACCGACCGGCCGTCATCGATGTTGACCAGGAACCTCGGGTGGTAGTCGAACCTCCCGGCGGCGGTTCCCCAGACCGCGATCCAGTCGCCCCGACCCATGGCCAGGACGTCGACGCTGTCGAGATCGTCGAGGTCCGTCGACCGGACCCACGCCGTCCACGCCAGGAGGGCGCCGGTGCTCACCACCAGGATCGTCCACAGCGTGGTCGACAGGGCCCGGTGGCAACGCTGCGGGTCGACCCGTCCCGCCGCCACCTGGACCGCGCCCGCCGCCACGAGCCCGACCAGGCACCAGCCGAAGACCCACCACGCGGCGCCGATCGCGATGTCCGGCGCGACGAGCGGGAGGAAGGGCGAGATCGCGAGCCAGGCCAGCGCGGCCGCCACCAGGAGCCCGACGAGGTCGACGACCAGCCACGCCGACCGGGCGCGCCAGACGATGCCGGCGGCGTGCGCGACGAGGACGATGACGAGCCCGGCGAGGGGGAGCAGCGCCGGCGCCAGCCACTCCGGAAGGTAGGGGTCGAGCGCGCTCGGCCGGCCGAGGAAGGACACCGGGTCGGGGGCGAGGAGGATCGTCGGCAGCATGACGATCGCCTCGACCGCCCAGACGAGGAGCACGACCGCGGTCAGCTTGCCGAACCAGATCGTCGGCGCGGTCAGGGGCTGGGCGTAGTAAAAGCCGATCCGCCCCTCGGCGAGGTCGCGGCCGATGAAGCTGACGCCGAGCAGCAGCGCGAACAGCGGCGCGAGGCCTCCGACGATCACCCACATCACCGCCTCGCGGATGTCCTCGGCCGGGTTCGAGCCGGTCGAGGGCAAGAGGGGGGCGACCACGGGCAGCAGCGAGGCGACGGCGGCGGCGGCGAGCAGCGCTCGGCGCTCGCGGATCTCGTGCCGGACCAGGGCGAGGAAGGCCCTCATGACGCACCTCCCCCCTCGTCGCCGCACAGGGCGACGAAGATCTCCTCGAGGGCGAGGGGCTCGACCTCGATCTCCACCCGGCCGGCGGTTTCGCCGAGAGCGGCGATCCCGTCGCGGTCGGCCCGGCCGACCACCGCGTCGATCTGCGAGCCCACCCGACGGGTCACGAGCGGCTCGAGGGACGCCAGGGCCCGCTCCACCCGGTCGGCCGTCGCGCCGTCGGCGGGCATGAAACGCAGCCGGCGAAAGCGGCTCTTGAGCTCGGTCATCGGCTCGTCGAGAAGCACTCGACCGCGCCGCATGATGCCCACCCGGTCGGCGATGCCCTCGATCCCGGTGAGATCGTGAGTTGTGATGAGCACCGTCGTGCCGCGGTCGGCGAGCTCGCCGACGAGCTCTGAGAGAAGCTCGCGCCGCACGACCGCGTCGAGGCCGAGGGTCGGGTCGTCGAGGATCAGGACCTCGGGCGCGGCGGCGAGGACCGCGGCCAGGGCGAGCTGCCGCCGCTGACCCTTGGAGAGCCGCCCCGCGGGCAACCGCGGCGGTACGCCGACCCGCTCGAGCCGCCCCCCGAAGTCCGCTGCGCTCCAGCCCCGGCGCACCCGGCCGAGGAAGCGGCCGAGCTCGACCGCCGAGGTCCCCGGCGGCAGATCGGGGCTCTCGGGGACGACCCCGACCCGCTCCATCGCCCGGCGGCGAAGGCGCCACGAGTCCATGCCGAGCAGCCGACACTCGCCGGCCGCCGCGCGGCGCTGGCCCACCAGGCACGAGATGGCCGAGGACTTACCGGCGCCGTTGCGACCGAGCAGGGCGTAGACCTCGCCCGGACCGACGGTGAAGCTGACGTCGTCGACCGCGGTGACCTTTCCGTAGCGCACGGTCAGCCGGTCGACGACCAGGGGTTGATCGGTGGTGGTCATCTCTTCTCTCCGTCGGCGGCGTCCTGGATTTCCCTCCACGCCGCCGCAAGCGCGACCCTCGACTCCTCCTCGGTGACACCCATCGACCGGGCGGCCTCGGCGAAGCGCCCGGCGGCCTCGGCGAGCATGCCCTCGCGCTCCCGTGCGATCGCCTCGGCCGGCCTTGCGGCGACAAAGGTCCCCTCGCCGCGCCGGACCTCGAGGGCGCCGTCGCCGACCAGCAGCTGGTAGGCCTTCGAGACCGTCGCCGGGTTGACCCGCAGCTCGCGGGCGAGCTCGCGGACCGACGGCACCGCGGTCCCCGCGGGCAGGGCCCCCGAAGCAACGAGCCGCCGCATCCCGTCCTCGATCTGGCGCCAGATCGGGGCGGCGGCGGCGGGGTCGATGTCGAGCAGGCCGAGCATGGGTGACTCCAGTGTACTACTGCACTAATACACTATATCACCAGCTCCGGCCTGTCAAGCCCTCGCCTCCACCACAGAGACACGGGGGCACAGCCGCCTCGCTCCCGGTCGTGGTAGCGTGCCGCCCGGGGGGGCACCGACCATGACCGACACCATCGACACCCTGAAGACCTGCGAGATCCTCGCCGGGCTCGACGGGGCGACCCTCGCCGGGCTGGCGGAGATCGCCGAGACCCGCACCTTCGCGATGGGCGAGGCCCTCTTCGTCGCCGGCGGCGAGCGTCTCAACTTCTGGCTCCTCGTCTCGGGCCAGGTCGAGGTCCGGGTCGAGTCGGGAGACGCCGGCGGGACCGTGATCATCCTCGGGCCGGGCGACGCCCTCGGCGAGGCGGGCATCCTCGAGCCGGGCCGCCACACCGCCACCGCCCGGGCGGTAAGCCGGGTCGAGGCGCTGCGGCTGCCGGTCGACGAGGTGCGGCGGGTCGTCGAGGACGACTCCAGAATGGCGATGACCCTCTTCGCCGCGGTCGCCCACGTGATGGTGCGCCGGCTCCAGTACTCGTCGTCGCGCCGGGCCGGGTGGGACCTCATCTACCGACCGGGGCTGACCCGCACCGAGCACGACCTGCTCGGCGACCGCGAGGTGCCGGCCGACGCGCTGTACGGCGTCCAGACCCTCCGCGCGGTCGAGAACTTCCCGATCACCGGAATCCGCCTCGGCCACTTCCCGCATCTGATCCGGGCCCTCGCCATGGTCAAGCAGGCGGCGGCGCGGGCCAACCACCGGCTCGGGCTCATCGACTCGGAGATCGCCGCCGCCATCGACCGGGCCTGCTCGGAGATCGTCGACGGCCACTGGCACGGCCACTTCGTCGTCGACGTCGTCCAGGGCGGCGCCGGGACCTCGACCAACATGAACGCCAACGAGGTCATCGCCAACCGCGCCCTCGAGCTGCTCGGCCACCAGCGCGGAGCCTACCGCCACTGCCACCCGAACAACCACGTCAATCTCTCGCAGTCGACCAACGACGCCTACCCGACCGCCGTCCGGGTCGCGGTGGTGCTCGAGCTCGCCGATCTGCTCGCCGCCCTCGGCGGGCTCGAGGCCGCCCTCGTCGACAAGGCCGCCGAGTTCTCGGGCGTGCTCAAGATGGGCCGGACCCAGCTCCAGGACGCCGTGCCGATGACCCTCGGCCAGGAGTTCGACGCCTTTGCCGTGACCACCGCCGAGGACATCGCGCGCCTCTCCGAGACCGCGCGGCTGTTCCTCGAGGTCAACCTCGGCGGCACCGCGATCGGCACCGGGATCAACGCCGACCCCCGCTACCCCGAGCTCGCGGTCGCCGAGCTCGCCGCAATCACCGGTCTCGACCTCGTGCTCGCGCCGAACCTGGTCGAGGCGACCCCCGACACCGGCGCCTTCGTGATGTTCTCCGGGGTGCTCAAGCGGGTCGCGGTCAAGCTGTCGAAGCTGTGCAACGACCTGAGGCTGCTGTCGTCGGGGCCGCGCTGCGGGCTCAACGAGATCAACCTCCCGGCGGTCCAGCCGGGCTCGTCGATCATGCCCGGCAAGGTCAACCCGGTGATCCCCGAGGTCGTCAACCAGGTCGCCTTCCAGGTCATCGGCAACGACCTCACGATCACCCTCGCGGCCGAGGCCGGCCAGCTCCAGCTCAACGTCATGGAGCCGATCATCAGCTTCGCCACCTTCGAGTCCCTCGACATGCTGACCGCCGCGGTGAGAACCCTCACCGAGCGCTGCATCCGCGGCATCACCGCCAACCCCGAGCGCTGCCGCGACATGGTCGAGGGGTCGATCGGGCTGGTCACCGCGGTGGTCCCGGCCCTCGGCTACGAGATCGCCTCGGAGGTCGCCAAGCAGGCCCTCGCCACCGGTCGCCCGGTCCGCGAGATCATCCTCGAGCGGGGTCTGCTGTCGGTCGACGAGCTCGACCGGATCCTGTCGCCGGAGGCGATGACGAAGCCGAGAACGCTGGAGAGGTAGCGAGCTGTCAGCTATCAGCTATCAGCTATCAGCTGACAGCTCGCTACGACGGCGCTCCGGCGCCCCCCCCGATCATCGCGAGGAACTCGTCGACGATCTCGCGATCCCAGAAGCCCTTCGAGGTCTCGCTTTGGAGCACCGCCACCGCGTCGACGGCCGACATCGCCGGCCGGTAGCAGCGGTCGACGGTGAGCGCGTCGAAGACGTCGACCACCTGGAACACCCGGGCGAGCAGCGGGATCTTCTTCCCGGCCAGCCCGTCCGGATAGCCGGAGCCGTCGAACCGCTCGTGGTGGTGGCGGATCAGCGGCAGCACCGGCTGCAGGCTGCGCAGCGGCGAGCAGATCTCGACCCCGATCTCGACGTGGCGCTTCATGACCTCCCACTCCGCCGGGTTGAGCTTGCCCGGCTTGAGCAGGATGTTGTCGGGGATGCCGATCTTCCCGAGGTCGTGCAGATACCCGCCGCGGCGCAGCGCGGTCAGACCGACCTCGTCGAGACCGACCCGCTCGCCGAGCTCCACACCCAGCCGGGCAAGGCGTTCGCAGTGGTCGCCGGTGTCCTGGTCGCGGGCCTCGACCACCCGGGCGATCGAGAAGACCATCTGCTCGGCCGAGTCGAGCTCGGTGGTCAGCCGGCGGAAGTTGACCAGGTTCCGCACCCGCACCTCGAGCTCGACGAGATCGCAGGGCTTGTTGAGGAAGTCGGTGGCGCCGGCCTCG
Source organism: Thermoanaerobaculales bacterium (assembly GCA_025456145.1). GTDB lineage: Bacteria > Acidobacteriota > Thermoanaerobaculia > Thermoanaerobaculales > Sulfomarinibacteraceae > JAHECW01. The sequence continues at coordinate 104,069 of JALOLD010000004.1, read as the reverse complement.
AGCCCCTCGAGCCTCGCCCGGCGCGATCCGTGCCCGGTGAGAAAGACGACCGGGACGAGCTGCAGCTCCGGCCTCGCCTTGAGCCGGCGGCAGACCTCGAAGCCGTCCATCCCCGGCATCTGGACATCGAGCAGGACGACATCGGGCGGCTGGCCGGCGGCGAGCTCGAGGGCGGCGTCGCCGCTCGACGCCTGGACGACCTGGAAGCCCAGGGTGCCCAGCGCGTCGGCGAGCGCCGACAGCGCGCCCGGATCGTCATCCACTGCCAGCACGGTTCCGCGGCCTTCGTTCATCGTCCTCACAGCCTTCATGGTACCAACGACGTCGGTCGGTTCTTCAGGAATTGTACAACGGACGTCGCCCGGGGGCGCGCCGTCGGCCGACCCCCGGAAGGTCGTCGGCCGTGTGCTAGACTCCGGTGCCGACTCGAGGCCGAGCACCGCGGAGGCTTGCATGAGAGGAATCGTCCTGGCCGGTGGCTCGGGCACCCGGCTCCACCCGGTCACCCGCGTGGTCAGCAAACAGCTGCTCCCCGTCTACGACAAGCCGATGGTCTACTACCCTTTGAGCCTGCTCATGCTGGCCGGGATCCGCGAGGTGCTGATCATCTCGACGCCGCACGACCTGCCGAGCTATCGCGAGCTGCTCGGCGACGGCGCGCGCCTCGGGATGACCCTGAGCTACTGTGAGCAGCCCCGTCCCGAGGGCCTCGCCCAGGCCTTCGTCCTCGGCCGCGACTTCCTCGCCGGATCGCCGGCCTGCCTCGTCCTCGGCGACAACGTCCTGTACGGTCACGGGCTGTCCGAGCTGCTCCGACGGTCGGCCCGGCTGACCCGGGGCGCCCGGATCTTCGGCTACTGGGTGCGCGATCCGCGGAGCTATGGCGTGGTCGAGTTCGACGCCGACGGCCGCGCCCTCTCGCTCGAGGAGAAGCCCGCCTCGCCGCGCAGCAACTTCGCGGTCCCCGGGCTCTACTTCTACGGTCCCGATGTCTGCGACCTCGCCGCCGGCCTCCGGCCGAGCCCGCGCGGCGAGCTCGAGATCACCGACCTCAACCGCCTCTACCTCGAGCGCGGCGAGCTCGAGGTCGAGGTGCTCGGCCGCGGCTTCGCCTGGCTCGACGCCGGGACCCACAAGAGCCTGATCGAGGCCTCGAGCTTCATCCAGGCGATCGAGGAGCGGCAGGGCCTCAAGGTCGGCTGTCTGCAGGAGATCGCCTGGCGCAACGGCTGGATCACCACCGACGGCTTCCGGCGCGAGGCCGAGGCGGCCGGCGCCTCGAGCTATGGCGACTACCTCCGCGAGGTCCTGCAGCGGTCGGGGGCCTGAATGCGGCGAGTCGACACCGACCTGCCCGGCGTCTGCCTCGTCGAGCCGGTGGTCCACGGCGACCACCGCGGCTTCTTCATGGAGAGCTATCACCGCGCACGCCTCGCCGAGCTCGGTATCGACTGCGACTTCGTCCAGGACAACCACTCGCGGTCGCGCGCCGGGGTGCTGCGCGGTCTGCACTACCAGCTCGGGCGACCCCAGGCCAAGCTGGTCCGGGCGACCGTCGGCCGGGTGTTCGACGTTGTGGTCGATATCCGGCGGGGCAGCCCGACCTTTGGACGCTGGGTCGGGGCCGAGCTGAGCGACGCCAACCACCGGATGCTGTTCGCGCCTCCCGGTCTCGCGCACGGCTTCCTCGTGCTGTCCGACATCGCCGAGTTCCAGTACAAGTGCTCGGACTACTACGCGCCGGCCGAGGAGCGGGGCATCCGGTGGGACGACCCGACCCTCGCCATCGACTGGCCGCTGGCCGGCTCGCCCCCGGTGCTGTCGGAGCGGGACCTCGCCTGGCCCCGGCTCGCGGATGCCCCTCCCGACGACCTCCCGAGGTTTACCCCGTGACGATCACCCACCATCCACGCTCGATGCTGGTCACCGGCGGCGCCGGCTTCATCGGCTGCACCTACCTGCGCACCGCCCTCGACGGCGACCCCGGCCTGCGACTGGTCAACCTCGACGCCCTGACCTATGCCGGGCACCGGGCGAGCCAGCGCGACGTCGCCGAGACCCACCGCGAGCGGTACACCTTCGTCGAGGGCGACATCCGCGACCCGGCGCTGCTGCGCCGGATCTTCGCCGAGCACGAGGTCGACACGGTGGTGCACTTCGCCGCCGAGAGCCACGTCGACCGCTCGATCGACGGTCCGCTCGACTTCATCGACACCAACGTCCGCGGCACCGCCAACCTGCTCGAGGCGGCCCGGGCTCACTGGGGCGACCGGTCGGATGTCCGCTTCCACCACATCTCGACCGACGAGGTCTTCGGGTCGCTCGGCGCCGACGGCTTCTTCACCGAGGCCACCCCCTACGACCCGTCGAGCCCGTACTCGGCGTCCAAGGCCGCCTCCGACCACCTCGTCCGCGCCTGGCACCGGACCTACGGCCTGCCGACCACGATCTCGAACTGCTCGAACAACTACGGCCCCTTCCAGTTCCCCGAGAAGCTCATCCCTCTGATGATCCGCAACGCCCTCGCCGATCGGCCGCTGCCGGTCTACGGCGACGGCGGCAACGTCCGCGACTGGCTCTACGTTGCCGACCACTGCCGGGCGATCGATCTGATCGTCCGCCGGGGTACCCCCGGCCGGACCTACAACGTCGGCGGACACAACGAGCTGACCAACCTCGATGTCGTGCGCGCGATCTGCGACCTCGTCGACGAGCTCGCGCCGCGGAGCGACCGGTCGAGCCGCCGCGACCTGGTGACCTTCGTCACCGACCGGCCCGGCCACGACCGTCGCTATGCGATCGACGCCTCGCTCATCGCCTCCGAGCTCGGTTGGGCCCCCGACCACGACTTCGCGTCGGGCCTGCGCGCCACCGTCGAGTGGTACCTCGCCAACGTCGCCTGGTGCGACGAGGTCACGGCCGACCGCTACGCCGGCGAGAGGCTGGGCCTCTCGCCAAGTTCTTAGTTTTCAGTTTTTAGTTTTTAGTTCCATCGCATCCGGTCCGCGATCGCGAATGTCGACCTGGTGCGACGACAACCAAAAACCAAGAACTCAGAACTTAGATCTGTCAAAAGACCAGTTGGATCATCGCGCGGAAGCGGTGGTCGACCTGGTCCGGCGCCTTGGCGATCGGCGCCGGCTCGCCGTCGATCACGGCGGATGGATCGGCCGCGAAATCCCGGGTCAGCCGCGACAGGTCGACGATCAACCGATTACGCCAGCGCGGGATGAAGACGCTCGCCGCGACGCTGACCTCGGTCATCCTCGCCTCGAGGGCCGGGGTCCAGCCCTCGCCGGCGGCGACCTCGGGGACCCCCAGACCCGAGTCGACCGCCCGCTGGTAGGTCGGGTCGTCGAGCCGCTCGATCTGGGCGTAGCGCGCGCGAACCTCCCACTTCGCCGGGACGACGAACCAGCCGAGGCTGACCCGCCAGCCCTCTCGCTCCCAGGTGTCGTCGGTGCTGGCGGGTTCGAAGGACTCCGCACTCCACTCGGCGTCGACCGACCAGCCCCGCCAGCGGGCGAGGAGCGCCAGGTTGGCGCCCTGGTCGTGGTACTCCACCGGCTGGGCGGTCTCGTCCCGGTAGACCGATCCGACCACCCCGAGCTTGAACCGCTCGCTCCCCTCGACATCGCCGACCACCCGCCAGTCGATGAAGCCCCAGGGGTAGTAGCCGACCCGAATCGTCCCGAGGTGACCGTCGCCGAGGTTCGAGAAACCGGTCGTGCTCCGCCCCTGCCAGACCCCCGCCTGGTACTCGAAGGTCGCGGTGTCCGACGACCCCCGCTGCCCCTGGAGCTGCAGGCCCTGCGAGCGATAGAGATTGAGCCCACCGGTCGGGAACCCGGTCGGCGCGAGCGAGCTCAGACCGAAGCGGGCGGTGCCGCCGCCCGGAAAGCGCGGGCCCGGCTGGCCGGTGTTGCCGAGATCGATGTCGGTCTCGCCGTACATGATCGAGCGGTCGACCATTCCGAGGGCGGCGCCCGAGTTGAGCATCTCGAGGCCGTAGCCGATCTTGTTGCGCCCGACGCCGAGCCGCAGCAGGTCGCTGAACTCGTACTCGACCCACAGGTCGTGGGCGTTGACGTCGTTGCTCGGCTCGAGCTGGACGTGGATGAAGTAGGTCAGACGGGGGCTCCCGGCGTGGCCGGTGAAGTAGAGCCGCGCGCGGCGGATGTAGAAGCTCGAGTAATCGTCCTGGTTGTAGCGGATCGCCGGGTCGTAGTCGACGTAGGACCAGCGAATCTGGAGCAGGCCGTTGAGCCGCAGCGCGAAGGCGTTGTCCGCGGTGGTGAAACGGAAGCCCTGGTCATACCTCGAGAGGATCGAGCCGGGGGACTCCGTCGCCGCGGGCTCCTCGGCTGCGGCCGTCCCGACACCCCACGTCAACAACAGGAGAAAGCCAACGAGACCAGTCGAAGGAATCCTCATGACGCCCCCACGGTCACAGTATACCGGCGCTTGTCTCAGATTTCACAAGGCCTGTGACGGGTCCGTAGATCGCCGGGCCCCTCGGCCATCGCCGGTTCAGACCCCGGTCCCTCTCCCCAGCCCCGGGACGACCGGGACCGGGATCTCGGACCGGGCGATCGGGGACGCGGTCGATGTCAGAAGTCGACCGAGATGTCGAGGTTCTTGATCTTCTCCCAGAGGGTCTTGCGCGAGATCCCGAGCAGCTCGGCCGCCTCGGCCCGGCGACCGTTGGTCGACTGGAGCGCCGAGCGGATGGCCTCGATCTCGGCGCGCTCGACCGCGTGCTGGAGCGGCTCGATCCGACCCTGGGTGGTCCGCTGGACCGCGCTCTCGTCGCCCCGCAGCGCCGCCGGGAGCTCGTCGGCGGTGACCACCGGGCCGCGGCAGAAGAGCACCGCGCGCTCGACGACGTTCCGCAGCTCGCGGACGTTTCCCGGCCAGGAGTGGGCCTCGAGCAGCTCGAGGACCTCGTCCGAGTAGCCCTCGATGTCGCGCCCCCGCTCGCGCGCGAACTCGATGAGAAAGGCGTGGGCGAGCAGCGAGATGTCCTCGGTGCGGTCGCGCAGCGGCGGCAGGTGGATGGCGACCGTGTTGACCCTGAAGTAGAGGTCCTCGCGGAAGCGGCCGGCGGCGATCTCCTCCTCGAGAGGCCGCAGCGACGCCGAGACGAACCGGACATCGACATCGATCGGCCGGTTCGAGCCAAGACGTTCGATCTGCCGCTCCTGGAGCACCCTGAGCAGCTTGACCTGGAAGCTCAGCGGCAGCTCGCCGATCTCGTCGAGAAAGAGCGTCCCCCCGCTCGCCGCCTCGAAACGCCCGATCCGCCGTTCGCTGGCGCCGGTGAACGCACCCTTTTCGTAGCCGAAGAGCTCGGACTCGATGAGCGACTCCGGCAACGAGGCGCAGCTCACCCGGATGTAGGGCTTGGCCTTGCGGCCCGAGTTGAAGTGGATCGCCGACGCCACCATCTCCTTGCCGGTTCCGCTCTCGCCGTGGATCAGCACCGACGCCTCGGAGTCGGCGACCAGCCGGATCAGGTCGAAGACCTCGTGCATCGCCTTCGATCGTCCGATGATCGAGGAGAAGGAGTGCCGCTGCTCGAGCTGCTCCTGGAGCCGGACGTTCTGCTCGCGGAGCAGCCGGACCGAGCACACGTTGGCGACCCGGACGACGAGCTGGGCCATCGAGAAGGGTTTGGCGATGAAGTCGGATGCGCCCTCGCGCATCGCCTCGACCGCCCGGTCGACGGTGCCGTGCGCGGTGATGATCACCACCGTCGTCTCCGGCTGCAGCGCCTTGATCCGTTTGAGAAGGTCCATCCCGCCGAGCTTGGGCATCACCAGGTCGGTCAGCACCAGGTCGTGCATGTGCTGCTCGAAGAGGGCCGCACCCTTGACGCCGTCCTCGGCGACGTCCACCGTCCACCCCTCCTTGCGCAGGGCGTCCGCCATGGTGATCCTCAGCAGTGGCTCGTCCTCGACGATGAGCAGTCGATGGCCGCCGATTCTCACGACGTCTCCCCCCTGGCGCCCTCGACCGCCGGTGGTGGCAGCTCGACCCTGAAGGTCGTCCCGGTCCCGAGGGTCGACGTGACGGTGATGGTGCCGCCGTGGGCGGCGACGATGCTGTCGCTGACCGACAGACCGAGGCCCGTCCCCTCGCCGACCTCGCGGGTGGTGAAGAACGGGTCGAAGATCCGGTCGCGGATCTCTTCGGGGATGCCGGTCCCGGTGTCGCGAACCTCCGCCGCTACCACGTCGTCAGCAACCCGCGTCCGGAGCACCAGCTCACCACCGCGCGGCATCGCCTGCACGGCGTTGAGCACGAGGTTGAGGAACAGCTGCTCCATCTGGAAATGGTCCGCCAGGACGACCGCGCCCTTCGGATCGAGATCGAACCGCACCTCGATCCCGGCCCGGCGCAGCTGATAGCCTACCAGCTCCACGACGTGTTTGAGGTTGTGGTTGAGCGAGGTCTCCTCGAGGCTCATCTCCCGCTGCCTGGAAAAGTTGAGAAGGGTGTTGACCGTCCGCTCGATCCTGTTGAGCCCGTCGACGATGAGATCGAGGTAGCGCTCGCGCTGCTCGACATCGTCGGGGTCCGACTTCATGTTCTCGACGCAGGCCAGCACCCCGGCGAGCGGGTTGTTGACCTCGTGCGCAACCCCCGCGGCGAGGGTCCCGACCGCCGCCATCTTCTCGGTATGGGCGAGCTGGGCCCGCTGGACCTTCTCGCGGTCGCGCGCCGCCTCGAGCTCGTCCATCATCCGGTTGAAGGCGTCGGCGAGCTCGCCCACCTCGTCGCCGGTGCGGGCCGACGCCCGGACCCCGAGATCGCCGAGACCCGCCCTCTTCATCGTCTGGTTGAGGCTGAGGATCGGCCGGATCAAGGTCTCGACGTAGAGCGCGGTCAGCACCGAGTTGACCAGCATGAGGACGATCGCGGCGATGATCGCCTGCCTGGCGAGATCGGCGACCCGCTGCTCGACCGGCTCGAGGGAGAAGCCGATCGCCAGCGAGCCCCGGAAGTCGGTCGGCGTCCCGAGGGGGGTTCGGACCTCGAGCAGACGGTCGGCGCCGGCGCCGCGACGCAGGTCGGTGACCGGCGCCGAAAACCCCGTCCCGGCGCCGAAGCTGCGCGGGAAGAAGCCGCCGATGAGCGGCGGGTCGGTGGCGTGGATCACCCGTCCGCTGGGATCGGCGACGACGACATAGCGCATCAGGTCCTGGTTCCGCTCGAGGATCTGCGAGATGCTCCGGTCGATGTACTCCGGGTCGGCGACCCCGCCGCTCGAGCGCTGGACCAGGGCGTCGGTGATCAGAATGCCCATCGCGTCGGCGATGCTCCGTCCGCGCTGGTCGATGGCGAGGTGCTGCGAGGTCCGCTCGTGGACCATCGCGAACGCCGTCACGATCGTCATGGTCGCCGCGATCAGCGTGTTCGAGTAGAGGAAGAAGCGGGCGCGCAGCCCGAGACGGATCACCGGGCGCCCCCGCTCCGGCCGGCCGGTGTCACCGTCGCCACCCGATCACCGCCGGGATGAGGCAATGCCCGCCACCAGCTCGTCGCAGCCGATCCCGCCGGCCAGCTCCCGGACCCGCTGCCAGCCGCGCTGGCGGGCCCGCTCGGCCGCGGACGTCCCGAGGCACCAGCTCAGCGGCTCGCCGGCCCAGCCCGGACCACCCCGCTCCCCGTCGAGCCAGTCGACCTCGTCGGGTCCGGCGACGACGCACCCGGTGACCGGCGCCGCATTGAGCACGACACGGGCGGCCGGCGTCATCGGAAGGGGCAGCGGGACGACCTCGGCGCCGGCCTCCTCGAGCCGTCGGATGAGCGGACCGGCGCTGCCCGGCACCACCAGCCGCTCGCCGGCCAGGGGCAGCCGGGCGAACCAGTCGAGGGCCGTCGCGTGGCGGACCGTCGGGGAGATGACGAACAGGGCGGGCGGCGCGAGCCCGGCCTCGGCAACCGCCGCCACCAGCTCGGCGAGGGTCGAGACGACCTTCTTCTGACCCGCGGTCGTGCCTCGCTCGACCATCGCCGCCGGGGTCGCCGGGCTCATCCCGGCCTCGAGCAGCCGGCGCACCACCTCGGGCAACGCGGTCACCCCCATGTAGCCGACGATCGTCGCGTGCTCGTCCTGGGCCAGCAGGTCCCACCGGACCTGCGGTCCGTCCGACTTGACCGCCTCGTGGGCGGTCAGCAGGGTCAGCCTGACCGCCTCGCGTCGGTGGGTCACCGGAATCCCCGCCCAGGCCATCGCGGCGACCCCCGATGTGACGCCGGGGACCACCTCGAAGGCGATCCCGGCGCCCTCGAGCACCTCGGCCTCCTCACCGCCGCGGCCGAAGACGTAGGGGTCGCCGCCCTTGAGCCGGACGACCCGCAGCCCGCGCCGGGCGAGCCTCACCAGCAGGGCGTTGATCTCCTCCTGGGGCATCGGGTGGAGGCCCGCCTCCTTGCCGACCGGGTGGAGCTCGACCGCGGGCTCGAGCTCGCACGGCAGGGCCGGGGCCGCGAGCCGGTCGTAGACCACGGCCTCGGCCTCGAGCAGACGCTGACGGCCGCGGATGGTGAGCAGCCCCGGGCAACCGGGACCGGCGCCGACGAGCGAGACGAAGCCGCGGCGATCGCCACGATCGGGCCAGCCCTCCACCGCTCCGTTCCCCGCCTCGCCGGACCGGTCGAGGTGATCGACCGGAGCGCCGAGCCACCCGGCCTCCTCGGCAGCCGTGGGAACCCGGGCGCGCCAGGCCTCGAGATCGACCGTGGCGTCGAAGAACCGGTCGAACACCGCCTCCTGTTCGGCGGGCGGTCGGCCGAGCTCGCGGACCCGGTCCCTGAACCGGGCGGCGGCGGCCAGCCACTCGGCCCACTCCGGACCGAACCGGCGGTCGAGAGCCTGGCGCAGCCGGCGAACCGCGAACGGCGCCTCGCCGCCCGACGCGATCGCGATCTGGAGGGGCCCCCGCCGCACCCGTCCCGGGAGGTGAAACGAGCACAGCTCGGGGTCGTCGGCGACGTTGGCCCACACACCGACCCGGTCGGCATCGGTGAAGACCGTGCGGTTGACCGACCGGTCGTCGGTCGCGGCGAAGACGAGAGCGTAGCCCGCCGCTTCACCCGGCTCGTACCGGCGTCGCTCGAGCCGGAGCCGGCCCTCGTCGGCGAGCCTGGCCAGGGGCGCGACGGGCTCCGGGGCGACCACGGTGACCAGCGCCTCCTCCTCGATCAACCCCTGCGCCTTGCGCAGGGCGATCCCGCCGCCGCCCACGACGAGGCAACGACGACGGCGGACATCGAGCATGACCGGGTACACCTGGGGGGCCTCCGGCGACCGGCCGGGCGCCGGGCGCGCATCGCGCAGTGTAACACCGCAGCGCACGCCTCCGGCATTGCGCCGGGCTCCGACCATGGCGCAGAATAGTGTGCCATGGACCCGGTGACCGACCTCGCGATCCCCGCCGTCGCCTTCCTCATGATGGTCGCGGTCGGGCACGGCCTCACTCCGTCCGAGCTGTGCCGGTCGGCGACCGATCTCCGCGCCGTGGTCACGGCGACCATCGGCCAGCTCGTGCTGCTGCCGCTCATCGCCACCGTGATCGCCCTGGTGCTCGAGCCCTCGCCGGTCGCCGTCGCCGGGCTCGTGCTGGTCGCCTCGTGTCCGGGCGGGACGGTCTCGAACTTCTACACCTGCCTCGCCCGGGGCAACGTCGCCCTTTCGATCACCCTGACCGCGGTGTCGTGCCTGGTGAGCTTCGCGACGATCCCGGCCCTCGTCACCGCCGGCTTCTTCTTCTGGCTCGACGACCAGCCCGAGATCCGGATCCCGGGCGCGGTTCTCGCCGTCCAGCTGCTCGGGCTGGTGGTGCTGCCCGCCATCGTCGGGATGACCCTGCGACGCTGGCGCCCGGCGACCCTCCAGTCCCGGGATCGGGCGCTCCGCCGGGTCAGCCTGGTCGCCCTCGTCGCGCTCGTCGCCTATGTCGTCCACGGCCAGAAAGGGGCGATCGTCGCGTCGATCGACGAGCTCGCCCTGACCGCCTTCGTCTTCACCGCGCTGGCCATGGCGGCCGGCGCCGGGCTCGCCTGGGCGACCGGCCGACCGGCCGCGGACCGCGTGACCTATCTCGTCGAGTTCCCGTGCCGCAACCTCGCGCTCGCGACGGTCGTCGCCGTCAGCCTCCTCCACCGACCCGACATCGTCGGCTTCGCCGTGGTGCTGCTCCTCGTCCAGGCCCTGATCATGCTCACGGCGGCCCTCTTCCTGGGCACCGGCGAGGCGCAAGCCTGAGCTCGGCGGCGAAGGGCGCGAGAGATCCCGCGGATCGGGGCGGTTCCGTCAGACCGCCCTGGCCCGCCAGCTCATCCCGCCGCCCAGGTAGCGCGCCTCGACCCCCCGGCCGGACAGCCAGCGGACCACCTCGGCCGAGCGCGTGCCGTGGGCGCAGACGACGAGCAGCGGCCCGTCCGGCAGCTCGTCGGCACGGTTGCGCAGCTCGCCGACCTCGATCTCGACGAGCCGCCCGGCCTCGACCGGACGCTCCCCCCGCTCGTCGTCGACCCGGACATCGAGCACCGTCGCCGTCCCGAGGTCGGCGAGGGGCGACACCCCCTCGACCCCGTCGAGCGCGTTCTGGGCGGCGCAGGCGAGGACCGTCAGCGGGTCGAGGGCCGGCGCGTAGGGCGGGGCGTAGGCATGCTCGATGTCGACGAAGTCCTCGACGGTCGCCGAGCGGAGGATGAGCTGGGCGGCGACATCGATCCGCTTGGCGACCTCGGCCCCCTCACCGACCCCCTGGACCCCGAGCACCCGACGGCTCGCCGGGTCGTAGACCATGCCGAGCAGGGCCAGCTTGGCCTCCGGCCAGTAGTGGGCGCGGTCCTCGGCGCTGATCCATACCGACCCTACGGTCGTGCCACCGCCGCGCAACCGCGCCGCCGTGCTCCCGACCGCCGCGATGTTGAGGTCGAAGACCTTGACCGCGGCGGCGCCGGCAACCGGTCCGAACGACGCCTCCCCGCCGGCGAGCACTGTCCCGAGGGCGCGACCCTGACGGTTGGCCAGCGAGCCGAGGGGGAGAAAGGCCGGGCCTCCGGTAACCGCGTGCCGGACCTCGGCGCAGTCTCCGGCCGCCCAGATGTGCGGCGCCGTAGTCGCGAGCCGATCATCGACCCGGATCGCACCGGTCGGCCCGAGCTCGAGACCGGCCGCTCGGGCGAGCTCGACCCGCGGCCGGACGCCGACCGCCACCACCACGACGTCGACCGTGATCTCGGCGCCGCCGGCGAGCACCGCGGCGCCGTCGTCGGTGATGGCGACCCGTTCCACCGGACAGCCGGTCATCAGCCTGACCCCCTGGCTCTCGAGGTGTTTCGCGACCACCGCTCCGAGCTCGCGATCGAGGATCTCGGGCAGCGGGGTGGCGGCGGCCTCGACGAGGGTCACATCGGCGCCCCACAGCGAGGCGAAGGCCTCCGCCACCTCGCAGCCGACCAGACCCGCCCCGATCACCGCCACCGATCCGATCTCGCCCCGCATCAGACCGAGCTTGAGGGGCTTGACGTCGTCCCAGACGTGAAAGGTCCGGACCCTGTCGTGCTCGGGCAGCCCGGGCAGCCGGCGCGGGGCGGCGCCGGTCGCGATCACCAGCTCGTCCCACTCGACGAGACGGTTGCCGCCCGGCCCGGCGATCGCCAGGGTCCGTCCCGCGACGTCGACGCCGGTGGCCGCCCACGGCGCCAGCACCTCGACCCCCTTGACCGCCGTGAAGTAGGCCTCGTCGCGATCGACCCCGTAGGGCGTGCGGCGCAGGGCGCCGAGCTCCTCGATGTCGCCCGACAGGACGTAGGGCATCCCGCAGGCGCCGTAGGAGAACACCTCGTTGGCCTCGACCACGGTGACCGACCAGCCCGGTTGGAGGCGCTTGACCCGGCAGGCGCAGCGCAGACCCGCCGCCGAGGCTCCGACGATAACGATCTTTTTGCGTGTCGTGGTCATCCGACCTCCAAAAAAAGGGCCCCCGACCGGGCGGGTCGGGGGCACGAGAACACGGTGCGGAGGCTCGGCCCGGTCAGGCCTTCATCTGTCCCCGCACCTCGAGTGCGATCTTGTACAGCCCGGTCACGATGAGCACGCCGCCGGCGTAGATCGCCAGGCTGATGGTCAGCTCGGGAAGGGTCGGCGCGTACTCGACGACCTGCCCGAGGGGGTTCGGGACGAACCCGGCGATCACCATGCCGAGACCCTTGTCGATCCACAGCGAGAAAAAGACGGCGATGCAGCCGAGGATCAGCGTGGTCTCGCTCCGCCGGGTCGCGGGGTTGATCAGGATGACCAGCGAGACCACCGCGAGCAGCACCGACAGCCACATCCAGGGCGCCAGGGTGCTGTTGCCCTCGAGACCGGTGAAGAGGAACTGGAAGTGGTGGACGTGCTCGGGGATGTCGCTGTAGAGCGCGGTGAAGAGCTCCATCGCGACGAAGAAGACGTTGAGGATCATCGCGTAGGTGACGATCTCGGCGAGCTTGTTGATCGCCTCCCTGCCCGGGTCGAAGGAGCTGATCCTGCGGACGATGAGGGCGAGCAGGATGAGCAGCGCCGGGCCGGCGGCGAAGGCGGAAGCGAGGAAGCGGGGCGCCAGGATCGCCGTCAGCCAGAACGGCCGGGCGGCGAGGCCAGCGTAGAGGAACGCGGTCACGGTGTGGATCGAGACCGCCCAGGGGATCGAGAGGATGATGATCGGCCTGATCCACTTGGGCGGCGCGATCCCGCGACGCTCGCTGCTCAGCGTGACCCGGCTGATCAGGATGTTGAGCACCAGGTAGCCGCCCAGCGCGATGGTGTCCCAGAACATCATCGAGTGCGGAGTCGGGTGGAGAAAGACGTTGAGGATCCGGTCTGGCCGCCCCATGTCGACGAAGATGAAGGTCATGCACATGATGACCGCGGCGATCGCGAGGAACTCGCCGAGGATGGTCATCTTGCCGAAGGCCTTGTAGTTGTGCAGGTAGTAGGGCAGCACGACCATCACCGCCGAGGCCGCGACGCCGACCAAGAAGGTGAACTGGGCGATGTAGAAGCCCCAGACGACGTCCCGGCTCAGACCGGTGATCGTCAGACCGACGTTGAGCTGCCAGAACCAGCACGCCGCGCCCGCCCCGATGATCGCCAGCAGGAAGAAGATCCAGGTCCAGTAGGTGCGGTTGCCGCTGAGCGCCTTCTCAAGCATGGTCGCCCCCTTCCGCGCCATCGACGACAGCGGCCGGCGCGAACTCCTGCAGCGTGCGCGGGTCGTCGATGACGTAGTAGACCTCGGGCTGGGTTCCGAGCCCCGACTTGCGACGGATGGCCATCCGCTCGGCGAGAAGCTGGCGGACCTTGGAGCCCGGGTCGTTGAGGTCGCCGAACACGATCTCGTCGTTCGAGCACACCTCGACGCACGCCGGCTGCTGTCCGCGGGCAAGCCGCTCCTCGCAGAAGGTGCACTTCTCGACGACGCCCCTCATCCGGGTCGGGAAGTTGATGTCGATGTCCTCGAGCCCGAGCCGCGGGTTCTTCCAGTTGAATGACCGCGAGCCGTAGGGGCAGGCCACCACGCAGTAGCGGCAGCCGATGCAGCGGTGCCAGTCCATCATGACGATCCCGTCGGCATCGCGCTTCCACGTCGCCTGGGTCGGGCAGACCCTGGTGCACGGCGGGTTGTCGCAGTGGTTGCACAGCAGCAGGGTCGGCTTGCCCTTGAGGTCCTCGCGGATGAAGTGGAACTCCTGCGAGTGGAAGGCGGTTTCGAAGTCCTCGGTCCAGATCCACTTGACCTCGTTCTTGGGGTCGTCGCCGAAGTCGGGCACGTTGTGGGCGCGGTGGCAGGCCTCGATGCAGCGCTCGGCGAGGCTCCCGTCCCGGGAGAACTTCCGCAGGTCGACGACCATCGCCAGACGGACCCCGTCCGACGAGGCCTCGGCATGGCCGCCGGTCGCCGACGACGCCCCACCGGAGGCCCGAACCGACGACGCACCCGTCGCGCCGATGGCGGTGAGCCCGGCCAGCTTCAGGAATTCACGTCTGCTCCCGTCCATCAGTCGGCCCCTTTCGGTTCCACGTGGCAGTCCCAGCAGTAGGGGGAGACTGCCAGGTAGGTGTGGCAGGCGTCGCAGAACTCGGTCTTGTTCGAGTGGCAGTCCATGCAGGTCCTGGACAGGCTCATGTCGTAGGTCTTGTTGTTGAGCGTGCTGACATAGTCGCGCGTTCCGGTCCGGACCACGGCGTCTCGCCACTGGTTGAGCAGGTCCATGTGATTGGCGACCATGAAGTCCCTCGCCTCGACGCACTCGGTCGAGCCGTTGGTCGGCAGCTTGAGCTCCGGGGCCGCGGGGGACTCGCCGAACAGCGCGTTGAACCACAGCGGCGAGGTGGCGAGGGCCACGAAGACCAGGAGCCCGACGATGATCTTGCCGGCGTCATACATCGGTGGTGCCCTCCTTCTCTTCCTTCAGGGGCTCGCCCCGGAGATTCACGGTGCGTTCGGGCTCGCCGTCCATCACCAGCGCGTTCGCCACCAGCTCGTGGACGCCGCTGATCTCCACCCCGGGCGACCAGTACTCGGCGAGCGGCGGCAGCGTCGCCCGGTCGATGGCGCAGATGCAGCTCATGAGGTTGACGCCGTGGGCGTCGCGGACGTGCTTGAGCGCGTTGCCGCGGGGCAGACCGCCGCGCAGGCGCATCTCCATGTTCTCGTCGTTGCCGAGGCCGGCGCCGCCCGCGCAGCAGAAGGTGTGCTCGCGGATCGTGTTCTCGGGCATCTCGTAGAAGTGGTTGCAGACGTTCTTGAGGATGTAGCGCGGCTCCTCGAACAGACCGAGCGCCCGCGCCGGGTTGCAGGAGTCGTGGAAGGTCACCCGGTACTTGTCGTTGCGGCTCTTATCGAGCTTGATCTTCTTGTTCCGGATCAGGTCGGCGGTGAACTCGCAGATGTGGACCATCTTGGTCGCCCGCGCGTTCTCGAAGACCGTGCCGGTGAGCGGCGACCGCGGCACCTCGAGGAAGTCGGCCGGCCCGTTCATCGTGTCCATGTACTGGTGCATGACCCGCCACATGTGACCGCACTCGCCGCCGAGGATCCACTTGACGCCGAGCCGCTTGGCCTCGTGGTAGATCTTGTAGTTGAGCTTCTTGATCGTGTCGTGCGAGGTGAACAGCCCGAAGTTGCCGCCCTCCGAGGCGTAGGCCGACATCGTGTAGTCGAGCCCGATCTGCTTGAAGAGCATCAGGTAGCCGACGAAGGTGTAGGTCCCGGGGTCGGCGAAGTAGTCCGCCGAGGGGATGATGAACAGGACCTCGGCGCCCTTCTTGTTGATCACCGGCTCGATCTTGATGCCGTGGCTGTCCTCGAGCTCCTCGCAGAGGAACTCGATGTTGTCCTTGAAGGTATGGGGCTGGATCCCGAGGTGGTTGCCGGTGCGCTGGCAGTTGGCGACCGGCTCGCAGATCCAGTTGATGTTGAGGCCGACCAGCATCATCAGCTCACGCGCCATCATCGTGACATCAGCGGTGTCGATGCCGTACGGGCAGTAGACGCTGCAGCGCCGGCACTCGGTGCACTGGAAGAAGTAGTAGAACCACTCCTTGAGCACCTCCTTGGTCAGCTTGCGACCGCCCGCGAAACCGCCGAGCAGCTTGCCGGCCAGGGTGAAGTCGTTGCGGTAGATCGAGCGGAGCAGCTCGGAGCGCAGCACCGGCATGTTCTTGGGATCGCCCGAGCCGATGAAGAAGTGGCACTTGTCGGCGCAGGCGCCGCAGCGCACACAGGTGTCCATGAAGACCCGCAGCGACCGGTACTTGGCGAGCCGCTCCTTGAAGCCCTCGTGGATGATCTGCTGCCAGTTGTCCGGCAGCTGCCAGTCGTCGTCGGTGGGCGACCACTCACGGGGGTTCGCATAGCCCATGTACTCGATGTTCTTGGCCGCCGCCGGGTAGGACCAGGTGCCGCGTCTCGACTCGAAGTCGACGGACGGGTTCCGCCAGTCCCTCCTCGGCGGGTCGAGATCGATCTGGATGAGCTCTTGGGGTGACTTCTCGGCCATCGCTCACTCCTTGTCCAGGACGTAGCCGGAGGCCACCAGCTTGTCGTGGAACTCCTCCTCCCACTCCGCGTAGGTGTGGCCGATGATCGGCGGGTTCCACGGGTTGACGTGGCGCTTGGCGCGGTTGTTGTTGGCCAGGTTCCGGGTCGGCGAGAGGAAGACCCCGGGAGCGTGCAGCAGCTTCGAGAAGGGGAAGTAGACGAGCAGGACGCTGACCAGGAAGACGTGAATGAAGTACATCACGCCGACACCCTCGGGGCGCACCAGCTGGAACGAGGCCCATCCGGCGATCGCCGCCTTGACGTTGACGATGTCGACCTTCTCGAGATGGCGCATCAGGATCCCCGACAGGGCGATCCCGAGCAGCAGGTAGAGGGCGAAGTAGTCGGACGGCAGCGAGATGTACTTGACCTTGGCGTCGACCAGCCGGCGCAGCAGCAGATAGCCGAGCGAGGCGACCAGCACAGCGCTCGTCGCATAGATCACCGGTACTCCGACCTGGAAGAAGCCGTCGACCGCCTGGATGATCTCGACGAACCGGGGTATCGGCTCGACAAAGAAGCGGAAGTGCCGGAGGACGACGATCAGCATCGACCAGTGGAAGGCCATCGCGGCCGCCCACAGGTACTTGGTGCCGATGTAGTTGACCTTCTCCTTGTCGGTCAGGAGCTCCACCTTGGTGTTGCGGAAGAGCGACCGGAAGAAGAGCACCTCGAGGAGCATCCGGCCGAGCACGCCGGGCGTGCCGCTGGGGTTGTCGAGCTCGGAGTTGTTGATCCAGGGCAGCGACCTCTGCTGGCCCGCGGTGGTGGGGATACGAAAGGGCACCGGCGCCCGCGCCCAGCGGATCACCCTGGCGACGATACCGACCAGGAAGACCGCGAACGCGATGCCCGGGATGACCGCCCCGAACACCAACCGGAGGTCGTCAGAGGCCACCGCGACCACAGCGAGCAGCGCTAAAGCGGCGACCGCGACGAGGGAAACCAGGGCACTCATCGACTCGTCTCCTCCTTCCTAGGTCTCACGACTCGGGCGAGCGGGCGGCGGCGGCGCCCATCCGACTCCCCGTTGATCCGCACGGCATCGGGCGAGCCTCCGGCGCGGGCTTCGACCCCCCGACTCATGCGTCGACAGCAGGACCGCCCGCCCGGGCCTCGCGCCACGAGTTGAGGCGTTCCATCACCTTGAGCGATCGGTTTCGGATCTCGTTGACCCGGATCGCGAAGATCTGCTCGCGACACTGGCTGTACACGTCGAAGGCGGCGAGCAGCAGCCGTTCGACCCGTTGGCAGAAGGCCGACCGAA
The DNA here is from genome assembly GCA_025456145.1 of Thermoanaerobaculales bacterium. GTDB lineage: Bacteria > Acidobacteriota > Thermoanaerobaculia > Thermoanaerobaculales > Sulfomarinibacteraceae > JAHECW01. The sequence continues at coordinate 86,699 of JALOLD010000004.1, read as the reverse complement.
CGGCCTCGGGCTCCTCACCCGCGACCGCTTCGAACGCCTCCTTGAGCTCGAGCACGAAGCCCACCGCCGCCGACGGCCGCATGTCCTGGACCGCGCGGACCCGGATGACCCGGTCGAGGCCGGATGCGAGGTCGACCGGGTCACGGCCGTCGAGCAGCCCGTCGACGACCGGCGCGAGATCCTCCCGCAGGGCGCAGCCGACCGGGTTGGCGAAGGGGTCGGCCTGCTCGCGGAGGAATCGCTCGGTCTCGGCCGGGTAGCGACCGACGATCCGGTCGTACCACAGGGAGACCAGCTCGTCTCGCCGATTCTTGCTCAACATCAGAGTCATCGACCCCCTCCCGGGCCACCGGTCCGACTGCAACCGCCGTGCCACCGGATCGACTGCCGACCGGGCTCGCAAGGCACTGATCCATGCGACCTTGGCCACACGCTCCTCGAGGCGAGGCAGCGATCCCGTCCGTCACCGTTTCCACCGCGTAACAGAGGCGGCCATGCGAGACCCGGCGACGAAAAATCGGCCCCGCCGCCTCGCCCCCGCGACGGAGGCGAGACGGAAGGCCGGGAGCGTCGCGGTCCCTGAGTCAGACGCAGCCGGTCGGCTTGGGAAGGCCGGCCACCTTGCACGCGCCCTTCGCCGGACCCGACGGGAACAGCTCGTAGATCTCCTTGAGCTGGAAACCGGTCTGCTTGCAGAGCTTGCGGATCATCGGCGCGACGCCGAACTGCAGGTAGTAGTCGCGCAGGTAGTTGACAACCTTCCAGTGGTCCTCGGTCAGGTCGTTCACGCCCTCAGTGGTCGCGAGCGCTGCGGCGACCTCTTCGTTCCACGCCTCGGGCTCCTGCATGAAGCCGTCCTCGTCGACCGAAATCGAGATGTTCCCGTGTGCGAATGTGGCCATGACTATTCCTCCCTTTTCTTTTCCGGGCCCTCGGCCCCGGTGATTTCCACCAACGTCGTGCCCGCGGCGCGGGCCTTTTTCATCTGGGCTTTTTCCATCGCCTTGACGAAGTCCTGGGTCGGCGCGAACCCGAGCTCGATGGCCCGGGCGAGGTGTCGCTCGGCGGCGCCGTGGTTGTCCATCGCGAGATAGCCGACCGCCGAGTAGTAGTGGGCGGCGGGGTGGTCGCGCTCGAGCTCGAGCACCCGCTGGTTGCAGCGGACCAGGTTCTCGGGATCGTTGAGGTAGAGGTAGGCCTGCCCGAGGTTGTAGTGGCTGACGACGAGCGTGTCGTCGAGCTTGATCGCCTCGAGGTTGGCGTCCCGGCAGCCGGCGAAGTCCCAGTGCATGAGCCTCACGCCGCCCAGGTTGACCCAGGCCTCGACCATCGTCGGGTCGATCTCGAGGGCCCGGAGGTACGCCTCCTCGGCGCTCTTCACCTTTCCTGACACGGTGTAGGCGAGCCCGAGGTTGTAGTGGGCGGCCGCCGAGTCCGGATGCTGCTGGACGTCGCCCAGGCACCTCTCGAGGCGCTGCCGCTGGCTCTCACGCTTCATCGATGCCTCCAGACCGCTCGACCAGGACGGCGAACGCCGCTCGCTGGCGCGGGTCGTCGGCATCGACGTGGCCGGCGACCGCGGCACAGACCGGGCGAACCAGCTCGGGCGCCGACTCGGCGATCCGCGCCAGCGCCTCGAGGATGGCCGGTCGCAGCCCGTCGTCCCAGACCAGCGAGGCGAGCGGGGCGACAAAGGCCTCGATCAGCTCGGGCGCGCGGTACCCGATCTCGCCGATCGCCGGAATCGCGGAGAGCCCGTGGGTCGCCGACTCGTCGTTGAGCGCCCACATCAGGCGGCGGACCAGCTCGAGACCCTCGTCCGGGCGGCAGGCCGCCGCGACGCCCAGGGCGCGGGCGGCGCCGCGACGCAGCTCGGCGTCGGGGTCCCAGAGCCGACCCAGCAGGAAGCGGGTCGCCCGGGGCTCGCCTGCTACCAGCTCGCCCAGCGCCCGCTCGTCTCCGGCCCGGAGCAACTCCATCACTCGTCCTTTCAGCCCCATGCCGCTGCCGGCTGGGTGACCTCGGAGGCGTGGGCCACGGCCTGGTCGAGGAAGCCCGCCGACCAGGCTCGAGTCGCCGCCGCATGAACGTGCAGGTAGGACGCCCACACCCTCCCGACCACGATCGCGTCCCGGCCGCCGCCGATCCCGACGCCCCTCTCGACCGCGGCAACGGTGGCGGACCTGTCTGCTCCGCCGATGACTCGCGAGTAGTGGAACTCATGCCCCCGGAGCTCGACCCCGACCGGGAAGAACGGGTTCGGGCGGTCGATGACCACGGTCTCGTAGCCGTGCCCCTGCGGCCGACCGGTCTGCTCGACCACCAGGTCGAGGACCCCGGCCATCGGGTAGCCGACCCCGTCGACCACGAGCTCGCGGGCGAGGTACATGAGCCCGCCGCACTCGGCGTACACCGGCAGACCGGCCGATACCCGGGCCCGGACCGACTCGGCGAAGCCCCGGTTGTCGGCGAGCCGCGCCGCGTGGACCTCGGGAAAGCCGCCGCCGATGTAGAGGCCGTCGACCTCGGGCAGCGCCGGGTCGTCGCTCGGCGACACCGCGACCAGACGGGCGCCCGCCGCCTCGAGGGCCTCGAGGTTCTCGGGGTAGTAGAAGCTGAAGGCCCGGTCGGCGAGGTAGCCGATCGTGACCCGGGCCCGCCCCGGACGGACCTGGTCGACCTCGAGCCGGATCTCCGGCGCCCGCGCCGCGATCTCGAGGACGCGGTCGAGGTCGACGTGTCCGGCGACCGCCGCGGCGGCGCGGGCGATCGCCCCGTCTCGGTGGGGGTGCTCGACCGGCGTCACCAGTCCGAGGTGCCGGTCGGGCAGCGGGTCGTCGCCGCGCAGCCGGGGAATCGCGCCGATCACGGGCACCCCGGTCGCGTCCTCGATCGCCTCGCGGACGACACCCTCCTGGCGGTCGGTCGCGACCCGGTTGATGATGACGGCGGCGAGGTCGAGCTCGGGATCGAGAAGCCGCGAGCCGAGCACCGCGGCGGCCGCCGTCCGGGTCGTCTTGGTGACGTTGACGACGAGGATCACCGGCGCGCCGAGGAGCTTAGCGAGGGTCGCGGTGGAGTGACTGCCGGCGGCGTCGACCCCGTCGAAGAGACCACGGTTACCCTCGACCAGGAGCAGGTCGGCATCGGCCGAGGCGGCCACCGCGCGGCCGATCGCCGAGGGCTCCATGAGGTAGGGGTCGAGGTTGCGACACGGGCGGCCGGTGGCGGCGGTCAACCACGACGCGTCGATGTAGTCCGGGCCCTTCTTGAAGGTCTGGACGATATGTCCGCGGTCGCTCAGCGCCCGGCCGAGACCGAGGCTGACCAGGGTCTTCCCGCCGTCGCCGGACAACCCGGCGACCACCAGCCGTGGGGTACGAAGTTGCATGATCCGGCCGTCCGTGCGCCCCCCTCACTCACCGACGATGAAGCCGCAGGGACACTCCTCCCAGCACTTCTTGCAGCCGTCGCAGATCTCGATCTTCTTGATCTTGAAGAAGTGGCCGTGCGACGGCGGCTCGACCTTGGCGAACACGTTGGCCTGGCAGTACATCCAGCAGTTCTCGCAGCCGAAGCACTTGCCGCAGCTGAAGCACCGGTCGCTCTCGATGAGGGCGTCGTCACCGGTGATGCCGAGGTCGACCTCGTCGAAGGGATGCGCCAGCCGCTCCTCGGCCGGCTTGACCCGCCGCTGGGTCCGCTCGATGGGCTTGTACCAGTCGAGCTTGATCCGATCGCTGCGGATCATCGCGGGCTTCTCGATCTTGGGCGGCGCCTGGCCCTGCAGCTTGGCATGGATGGCGAGGGCCGCGATCCGCGCCTGACCGATCGAGGTGGTGGCGATGCCGAGGTTGATGTTGTCGCCGCCGGTCCACACCCCGTCGACGCCGGTAAAGCCCCAGTCGTCGCTGTTGAGCCAGCCGTCGCCGAGCTCCTCGGACTTGATGGCCGCGAGATCGGGCTTCTGGCTGACCGCGGTGATGATGGTCTGGACGGGCAGCTCGTAGGTGTCGCCCGAGATCGGCACCGGCCGCCGCCGGCCCGAGGCGTCGGGCTCGCCGAGCTCCATCCGCTGGACGACCATGGCGCGGACCGCACCCTCGTCGTCGCGGAGGATCTCGATCGGCGCCGCGAGGTACTCGATCGCGATGTCTTCCTCGATCGCCTCCTCGATCTCGCGCTCGATCGCCGGCATCTCGGCCCGGGTGCGGCGGTAGAGGATGGTCACCTGGGCGCCGAGCTTCGACGCCATCGCGGCGGTGTCGCCGATCAGTCGCTTCGAGACCCGGGCTGCGTCGATCGCGGTGTCACCGCCGCCGATCACCACGACGTTGGTCCCGATGTCGACCTTCTTGCCCGAGTTGGCGTGGTTGAGGAACTCGGTCCCGGTCCACAGGCCGGGGCCGTCCTCACCCGGGATCCCCATGGCCTTGCCCTGGTGGGCGCCGATCGCGACATAGATCGCGTCGTACTCGGCCTTGATGTCCGAGAAGGCGATGTCCTTACCGATCTTGCAGTCACACCTGAGCTCGACCCCGAGGTCGAGGATGCGCTGGACCTCGGCGTCGATGATCTCGCGCGGCAGACGGTACACCGGGATGCCGTAGCGCAGCATCCCGCCCGGTTTGGGCAGGTTCTCGAAGACGGTCACCTTGTAGCCGCGGCGGGCCAGCTGATAGGCGCACGACAGGCCCGACGGACCGGCGCCGATCACCGCGATCTTCTCCTTCTTCGGTCCCTCTCCCTCGACCATCTCGGCCTTGAGGCCGTGCTCGAGGGCGTAGTCGCCGAGGAACCGCTCGACCGAGTTGATGCCGACCGACCCGTCCTTCTTGCCGCGGTTGCACCCGGTCTCGCAGGGATGGGGGCAGACCCGTCCCATGACCGACGGGAAGGGGTTGGTCTCCATCTCGATCCTGAAGGCCTGCTCGCAGGCCTGGTCGAGGCTGAGACCGAGCTTCTCGCGCAGCTGGATGACCGTCAGCCAGCCCCGGATGTCGTTGCCGCTCGGGCAGTTACCGGTGCACGGCGGGAGGCTCTCGACATAGCGCGGCCGCAGCGCGGAGATCTGCGAGCCGCTGCCGCCGCCACCCCCCTTGAGACGGGACTCGAACTTGCTCGACTTTTCCGTGTCCTTCTTCTTCAGTAAACCCATGGGATCCGTCTCCTCACTGCGACGAGGTCAACACTGCGACGAGGTCATCACTTCGACGAGGCCATCCAGCCGTCGAATCAGGCGAGCTTCGACATGTGCTGCTTGAACTTCTCCAGCTCGCCGAGGATCGTGTCGTGCTTCTGCTCGTCACGGAGCAGATAGTCGAGCAGGATCTTGGCCACCGGGTCGGTCGAGCTGTCCTTGAGGTTCTTGGCGAGCTCGATGGTCTGACGCTCGAGCTCGTCGTGCGCCTCGATCTGACCCCACACCTCGGCCAGCTCGTCGGGCGAGATCTTGATGGGGGTCTTGGTCATGCTGTCGATGAGGAACTGCTGCACCCGGTGGTGCTGGACCGAGTCGTTCCGGATGATCTCCATGATCTGGCGGATCAGCAGGTTGTCGGTCTTCTCCATGATCTGGGCGGTCGTTTCGATCGCGTCGCGCTCGATGCCCTGCCACTGCCGGAGAACGTCGACCGCCTCGGCGATCCGCTCCGGGCCGCTCTTCTTGCTCCGCGCCATGATTACCTCCTCGGGGGGCGAGGCGGTGACGGGAGGGGGGCCGAAGCCCTCCCCTCCCGGTCCGCCGGTTGTTGGATCGGACTAGCTCTCGGGCAGCGTCACATAGCTGCCGCCCGCGTACTTGTAGGTCAGGCGCCCGGAGTCGATGAGCGTGCGCAGCGCCTTTTTACAGGTCTGCTTGTCGACGTCGCCGCCGAACTTCTCGATCATCTGCTTGGTCACGTCCATCGGCTTGAGGTCCCGCTTGCCCTTCATGGAAGAAACCAGCTCGAACATGGCGTCGGCCACCTGCTCAACTGTTACGTCGGCCATGGTGTCCTCCTCAATCCCTCAGTGGCGGATCTGCGCCGTCCTGGTGAAGGTCTCGCCAGCGTGCTTGAAGTCGTCGATGTGGTACTTGGTGAACTTGATGCCAGTCAGCTCGAAGAACTTCGGCCAGCCGATCCGGTCGATCCACTCGCCCATCCGCTCGTGCTTGCGGGCGTTCTCGGCGTAGACGTTGATGATGTTGAGCACCGCCTCGACCACCTCGGGCCAGCGCGGCGGGTTGTTCGGGATGAAGGGGATCGCGAGCTTGGAGAACTTCGGCGCGACCCGAGCGTTCGACACCTTGCCGCCGACCCAGATCGAGATGCCGTCGGTCTTGGCGTTGTTGATCTTGACCGCCGGGCAGACCGTGTAGCAGTTGCCGCAGTACATGCACTGCTCCTCGACGATCTCGACCGAGTTGACGCCGTTGACGGTGGCCGGGCGGATGGCGCCGGTCGGGCAGGAGGCGACGAGGGTCGGGATCTCGCACATCTTGGGCAGGTTCTCGTGCTCGATGACCGGCGCCCGGGTGTGGACGCCGAGGATCGCGATGTCCGAGCAGTGGACCGCGCCGCACATGTTGAGGCAGCAGGCGTAGGCCACCCGCAGCTTCGCCGGGAGGTCCATGTTCTGGAAGTGCGGCAGCAGCTCGTCCATCACCGACTTGACCACGCCCGACGCGTCGGAGGCCGACGAGTGGCAGTGGACCCAGCCCTGGGTGTGGACGATGTTCGAGATCGCGTTGCCCATTCCGCCGACCGGGAAGCCGTACTCCTCGATCTCGGCGATCAGGGGGTTGATCTTCGACTCGTCGGTGAGCAGGAACTCGACGTTGTTGCGGCTGGTGAAACGGAGGTAGCCGTCGCAGTACTTGTCGGCGATCTCGGCGAACTTGCGCACGGTCGTGATCGCGATCAGCCGCGGCGAGCCGCAGCGCACGGTGAAGAGCTTGTCGCCCGACTCGGCGACGTGGACCATGACGCCCGGCCTGAGAATCTCGTGGTAGTCCCACTTGCCGTAGTTGGCCTTGACGACCGGAGGCAGGAACTTCTCGTAGTGTGGCGGGCCGATATCGGTGATGCGTTCGTCAGCCATTGAATCCTCCTTCCCTACTCGCCATCGGTCTCGAAGATCTCGTCGTCGAAGAAGATGTAGGGGTTCGAGCGCGGCGCCATGACCATCTCGGGCACCGGGTCGAGACCGATCTCTTCGAGGAAGTTGGACAGACCGACGCGTTGAATGAACTCGCCGACGCGCTCGCGGAGCTTACCGTGCTCGCCCCACAGATCCCAGATCGCCTCGGTGAGCTCCTTGAGGTCCTCGTAGTCCGACTCGGGGTCCATCTCGAGGAAGGGCACGAAGACCGAGCACAGCAGCGCGCCGCCGATGATCGGGGCCTTGCCGCCGATGAGGATGGTGGCGCCGCGGTCGAGACCCGGCTTGAGCGCCTTCGGCATCACGTTGATGCAGTGCATGCACTTGACGCAGTTGGGGTTGTCGATCTCGAGCTTTTTGCCGTCCCACTCGATGCAGCGGGTCGGGCAGCGGTCGCAGATCTCGGACTCGATGTCGACGGTCTTGGCGTACTCGCGGACCTTCGCCTGGTCGACCCGGATCTCGTCGCGCCAGGTGCCCATGACCGAGCAGTCGGAGCGGGCGATCGAGGCGACGCAGTCGTTCGGGCAGCCGGCGAACTTGAACTTCCACTTGTAGGGGAAGAAGGGCCGGTGGAGCTCGTCCTGGAAGTTCTGGGTGATGTTGTAGCAGGCGTCGAGGGTGTCGTACATCGCCCACTCGCAGCGGGCGGGGCCGACGCAGCAGCTCGGCGTGCGCATGTTGGAGCCCGAGCCGCCGAGGTCCCAGCCGGCCTTGGTCAGGTCGGCGAAGAGCGGCTCGATCTCGGCGGTCGTCGACCCGAGGAACACCACGTCGCCGGTCGAGCCGTGGAAGTTCGTGAGCCCCGACCCGTGCCGGTCCCAGATGTCGCACAGGGTGCGCAGGGCGTCCGAGGTGTAGAACCAGGCCGAGGGCTGGTTGACGCGGTGGGTGTGGAACTCCGCGACCGCCGGGAACTCCTCGGCGAGGTCCGAGTAGCGTCCGATCACGCCGCCGCCGTACCCCATGACGCCGACCAGGCCGCCGTGCTTCCAGTGGCTGATGTGCTCCTCGTAGGAGCGCTCCAGCTGGCCGAGGGCGTCCTGGACCATCGGTCGATGGGCCTCTTTCTTCATCTCCTTGACGAAGCTCGGCCAAGGTCCCTTCTCGAGCTCGTCAAGCAGCGGCGTCTTGTACTTCATTCCTGTCATGGCCACTCCTTTCCAATGAGAATCTCCAAGAACTTCGGGAGACCCGGTGTCGGCTCCTCTCGGGATGGGCTCCGACACCTGAGTCCGGTCAACCTTCGCTCCTCCTTCACCTCGAGGACCGCAACGGGTGGGGCCGGGCGGTCCGATCACTGCCGGGCGCTCGGCAGAGACACCCGTACCGCCCGGCGGTGTTGCAACCCCTGTGCCATACGAACGACCGGCTGACCGGTCGACAAACCACTCATTGGAATCCACTTCGCGGGCTCGGCGGGGTCGGTTCGGGGGTGACCGAACCCGAGACCGGTTACCGGAATGTAACGGGGGTGGGACGCGCTCAACCGCCGTTTCGGACGCGACCGCCGGATCGTGTCCGGCCGTCCTGCAGCGGGGTCTCGATCCCAAGATCGCGGATCTTGCGGAAAAGCGTGCTCGGGTGGATGCCGAGGAGCTCGGCCGCCGCCTTGCGGTTGCCGTCGGTCCGGCGCAGCGCCTCGCCGATGTGGCGCACCTCCATCGCCCGCAGCGTGGTCGTCGGCTCGCCCCCGACCTCAGCGAGCCGGTTCGACAGCTCGCGCGGAAGGTGGTGTAGCTCGACCACGCCCCCGTGGCAGAGCACGAAGGCGTGCTCGATGATGTTCTCGAGCTCGCGGGCGTTGCCCGGGTAGTCGTGGTTCATGAGGACCTCGAGCACCTCGTCGGAAACGCCGACCACGTCCTTGTCCTGGAGCCGGTTGAACCTCCCGATGAAGTGGTCGACGAGGAGGGGGATGTCCTCCCGGCGTTCGCGGAGGGTCGGCAGCTCGAGCCGCATCACGTTGATCCGGTAGAACAGGTCCTCGCGGAAGACCCCGTCCCGCACCAGCTCGGCGAGGTCGCGATGGGTCGCCGCGATCACCCGGACGTCGGCGACCACCGGCTCGTCGGCGCCGAGCGGCTCGTAGACCTGCTCCTCGAGGACCCGCAGGAGGCGGACCTGCATCGCCTGGGAGATGTCGCCGATCTCGTCGAGGAAGAGGGTCCCGCCGTCGGCGTGCGCGAACCTCCCCGGCCGGTCCCGGCGGGCGTCGGTGAAGGCCCCGGCCCGGTGGCCGAAGAGCTCCGATTCGAGGAGGGTGTCGGGCATGGCGCCGCAGTTGATCGCGACGAATCGCTTCTCGTTGCGCGGCGACATGCTGTGTATCGCCCGGGCGAAGAGCTCCTTGCCGGTGCCGCTGGCGCCGTGAATGACCACCGTGCTGTCGCTCGCCGCGACCGCCGGCAGGATGCCGAAGAGGTCGCGCATCGGGCGGCTGCGACCGATGATGTCCCCCAGCGAGTAGCGGGCCTCGAGCTCCTTACGGAGCTCCTCGACCTGGCTGAGATCGCGGATCGTCTCGACGCCGCCGACGAGCTGCCCGTGCTCGTCTCGGAGCACCGAGGTCGACACGCTGACCGGCAGCGTTCTCCCCCGGGCGTCGATGATGAAGGCCGCTCGGTTGGCCACCGGCTCGCCGGTCTCCAGGGTGTGGTGGAGCGGGCAGACAGTGCTGCAGATGCTCGACTGGAAGATCTCGCAGCACCGCCGTCCGATCGCCTGGCCGCGTTTTACGCCGGTGAGCCGCTCGGCCGCCCGGTTGAAGAAGGCGATCTTCCAGGACCGGTCCACCGTGAACACGGCCTCGGACACGCTGTCCAGGATGAACCGCTCGATCTCGGGTGCTCCGGGGCTCACGGCTGGGCTCCCCATGTCTCAACCTAAGCCCGCAGGGGGCCGCGGTCAAGGCGGCAGACCCGACCGCCAATGTGCCATACTCGGGTCGGAGCGGAGCGATGGCTGGAACGATCGCCGGGCCCGAACGCCGTGAGAGCGACCGCCTCGCCGAAGGCGCACACCGGGGGAACCCTGCCACCGCGGCGGGGTCCGCGGGTCGAGCCGGCGACCGGCTCGCCGGTGGTTCGCCGGGCCGCCCGCAGGTCGCGCGTGGGACCCTGCTGGCCTGGCTCGGAGGGGCCGCAGCGCTGTCGGTCGCGGTCGCCCTGGCCGCTCCAGTCGCTCCGCCGGCGGTGCTCGGGACGGCGCTGTTCGTCGGGCTCGTGGCAGCCGGCAGGTGGCTGCTCGGAGTGCAGCTCAGCGGGCACGGCCGGGTCGGACCGGTCACGGGCCTCCGTCGGGAGCTCGACGTCACCCGGCAGCAGTACCAGCGGCTGTTCTCGGCGGTGCCCGAGTTCATCTGTGTTCTCGACCGGGAGCACAACATCGTCGAGGCCAACGACGCCTACCGGCAGACCTTCGGCGCCGACACCCGGTCGCTGTGCTACCAGGTCTGCAAGAGGCGGGCCACGAAGTGCCCCAACTGCGTCGTCGACCGGACCTTCGAGGACGGCGTCCCCCAGACCGAAGAGGAGATCCTGATCACCCGCTGGGGACGCCGGATCAACGCGCTGGTCCACACCCAACCGATCTTCGACCAGGACCTCAACGTCAACGAGGTCATGGAGGTCTTCACCGATGTCACCGAGGTCAAGCGGCTCCAGCGACAGCTGGCGCTGACCGGGCGAGCGGTGGCCGGGACGGCCCACCGCATCAAGAACATCCTGATGGGACTCGAGGGCGGGATCTTCATCGTCAACGAGGGGCTCGAGACCGACGACCGGGAGGCCGTCGCCAGCGGCTGGGAGATGGTCGAGCGCAACGTCCATCGGGTCGCCGCGATCGTCCGGGACCTGCTGTTCTGCGCCAAGGAGCGATCTCCCGAGTTCGAGCCCGACGTCCTGCCGCAGGACATCGTGCGCGAGGTCCGCGACCTCTACGCCGACCGCATGGCCGGCGACGACGTCGACATCCATGCCGAGCTCCCCCTGCCTCACCACCGCGGGTCGTTCGACCGCGAGGCCATCCACAACCTGCTCTGCAACCTCGTCGCCAACGCCATCGACGCCTGTCGCTTCGACCCCTCCGAGCACAAGGACGGCCACCGGGTCGTCCTCCGGTGCTGGCACAACGGCGACGGACACACGATCTTCCAGGTCGAGGACGACGGCGAGGGGATCCCCGAGGAGCTGACCCGGAAGGTGTTCAACGAGTTCTTCTCCTCCAAGGGGACCGAGGGAACCGGGATCGGTCTGCTGGTCGTCCAGAAGATCGCCGAGGAGCACGGCGGAACGGTGACCTTCGACTCGCGCCCCGGCGAGGGCACCGTGTTCACCGTGGCGATTCCAACGGCCAGGCCGTTTCGAACCGCCGGCGGCGGCGACGGGCTCGTCGCGAAGGGCCCTCTCTCGGGCGACCCGACGGCCGTCTGAGACGGTCAGGCAGCGCCGATCAGCCCCTCGACCGTTCCGAGGAACTCGTCACGCTTGATCGGTTTCTCGACGATCGCCTCGGGGCGCGGCAGCTCGCCGAAGTCGCCGAAGAAGTCGTCCGACCGGGTCAGACCGGTGAGCACCACGATCGGGATCGAGGCCGTCTTCTCCGATGTCCGTAGACCGCGGTAGGCCTTGAGCCCCGACTTCTTCGGCATCAGGATGTCGAGGGTGATGAGGTCCGGCTGGTGCGCCTCGGCGAGCCACACGCCCTCGTCGCCGTCCCCGGCCGAGTGGGTCTCGTACCCCGCCTTGCGGAAAAGCGCCTCGAGGTACACCCGCATGTCCTTTTCGTCGTCGATGATGAGGATCGTCTTGGCCATCTCGTCGTCCTCCCCCGGTCGCGCCTCAGTTTGGCACGGAACCGCCGCCGAGCGCGGCTCTCGCCTCGGGAGTGTCGATCCGCTCGAGAACTTCCCGGATCGGCTGTCTGAGGCTGTCGTTGTCGAGCGAGCGGATGATGCAGTCGACCAGATCGGGGTCGCGAAGCACGGTGAGCTCGGCCCGGGCGCACTCGACGAGCTTGGGGTTGGGGCTGGCCAGCGCCGAGCACAGGTACTCGACGGCGAGACCGCCGGTCTCACCGCCCTTGCGGGCGATCGTCCCGAGCGCCTTGAGGGCCTTCTCGCTGCGCCGGAAGCGACCGATCGCCCGTACCCCACGCAGCCCGCCACCGTACACCTCGACGAAGGCCTCGACGGCCGCCTCGCTCTTCCGCTCGGGCGCCGTCTCGGCCTCCTTCACGGCCTCCTCGAGGAAGGACTCGTCGGCGTAGTACTCGATCGCCATGCGACGGACCGCCGGGCTGTAGGCGGTGTCCTCGGCGATCGACTCGATGATCCGGCGGTCGGTGATGCGCGAGAAGCACATCCCGATGAGCTCGAGGTTCTCCGGCGACTTGAGCAGGTCGGCGAGCACGCGCTGCGAGAAGACCCTCTCGATCGCCACCAGCCGCGCGTCGAGGTGCTTCCCGTCCCGGGCGATCCGCTCGAGGTGGAGGTCGTTCTTGAGGCGCGAAACCGCGACCAGCCGAACCGCCGACGAGTCGTCGCTGCAGGCGACTCGGACGAGGACCTCCGGGTCCTCGAGACGTTCCACGGCGGCGATCCGGACGTTCGGGTTGGGGTGCTCGTAGCCCGTCCTCTTACGGAATCCCTTCGAGATCTTGCCCTTGCTCTTCTCGATCACGTTCATGGGCGCTCTCCTTTCGGGTGGGGGCATCGCGGATCGCCTGCGGTCCGGCGGCGCCGAGGCGCGGCTCGGGCGTCTCGCCCGTCGGACCGACCGCAGGCTCAGTCATCGGTCACTCCCAAGGCACGTCGGACCGTTGCGACGAACTCGTCGGGGTCGATCGGTTTGTCGAAGACTGCGAACGGGCGGCTCACCGCGAGGTGCCGGCCCGCCAGCCCGCTGACCACGATGACCGGAGTGTCCCGCAGCGCGTCCTGGCGCATCATGTGTCGGTAGAAGTCGGTCCCGGTCTGATCGGGCATCTGGAGGTCGAGGACGACCAGGTCAGGCCGTTCGGCCTCGACGACCGCCAGGGCCTGGCGCCCGTCAGCGGCGGTGACCACCGAAAAGCCGGCCTTTTCGAGCACCGCCGACAGGTAGGCCCGGACATCCGCCTCGTCGTCGGCCACCAGAATGGTCTTCGCCATGACACCCTCCGCTCGACGGCCCGGGGTTGCACTCACAGCTCACTCCTTCTCCTCACGCTCGGTGAGAAAACGCCAGAACGGGATCGAGCCGACCATGAGCAGCACCGCGACGATATACGAGAGCTTCTTGGTTTCGAAGATGAAGTCGAGCAGCGTGTCCATGTCACCCTCCGCCCCTAGTGGATGCTTCCCCAGTCGGGGTGGTTGTCGAGGATCGGCATCCGGCCGACGATCCACCGGTAGATGATGATCCCGGTGGTGACCAGCAGCACCGAGATCCAGAGCTCCGACCACGCGGGGAAGTACCCGTGCTCCGGACGGACCTGCCAGTTGAAGGCGATGACCGAGACGTTGAGCCGGTTGACGACGATCCCGACCACGGTGACGAAGGCCGCGAACCTGGCAAGCCGCGGCCGGCGTTCCCGATGGGCGACCGCGAACAGGACGCACGGCACGAGGACGAACCCGACGACCTCGACGAGGAACCAGACTCCCATCCCGGTGCCGAGGTAGCGCCAGGTATTGCCGTGGGCGACGCCGACCATCTTGATCGCGAAGTAGGCCCCGAGGGTGATCGCCGATGCCTTGGCGAGGCCGAGGGTGATCCTGTCGAGCCGCTCGTGGTCGATCCCCACGCGGTGGCCCATATAGCGGTGGGAGAGCATCCCCTCGAAGGTCACCATCGCCAGCCCGGCGGCGACGCTCGAGACGAAGAAGAACAGCCCGATGAACGGCGAGTACCACAGCGGGTGCAGCTTGGTCGGGGTGATCAGCAGCATCGCGCCGAGGGCGGATTGGTGGAGCGTCGACAGGATCACGCCGAAGATCGTGGCGCCGACCGTGATCGACACCGCGATCTTCCGCCACCTCTTCCACCCCAGCCACTCGAACAGGGCGGGCGAGATCTCGACGAACTGGGTCGTGCAGTACAGACCGACGTGCAGCCCGACCAGGAAGAGAATCGACGCGAGACCGGGCTGGAGCAGCATGTGGGGCGCGTTCCACGGCCGGCCGAGATCGAAGCCGACGCCGATGATGACCAGCACGTACCCGAGAAAGCCGGTCAGGATCGCCGGTCGGACGACCGGCTCGTACTCCTTCATGCCGAACAGGTGGACCGCGGTCGCCATGACGTAGCCGCCCGCCGCCAGCGCGACGCCCGCCATCACGTCGAAGCCGATCCAGAAGCCCCAGGGAACGTCGTGCGACAGGTTGGTCACCGAGCCGAGCCCGTGGAACCAGCGTAGGTAGACCAGCGGGAGGCCGACCGCGAACACCACCGCAGCGAAGACATTGAACGGCGTGACCCACCTCTTTGCGATCGTCGTCGTCGCACTCACGAGGCACCCCCCTTGGCGGCCTGCTCCTCGAGCGCCTTCTTGACGGCCTGGGCGATCGCCTTCTCCTTGTCCTTCTCGGACCTCGCGGCCGCCGCGGCGAGCTTCGTCTTGGTCTCCTCGTCGGCACTCAGCAGGGCCTCGACGACCCTCGCCCTGGCCTCCGCCTCGCTCACCTCCTCGCGCCGCTTGGTCATCGCATAGAATCCGAGCAGGAGCCCCGGCCACAAGGTGAGGACCAGCGGCACGACCGACAGGAAGCTCTTGGTGAGCTCGGGGAGGGGGGTGTGGCTCGCGTTCTCCAACGAGGCGAGACCGAGGCGGCTCGGCGAGGTCCCGGCGAGCAGCAGCCAGGAGGTGCCGCCGAACTCGTGCTCTCCGAAGACATGCTCGACGTAACGCCCGGGGTGCTCGGCAATCCGCTCGCGCGCCTGGTGGAGCAGATCGCTCCTCCGACCGTAGGTGATCGCTCCCATCGGGCAGGCCTCGGCGCATCCCGGGACCTGCCCCTCGACGATCCGCGGGTAGCACATCGTGCAGCGGACGACCCGCGGGTTGGGGCTCTCGTACTCGTAGGCGAGGGCGTAGTAGGGGCAGGTCATCATGCAGTACCTGCAACCGACACAGACATCCGGGTCGTAGAGGACCGGCCCCTCGGGGGACTTGACCAGGGCCCTGACGAGGCACACCGACGCGCAGGACGGCTCGTTGCAGTGCATGCACTGGTGCTTGCGAAAGACGTCGACGTCGTCGACCCGGTACCGGTTGACGACCGTCAGGGCGGTGTCCGTGGTCCGACGCTCCCGGTCGAAGACCGAGAGGTCGCCGATCGGCTGGTCGGGCGGCGGCAGCTCGTTGACCCGGTTGCAGGCGACCTCACAGGCCCGGCAGCCGACGCAGTAGGTGGAGTCGTGGAGCAGACCCATCCGACCGTCGGGGATCGGGAAGGTCGAGTGCTCGGTGTGCTGCCCGGCCTCGGTCGAGCCGCAGGCCAGGGCCGTCGCGCCGAGACCGCTCAGAAAACCCCGTCTCGAGATGCTCATGACTCGACCTCCGCATGACAGTCGGTGCAGCCGCGCTGGGGCAGATCCATCGCGAGGTGGCAGCCGACGCACTGCTGGTGGTAGGCGACCTTGAGGTCCGGTCGGGCGCCGGCCGGCTCGCCATCGGTCGCGTGGCACGACCGGCAGGGGGGCGGACGGTCGCCGATCGGGGTGTGGTGGTGACACCCGGCGCACAGGGTCGCGCTGCCCCGGTGGAATCGTGCCGCCACCCCGTCGTCCCGGACGAAGCCGTCGAGCCTCGCGACGATCTTCGCGTGCGGCAGGGTCGAGGCCTGATACGCGTCGGCGAGCCGGTCGATCACCACGGTCTCAGGGAAGGCGTCGGACACCTCGGGCAGGGTTCCCAGCTCCGCCTCGGCGGGCATCGGGGGAGTCTCCGGCAGCTCCTCGCCCGGCCTGGGTCCGCTGTGGCAGACCGCGCAGCCGGTCGCCGCCGGGGCCCGAAGGTGCGCAGCGTGGCACCCGGCACACCCGGTCGACGTGGTCCTCCGGACATGGCATCCGACGCAGCTGTGATCGGCGGACAGACGGTGGTGGGCCTCGGTCGTCGTCACCCCGCCGCCCTCCGCGGCGCCGATCAGGGTGTGGCAAGTGTCGCAGGTCTGGAAGGTCCGGTGGTGGCAGCTCGAGCACGAGCCGACCGCCGACTCGTGAGCGAGGTGGTCGAAGGCCACCGCCGGTGAGGTCGCGTCGGCACGATGGACCCACCCCCTGTCGGGTTGGCCCCGCACCAGCCGTGGAACCTCGTCGAGCCGCTCGATGCCCGCCATCCGGGTCCTGTCGTGGCAGCCGGCACAGTCGGAAGGGCCGGCCTCCTTGCCGGCGAGCGCCCGCTCGAGGTGGCAGCCGACGCAGTCGCGGTGGACCGCGTCCCGCAGCGACCGGGTCCCGTCCTTGACGACCGCGCCGTGGCAACCTCGGCAGGACTCCTCGGTCTTCTCGACGTGGACCAGCCGTTGGAGGGTCTCGTCCCAGACGTGGTGGCAGGCGGCACAGTCGTCCGGGTACGCGGTGGCGTGCCGCGCGTGCAGCGACAGGTCGAAGCGGATCGGCGTCCTGGCCGGAGCTCCCGGGTCGAGGCGGACGTGACAGCCGCCGCAGGTGCGGGGACCGGAGGCGCGGTCGGACTCGGCGAGCCGGCGGTGGCAGTCGGTGCAGACCGCGTGGTACGCGTCGATCAGCGCATCGCGGGTCTCGCCGACACCGTCGATCGCGCTGAGGGTCGGCGAGAAGCCGGTCTCGTCGACCGTGTGGCAGGCGACGCAGCCCTCGCCCCTCAACGCCTCCGAGTGCCGCTGGTGGCCAAACTCGACGGGAGGGCGCTCGAGCGGGCCGAGCGAGCTCGGCAGACTCAGCTCGACCACGTCCGGTGGGATCACCCGTGTTGGCGGCGACCCCGTCGACGCCGAGGGGGACCCCGCCGGAACGACGGCCAGCAGGCCGAGCACGATCAACAATGTGGTTCGCGGTTTCATCGTGGTCCGACTCCTCATGCGTCCGGCATCTCGATGGTCTTGACCAGCAGCTCGCTGATGAACGAGACGTGGCAGCCGAGCTTGTAGAAGCCGATGATGTCCTCGATCCCGGAGTGGCAGTTGTGGCACGGGGTGATCACCGTGTGCGCGCCGGTGTCTCGGATCTGATCGGCTTTGACGCGGTTGCTCTTCATCCGGGAGCGCTTCCACGGGGGCCCGCAGTTGATCAGGCCGCCGCCCGCCTGGCAGCAGTAGTTGTGCTCGTACCGCGGGTCCATGTCGCGGAAGTCGGCGCAGATCGCGTTGACCACGTACCGGAGCTTGTCGTGGAGCCCACGGCCGCGGACGATGTTGCAGGGGTCCTGCACGGTCACCGGCTCCTCGATCTTGCGGGCGATCCTGATCCGACCGCTCGAGATGAGCTCGTAGTAGTACTCGACGGCGTGGACCATCGGGATCGGCGGCTTGGTCCAACCCAGCCATCGCGGACCGTCGTAGACCGCGCCCCGGTAGGCGTGCCCGCACTCGCCCATCACCACCCGCTTGACCCTGAGCTCGCTCGCCCGCTCCCAGTGCAGGCGCTCGACCCGGCCCATCGTTTCGAAGTCGCCCGAGTACATGGCCATGTTCGAGTTGTCCCAGCCGTCGGTCGAGGGCATCGTCCAGTCGGCGCCGGCGACCTTGAAGATGATCGCCATGTTGGCGATGAGCTGAGCGAGGATCTTGGGCTCGGGGCCGATCACCGAGTACATGATCTCGGCGCCCTCCCGGTCGAGCGGGATCCGCGCCCCGGCGAGCTCGGACCGGGCGTCCTCCTCCTGCCACATCAGGGTGTCGATCCAGTCGTCCTGCTGGACCCACATCTGGTTCATCGTCGCGGCGTGGCTGTTGGTGGTGTCCTGGAGGTACTGGGGAACGACCCCGAGCAGGTTGAGGATCCGGCGGACGGTCATGATCATGTAGGAGATGTCGATGCCGAAGGGGCAGTACATGCTGCACCGCCGGCAGGCGCCGCAGTCGATGTAGGCGATGCGGGCGGCGTTGTGCAGGAACTCGCCGTCGACCTTGCCCTTGCGCTTGACCATCTCCCACAGCGTGTCCTTGACCTTGGCGACCGGAGCGTAGTCCGGGTCCTTGTCGCGCGAGATGTAGCTCTGACAGGCCTCGGCGCACAGCCCGCAGTGGACGCAGGTCTGGAGGTAGGCCTGCAGACGGGCCCCGGTCTCCTCGGTCAGCACCCGGTTGATCGTCCGCTCGATCCGATCCGGAGTGAGCCCCGCGATGCTCTCGTCGATTCCCGGGTCGACGACCTGGCGGTCTTCAAGATCTGCCATCGTGTTCCTCTCCCGTCGTCGTCAGCAGCCCGACCATCCCGATCCTCACCAGTCCCTCGAGTGCCTGACCGCGCCGAACTCGCTGCCCATGAATGCCCTCGTGAAGACGAACCACATCATGTGAACCAGCCTCGTCCAAGGGAGGACGAGCAGCCCGAGCACCCCGGACAGGCCGTGGATGATGATCATCGGCTCGTACGGCAGCCACTGACGGTGCGCGATAAACCCGGTCAGGAAGGGCGCCATCACGACCAGCGCGAGCACGAAGTCCGACGGGTAGCTGACGTTGCGGACCTCGGGCCGGATCAGCCGCCTGACGATGAAGAAGAGACAGACGCCGACCACCACCAGGCTCATCGCGTCGGCCAGGCCCGCGGGCAGGCTCCACCAGCGAAAGCCCCACGCCTCCTGCCACAGCACCGCATGGCCCATGACGAACAGCGGTGTCACCAGGACGCCGATGTGGAACGCCCAGGAGAGCAGGGTGTAGGCGGGACGCCGGCGCATGTTGGCCCCGCCGAACGGAACCAGCCAGTGGGCCAGCGAACGCAGACCGAAGCGGGCGCTGAAGGTCGGCAGGACGACCCTCTCGCGCTTCGCGAGCCGGGCCATGGTGACGAAGCGGTAGAGCAGCCCGCCGAAGAACCCGATGAAGCCGATCCAGAGCAGCGGGCCGCGAATGAGCTCGTACATGCTCCCTCCACCCATCACGCCTGAAACCGGTCGGCGACCCCGACGACGTGGCGAACGAACCTGCCCCCCTCGACCCCGCGGATCAGCATCCGGGTGCCGTCCGGGCTGTAGGTGGGATCCCACAGCTGGTCGTACCACGGGCTCCAGGGTCGGCCGTCGATCGCGACCGCGTACTTGCCGTCGCGTTCGATTTTCGCGGCGACGGTGCCGCCACCCGGGGAGAAGACCGGGTCCCACACCATGTCGAAGGTCTCCGGCCAGACCCGGTCGTCGACCGCAAAGCTCCAACGTCCGCCGCGGCGCACGCCGGCCGCCACCCGCGCCCCGTCGGGCGAGAACACCGGCGGCCGGACGAGGTCGTCGAAGGAGGTCCGCCACGGACGGTCGTCGACCACCACCGTCCAGCGGCCGAAGCCGGCCGCCGCGACCGCCGCGATCCGCCGACCGTCCGAGCTCAGGCGCTGGTTCCACAGCTGCATGAACCGCCCACCCCAGATCGGGACGCCGTTCTCGGCGAGGGTCCACGAGCCGCCGATTCGCACCGGCGCCACCAGCCGACCGCTGCCGTTCCGGTAGGAAGGCTCCCACACGCAGCCGTAGCGCTGCTCCCAGGGGATGGCGTTCTCGGCGAGGGTGTACTCGCAGATGCCGAGCCGGACCTCGGCGGCGACTGCGGCGCCGTCATCGCTTACGGTCGGACCGTAGGCGTTGATGAACGTCGCGTCCCACGGCACGTCGTCGACCGCGAGGCTCCAGGTCCCCTCGAAGAAACCCACCGTGTCGGCCTCGGCGAGCGGGTTGACCTGGACGACCGCGGCGACCCGGCCGGCGTCGCGGCTGACCGCGAGGCCGCGCGACGAGTGGAAGCGGCGCTGCCACGGCACGCCGTTGACCGCGACCGAGTACTCCATGTTGTCCTTGATCTGGAGGGCGATCACGCTGCCGTCACGGTTGAAGATCGGGTTCCAGGCGAACTCCCACCGCTCGTCCCACGGCTCGCCGTCGACCGCGAGGGTCCACTCGTCGTCGATCCGCACCAGGGCGGTGAGCCGCCCGTCGGGGGTGAACGCGAGATGCCAGGCCTTCTCGAACTCTCCGTCCCAGCGCTCCTGGTTGACCACGATGGCGAAGGTGTCCGGTGCGGCGAGGACCGGCGCAGCGACCCGCTCGCCGTCCGGGCTGGCCGCCCACTCGTGGACCTCGTCGTACTCGTCGTGCACCCGTCCGAGATCCGATATCGCGCGCTTCCCGATGGTCCAGTCCCAGCTTCCGCAATCGACCATGGAGGAGCTCCCTTCGTCGCCGACCGGACCCCGCGTCGCCGGGACGCGAGGACCGCTGTCGGCCCGTAGAGCAACCTGCATGCCACGGGCTCAGGATCGGCCCCCAAGCTCAGAAGATCTTTCGTATCAGGCTTTTGTGCTCAGTCAGTCGACACCGCCCGAGGGTCGTGCAACCGCAAAACGCGAGCCTCTCCGATCCGCAATCATGCAATGTGCGACGGTACTGCCAGTCCCGCCGGCGGTCGCTGGGGTTTAGGGGCTTGAGGGCTTGGCGGCTTTAGGTTCTGACGCTGCCGCCGCCGCTGCCGCTGTGGAGGCGCTCCGGGCGCGCGTACCGCTTCTCAGAAACACCGGCCTTCGACGGCCGGGCGGCCCGGCGTCGCGCCGCCGGCACGGTCGCTCGAGGGGGACGAGGAGGGCTGCGACCGTGCCGGCGCCGCGAGCGGCGGCCTCCATCGTGGCCGGAGCGGATGCTCGGAGGCGCGCCTCCCGGGCGAGCCAGGCTGGACATTGTGCTCAAGGCGTGGCCGACGTGAGCGCGCCTCGGGGCAAAATGTCGAGCCTGGCACGCCCGGTGTGCAGCGGTGCTCAGGGAGGACCTCTGCCATCGCTCCGGGGAGGCGTGCGGGTTCTCAAAAGCTCCGGCCTTCCGGCCTGCATCGCTGCTTCGGCACCTGCTCGGAGGCGCGCCTCCCGGGGGAGCCAGGCTGGACATCGTGCGCTCAGCGCCTCGGACGTGAGGGCGCCTCTGAGCACAATGTCGAGCCTGGCACGCCCGGTGTGCAGCGGTGCTCAGGAGGGCGTCCGACCCTCGTCCCCGAAAACGACGACGGCCCGCCGGTCGGCGGGCCGTCGGTCACACGCTGTGGAAGCGGGTTCTAGTGCCACTCCCAGTCGATAAAGCCGGGCTGGACGTCGACCATGGCGTTGACGATCAGCTCGACCAGACCGCCGTAGTAGATCCCGGCCTTCTCGAAGGCGTCGTAGTAGGCGAGGATGTCGCGGATCTGGCCCTTGCAGTTCGAGCACGGGGCGCAGACGTACTTGCGGTGGGAGGGGTCCATCGATTCGTCGGAGAAGGCCTCGAGGATCTGCCGGAACTTCCGCCGGCCGGTCATCCGGTGGCGCCAGTCGGCGAAGTTGTGGCCGGACATGATGGCAAAGCCCGAGCCGCCGCCGCAGCAGTAGTTCTCGACGCCGTGCGGCGCCATCTCGCGGAACCGTCCCTCGGGCACCACCGCTTTGATGATCTCGCGCTGTGGTGTGACCACACCCATCAGGCGGACCAGGTTGCACGGGTCGTGCAGGGTGACCGGAAAGTCATTGCGGCTGGGGTCCAGCTTGAGCTTGCCCGAACGGATGATGTCGCGCAGGGTGACCATCGAGCTTTCGCGCGGGATGTTGAGGTCGCCGGTCAGCACCTTGTCGGCGATGACGGTGAGCGCCTTGTGGGCGTGACCGCACTCGCCGAGGACGATCTTCTTGACCCCGAGCTTCTTGGCCGCCATGGCGTGGCGGACGGCGACCCGGGCGAACTGGACGTCGTCGTACCAGACGCCGTAGTTGATGCCGTCGTAGCCGACCGCGTCGGACGACAGGGTCCAGCTCAGCCCGGCCGCCTCGAAGACGGTGGCGAAGGCGCCCGGGTTCTCGGGCCAGGCCATGATCTCGCCGGCGTTGTGGATCAGCAGGATGTCGGCGCCGACGACGTCGAACGGAGTGGTGACCGGAACCCCGGTGCGCTCGGCGGTGTCCTCGTCGATGAACTCGATGTTGTCCTTGACGATCATCGGGGTCATGCCGGTCGACGAGCCGACCCTGAGCTGGAGCACCGACCCGTCATCGTGAAGCTCCTTCGGCACGATCCCCATCTCCATGCTGGCGATCTTGCGGATTTCGCGCGACAGCAGCGCGTTGTCCGCGCCGATCGGGCAGGTCTGGGCGCAGCGCCGGCAGAGGTTGCAGCGATAGCTGAGCTCGATGAGCCTCGCCACGGTCTCCCAGTTGAGGTCGATGTCGCCGTGGATCGCCGGCGACGCCTTCTTGACGTACTTGAAGTAGATGCGGCGCAGGATCTCCGACCGGTAGATCGGCCGGTAGAGCTCGTTCTCGCCACTCTCCTGGAAGATCGGGCAGGCGTCGGAGCAGGTCTGACACCTCGCGCAGTGCTCCATCGACATCTCGAAGGGCTGGAGGAAGGTCCAGTTGTCCTCGACGCTGAACAGCTTCTCGAGACCGCTGAGGAAGCCGTTGACCAGCCGGTCCTCGTCCTCCTTGGTCTTCGGCTTCTCGATGTTGACCGCGATGGTGTCGTCGAGCACGACGTACTTCTCGCGCGCGGCCTCCGAGAGCTGGGCGAACTTGGGCTCCTCGTCGATCTTGTCGAAGGGCGGCGGCAGCGGGATCTGCTCGAGGGGGTTGATGTGGGCGAGAGGCTGACCAGGGTGCCGCCCCATGTCCTTGACGCTGTCGGGCTGTTTCATTTGCTCTGGTCCTCCAGGGTGACGTCGAGCCAGCTCTTCTTGCCGTCGGCGCCGATGTGGGGCGCCGACCAGCTCACCGGTCGGGACAGGAGCTCCTCGATCACCTTCTCCTGCTCGCCGCCGGGGAGATTCGGGTCGTCCTTCCACCTGATCGAGTGGTAGGCGAAGTACTTGCCGATGAAGTGCGACATGTGGGTCGTCGGGATGTAGGCCACGAGCAGGGCGAGGAGCACCACCGACAGAACGAGCATCAGGCCGGCCGTGCCGTCTCCCACCGCCGCGAGGTTGAAGGTCACGAGGTTGGCGACGAAGGCTCCGACCATCGAGAAGTCACGGTCGTAGAGCAGCCAGGTCGCCGCCGCGACGCCGAATGCGACGACGAAGAAGAGCAGGTTGAAGAGATCGGCCGGCGCGGTGTAGTCGCGCAGCGCACGGCTCCGCCGGCGCAGGAGCAGCCCGATCGCCCCGACGATACCGAGGATCAGACCGGCCCCGCCGAGGGCCGGCGCGAGAAGCCCGATCAGCCTCTCGGCCGGTTGGCTGATCGCCTCCGGCAGAAAACCGGCCACGACGCCGCCGAGCAGCAGCAGCGCGGTTGCCCCGCCGACCAGGTAGAGCCCGAAGTGGAACGGGAAGGAGCGCGTCCAGAGCTTCCGGTTGTGCTCGCGCAGCGCGACCAGAAAGAGGATCTCGGGCACCATGACCTTGAGCTCGCCGATCAGCGAGACCTCGCGCTTCTTGGTCCACCACTCGGTGTCCTCGAGATAGGAGCCGCCGTAGGCGGCCTTGCCGCCGCCCTCGTGGGCCACCGGGTAGAGCTCCCAGCGCATGTGCATCGGCATCTTCGACCACATCACGAACCGGGCGACGCACGCGATGACGAAAAACACGACCCCGACATAGGCCACGACATAAGCGAGAGTAGTCATCATTAGCACCTCTTCATCGTACTACGGAACACCCGGTTCGGAGCTCCGTCATGCGACATTTTATCCACGACCGCGATCTAGATGAAAGACCCCGAACCCCGAACGCCTGCCGGCCCGCCCGGACCGGTCAATCGGCTTCATCGAACCGCGCCCCCGGGCGCCGCGGTCGCCGGTCGTCAAACCCGCATCTGTCGTGGTTGCAGCAATTGCCATTCCTGAGCGTTTCACTCGGCGTTCTCCCGCCGACCCGACCGGGGCGACCACGGAGGGGTCGACCAAGTCGCGAGCCCACAACGGGCTGGGATCGCGGCGCCGCCGACCCTGCCGATCGTGACCGCCCCACGATGGCCTTCCGGCGACGACGCCGGCGCGACGACGTTACCGGCCGGTGACGGCTCGCGTGTGCCCGACCTCGATCCTGAGATTGTCACTCACCCGGTCGGCCGGCCTCCCCCGATGACCGGGTCAGGGCGCCGACAGCTCGGGCGGCACGCGATGCAGGGGCAGCACCACGGTGACGGTCGTGCCGACCCCCTCGGCGCTTTGGAGCACGATCTCACCGCCGTGCATGGCGACCGCCTCCCGCGCGATCGACAGCCCGAGACCGGTCCCCTCGGCCGCGGCGTGCTTGGCGTTCGGCGCTCTGACGAACTCCAAGAACACGTCCTCGTGGAGACCGTCGGGGATGCCGATGCCCTGGTCGGCGACGACCACCGTCGCCCGCTCGTGGTCGACGGCGAGACCGACGGTCACGGTCCCGCCGCCCGGCTTGGAGTACTTGATCGCGTTGTGGATGAGGTTCTCGAAGGCGTAGACCAGGTCGGGGGGCACCGCCCAGTCGAGCACCGCCGCGCCCTCCTGGATGAAGCGCGGCACGAGCTCGACGCCGGCCTCGCTGGCGAAGGTGTCCTGGGCGTCGAAGATGTCGGCGAGGATCTGGTTGACGCTGACGTTCCTCGCCCACGGCGCCTTGACTCTCCCTTCGCGCATCTTGGCGAGCTCGAGGAGGTCGTTGACGATGGCGAGCAGCGAGTCGACGCGGGCGGCCGTGCCCTCGAGCAGCCGGCGCCCCTCGGCCGAGCCCGGGTCGAGGTAGCCGTCGAGCAGCACCTGGATCGAGGTCTTGATCGTCCCCAGCGGCGACCTCAGCTGGTGGGCGGAGATCCTCATGTAGTGCGACTTCCGACGTTCGACCGCCTCGCGCTCGGCGAGGGATCGCTGGAGCTCGGTGGTGATCTGGTGGAGCTCGACGTTGCGAGCCTTGAACCGGCTGGTCACCGAGTCGGTGAGATAGACGACGCCGAACACCAGCCCGACCAGCATCGCGGTCGACAGCCCGCAGGTCGCCACCGTCGAGACCCCACCGGCCGCCGACGGGTAGCGCACGAGCACGCCGAGGTGCTCGAGGACGAACAGCCCGGCCGCAGCACCGCAGGCCGCGCAGGCGAGCAGGTACATGCTCCTGGTCTCGATCATGATGGTGCCGATCGCCATGTGGAAGACGACGAACGGAAGCACCGGGCTGGCGCACCCGCCGGTGAAGTGGACGGTGACGAACAGCGCCGCGAGATCGGTGACCATCTGCAGGATCGCCGCCGTCCGCAGGTCGCCGTAGGCGCTCTCGGGCCCGAGGCGGTAGCGGAGCAGGTAGATGAAGCCGAGGTTGTAGACCGCGACCAGCGCGGCGACCACCGCCAGGCTCGGGTTGGTCGACGGCATGCCGACCGCGGGCCCGGCGAGCGCAGCCGCCGCGAGGCCGACCACCGCCGCCCATCGGAGATTGGCAAACCACAGCAGGCGTCCGTGCAGCTCCCAGGAGAAGAGATAGCTGGTGTGGTCGCGGCCGTCATCCCCGACCGGCCCCTGGCCGGTCTCACGACCACGGCCGGCGTCGCCGGGTCGCCGAGGGGTCGGTTCCGTCCGAATCATGGCGAGCCGGCTGCGCCCGGTCCGACGAGGGCGGCGACCTTCCGGAGCAGCTCGTCGGGGGCGACCGGCTTGCCGAGGTAGTGATCGGCGGGAATCCACGACTCGTCGACCTCCATCCTGACGTTGTAGACCCGGTCCACCCCGGTCAGGATGATGATCGGAATGAGCGACGTCTCCTCGGCGCTGCGCAGCGTCCGGGCGACGTCGAACCCCTCCGACATGTGGTCCATCATGACGTCGAGAATGACGAGATCCGGGGGGTCGTCGTCGACGGCGATCAGCGCCTCGCGGCCGTTCGCCACGGTCCGGACGTCGTAGCGCGGTCGCAGGACCGCCGCCACCGACTCGAGGAAGACCGGGTCGTCATCCGCGAGCAGGATCATCGGCCTCCTTCGCACCGCCTCACCGCCCCCTTCCGGCCGGCCCCGCACCGTAAGGCCACGGCCGGTCGCCGACCGGGCCCGCCCCTCGCCGGCCCCCCCGACGATACCGGAAGCCGCGACCCGACGACAAGATCGGGACCGCGGCGCGGACGGCCCGCGTCATCGGCGCGGTTGGCCCGTCCGAGGGCGCGTGAGCTCGCTCCGACAGCCGACCCCGCCGAGATGGGCCTCATAGCAACCCCGCAGATTCCCGAGGCTCGCGATCAGGGTGCGCGACGCGTTGCGTCCGATCTCGCACATCGCGGTCCGACCGATGTGCCGACCGAGACGCTCGAGCCGCTCCAGATCGGCCGGGTCCGCGGCCCCCGTCTCGACGCGGTCGAGCAGGCTGAGCACGACCTTGGTGCCGATCCGACACGGCGGACAGGCGCCGCAGCTCTGATCGGCGCAGGTCCCGACCAGGAACCTCGCCACCGCGACAGGGCAGTCCCTCCGCCCCAACACGACGAGGCTCGCCGAGCCCAGGATGGCGCCATGCTCGCTCGGCGTCCGCGAGTCGAGCGGAGCGTCGAGCTGCTCCGGACCGAGGGTCGCCCCACCCGGGCCGCCGACGTGCACGGCCGTGATCTCGCCGTCGACCGCACCGCCGCCGATCCCGGCGACGAGCTCGTTCACCGTGACGTCAGGGCCGACCTCGGCGAGGCCCGGCCGCCTCACCCCGCCCGACAGCCCGACCACCCGGGTCAGAGCGGGCGGTTGGTCGTCGCCGGCCACGCCGTCACCGACGATCAGCGGAATGTTCGCGAGGGTCTCGAGGCAGTTGATGAGGGTCGGCCGCCCCCACAGCCCGCTCACCGCCGGGTACGGGGGTCTCGGCCTCGCGACCGCGCGTCGGCCATGAAGGGCACTCAGCAGCACCGTCTCCTCGCCGCCGCTCGAGGCCCCGCCGTTGGTGTGGATCTGGATGTCGAACGAGAAGTCGCTCCCGAGTACCGCCGGGCCGACAAAACCCCTCCGCCGCGCCTCGACCACCGCTCGCTCGACGCGGGCCACCCCGACGCGGTGCTCGGAACGCAGGAACAGCCGGCCGGTGCGCGCGCCGACCGCGAGGCCCGCGATGACGAGTCCCTCGATGACGCCGTGCGGATCGCCTTCGAGCAGCGTCCGGTCGACGGTCAGCCCCGGGTCGCCGCTGTCGCCGTTGCCGATCACCACCTTCTCGTCGGCCTGCGACTCGGCCACGACCGCCCACTTGAGGCCAACCGGGAACCCCGCCCCCGCCCGCTCCTGGAGACCCGACCGCTTGACCCGCTCGACGATCGCCGCCGGGCCGATCTCGCCGAGGGCCCGCACGAGGGCGCGGTAGGCGCCGTGCGCCATGGCATGCCCGATGTCCTCCGGGTCGACCACGCCGCAGCGGGCGAGCACCCGACGCTTCTGGGGGGCGAAGAACGGGTTGTCCGCCACCCCGCGGCAACGTCTCCCGCTCACCGGGTCGAGATAGAGCAGACGCTCGACGACCTCTCCCCGTCCGACGGTCCGCTCGAGGATCTCGGCGACATCGCCGGGTGAGACCCTGCAGTAGAGCAGGTCCTTCGCCGGAATGGCAACCAGCGGGCCCTGGCTGCAGAAGCCCCGGCAGCCGACGAGCCCGGGTCGGGCGGCGACCATGACCTCGAGCCCCGAGCGGGCGGCGGCCTCCCGGGTCGCCTCCAAGACCTCGAGCGCGCCGAGGGCCAGACAGCCGCTGCCGCTGCAGATTCCGATCTCCATCAGCGCCGCGGGCCCGCGGCTCATCGGTCGCCCCCTCCTCCCCGCACCCCGGCGAGGGCCTCGGCGATCAGCCGGCCGAGGCCGGAGGGCGACGTCGCCGGCCGGGCCCGCTCGCCGGTCAGGGCCGCCGGTCCGACACCGCAGATCCCGAGGCAGCTCGGTCGTTCGACCGCGAGACGAGGCTCGCCGATCGCTGCCCGGTCGGTGTGGAGCTGCCGGGTCGCTTCGTCGAGCAACCCGTCCGATCCGGCGAGCCAGCACCCGGTGCCGGCGCACACGCCGATCCTCAGTCGACCTCGCCGTTCGGGGCTCAGCTCGGGGTAGAAGCTGACCATCCCGGCGACCTGCGCCGGCGACAGGCCGAAGCGATCCGCAACCAGCTCCTGGACCCGCCACGAGACCCGGTCGAAGGCGGTCTGCAGGCCGAGCAGGACGGGGAGCAGCCCTTCGCGACCGGCCGGCGCGGCGGCCACCAGCTCGTCGACCAGCGCCACCACCGCAGGGTCGAGGGCGTCCGCTCCGTCTCCCCCCTCGGCGCCGAAGAACCCGGACTCGGCGACATCTGTCCAGCCGTGCTCGTCGACCATCGTCAGGCCTTCCTCACCTTGACCGACAAGGCCTCGTGAGCGTCGTCGAAGAGGTTCGACGCACCGTTACGGCTGCCCGCCCAGGGCACCACGACGGTGCCCCGCCTCACCGACCGGTCGGGTCGGGCCCGCAGCAGGACCTCGCCCCGCGGGCTCGCGATCGCGACGACCTCGCCCCGCGCCACGCCGAGGCTGCGGGCATCCGCCGGGTGGAGACGCAGCGCGACGGTCGGTGACAGCTCCTGCAGAAGGGTGCTGCGCATGGTCACCGAGCCCGAGTGGAAGAGCTGGGGCGCCGCGTCGAGCACGAAGCCCGTGGCGACCGCGGCCGCCTGGGGTTGGGAGGCGGGGGCCAGCCGGCGCGGCCGGGAACGACCCCACCCCCAGCCGACCACCCGGTCGAGCTCCCGGTCGAGCTCCGGGCCGGAGGGGAGGCTCGCACCCATCCGCCGGGCGAGCTCGACCAGGATCGTCGTGTCCGGCGACGCGCCGGACGGCGGCTCGAGGGCCCGCCGCAGCGGCCGGCGCACTCCATCGCCGCCGACCGTCGTCCCTTCGCGTTCGGCGAGAATCGCCGCCGGCAGGACGACGTCCGCCCGCTCGGCGGTGCGGCTCCGGAAGGCGTCGACGACGACCGTGAAGCCGGCCCGGTCGAGGGCCGGCCGGGGGTCGCGGCCGCGCGGCATGAGATCGATCGGGTCGAAGCCGACCAGCAACAGACCCGACGCCGCCACCGGCTGCCCGACCCAGCGCTCGACGCTCCATCCTTCCTCGGCGACGGTCCCCCGGCCGGTGAGAGCTTCGACCTCGGCGGCCAGCTCGACACGCCGGTGGCCGGGGAGCAGCCGCGGGTGCAGGCCGACATCGACCAGCCCCTGGACATTGGGCCGGCCACCGAGCACGAGCAGCCCGGCGCCGGTCCCGAGCACCGCGACCAGCGACGCCGCCGCCCGCGCCTCCGAGGCCTCGTCCCCCGGCACCCCGGAGCCGGTGCCGAGAACGATCACCGGTCGACAGGCCCCTTCGAGCCTGGAAACCAGCCGGTCGACCTGGGCGATCGAGACACCGGTCGCCCGAACCACCGACTCGGGGGAGAATCGCACGATCGACCGTCGCCACTCCTCGAAGCCCGGGAGCACCTCGGCGCCGCCGGCCCGCCCGTCGTTCTTCTCGAGGAGCCGGGCCGCCACGGCGCACAGCAGGTCGTGGGCCGAACCCGGGGCGAGCCGGAGGGTGTCCGCCGCGTGACGGTCGAGGCCTCCCGCCACCGGCAGCGCGACGACCACCGGCAGCGAGCGCCGGATCGACGCCTGGACGAGCTCGGTCTTGACCAGGGGGTGACTGCGGGTCGGATCGGTGCCGAGGACGAGGACGAGGTCCGCGGCTCGCAGGTCGTCGAAGCCGGCGCTCGATCGGGGCCGGTCGAAGACCTCCCAGACGCCGTCGACCAGCGCCTCGGCGCCGCCGACCGGGGCGCAGTCGACGTGCGGGGTCCGCAGCACCTCCCGGGCGAGCGCCTGGAGCAGGTAGCCGGCCTCGCAGCTCAACCGTCCGCCCCCCACCGCGACCACCGGACCACGGCCCGCCGCCCGTCGCAAGCCGTCGGCGGCGACCGCCAGCGCCTCTTTCCAGTCGGCCTCGACGAGCCCGTCCCCGCGACGGACGAGCGGCCGGAGGAGACGCTCCGGGCTGTGGACGACGTCGAGCCCGAGCCAACCCCTGACGCACAGCTTGCCGCGGTTGTGCGGCGACTGCGGGTCGGCGGTGACCCGCTCCATCCGCCCCTTGTGGGTCTCCACCGAGATCTCGCAGCCGCAGGCGCAGAACGAGCACGTCGTCCTGACCCTGAGACGCTGCCAGGCCGGAACCGTCGAGGCGTACGGTCGGGCCACCAGCGCCCCGACCGGGCAGGCGTTGACGCACTGACCGCAGAACTCGCAGTCGAGGGGACGGTCGAGGAACGGGGCGACCCGGGTCGTCAGACCCCGCCCGACGAATCCGAGGGCGGCGACGCCCTGGACCTCCTCGCAGAGCCGGACACAGCGGCCGCACACCACACACCTCGACGGGTCACGGATGATCACCGGCGAGGTCTCGTCCCGTGGAACCGGCGCGAAGTCGAAGGGCAGCGTGTCCTCGGGAATCCCGATCTCGTGGATCAGATCCTGCAGCCGGCAGTCCGAGCCGCGCTCGCACACCGGGCAGTCCATCCGGTGGTTGAGCGCGAGCAGCTGGAGCTGCTGCTGCCGGGACTCCACCACCGCCGGGCTGTCGGTCTCGATGACCATCCCGTCCTGCACCGGCGTCGAGCATGCGGGGACCAACCCGCCGGCGCCGTCCTTGCGCTCGACGACACAGAGGCGACAGCCGCCATACGGCGCCAGGCGATCGTCGTGGCACAGGGTCGGTACCCTCACTCCGAGCTCGCGCAGCACCTCGAGGAGGAGCCTGTGGCGAGGGGTCGTCACCGGCCGACCGTTGACCGAGAGGGAGACGGCTGGCGCGTCCATCGCCCGCTCACTCCCCGGCCGAGGGCGGCATCCGGCGCAGCTCCCACTTCGCGCGGAGCCGGTTGGCGAGGCGGGCGACGATCCCCGGCTCGGCGTCGAGCGTCCGGGCGAACGGCTCGTCGGTCATCAGCAGGTCGAGCATGTGGACGGTGTCCCGGCCGGCATCGCGAAGCGCGCTCCGGCAGCCGGTGCAGTAGGTGATCATCGTCAGACCGGTCTCGGCGGCGGCCCGGGCGGCGACCCGCGAGTACAGATCGGAGTCGACCGCCTCGATCTTCCCTCCCGCGCCGCAGCAGCGGGTCCGCTCGTGCGACGCCTCGGTCTCGACGACCTCGACGCCGCAGGTCCGCACCAGCGTCCGGATCGCGGCGTGAACCTCCGGATCGTGCCGGCTCCGGCACGGGTCGTGGACCGCGAGACGCAGCTCGTCGAAGCGGCGATCGGGATCCCAGGTCTCGGCCAGCATCTCCCAGACCGAGCTCACCCGGATGTCGGTGAACCGCTCGCGGAGCACCTCCTGGCACTGCGGGCAGGCGACGAGCAGCTCGTCGGCCTCGAGCTGGGCCATGGCGGCCCGGATCCCGTCGCGGGCCCGAGACGCGTCGTCCTCGAGACCGAGGATCTCGGCCGGTACGCCGCAGCAGTGCATCAGGACGCCGATCCTCGGGTCCTGCTCGAGCAGGTGGGCGTACAGGCGGCGGGTCTGCCCCGGCGAGGTGGCGGGCAGCTCGCAACCGGTGAAGAAGAGCCGCTTCGCCCGTCGGCGACCGGGCGCCGCCTTGGCGAGCGAGAAGGCGGCCGAGACCCCGGCCCGCAGCTCGCGTCGCACCTGTCGATGTTCGGGAAGCGGCGCCAGCCCCCGCCGGACCGCCTCGCGGCGGGCGGCGAGCATGAGCTTCCCGGTGTCGAGGTCGACCGGGCAGACCGTGGCGCACAGCCCGCAGACGTTGCACGAGTAGACCACCGGCAGGTTGCCGTCGACCCCGGCGGTCAGTCGGCGGGCGAGATCGCGCGGCGAGCTGCAGTGGGTGGTCAGGAACTCGCACTCGCGGACGCACCGGTCGCAGCTGCAGTCGAGGCACCGCTCGCCTTCGCCCCGGACCTCCCTCTCGGTCATCGGCGGGGCCGCCGGAGCGAGGAGCACCGGGGTCCGCTCGCGGCGGCGCCGCTCGGCTTCGTCGATGCCGAGCTGCCAGAGCAGCTCCGGCGGGTCGGCGGACTCGGCGACCGACCCGAGGGGGACGCCCTCCAGGTACCGTCTCGCCGCCTCGGCGGCACGCCGACCGAAGGCCAGCGCATCGATCACCGAGGTCGGACCGCTCACCGCGTCGCCGCCCGCGAAGACGCCGTCGATCCCGGTCGAGCAGGTCGACGGATCGGCCCACACCGTACCGCGAACCGTCGAGCCGAGGCCGCTCGACCCCTCCCGGAGCAGGCCCTGCCCGCCGGCGAACCCGACCGTGAGCAGCACCGCGTCGAAGTCGGACGCCAGCTCGTCGAGGCTGACGTCCGAGCCCACGGCGACGCCGGTGCGGACCTCGATCCCGAGCGCCGGGATGATCGAAAGATCGCGCTCGCGGACCGCCGCCGGGAGCTGCCACTCGGGGATCCTGGTCGTCAGACAGCCGCCGATCCGGTTGGACCGTTCCATCAGCACGACCTCGAACCCCCGGCGTCTGAGGTCGTGGGCGGCGAGCAACCCGGCCGGTCCCGCGCCGACCACGGCGGCTCGCTGCAGCCGGCGCGGCGCGGTCGTCAGAATGTGCTCGGGCTCGCCTGGCTCGTGCTCGGCGAGAAACCGCTTGATGTCGCGGATCCTGATCGCCCGGTCGAGCTCGAGGCGCTTGCAGTGGAGCTCGCACGGGTGGGTGCAGACATAGCCGAGAATCCCCGGGAACGGCAGCCGCTCGCGGACCGTCTGCAACGCCTCCCGAAACCGGCCGGCTCGGGCGAGCTGGACGTAGAGGTGGGCGTCGACCCGCAGCGGACAGCGCGCCTCGCAGTTCGACGGGCCCTCGCCGCGGCACCGCTCGAGGATGGCCGAAGCCAGCTCGACGACGCGTCGTCGGGCCGCGTCCGGCGCCCCGGGGCCGGACCCGCCGGGGACCGCCCCGCGACCGCCCTCCCCGTCACCTGCACGTAACGTGCTGTGGACCATCAGCGTAACTCGGCCGAGCCAGAGCGCGACCGCCACCGCCCCCGCGGCCTCTCCGGCGCTGGCCCGCGGCCATCAGGGGGCGCGATGAGCCGGCGCGGACGCGCCTCGTCTCATCGCCTCGTCAAAGCAAGTTGTGTGCCGGGAAGCCGGTCAGGGCTCCTCGCCCCGGGACAGCCGGGCCACCAGGTCTGAGAACCACTCCTCCTGGGGCATCTGGACCATCCAGCCGTTGACGAAGTAGGTCGGCGTCGCGTTGACCCCGACGACGTGGCCGATGGCGAGCTGACGGTGGACCCCGTCGAGCGAGGGTTGCCGCAGATAGCAGCTGCGGAAGCTCGTCTCGTCCAGACCGTTGCCGGCGACGAAGTCCATCGAGGTCGGCGTCACGAGACCGACCTCCATCTCGCGCTGGAGGTCGTAGAAGAGCTCCTTGAACGGGATCAGCTGCTCGGCCTGCTGCTCGCCGATGCACCAGGTCGCGGAGGAGGCGCGGAACGCCCAAGGGTGGATGCCGGTCAGCGGGAAGCTGACCATCCCGTGGCGGACCCGATCGCCGTTGCCCTCGATGACCTTCTCGATCAGCGGCCACTTCGCCTTGCACGCCGGGCACTCGAGATCGGAGAACTCGACGATCTCGACGGTCGTCTTCGCCGAGCCCGGGTGATCCCAGACCACGGCGTCGCTCGAGGCGAAGAGCGCCCGACGGATCGCCACCGGGTCGCCGCTCAGGGGCAGCCCCGCGGCCATGACGAGGAGCCTTCCGTCCGAGGTGACCGCGGTCGGCTTGGGAAACTCGCCGTACCCGGTGTCGATCATCAGAGTGAACGGGATGACCGCCCCGGGCTTCGCGCCCTCGGGCAGGTCCCAGCTCACCCTGACCTTCATGTTCATGTTGCGGTCGAGCACCTCGGGCAGAAAGCCCTCGAGAAAGCTCCGGAGGCTCCGCGGCGCGACGCCGGTCTGCTCGAAGGGCAGCTCGCCGACGCTCCCGAGGTAGGCCTGACCGGTGACCTCGTCGACCACCACCGACGGCTCGCCGGCGAGGACCGGGTTGTCGCAGCTGCGCGCGACCCGGACGACGCGGTACGAGCCGGAGGGCGTCTGCGAGCGGTCATCGGCGACGACGGTAAAGGTCGAGGCGGGGTACCACGCGAGGGACCGCTCGACGAATCGGAGGACCTCGGGGTCCTGCTTGAGGAGCGGGTCGACCGCCCCCTCCGCGATGCCGCCGGCCATCCCGATGAGCAGACCGGTCGCACACACCATTTTCGTCACCAGCTTCATCCGGCCTCCCGCACAGTCAAACCGGACCGGGCCGCGGCCGATTCCGGCCGCGGCCCGCGCTCCGAACGATGTCGCGTCAATCGTCGTCTTCGCTCGCCCCCGGGAGCAGCCCGAGCGTGTCCCGAAGCTTGACCTCGATCGCACCAGCGGTCTCCGGGTGCTCCTTGAGGAAGGCCCGCGCCGCCTCACGGCCCTGACCGATCCGCTCCTCGCCGTAGGAGAACCACGACCCGGACTTCTGGATCAGCCGGTGCTCGACGCCGAGGTCGAGGAGCTCGCCGGTCCCCGAGATGCCCTCGCCGTACAGGATGTCGAACTCGGCGATCTTGAAGGGCGCCGCGACCTTGTTCTTCGCGACCTTGGCCTTGGTGCGGCTCCCGATCACCTGGTCGCCCTGCTTGATCGACGCGGTGCGCCGGATGTCGATCCGGACCGACGAGTAGAACTTGAGCGCTCGGCCCCCGCTGGTCGTCTCGGGGCTGCCGAACATGACCCCGATCTTCTCCCGGATCTGGTTGATGAAGACGAGACAGGTGTTCGACTTGGCGACGATCCCGGCGAGCTTGCGCAGGGCCTGCGACATGAGCCTCGCCTGGAGGCCCACCACGGCGTCGCCCATGTCGCCCTCGAGCTCGGTGCGCGGCACCAGGGCGGCCACCGAGTCGATCACCACGACGCCGACCGAGCCCGAACGGATGAGGGTCTCGGCGATCTCGAGCGCCTGCTCGCCGTAGTCGGGCTGCGAGATCAGGAGCTCGTCGAGGTTGACGCCGAGCTTGCCGGCGTACTCGGGGTCGAGGGCGTGCTCGGCGTCGATGAACGCTGCCAGGCCGCCGGCCGCCTGGCAGTTGGCGATGACGTGCAGCGCGAGGGTGGTCTTGCCCGACGACTCGGGGCCGTAGATCTCGACCACCCTGCCCTTGGGAACCCCTCCGACGCCGAGCGCGGCGTCGAGGGCGATCGAGCCGGTCGGAATCACGTTGACCCGGATTTTCGGCTTCTCGCCGAGGCGCATCACCGCGCCCTTGCCGAACTGGCGCTCGATCTGGCCGATGGCGGTCTCCAGCGCCTTGAGCTTGTCGTCTCTGTCGGTGCTCATGAGGATCTCCTTCTGCAGAATGCAGCGTGGTGGGACCGGACAATCGTAGGGCGGGCGGATCGGCCCGTCAAGGTTGGCGGTCGAGGGCGGCGCGGATCCGCACCTGGAGATCGTGCTCGAGCACCAGTCGGGAAATCTCGACCTGGCGCCGCGCGGCTTCGAACCCGTCGGCGCAGGCCGACGGCTCGACCCGGGCGAGGGTGGCGAGCTCGACGCACTCGCCGTCGGCGAGCTCGGGGCCGCGTCTCAGGAAGAGATGGGTCGCATCGCTGAAGCACCGGTACTCGCCGACCACCGGGCCCGCTCCCGGCTCGCCGAGCAGGTTGCGGCCGATCAGCGGCAGCGGCGCCGGGTCGACCCCGAGCAGCGCCAGCAGGGTCGGCGCGACGTCGACGTGGCCGGCCGGCACGGCGAGCGGCGCCCCTGGTCCGGCGAGCCCGGGGACCCGGATGGCGAAGGGTACCTGCTGGCTCAGGTACCAGCCCACCGGGTCGGCCGGTTGACCGGTCGTCCGGGCGAGCTCGGGACCCCACTCGAACCCCGCGTCGTGGTCGCCCCACAGGGCGATCACCGTCCGGTCGGCGAGCCCCCGCTCGGTGAGAGCGGCGAGAAGATCCGCGAGCCCCCGGTCGAAGTAGTGCATGGTGTGGAGGAAGTTCCCGTACGGGGTCCCTTCGGCCCCGCCCACGTCGATCGTCTTGAGGTGGTCGGGGAATCCGTCGAAGGGGTGGTGGAGCGACAGGGTCAGCAGCAGACCGCACCACGGCTCGGGCAACCTCGCCAGCCGGTCGACCGCCTGGACGAGAAACGAGCGGTCGTCGAGCCCCCAGCCGACGGTCTCGCCCGGTCCGAAGTCCTCGGCGAAGAGGCTCTCGGCGAAGCCGTACGCCCGGTGGGTCGCCCGGCGGTTCCAAAACCCGCCGTCGAAGGGCACCGCCGAGAGGGTCGCGTAGCCGCTCTCGCCGAGCACACCGGCGAGACCGGTGAAGCGGTTGCCGGCGTAGAGGAAGGCGGCGGCGCCGCGGTCCGGCGGCAGCAGCGAGGTCTGGGTCGACAGCTCGGCGTCGGACGACCGGCCCTCCTCGGTCTGGTCGGTGACGTTGGCGAACCAGAAGCCCTCGGCGACCAGGCGGTTGAGGGTGGGGGTCACCTCGCGTCCGCCGATCTCGAGGCCGACGACGAAGCCCTGCAGCGACTCGACCTGGATCATCAGCAGGTTGTCACCGCTCGCCGCGCCGGCGAGCGGCCCGGCGCCGGCGCGCAGCGGGCGCCGCTGGTCGAAGAAGCCGACGACCCCGGCGAGCTCGGCCTCACCGAGCTCGGGCCGGATCAGGCGACGGAGCACCGCGCCGCCGGCATCGGCGGCGTGCAGGTTGAGCACCCCGACCCGGCGCGCCGCCTCGGTGGCGTGGAAGAGCTGGCGCAATGACAGCCCGCGGTCGACCGTGACGAGGCCGCAGGCGGCGAGACCGAGGGCCACGGCAACCGCACCGAACGCCGCCCGCCGGCGCCGGGCGCCGCCCCGGCCGAAGGTGGCGACCGCCCAGGCCAGCCCGAGACCGGGCAGCAGGTCGGCCCAGAACCAGAG
The DNA here is from genome assembly GCA_025456145.1 of Thermoanaerobaculales bacterium. Taxonomy (GTDB): domain Bacteria; phylum Acidobacteriota; class Thermoanaerobaculia; order Thermoanaerobaculales; family Sulfomarinibacteraceae; genus JAHECW01. Next base: position 49,496 of record JALOLD010000004.1, on the reverse strand, counting down.
GTCGCCGGTCTCGAGCAGGCTCCGGACGCTGCTCCCGATCTGTCCGAGCTGGCCCGCCGAACGCAGGCCCGCCACCGAGACGAGATCGGAGAAGAAGCGAAGGTGGACGAGGTCGGCGAAGAGCAGCGCGGTGATCGCCGCGGAGACGACCCAGACCACCCAGGGGCGGACCCGGTCGCGCACGCCGAGCAGGACCGCCGAGCCGGCCACCGCCGAGGCGCCGGCAAGACACCAGCCGGAGACCGACAGCCCGTGCCCGCCCCCGGCGAGCACCCACGCCTGGCGGATCATGACCGCGCCGACCAGCCAGCCGAGGTCGAGCAGCGCCCAGGTCCCGCGGAGCCGGCCACGCCGCCGGCCACGGATCGCGGCCGCGATCGCCGCCGCCGCGACCAGGGCGGTCCACAGAGCGGCCGCCGCGGACGGACCGACGACCAGCACGACCAGCGCCTCCGCCGGTGTCGGGTCGCGCTCGGAGAACCAGCAGACCCCGTCGTCGACCATGTCCCACACCAGGCGCAGGCGGCCGGCCCGCTCCGGCGCCCTCACCCCGGTTTCGAGCTCGACCGTCGCGCCGGGGGGAACGACCCGGTCGACGGTCGCTCGCGCCCCCTCCCACTCGACGACATCGCCGACGCCGTCGAGCCAGTGCCAGGCCAGCGCAACCGTGCTCCCGGCCGGCCAGGTCCGGCTGCCGTCGTTGCGCAGCATCACGGTCGCTGGCCGACGACCGCCGGCCGCCAGGACCCGCGGCACATCGACCGAGATGAGCGAGAAGGCGTGGGTCGCGACCACCTCGACCGGCTGACAACGGACCGGCGTCGGGTCGACCTCGGAGACCCACAGGACACCCTCGCGGACGACGTCCCACTGCAGGCAGTAGTCGCCCGCGCGGCTCGGGGCGCGGAGCCTGGCGGGAAGGACCGCGTTCTGTCCGGGCTCGAGGGCCTCACCGATCGGGCTGCGATCGCCGTCCCACACCGCGACCTCGCCGTCCGAGCCCAGCCAGTGGTAGGCCACGGCGTCGCCGAGCTCGGCCGACCACGCCACGCGGCCGCGGTTCGCGATCTCGAGCTCGACCTCGAGATCGGCGGCGGTGTCGATGGTGGCGGGAAGGGTCGACCGGAGGACCTCGAGGTCGTGCTCGGCCGGCCCGGCGACGGCGACCGCCGCGACGGCCGCCGCCACCGCCCAGGCGAGGCACCCGATCAGCCGCCGCTCGAGGTCCACGGGCATCACCCGAGGCGTGGCGGTCGGTGCCTACCGGTTCGTTACCGGGAAGCGCTGGTTGTAGGTCCGGATGATCTGGTCGGTGAGATCGGCCGACTCGGCGATGTAGACCATCGGTTGGGCGCCGACCAGGAACACCGCGTCGAAGTCGTTGGCCTTGGCGATCTCGATCCCGATCTCGCGGATCTTGCGCGAGATGTCGTCCAGGGCCTGGTTCTTTCTCGTCTCGAGCTCGCGCTCGTAGCTGCGCCGGGCGTCCTCGAACTCGCGCATCACCCTGACCTGGTTGCGCTCGATCTCGGCGATCTTCTCGGCCGTGGCCGTGCCCTCCTGCTCGATCAGCTGATCGCGCAGGGACAGCACCTCGGCGCGCAGCCGGTCGAGCTGGGCCTGACGAGGCGCCTGCCAGGCCTGCAGCTCGGCGAGCTTGACCTTGCCCTCGTCGATGCTCTCCGCGGCGCGCTCGGCGTCGACAAAGCCGATCTTCCCGGCCGATACCGGCAGGGCGGCGGCGACCAGGACCACGGCTGCGAGAATGGTGAGACGACGCATGGATCACCTCCGAAGGACTGCGGATTCTACCACGTGCCGGCCGGCCTCGGGATCGGCGTCAGTCCTCGGCGGTCCCGGTGAAGCGATAGCCGACGCCGCGGACGGTGTGGAAGTGGCGCGGGTGGCGGGGATCCTCCTCGAAGTGCTTGCGCAGGCGGTGGACGAAGGTGTCGAGGGTCCTGGTGGCGGTGTCGAAGGTGTAGCCCCACACCGTCTCGAGCAGCTCGCCGCGGCTCAGGACCCGACCGTCGTTCTCCGCGAAGAAGCGGACCAGCATGACCTCGCGCTCGGTCAACGAGACCTCGCCCTGCCGGGTCGAGGCCCGCATCGTCGAAAGGTCGACCTGCCACCGACCGACCTCGACCACCGGGGAGGTCTGGAGCGGCGACCGCGACCAGGCGGTGCGCCGCAGGATGCCGCGGACCCGGAGCACCAGCTCCTCGACGACGAACGGCTTGGTCAGATAGTCGTCGGCGCCGAGGCGCAAGCCGAGGATCCGATCGGCGTCGCTGCCGCGGGCGGTCAGGAAGAGGATCGGGATCGAGCTGCCGGCGTTGCGCAGGCGGCGGCAGACCTCGAGGCCGTCGATGCCGGGCAGCATGATGTCGAGGATCAGGAGATCGGGCTCTCGGGTCGCTGCACCGAGCGCCGCGAGCACCGCCTCGGCGCTGCCCACGCTCGCGGTCTCGAAGCCCTCGATCTCGAGGTTCTTGCACAGACCTCGGGCAAGGTGCTCGTCGTCGTCGACGATCAGCAGGCGAATCGGATCGTGGGCGGGGTGGGCTGGCGCCATCGGTGCGGGTCAATTGTATCGGACACGCCTTCTGATCTCACCCGGCGGCCCGGCTCGGACGGCTAGGTCTCGCCGCTGCCGTTCGGGCGCTCGATCCCGTGGTCCTTCAGCTTCCGCCACAGCGTAACCCGCGAGACGCCGAGCCGGTCGGCCGCCTCCTGCATCCGCCACCCGCTGCGGTGCAGGACCTCGGTGAGCAGACGGCACTCCAACGCGGCGAGCGGGTCGGCGGCCTGGAGGAGCTCGTCGACCAGGTGGGAGCTGTAGCCGTCCGCCGGGACGTGCACCTCCTCGATCCGGCCGTCGGCGACGGCGACCGCCGCGACCAACGCCCTCTCGAGGCCTTCGAAGCCGCTGCCGCGGGCGACCCGGGCGAGCCGCTGCAGCGCCGCCGGGGTCACCGCGGTACCCGGAGCGAGGGCGTCGATCCAGGCGGCGACCATGAGGTCGACGTCGCCCGCGACATCCTCGACGCTCGGCAGCTCGACCACCTCCGCGGCGATCGCGCCGCCGATCGACGGAGCTCCCGGGTCCACACCGACGACCAACTGCCAGCCCTCGGGCGGCGGCTCGGCGAGCAACAACCCGGCCGCGTCGCCGTCGGCGTAGGCGGTGCCCGGCGGCCACACGGCGACCGTCGACCACGACCCCTTCCACGCTTCGAAGAGCTCGTCGGGCAGCCCGGCGAAGCGATGGACCGCGCGGGCGAGGTCCCGGCACACCGGCCGCTCGCCGACCAGGATCAGGTGGGTCCGCTCACGACCGTGGCGGGTCAGCCGCGCCCTCAGCGAGCGGATGGCGGGAGACGAGCCGGTCAGGAAGAAGCCGGGCTGCGGACCCCTCGGGCGGAGGATCTCGACCGCCCCGAGAAAGGCGCCGTCGTCGTCGCGCAGGGGGATGACCGTGACGTTGAGCGGCACCGCCCGGCCGTCCTTCGCCCGGTACACCGTCGCGAAGTCCTCGACTCGCTCGAGGTCGCTCTCGAGCGCGAAGGTCAGGGGGCAGGCCCGCTCGCAATCGACCCCGCGGGTCGTCAGACGGCAGCGACCGCCGACGGTCTGGTCCTCGGCGTAGCCGAGCAGCCGTTGCGCCGGGCCGTTGACGAACCTGAGGACCCGCTCGTGATCGAGGATCAGCACCGCGTCGTCGACGCGCTGCAGCACCTCCGACCACCTCGTCGCGAGGATCCGCTCGAGATCGCCTGACCCGGTCACGCCTCTCGTAACACGGCCTGCGGAGCGCTTATTCGCCGGTACCGGAGCGTCGATTCCCGCGGATCGCCCCGGCTACCTCTCGATCTCGAACCCCTGCTCGACCTCGGGCTCGGCGTCGGCGAAGTACATCGCGGTGTGGGCGATCGGGAGGAACATGGCATGCCGGCGGCCCCGGATCTCGACCTCGAGATGGTAGTAGCCCTGCGGCGCGATCGCGAGCAGGGTCGCCGCGGTGCCCTTGGCGTCGATCAACGGACAGTAGACGGAGACCTTGCCGGGAATCTCCATGGTCGCTCCTTTCACTCCTCACCCATGGTATCGCGTGAGTCCTCGGGTTCGTCGTCCTCGCGGTCCTTGACCTCACCGTAGTCCTTGAGCTTGCGCTGCAGGGTCCGCAGCCCGATCCCGAGCAGCCGGGCGGCCCGCGCCCGATGCCCGCCGGTGAAGTCGAGGGTCTTGAGAATCGCCTCTCTCTCGATCTCCTCCATCGGCCGGGGGCGCCACTCCCCCGGCGCAGCGGCCGGCGTCGCCGCGACCGGCACCCGGTACTCGGCCGGCAGGTCCTCGAGGGTGACCTCGTCCGACCGGGCGAACAGCACGATCGACTCGACGAGATTGCGCAGCTCGCGGACGTTACCCGGCCAGCTGTGCCGCTTGAGCGCGGCGAGCACCGCCGGGTGGACGCCGGCGACCTGTCGGCCGATCTCCTCGTTGAAGTGGTGGAGGAAGTGCTGGACGAAGAGCGGGATGTCGTCGAGCCGTTGGCGAAGCGGCGGGAGGTTGAGGGTGACGACCTTGAGCCGGTAGTAGAGGTCCTGACGGAACCTGCCCTCGCGGACCCAGGCCTCGAGATCGCGATTGGTCGCGGCGACGAGGCGGAAGTCGACCGGCAGCAGACCGGTCCCGCCGACCCTGGTGACGGTCCGTTCCTCGAGCACCCTGAGCAGCTTGACCTGGAGGTCCGGCGAGAGCTCCGAGATCTCGTCGAGGAAGAGCGTCCCCGAGGAGGCGGACTCGATCAGACCGATGCGCCGCTGGTGGGCGCCGGTGAACGCTCCCTTTTCGTGCCCGAAGAGCTCGGACTCGAGGATCTCGCCCGGGATCGCGCCGCAGTTGACCGCGACGAACGGCCCGTCCCGCCGCTCGGACAGCTGGTGGAGCGCGTTGGCGACGAGCTCCTTCCCGGTCCCCGACTCGCCGACGATCAGCACCGTCGACCTGGTCGGCGCGACCACCCGGAGCCGATCGAGGACCTCCTCCATGGCCCGCGATCTCCCGACGATGCCGTCGAAGCCGAAGCTCTTGTCGAGCCGCTCTCTGAGCCGGCGGTTCTCGGTCGTCAGCGCTCGTCGTTCGAGCTGGAGCCGGACCCGCTGGCGCAGCTCCTGGACCTTGACGGGCTTGGTGAGGTAGTCGTCGGCGCCCTCCTGCAGCGCGGCCACCGCGTCCTCGACGTCGGCGAACGCGGTCACCAGGAGAAACGGCAGGTTCGGCCTCTGCTCGCGGACTCGCCGCAGCAGCTCATAGCCGTCCATCCCCGGCATGCGGACGTCGGACACCACCGCCTGGACCGGCTCGCCGGCCTGGATCCGCTCGAGCGCCGCCTCGGCGTCGGCGAAGCCGCGAACGTCGAACCCGACCCTCTCGAGGGTCCGGCACATCGCCTCGCGCGAGCCGTCGTCGTCGTCGACGAGGAAGATCACCTCGGCCACAGCTGCCCACCTCCTCGTCTGGTCAGAATCGCCTGCAGCCCGGCCTCGTCGACGATCTCGACGCCGAGGGCGCGGGCCCTGTCGAGCTTGCCGCCGGTGCTCTCTCCGGTCAGCAGATGCGTGGTCTTCCCGGACACCGAGGACGCGACGGCCGCACCGAGCTCCTCGAGGCGGGCCGTCACCTCGCGGCGCGGGCGGCTAAGGGCGCCGGTGACGACGAACACCGTCCCGACGAGGGGTCTCGGTCCGCTGTCGGGCGCCACCTCCTCGACCGGGTCGACCCCGCGCGACCTCAACCGGTCGAGCAGCTCGCGGTTGGTCGGCTCCGCGAACCAGCCGACGATCGAGGACGACAGCGAGGGCCCGATCCCGTCGATCGCCTCGATCTCGTCGGCCGCGGCTTCGGCGAGGGCGTCGAGGGACGGGAAGCGGCGGGCGAGCTGCTTCGCGGCCCGCTCGCCGACCCCGGGGATGCCGAGGGCGAAGAGCAGCCGATGGAGCGGTCGCGACCGGGCGCGATCGAGCTCGGCGACGAGCTTGCTCGCCGACCTCTCCTGCCACCGCGGCAGCCCGGCGAGACGCTCGACCTCGAGATCCCACAGCGACGCCGCGTCGCTCACCAGACCGGCCTCGACGAGCTGTTCGAGCCGGCGCCCGCCGAGCCCGTCGATCTCCATCGCTCCCCGCGAGGCGAAGTGGCGCAGCCGGGCCGCGACGACCGCCGGGCAGACCGGGTTGGGGCAGCGCAGCGCGACCTCGCCGGGCTCGCGGACCACCCCGGCGCCGCAGCCCGGGCAGTGGTCCGGCGCCACCACCGGGCTCCCACCGGCCGGGCGCTTGGCGCTGACCACGCCGACGACCTTCGGGATCACCTCGCCGCCCTTGGCGATCCACACCGTGTCGCCGATCTGGAGGTCGAGCCTCGCCACCTCGTCGAAGTTGTGCAGCGTGGCGCGCGACACCGTGGATCCCGACAGCGACACCGGCTCGAGCTCGGCCACCGGCGTCAGCACGCCGGTCCTCCCGACCTGGACCACGACGTCGAGCACCACGGTGGTGCGCCCCTCCGGCGGGAACTTGAAGGCGACCGCCCAGCGCACCGCGCGGGCGGTCGCGCCGAGCGCCGCCCGCTCGGCGGGGTCGTCGAGCTTGACCACGATGCCGTCGGTGTCGAAGTCGAGATCGCGCCGGCCGGCCTCCCAGCGCTCGATCGAGGCGATCGCCTCGTCGAGGTCGGCGCAGCGCTCCGGGCTCGGCACCACCGGCAGCCCGAGCGACGCCAGCCACTCGAGGTCGGCGAGGTGGCTGCCGGGCTCCCGCCCCGCCGCCCGCGCCAGGTCGTACACCCATACCGACAGCCGGCGGCGGGCGGTCTCGCGGCTGTCGAGCAGCCGGATCGAGCCGGCGGTCGCGTTGCGCGGGTTCGCGAGCTCGGGCTCGCCGGCCGCTCGCCGGCCCTCGTTGAGCCGCGCGAGCACCGATCTCGGCATGTAGACCTCGCCGCGGACCTCGAGCAGCGACGGCGCGTCGTCGAGCACCAGGGGCAGGCGGCGGATCGTCCTGGCGTTGGCGGTCACGTCATCGCCGATCGTCCCGTCGCCGCGGGTCACCGCCCGGGCCAACCGACCGTTCTCGTAGACCAGTGCGATCGACACGCCGTCGATCTTGAGCTCGGTCGAAAGCGCGCCCGGGCGCCGGCCGAGCTCGCGCTCGACCCGGGCGTACCAGGCTCGCAGCTCGTCCAGCGAGTAGGTGTTGTCGAGCGACAGCATCGGTCGGGAGTGCTCGACCTGCTCGAGGCCTTCGACCGGGCGGCCGCCGACCCGAGCGGTCGGCGAGTCGGCGCTCGCGAGCTCCGGGTGGGCGCCCTCCAGCTCGACGAGCTCGGCGAACAACCGGTCGTACTCGACATCGGCGATCTCCGGCGCCGCCTCGATGTAGTAGAGCTCGTCGTGCCGACGCACGAGCCTCCTCAGCTCGTCGATCCGGGCCGCCGCCTGGTTCGAGCCGGCGCTCACGAGCGCCTCCGCCGGCGCGGGCGCCGACGTCGCCGGGGACGCGGCCGCTCCCCTCCCTCGTCGGCGGGCGCGGCGACCGGGTCCTCGTTCCGGTGCAGCCGCTCGACCGCGCTCGACCAGGCGCGGTGAGCGTCGGCCGGCGCCAGGCCGAGGGCGCCGGCGACGCCGTAGAGCGTCCAGGCCACCGGGAAGTAGTCCTGCCGGGCGAGCTTGAGAACCTGCCGGCCGCGCTCGGCCGGCCGCTGCATCTTGGTCAACGTGAACAACCCCTGCATCAACAGGTGAACCGTGTGGTTGGCGAGCCGGAGGTTGGTCGCCGCCGGCTCGATCATCGTCGCGATCCTGTTCAGCATCTCGACGTTGTCGAGCCTCCGTCCGCCGGCGGTGAGATCGGCGAGCTCGCGGTACAAGGGGTAGAGATAGAACGCTCCGAGCAGTGCCGGGTCGGACGGCCGCTCGCCCCGCGCCACCGCCCGGTCGAGCTCGGCGAGAGCCCGCGCGGTGGCGTCGGCGTTTCCTCCGACGCCGGGGAAGGCTCGCTCGAACAGCCCGGCCCTGGTCCAGGCGGTGACGATCGGCGCTGCGTGGCCCGAGCGCAGCGCTTCGATCAGCTCGTAGCTCAACCTCGCCGGCGACGCCTCGACGATGTCGTCCGCGCAGCTCGCGATCGCCGCCTTGGTGCGCGGCTCGAGGTCGAACCCGAGGCGTGCGCCGTACTCGAGGGCGCGCATCATCCGCACCGGATCCTCGCGGAAGCGGCGCTCGGGGTCGCCGATGGTCCGGATCAGTCGGGCCTCGAGGTCGTCGAGGCCGCCGACATAGTCGATCACCGAGAAGTCGGCGATGTCGTAGAAGAGACCGTTGATCGTGAAGTCGCGGCGCCACGCGTCCTCGGCCGGGGTGCCGAAGACCTCATGCTCGACCTGTGGAGGGGCCGGTCCCCGGGCGGGCTCGGCGTCGTTCTCGGCGGCCTCGGCGACCGCCTCCTCCCAGTCGTCGGGCCCCTCCGGCGCATCCGGGGTGGCTCTGAAGGTCGCGACCTCGACCACCTCGCCGCGGAACAGGATGTGGACGAGCCGGAACCGCCGTCCGATGATCCGCGAGTTGCGGAACAGGCGACGGATCTCCTGTGGCCGGGCATTGGTCGCGACGTCGAAGTCCTTCGGCTCGCCGCCGAGCAGCAGGTCGCGGACGGCGCCGCCGACCAGGTAGGCGGTGTAGCCGGCGCGCTGGAGCCGGTACATCACCTTGACCACGGCCGGCGACATCCCGCCGCGCGACACCGGGTGATCGGGCCGCGCGAGAACCCGCGGCGCAGCCGGCTCGACCGCTAGGTCCGCCATGTTGTCGTCGATACCATGAGCTGCAAAGGACTCCCTCACGGGCCCTGCCGGACCGCCGACCGGCGATCGGCGCGCGACCCGGAGCCGACGGAGCGCCGGCGCCGGCCCGATCCTATCAAACCGGCCGGGCGCGGGGCCCGGCCGGAGTTCGAAGCGCGTCGGAAGACGGGTCGGTCAGTCGGCGGCCGTGGCCGAAGCGCCACCCGAGCCTTGAGCGTTGTCGAGGATGAACCGACGCTCACCGACGATGTTCCGACCGCCCCATCGATCCTCGGTCCAGATCACCAGCACGTGCTCGCCGTCGGCGAGGTCCTCGGCCACCGTGTCGAGGGCGTAGGCGTAGCCGGCGTTGGCGGTGAAGTAGGTCGGGAACCACGGGTACAGGTCGACGACCTCGGGGCTCGGCAGGTACATCTCGTCGACATAGCTGACGAACTCGCCGTCGACCCATACCTCGATCTCCTCGGCGAAGTCGAGGTCGATCGCCCAGCCGGTCACGTCAACCACCCCGGTCACCACCTCGCCGGGGCCGGCGGGGGTGTAGATGTCGCCCCAGGAGGCCCGGTCCGGGTCGTCGTCGCAGTCGAAGATCACCGGGATCTGCGCGATGTCGGCGACGTTGTTCTCGAGGTCGCCGGCGCGGATCTTCAGATAGTGCAGACCCTGGCGGTAGCCCTTCCTGATGATCATGTCGGAGATGTCCATGACGAAGCTGAAGCCGCTGTCCTTGGCGTTGGGCACGTCGGTGAAGAGACGGAGGATGTCCATCCGGGGCAGCCCGTAGTAGTTGACGTCCATCCGCAGCCAGGGGTGCCAGAACCCGGGGAAGCTGGTGTCCTCGATGATGACCCCGTCGATCAGCAGCTGCACGTAGCCGACGCCGCCGTTGTCGCCCTGCGAGCCGACGTCGAGCGCCCAGCCGGTGATGAGCTCGGTGACCTGCGGGTCCTCGAAGGGCGGGCTCGACCAGCCGCCCGGGTCGCTGCAGCCCTTGGCGGACATGGTGTGGTTCGAGACCGGCCAGTCGATGCCGCCGAAGGGCGGCAGGTTGTACGACACGTTGAAGGCCTGCACGTAGCGGGTACCGATGATCCGGGAGACGTTCTCGTCGTCGACCAGGCGGACGGCGAGGATGTGAATGCCGTTGGCCCAGTGCGTCGTGTTGAGCATCTTGACGAAGCCGGCGTACCGGGCGTCCGGGTGGCTGGGGAACATGTGGCCGATGTCGGGGCGGTGGATGCCGGTCACCGCGTTGCCGACCGACTGCCCGTCGACCAGGATCTCGACGAACCGGATCTCGGAGTCGTCGAGGGCCCAGCCGGTCACCGGGAACACCCCGCTCATCGGCTGGTCGCCGCCGGGCAGCTCGAGCTCGCCGAACGGCGCCTGGTTGATGTCGTTGTCGACCGTCACCGAGCGCTCGCCGAAGTCCTCCGTGGTGCCGTCGACGAAGGAGACCCGAAGGAAGAGGGTGTGGGCGCCGTCGCTCAACGTCGAGGAGTCGAACGAGGTTCCGAACCCGGGTCGCTCGAAGGGTGTGCCGATGTACCAGGGGAAGGCCTGGAGCACGTCGTAGCGGGGCTGGAAGAGATCCGCCGAAGCGACAAAGGCGCCGTCGACCCAGAGATCGACCCGGGAGACCGTCGACGAGCCCCAATCACAGCTCTGCCACGCCCAGTACGGGCCGCAGTCCTCACCGTCGTCGAGAATGTAGCCGGCGACCGTCACGAGCCCGAAAACCGTGGCGTCTTCCTGGGGCGTATCGAGGTGGAATATCGGCTCTGCGGCGACCTTCCCAGCGAGCAAAACCGACACCAGGACAACGGTCGCGACGATGATTCTCTGGCGCATCATCCGTCCTCCTCTGAAGCACAGACCCAAGCTCACGAAAATCTAACCTGTTCGATGATATACCAAATGAAAGTCGACGGTCAATGGATTTTGTGATCGACGGCACCGTCGACGTCTGTTTCCCGTGCTGTTTCGGGCTCATTTTCGGTCACAATGCCGCTTTCACAACCGCGGCGATTACGCATCGGCTTTCCCGACCTCGGTCGAGGCCAATTCCTCGACGTGAATCCGAGCGCAATTCGCCAGCGCTTGCAGGTCGAATCCGCCCTCGAGAATCGACAGCAACCGACCGCTCGCCCAGCGCTCGGCGGCGCCCGTCACCGCCGCGCTGAGCCGGCGCACACCGACCTCGGTGAGCCTCATCCCGCCCACCGGGTCGGCGACGTGGGCGTCGAACCCGGCCGACACGACGATCGCAGCGGGTTGCAGCCGCGAGCCCACCTCCTCGAGCGCCCCCTCGAACGCCTCACAGTACACGGCGTCGTCGGCGCCGGGGGCGAGCGGTACGTTGCGGGTCGTCCCGGCGCCGGCGCCGGCGCCGGTCTCGTCGGCGCCGCCCGAGCCCGGAAAGGCCGGGTAGCCGTGGACCGACACATAGCCGACGTCGCTCCGATCGTAGAAGTGACGCTGGGTGCCGTTGCCGTGGTGGGCGTCGAAGTCGACGACCAGCACCGGCCGGTTCCAGGCCTGGACCACGACCTCGGCGGCCAGGGCGACGGCGTTGAAGAAGCAGAAGCCTCTGGCGGCCGACCGCTCGGCGTGGTGGGACGGCGGACGGATGGCCAGGAAGGCGCGCTGGAGACGGCCGTTCGCGAGGTCCAGGGCGGCGCCGAGGGCGAGACCGGCCGCCGCGAGGGCGGCGTCGAAGGTCCCCCTGGAGACCCGGCAGTCGTGGCTGTCGAGCCATCCCGCTCCCTCCTCCGAGGCCCGGCGGACCCGCTCGATGTGATCCGCGTCGTGGATCCACCTCAGGGTACCGATCACGTCGTCGTCGGGAGGCAGCGGCGCCTCGCGGTCGACCGTCCAGCGCCCGGCCGCCCCCGCCTCGAGCGCGGCGAGGACCACCTCGAGCCGACGGGCCGACTCGGGGTGGCCGAGCCCCGGGTCATGGGCGAGACAGCGCGGGTTCGAGCGCACGATCACGACCGGTTGCGTCACCATTCCTCCCGCCTCGAGCGCCCCCTCCGGCGCGCGCGGCCGTTGTTGTGAAGACACCGCCACCATACTACCCTGTGGCGGATGAAGAGCCCCGCCGTGCGTGTGGCCGTGTCGCTGGCGCTGATGATCGTCCTGCTCGCGGTCTTCCTGTGGAACGTCGACTTCGACGAAATGGGCCGAGCGATGGCCCAAGCGAACCCCTGGCTCATCGCGCTCGCCGCCGCCCTCGCCCTCTTCTCCTACTGGGTGCGGGTGATCCGCTGGATGCTCATCCTCCGCCCGGTGGCGAGGGTCCGCCACTCGAGCGCCCTGCTCGCCACCGCGGTCGGCTATGCCGCGATCACCCTGCTGCCGGCTCGGATGGGCGACATCCTGCGTCCCTTCCTGCTCGCCAAGCGCGATCGTTTCCCGGTGTCGGCCGGGCTCGCCTCGATCCTCACCGAGCGGGTCTTCGACCTGTGGACGGTGGTGCTGTACTTTCTCGTCTTCCTGGTCTGGCCGTCATCGATGATCGAGCTCGACGGCGATGCCGAGGCCAGCCTGCGGCTGCTGCGGATCTCGGGCTTCGCGGTCGGCCTCGGCCTCGCCGTCGGCACCGTGGTTCTGCTCGGTCTGTTCCGCTACCAAGAGCGCTTCGTCGACCTGCTGAGCCGACCCGTGGCCCGAGTCGCGCCGCGCTGGCGAGCCCCCTTCGCGAGCTTCCTCAACCACTTTCTCGACGGCCTCCGGGTTCTCCAGCGGCCCCGCGACCTGGTGGTCACGGCGGCGGTCTCCGGCGGGCTGTGGTACGTCATCTTCTGGCAGGTCAAGGTCACCCTGCTCGCCTTCCACCTCGACCTCCCGCTGCGGGTCGCCTTCATGCTCGTGACGCTCGCCGTCATCGGCCTCGCCATCCCGACCCCCGGCGGGATCGGCGGCTTCCACAAGGCGACCCAGGTCGGGCTGACGACGTTCTTCGGTACCGAGCTCAACCTCGCCACCGCCATCGCCATCGTCTACCACGCCATCTGCTTTGTCCCGGTCACCGTGATCGGGCTGCTCTGTTTGCCCTTCCTCGGCGTACGTCTGTCCGACCTCCGGGCGATGGCCGACGAGGAGCACGACCGATGATCTGCCCCTTCTGCGGCCGCCCGTCGAGCCGGGTCGTCGACTCGCGCGAGGTGCGCGACGGGGCCGAGATCCGTCGGCGGAGGGAGTGCAGCGACTGCTCCCGTCGCTTCACCACCTACGAGCGGGTCGACGAGCTGCCGGTGACGGTCGTCAAGAGGGACGGCCGGCGGGAGACCTTCGACCGGGAGAAGCTGCTCAACGGCATGCTCCGGGCCTGCGAGAAGCGACCGGTGCCGCGGCGCGACCTGATCGACATCGTCGACGCCGTCGAGAGCGCGATCGCCTCGCGCGAGGTGCGCGAGATGGCGACCGAGGAGATCGGCCACCTGGTCATCGAGCGGCTGCGCCACCTCGACCAGGTCGCGTATGTCCGCTTCGCCAGCGTCTACCGCCGCTTCGAGGACGTCAACCAGTTCATGGAGGAGCTCAAGGGCCTGCTCCTCACCCGCGACCAATGACCCCCGAGACGGGCGCGTCGGGCGCCGATCTCGACGTCGAGATCGTCCAGGTCGCTGACGAGCTCCCGGTCCTCCCGCTGCGCGACGCGGTGCTCTTTCCCTACGCCATCCTGCCCCTGTCGGTCGACCGTGCCACGTCGTCGCGGGCGGTCGACGAGGCCCTGGCCGGCGATCGGGCGATGCTCGTGCTCGCCCAGCACGACCCCCGGGTCGACGACCCGACCGAGGGCGACCTCAACCGGGTCGGCTGCGTCGGCACGGTCATGCGCGCCGTCAAGCTGCCCGACGGCAGCCAGCGGATCCTCGTCCAGGGTCTCGCCCGCGCCCGGGCCGACTACTTCACCGCCGTCGAGCCACACCTTTCGGCGCGGATCAGGCTGCTGCCCGAGCCCGCCGCCAGACCGCCGTCGCTCGAGGTCGAGGCCTCGCTGCGGTCCATCCGCGACAACCTCGAGAAGATCCAGGACCTCGGCAAGGGCATCTCGCCCGAGATCATGGTGCTCGCCGCCGATCTCGACGATCCGGGCCGGCTCGCCGATCTCGCGGCCGCCAATCTCGGCCTCGCGGTGGCCGACGCCCAGCAGGTCCTCGAGTGCGACATCGTCGAGGAACGGCTGGCGCGGGTCCATACCTTGCTCGAGCGCGAGATCGCGCTGCTCGAGATGCAGGAGCGCATCGCCTCGCGGGTCCGCGACGAGATGGACCGCGGCCAGCGCGAGTACCTTCTCCGGCAGCAGATGCGCACCATCCAGGCCGAGCTCGGCGAGGTCGACGATACGGAGCGCGAGATTGCCGAGTTCCGCACCCGTGCCGACTCGGCACAGCTGCCCGAGGACGCCCGCCGCGAGCTCGACACCCAGCTGCGCCGCCTCGCCGCCATGCACCCCGACTCGGCCGAGGCGTCGGTGGTCCGTACCTGGCTCGACTGGATGACCACCCTTCCGTGGCGAAAGGCGACCGACGACACTCTCGACATCGCCTCCGCGCGACGGATCCTCGACGAGGACCACCACGGTCTCGACCGGGTCAAGCAACGCATCGTCGAGTTTCTCGCCGTCCGTCAGCTGCAGCCGGAGAGCCGGGGACCGATCCTGTGCTTCGTCGGACCGCCCGGGGTCGGCAAGACCTCGCTCGGGCGGTCGATCGCCCGCGCCCTCGACCGCCGCTTCGTCCGAACCTCGATGGGCGGGGTCCGCGACGAGGCCGAGATCCGCGGTCACCGTCGGACCTATGTCGGCGCCCTTCCGGGCCGGGTCGTCCAGTGCCTGCAGCAGGCCGGCAGCTCGAACCCGGTGTTCATGCTCGACGAGGTCGACAAGATCGGAACCGACCTTCGCGGCGACCCTTCCTCGGCCCTGCTCGAGGTCCTCGACCCGGAGCAGAACCACACCTTCCGCGACCACTACCTCGGCGTCGATCTCGACCTGTCGCGGGTGCTCTTCATCACCACCGCCAACCTCACCGACACCATCCAGCCGGCGTTTCTCGATCGGATGGAGACGATCCGCATCGAGGGTTACACGGCGGAGGAGAAGGTCGAGATCGCCCGCCGTCACCTCGTGCCCCGGCAGATCGACGCGAACGGTCTGTCCGGGGTCGGACCGCGCTTCACCGACGCGGCGCTCGCCGAGATCGTCGACGGCTACACCCGCGAGGCCGGGGTGCGCAACCTCGAGCGGGAGATCGGCGCGGTCTGCCGCAAGCTCGCGGTGCTCGCGGCGGAAGGCCGGCGCATCCCGCGGCGGATCACACCGGCGACCGTCGGTCGGCTGCTCGGCCCCCGCCCCCACCTCGCCGAGGAGCGGCTCGGTGAGGACCGGGTCGGCGTCGCCACCGGTCTCGCCTACACCCCGGTCGGCGGCGACATCCTGTACGTCGAAGCGGCGGCATCGGAGGCCGAGCGGGGCGAGGTCAAGCTCACCGGCTCGCTCGGCGAGGTGATGAAGGAGTCCGCGGCCGCCGCGGTCACCTTCGCCCGCACCCACGCCGCCTCCTACGGCATCGCCGCGGACTGGTTCGACCGCCACCTGCTGCACGTCCACGTGCCGGCCGGTGCGGTTCCGAAGGATGGCCCGTCAGCCGGCGTCACCCTGCTCGCCGCGATCGTCTCCGCGGCGGCGGGCCGACCGCTGCGGCACGACGTCGCCCTGACCGGGGAGCTCACGCTGCGGGGCGATGTGCTGGCGGTCGGCGGAATCAAGGAGAAGGTGCTCGCCGCGCTGCGCGCCGGCATCCGCGAGGTCGTGATGCCGGCCGCCAACCGGCGCGACCTCGACGAGCTGCCGCCCCGCGCCCGCCGGCAGGTCCGCGGCCACTTCGTTCGCCGCGCCGACGAGGTGCTCGAGATCGTCCTCGCCAGAGACTCCTGAACGGTGCAGATGGTCCATCGGATCGTCACAACCACGAAGACACCAAGACACGAAGTCGTCATGAAGGGATGTGGTGAGGCCATCCTGCGCGCAGGACGTCGGTGCGATCGATCCCGCTCAACGATCCCGTTCCCGTTCACGATGCGATGCGTGTGATGGCTGGCGTCATGAGGTGTCTCGGTAACTCTGTGCCTCTGTGGTGAATCACGAACGCCCCCGACCCTTCGCCAAACCCCTGCGATGACCCTGATCTGATCGCGAGGGCTTCGTGATCTCGTTCGTGTCCTCGTGCCTTCGTGGTTGTGATGGTGCGGCGGTTCTGAGTCTCTGTAGCGAAACGAGACCGCGCCGGGACCCTACCGGTGGTGCCGGAAGTACTCGATGGTCGGCGCGAGACCGTCCGCGAGGGTGACCTCGGGCGCCCAGCCGAGCACCCGCCGGGCGAGGGTGATGTCGGGCTGGCGGACCTTGGGGTCGTTGACCGGGAGCTCGCGGAAGACGATCCGAGACTTCGAGCCGAGGACCCGGATGATCTCCTTGGCGAAGTCGAGCACCGTCATCTCCGCCGGGTTGCCGATGTTGACCGGGTCGGTATGATCCGAGTTGAGCAGTCGCCAGATGCCGTCGATCAGATCGTCGACGTAGCAGAAGGAGCGGGTCTGCAGCCCGTCCCCGAACACGGTGAGCGGCTCGCCGTCGAGGGCCTGACAGATAAAGGTCGGCACCACCCGTCCGTCGCCGGCCCGCATCCGCGGACCGTAGGTGTTGAAGATCCGGACGATCCGGGTGTCGAGCCCGTGGTGGCGGTGGTAGGCCATGGTGATCGCCTCGGCGAACCTCTTCGCCTCGTCGTAGACCCCGCGCGGCCCGACCGGGTTGACGTTCCCCCAGTAGCTCTCGGGCTGCGGGTGGACCAGCGGATCGCCATAGCACTCGGAGGTCGAGGCGAGCAGGAAGCGCGCCCCCTTGGACTTGGCCAGGCCGAGCGCCTTGTGGGTGCCCAGCGACCCGACCTTGAGGGTCTGGATGGGCAGCTTGAGGTAGTCGATCGGCGACGCCGGCGAGGCGAAGTGGAGGACGTGGTCGAGCCGCCCGGCGACGTGGATGAAGTTGGTCACGTCGTGTTCGACGAAGACGAAGCCGTCGCGACCGAAGAGATGCTCGATGTTGGCCAGGCTCCCGGTGATGAGGTTGTCCATGCAGACCACGTCGAGGCCCTCGCCGAGCAGCCGCTCGCACAGGTGCGAGCCCAGGAAGCCGGCGCCGCCGGTGACCAACGCGCGCTGTCGTTCAGCCATACGCTCCTCCGGGGGGGGACCATAGCACACATCAAACCGACGGGCCCGCGCCTGGCGCGGGCCCGTCGGTCTTGATCTAACTGGCTCCGCAGGAGGGATTTGAACCCCCAACCTAGTGGTTAACAGCCACCCGCTCTACCGTTGAGCTACTGCGGAGCATCGGTGGCGAAAGCGTATTGTAGCCCCCGGTCGACGATTGTCAACCGACCGCCGAGGAACGCAGCAGGGTGAATCCGATGCGTTCGACCGGCGCTCGCTGGAGCGCGCCGTGCAGCTCCTCCGCCGACTCGAACCGGGTGGTCGGCAGCAGCCGGCCCTCGCACTGGAGGCGCACCCGGTCGCCCTCCATCGGCCACGGCTCGACCCGCCAGCTCGTCCGGTCGAGGGCGGTCAGCCGCACCGGCTCGAAATCCCCGTCGGCGGTCGGCGCCGCGACCTCGAACCGGGACGCCAGGGTCGCGCAGAGATAGACCGAGATCCGGTCGGCGAGGGTCAGGATGTCGGCGTTCGCCTGCCGGCGTCTTCCGGCCAGCACGTCCTGGTAGCGGGCGTCCGCGGCCAACACCTCGACCCAGGAGGCCTGGCGTCGCTCCATCTCGGCCCGGAAGCTCTCGGCGAGCCGAGCCGCGGCGGTGTCGCCACGCTCGAGGAGATCCGCGGTCTTGACCTCGGCGAGATCGGCGAAATGGCTCGCGACGAGCAGCGCCGCATACCGGCTGTGCAACGCCGCCCGGCCGACGCTCGAGCGCCAGATGTCGAGGTGGGCCTGGACCGGCATCCGGTCGAAGGTCTGAGGTCGTCCGTCGGCGTCGATCCCCGGCGCCTCGTCGAACTCGGTCCAGCCGGAGTCGTGCAGCATCACCGCCGCCAGCACCTCGGCGCGCGGCTGCGGGCGGGTAAACCGGCGGTTGCCCCAGTGCTCGGCGAGCTGCCAGCCGAGCCAGGCGTGGGAGACCTGGGTGATCGCGAGGGTGCGCGCCGGGTCGCCGGTGTCGTGGAGGAGCATCCGGTCATTGTACCCCGACCGGGGCCGGGCGGGTCCGGCGTCTCCCGCGACCCGCCCCGACCTCCGGGTTCGCCACGATCCGTCCGAGAAACGCCTTGACTCACCTCGGGTCGAGGCGTATATACCCGAGGCGCTCCGTCCCCATCCGGGACGGCCGAACCGACCGAACGGGAGACCACCATGAGCCACGAGTTCAACGCCTTCACCATGGCCCAGCGCCAGTTCGACGGGGTCGCCGAGCTGCTCCAGCTCGACGACGGGATCCGGCAGCTCCTCCGCTGGCCGCAGCGCGAGTACCACTTCACCATCCCGATCCGGATGGACGACGGAGCGGTCAAGGTCTTCCGCGGCTTCCGGGTGCAGCACAACGACGCCCGCGGCCCGGCCAAGGGCGGGATCCGCTTCCACCCGCAGGAGACCATCGACACGGTCCGCGCCCTCGCCACCTGGATGACCTGGAAGTGCGCGGTGGTCGATATCCCGCTCGGCGGCGGCAAGGGCGGCGTGATCTGCGACCCGCACAACCTGTCGCCCCGAGAGCAGGAGGCGCTGTGCCGCGGTTGGGTCCGCCAGGTCGCGCGGAATATCGGGCCGATTCAGGATGTGCCCGCGCCGGATGTCATGACCAACCCGCAGCACATGGTGTGGATCCTCGACGAGTACGAGAAGCTCGCCGGCGGCCACTACCCCGGGATGATCACCGGCAAGCCGGTCGAGGTCGGCGGGTCGCTCGGCCGCACCGAGGCCACCGGCTTCGGCGTGGTCTTCACCATCCGCGAGGCGCTCCAAAGGATGGAGCTGCCGATCAACCAGATGCGCGCCTCGATCCAGGGCTTCGGCAACGTCGCCCAGTACGCCGCCAAGAAGCTCATCGAGCTCGGCGCGACCGTGGTCGCGGTGTCGTGCTGGGACAACGACGACCAGGTCTCCTACACCTACACCAAGCCCGACGGCATCGACACCGACTTCCTGCTGTCGATCACCAACCGTTTCGGGACGATCGACAAGAACAAGGCGGAGGAGGCCGGCTACCAGCGGCTCGAGGCCGAAGCCTGGCTCGACCAGGACGTGCAGATCCTGGTCCCCGCGGCGCTCGAGAACCAGATCACCGGCGACAACGTCGGCCGGATCCACCGCAACGTCCGGATCGTCGCCGAGGGCGCCAACGGTCCGACCACCCCGGAGGCCGACGAGGAGCTCAAGCGGCGCAAGATCTTCGTCATCCCCGACTTCCTCGCCAACGCCGGCGGGGTGACCTGCTCCTACTTCGAGCAGGTCCAGTGCAACACCAACTTCTTCTGGCCCAAGGACGAGGTCCTCAAGCGGCTCGACCAGAAGATGACGACCGCCTTCCACGCCGTCGCCGACCTCGCAGAGGAGACCGGCGAGTACATGCGCGACGCGGCCTACATGATCGCCATCCAGCGCGTCGCCACCGCCTGCCACCTACGCGGCTGGGCCTGAGTACACGTCGACAGTCAAGAGTCGACAGTCAACAGATCCATCGCAGCGCCCGGCTCCGGCCGGGCGTTTGTTTCCGAGTTGAACGCCAGGGTGCGACGAGGGCGAAGGCCCACACCCGTCAGCTCGGCTGCGGTTCCCTTCGAGTCTCGAGCGGTGGAGTCGATCGCTGAGATTCGAGCTGGAAGCTGATGCCCCTGCGATGGGCCTGTCAACTGTGAACTGTCGACTGTCAACTCGGAATGAGCGGCGACAGGCCGCTCATTTGGGGGGAGCGAGGAAGGCGAGCGCGCGATCGGCCTCGGCGTCCATCACGACGTGCAGGAGCTTACCGGGCGCGGCATCCGGGACGCGGATCACCCGGATCACCTGGGCCATGTCCGCGAAGTCCGGCACGACCTCGGCGAGGGCGTTGGCCGAGCCGTCGAAGAAGGGGTCGTTCCAGACCACGCGCTTGTCGTCCGGGTAGACCGGCAGATAGGCGATCTTCGACTCCACGAGATCGTTGAAAAAGTGGGTGCCGAAGCTGACGTCGGGCAGGTAGGAGCCGCGCTGGCGCGCGATCTCGACGAGCATTGCGGTGTGGCTGATGTCCGAGTAGGTCACCGGGACGCCGAGGCGGATGTCGCCCCGGCTGCCCCACCGCCCGGGGCCCATCAGGATGAAGCGGCGGGCCGGCAGGTGCTGGTTGAGGGCGCTCACC
Source organism: Thermoanaerobaculales bacterium (assembly GCA_025456145.1). Classification (GTDB taxonomy): domain Bacteria; phylum Acidobacteriota; class Thermoanaerobaculia; order Thermoanaerobaculales; family Sulfomarinibacteraceae; genus JAHECW01. Next base: position 29,220 of record JALOLD010000004.1, on the reverse strand, counting down.
GCGCGGCCGACCCGGAGCATGGCCTCGCGGGTGGGCAGCTTCTCGTAGTCGCGCGGGTCGACGAGGACGACGTACTCGATGTCGAAAATCTGCGCCATCTGGACATAGCGGTTGGCCGAGAAGACCCGGTCTTCCTCCTCGACGTTGGCCGGCACCGGCACCCGATGGGCCGACGAGCCGAGGCTCAGGGCACGGCACTGAAGCATGAAGAGGTGGTCGCCGTCGTGGGCGAACTCGATGTCGACCGGATCGCCGAGCCCCTCCTCGAGCAGATCGAGCATCGTCTTGAGCGAGGCCGGGAAGTCCGATTTGACGAGCCCGTCGAAGGTGACCACCGGCTCGGAGGGGTCGATCTGGGCCATGACCCCGACCATCGGCAGCAGCTGTCGGTCGCGGTAGATCGAGAAGATCCTGTTCATCTGCGGCAGCTTGCGCCCGACCCGCCGGAGAAAGGCCTCGATCGGGATCGAGTCGAACTGGCTCTCCTTGAGGTCGATCACGTCGACGTCGCCCTGGGAGTACCGGTAGACCTCGTCCGGCTGCTGGACCGCGCGCAGCGTCGGCTGCTCGAGGGCGACCAGCACCGGGTAGTCGTCGACCGTCCGGTCGACCGCCCGGGTGCCGAGGCCGAGGACCAGGCGGGCCATCCCGTCGGTGTGGCGGATCCGCGGCGACCAGCGCATCTCGCAGCGCGAGAAGGCGACCCCCGCGAAGACCGGGAAGAGCATGCTCCCGACCTCCCGCCCGACGACCTCCTGGATGAGGATGCCCATCTGCTCCTGGAAGTCGATCAGCCCCCGGCTTCGCCGGTACTCGATCGGGTCGGGGTGGAAGACCGAGGCGTAGACCTCGGAGATCGCATTCTCGAGGGCGTCGAGGCGAGCCTCGATGGTCCCCTTGTTCCGGATGAAGAGGCTCTTGTACTTGCCCGAAAAGGCGTGGCCGATCCGATCCTCGAGGAGGCTCGAGGACCGCACGACGACCGGCCGCTCGCCGATCTCGAGGAGCATCTTCTCGAGCCCGTCATGGATGGTCGGCGGCATCGAGCCGTTCTTGAACAGCCGCTCGACCAGCGGGTACTCGTTGCGGACCTCGTCGATGTCCTTGTACTTGACGTTGATGATCTCCTCGAGGTTGTTGTACTCGATGAACTCGAGGATCCCGTTGGACGGCAGGAAGTACGACGACGGCAGTCGGTAGTCGAACGCCAGCCGACCCTCGTACCGGGCCTGCTGGAGGATCGAGTGGGCGAGGATGAGGCCGGCCGACTTGCCGCCGAGCCGGCCCTGCTGACCATAGGTCGGGACGATCCGGTCGAGCACCCAGGCGAAGTCGCTCACCCGGACGAACCGCTTGGCGACCCCGATGAAGTCGAGGTGGTCGGTGAGCAGCCGCCGGACCAGCGCTGCCCTCGTACCGATCACGTCCTCGGGCAGCGACGAGCCCTCGCCGGGAGCGAAGGCGAGAAACTCGTGGACGATCTCGCGCAGATCGGCGAGGGGGGTGTCGGCGTCCTCGGCGAGGCGCGCCACCTCGAGGGCGAGGGCCCGCTTCTCGGTGAGCACGACGGTGGCGGCGATCTCGTCGGCCGAGAGGTGCTGCTCGGCGTACTTCAAGGCGAGGTCGTACAGCGCGCTGCGGCCCTGCTCGGGCGGCCGGGGCTTGGGGCGGTTGGGGTCGAACCTGGAGCTCGCCCCCGACAGGTTGAGCGCGACCGCGATCTCCTCGTCGATGTCGTCGAGGTCGATCAGCCCCTGGCTCTGCATGTCGAGCAACAGCCGCCGGCAGACCCGCTGGGCGAGCCCGGGTCGTCGCTGCCGAAGGTCGTCGAAGGTCTCGCGCCAGGTCGGTTGGGTCAACGCTCCTCCTCAGTCGGCGCATTGTAACGCGCCGCCGCGCCGGCCACGACCGACGGCGATCAGGCCGGGTCGCCGCCTCTGGCCTCGAGGTCTCCACGGGGGAAGACGAGCCTCAACTGGCGAGACCGCACCGCCCGGCCGGTCACTCGGCCGCGACGGTCTCCGCGACGGGTCGCCGGAGCGCACCGAGATCGCCGACGACGGTCTCGGCCAGCGCGGCCTCGATCCCCATCACCCCGGCCCGGGCGCTCACCGTCACCGCGGCGTGACCGCCCTCCTCGAGCGGGGCGTAGAAGGTGTAGGTCAGGCCCTCCGCGGCGCCCTCCTCCTCGAGCACGACGATGACGCTCCCCATCACCTCGGTCGGCGGCAGCATGAGGTCGTGGTCGAGGGCCTCGAGATCGGCGAGCGCGGCGAGCCGGCGTCGCACCTCGGCGTCGTCGGCTTCGCCGCCGCCGGCCAGCCGCCACATCCCGTCGACCCGGTCGAGGACCAGCTCCTCGCCGTCGGCGGCGGTGATCTCGAGCTTGACCGCGTCCCAGCTCGCGAAGGGCCAGACCGCGGCCGAGCGCCACCGGACGGGCGCCTTGGCGAGCCGAGCCCGGATCGTCTCCGGCACCGTGAAGAGCTCGCTCCCGTTGCGTCGGCAGACCACCGTCGACTGGTCGCCGGCCGGCGCCGCGAGCTCGAGGGTGATCGGCTCGCGGCCGCCCTCCGGCACGAGCTCGACGCGGTACTCGGGGGGGTCGAGCCCGAGCTCGGCGGCGTCGGCGTCGCTCGGGAGAAACTCGCTGATCCGCAGGTCGTCGAGCTCGGAGACCAGGCTGCGCAGCTGCTCCTGGTCGGCGAGATCGACGAGCGGCGACTCGAGGCGCCAGCGGTCGCCGGTGCGGACCGCCCGGATGAGATCCGGCGGCGCCTCGACCTCGATCCTCAGGAGATCGGCCTCGAGCACGTCGACCACCGACCGCGACCGCCAGTCGTCGAGCTCGCGGTCGAGCTCGTCGGCGAAGGTCGAGGCGACGAGCAGAATGTCGGCCTCACCGTCGCGTCGAACTGCTCTCCTACCACCGAGGGCGGTCTCGTCGCCGATCGCGAGGGTGTGGCGCGTCCCGTCGGTCGTGACCAGCTCGAGGCCGAGCGCCGGCTCGTCGACCCCGTAGGCGCCCGCCTCGACGTCGCCGGCCGGCAGCGTACGCTCGACGTCGAGACGACCGATCGAGCGCAGGAGCGAGCGGACGGCGTCGTCGTCCGCCGGGTAGTCGACGGGCTCGACCAGACGCCAGTCGTCGCCGGTCCGCTCCAACCGGACCGCGCCGCGAGGCGATCTGACGACGAGCGAGGCGACCTCGTCCTCGTCGAGCGAGCCGAGCACCCGGTCGGCGCGCTCTGCACGCTCATCGGTGGTCGGCTGGTGGCGCTCGAAGAACCCGATGAAGGCGCCGACGACCGCGACGACGGCGGCCAGGATGATGAGGTTGCGGCTGCGCATCTCTCCTCCACGCCCTCAGTGCCGGCGGCGCCGCCAGACGAGGACGCCGGCCGCGACGGCCGCGCCGGGCATCACCAGCAGCACGACGATCTGGATGATCCGCATCTGCCGCTGGTCGATGAAGAAGCCGAGGTCCTCGACGTTGCGGGGCGGGATACCCATCGCGAGGTCGCGCGCGGTCATCCAGTTGACGGTGTTCATCGCGAGGATCAGGTTGCCGGCGTTGCCGATCTCGGCGTCGGTGAGGAAGTCCGCGTCGCCGAACACGGCGAGCCGGTAGGTCCCTTCGTCGGTCGGGGCGGCGCCCTCGATCTCGGCCGGCGACGCCTCCGGGGCGTCGGACTCGACGACCACCGCCACGGCGACCGGGCCCATCCGGTCGGCGCCCTCGTCGGCGGCCACCGGCTCGCCGCGGAGCAGCATCCCGAGATCGGTCTCCCCCCAGCCGTCGGCGCTCGTCTCGACGATCGACTGGGCGTCGTCGGCATCGGGGAGCAGCGACCGGGCGGTCGGGAAGAGCACGGCGATCCCCTCGAGACCCCGGGTGATCGGGTGGGCGGCGAAGTCGGTCAGATAGACCGCCGAGAGATCGAAGAACGGCAGCTTGCGCGACGGGTCGACCACGAGGTCGTCACCGACCACGACGCCGCGGTCCGCGAGGAAGGCTTCGAGCCGGGTCGGACGCATCGTGCCGTCGGCCTCGATCAGCGGGTCGAGGGCGACGATCAACCGGCCGCCCCGGTCGAGGAAGGCGCCGAGGGCCGCAATCTCGACCTCGGTGAAGGGGGTGACCGGGCCGGCGATGACGACGACGTCGGCGTCGGCCGGGACCTCGCCGGAGAGGAGGCTCGCCCCGGCGGCCTCGATGTTGTCCCTCCGGAGCGCGTCGACGAGGACCGACAGGCTGCGCCCGGCGAGGACGCCCGAGCCGGTCGGCTCGAGCGTCGCCTCGCCGTGCCCGGTGACGAACACCACCCTCGGCACCTCGGTCGCGACCAGGGACAGGATCGCCGAGGTCAGCTGCTCCTCTCCCTTGAAGGCGCGGACCGTCGGCTGCTGGCCGAACTGCATCCCCGAGTAGTCGTACTCGACCATCTGCTCGGAGGTGACGTACTTGGTGCGCTCGCCGGCGATCAGCACCACCGTGTCGGCGATCTGAACGCCGTACTCCTGGCTCAGCTGGGTCGTCCGCAAGGGCTCCTTGTCGGGGTCGATGTACTCGACGGAGATCCGGTCCGACGCCGCCTGGTAGCGCTCGAGCAGCTCGTGCACCTGGTCGTAAAGCGGCCCGCCGGGCACCATGAAGACCACCACCTTGATGTCCTCGTCGAGCGACGCCACCAGGTTGAGGCTCTTGTCGGACAGCGAGTAGAGCCGGGTCGTGGTCCAGTCCCAGCGCTCGTAATGGCGCGCGCCGAGCCAGTTGGCCATCAGCGCCAGGCCGACCACGAGGACCACCGCGACGACGCCGGCGACACCGTAACGCAGGGCGTGCCGTCTCATGCCGTCACCTCCACTTGACGAGCTCGAGGCTCTTGGTCGCGAGAAAAAGGAAGAGGCCGGTGAGCGAGAGCTCGTACACCACGTGCCGGGTGTCGACGATACCCTTGGCATAGTCGGCCATGTGCTGCCACAGATCGGCATGGTCGACCACCGCGGCGAAGACCGAGGACGAGACGAGCAGGCCCCTGACCAGCGGCACGCCGAACAGCACGATCAGCCCGGTGAAGGCGAGCACCGCCGCGATGATCTGGTTGCGGGTCAGCGTCGAGGCGAGCAGGCCGAGCGAGACGAAGAGTGCGCCGAAAAGGATCACCCCGAGGTACGAGGCCGCCACCGCTCCCCAGTCGACCGCCGCCTGCGACTTCACCATGACCACGTAGACCACGGTCGGCAGCCACAGGGCGAGGTAGAACAGCAGGGCGGCGACGAACTTGCCGATGACCACCTGGCCCTCGGTGACCGGCGAGGTCAGCAGCACCTCTACGGTCCCCGAGCGCCGCTCCTCGGCGACCAGGCGCATGGTGATGAGCGGCGCCACGACGAGGAAGAACCAGAAGAAGATGGTGCCCCCGAAGAACGCCTGGAGGATCGACATCGAGGACTGGCCGGGCTGGCTGAGATAGCCGACGATCAGCGTGAACAGGGCGCCCTGGAGGAGCAGGAACGCCGCCATGACGATATAGGCCAGCGGCGACGAGAAGAAGGCGATCATCTCGCGCCGGACGATGGCCAGGAGTGCCCTCATGTCACACCTCCTCGACCGCGGGCGCGGGGATCGCGCTGTCGGCGGTCGTCAGCCGCACGAACACGTCCTCGAGGGTCGCCCGCTCCGGGTTGAGGCCGATCAGCACCCAGCCGCGGTCGACGGCGAGCCGGAAGACCGCCTCCCGGGGGTCGGACTCGGCATGGTGCTCGACCGAGTAGACGCCCCCACCCCGGGCCTCGACGGCGACCACCCCGGGCAGCTGACCGAGCGCCTCCGCCGCGGCGTCCGCGCCGCGCAGCTCGACGCGGATCGTCGGGTTGCCGATCAGCCGGCTGCCCAGGGCATCCGGGGTCCCGTCGGCGACGATCCGGCCGTGGTCGATGATCAGCACCCGCTCGCAGACCTGCTCGACCTCGGGCAGGATGTGGGTCGACAGCACCACCGTGTGGTCCCGGCCGAGCTCGGTGATCAGCTCGCGGATCTTGATGATCTGGTTGGGGTCGAGCCCGACCGTCGGCTCGTCGAGGATGAGCACCGGCGGCCGGTGGATCAGCGCCCCGGCGAGCCCGACCCGCTGCCGGTATCCCTTCGACAGGGTGCCGATGAGCTGGCGCCGGACATCGGCGAGCATGCACCGGCCGAGGACGTCGTCGAGCCGTCCCGGCTGGTCGGCCCGGCTCACCCCTTCGACATCGGCGCGGAACCGCAGGTACTCCTCGACCCTCAGCTCGGGGTAGAGCGGGACGTTCTCGGGCAGATAGCCGATCTGGCGACGCAGACCGACCGGGTCGGCGTCGAGGTCGACGCCGGCCACCACGACCCGTCCTTCGGTGGGCGGCAGAAAGGCGGTCATCATCCGCATCGCGGTGGTCTTGCCGGCGCCGTTCGGCCCGAGCAGGCCGACCACCTGACCCTCGGGCACGAAGAAGCTCAGGCCGTCGACGACCGGCGCGTCGACATAGGTCTTCGACAGGTTTTCGACCTCGATCATCGCGAACTCCCCGGCAGCCGGTGGTCGGAGCTCGGCCCGAGCCGGCCGCTGTCAGCGGTTTCAAGCGCGCACGATAAGCAAGTGCGGTGCCCGTTTGCAAGACCGGTCTCGGCCCCGTGCCGGCGCTCGACCGGCCAAATCGACGCGTCAGGCGCCGCGCACCGGCGTCACGATGAGCATCAGGGTGGTCGAGCCGAGGGTGAACTCGTCCTGGTGGCCGAGCTCCGCGCTGGCGATCTGAGCCCCGCCGAACCAGGTCCCGTTGGTCGAGGCGAGGTCGGTCAGCGTGACATCGGGGTCGCGGATCTCGATCATCGCGTGACGGCGCGAGACCTCCGAGTCACGGAGCTGGATGTCCATCGCGGAGCCGCGGCCGAGGTAGACCCGGGGCTTGTGGATCTGGTAGACGCTGCCCGCCTGACCGCCGGCGATGACCGCCAGCGAGTAGCGCGGGTCGGTCGGCAGGGGGGGCAGCGGCCCGTCGAGATCCCGATCCGGCGCCGAAGGCTGCTCGGTGATCGGTCCGGTCGCGGGCTCGGGCTCGATCTCGAGCTCGAGCTCGGGTCCGGCGGCCGCCCCGGCCGCCACATCGGAGAACCGACCGCGGTCCCGCGGCAGGTCGGCAGGGGGTGACGGCCGGGTTGGGTTGGCGACCTCGAAGGTGTGGCTGCACGACGTGCACTTGACACGCTTGCTTACGGCTCCGTCGAAGCGGCGCTCGTCGTAGCGATACTTGGTGTCGCACTCCGGACAGGTGATGATCACGCGGTCCTCCGCCTGTTCACCATGGTATCAGCCCCGGGTCTCGCCGGCAGCTGCCCGCGCGCCGTTGCCTACCGCCTGTCCGACCCGGTCCAGCGGTCCATCCAGCCGAGGACCTCCTCGTGCCATTGGATCGAGTTGGCCGGCTTGAGCACCCAGTGGTTCTCGTCCGGGAAGTAGAGCAGACGGGACGGCACGCCGCGACGCTGCAGCGCGTTGAAGGTCGCGAGGCCCTGGGTGTCGACCACCCGGTAGTCGAGGGCGCCGTGGACGACGAGCTGCGGCGTCCGCCAGCTGCCGACGAGACGGATCGGCGAGTGCTCGGCGTAGCCCTCCGGGTTCTCCCACGGCGTGCCGCCGTGCTCCCACTCGGGGAACCACAGCTCCTCGGTGTCGAAGTAGGCCATCGTCTCGTCGAGGTTCCCGTCGTGACACACCAGGGCGGCGAAGCGGTCGGTCTTGCCCTGGATCCAGTTGACCATGTAGCCGCCGTAGCTCGCGCCGGCCGCCGCCACCCTCTCGGGGTCGATCCACCGGTGCCGGCGGAGCACGTCGTCGAGGCCCTTCATGAGGTCCTCGTAGGGGGCGCCCCCCCAGTCGCCGTTGATGGCGTCGGTGAAGGCCTGGCCGTACCCGGTCGAGCCGTGGAAGTCGACGGTGGCGACGGCGTAGCCGTGACCCGCGTAGATCTGGGGGTTCCAGCGGTAGTGGAAGTGGTCGTCGAAGGTGCCCTGCGGGCCGCCGTGGATGAGGAAGGCGAGCGGGTAGGTGCGACCCGGGTCGCGGCCGACCGGCTCGATGAAGTAGCCGAAGACCTCGTCGCCGTGGGCGCCGGTGAAGGAGAACTGGCGGTAGGCGCCGAACTCGATCTCGGCGAGCCGGCGACCGTTGAGATCGGTGATCTGGCTCGGCTCGCCGCCCTCGGCCGGGCGCACGAAGAGCTCGACCGGCGATACCAGGCTGTCCCGAGCGAAGAGCAGCCGTCCGTCGGGCAGGGGCTGCGGGCTCGAGTTGGTGTGCCGGGTGAGGACCGCCTCGACCCTCCCGTCGGCCGCCGCGATCCGGAAGATCGAGTGGTTGCCGACGTTGTCTGCCGAGGTGTAGAGCGACGCCCCGTCGGCCGACCAGACGAGGCCGCGCGGCGAGCGGTCCCAGCCCTCGGTCAGGATCCGCGCCTCACCCCCCGGCCAGTCCATGACGACCACCCTGAAGCGGTCGGCCTCGTAACCCGGGCGGGCCATCGCGAGGTAGGCGAGACGGGTCCCGTCGGGCGAGAACGCCGGCGCCGCGTCCCAGGCGCGGTTGTCGACGGTGAGCCGGCTCGGCGCGGCCGAGCCGTCGGTCGGGACCACCCAGAGGTCGAAGTCGGTCGACCAGGCCTCCTCGGCCCCTTCGACCACCTTGGCGGTGAAGACGACGTGCGAGTCGTCGGGCGACACCGTCCAGTCGTCGGCGCCCCCCCAGGGGACGGTCGGGCAGTCGGCGTCGACTCCCGGCATCAGGTCGACCGGACCGCCCGCCGGCATCCCCGTCTCGTCGAGGGCGAGCCGGAAGAGGTGGTTGCGGCGGCCGTCCTTCCAGCTGTCCCAGTGGCGGACGAAGATCCGGTCGTAGACCCGGCCCGAGGAGACCCGCGCGGCCTCGGCCGCGAGCCGCTCGACGGTGCAGTGCAGCGGCTCTCCGCAGTCCGGGAAGACCTTGAGGCCGAGATAAAGGGCGCGGGCGCCGGGGCCGACCGAGAAGGCCTCGACGTCGAGCGGCAGATCGGTGACCCGCTCGGCCTCGCCGCCGGAGATGCTGATCCGCCACACCTGCGACGAGCCCGACCGGGTCGAGAGGAAGTACAGCCGCTCGTCGTCCGCCCAGCGCGGGCTCGTGTCGGACCCGGTCGCCGAGGTCAGCCGCCGCACCGAGCCCCCCTCGGTGGCGGCGATCCAGAGGCGGCTCGAGCCCCGGTTGGCCTCGAGATCCATGGTGGTCACCGCGAAGGCGACCAGCCGGCCGTCGGGCGACGGTCTGGGATCGGCGATCCGCTCCATCGCGACCAGGTCCTGGACGGTGAACGGGTGCCGCTCGGCAACGGCGGTCAGGGCACAGCTCGCCACCGCCGACGCGACGAGCAGGTGTGGGATTCGAGTGCGCATCGGGATCCTCCGACCCGGGAAACCGGGCGGAGCCATGGTAGCGCAACGTCGATGAACGCCGGTCGGGTCGATCGCCGATCGCGCGGGATCGGCGTTTCTCCGTCGCTTTGGCCGGGAATCAGGTGCTCGGCACCCAGCCGCCGAGATCGCCGGACTCGAAGCCTGCGGCGAACAGCGGCTCGGTCTCGACGACGGGCGGCGCGGCCGCCGCCTCTGGGAGGGCCTCGCCGGTCGCCGGACCGGGGTCGGCGACCGTGGACCGCGGACCGGTCGGGACGAACACCGGCTCGGCGGCTCCGGGCTCCCCTGCGAGCGCCGGTCCACGCTCGGCCGGGGTGGTTGCCGGGGCCTCGAAGTCGAAGGTCGTGATCACCGCCACCCGGACCGGCGTCTCGGGCGAGGCGGGGCCGACCACCGGGCGGCGGGCGAGCCACAGCGTCGTCGCTCCGATGGCCATTACGAGAGCCGCGGCGAGCGCCACCCACCCGTGGCCGCGCCGGCGCCCGGGCAGCCTGAGGCCGGCGAGGGCCGCGGCGACCGCCTCGTCGACCATCGCGACGGCCTCGCCCTCCAGCCGGTCGCCCCACCACGCCCGGCAGTGCGGGCACGAGCCGAGGGCACGCTCGGCCTCGAGGGCGGCCTGGTCGTCGAGACGGCCGAGGGCGAGGTCGAGGGCGAGTCGTCCGTGGTCGGGGCAGCTCGGGGCGTTCATCATCGTCTCCGAGTACAAGGACGTGGGCGGGCCGAAAAGGTAACGCCGGTTCCGACGAGCCGGGCCTCCGCTGCATCGGCCATGCGACCGGATCGTCGGTGGTCGGGTTAGGATGCCGACATGGTGATCGGACAGGGTGTCGCGGTGGTCACCGGGGCGTCGAGCGGGATCGGACGGGCGACCACGATGGCGCTGGCCGCCGAGGGCTGGCGGGTGGCCCTGCTCGCGCGTCGGGTCGGGCGGCTCGAGGCGCTGGCCGCCGAGATCGCCGGGGCGGGCGGCGAGGCCATGATCGCGGCCGTCGACTGCGCCGACGGCGCCGCCGTCGCGGCGGCGGCCGACCGCGTGCGGTCCGTCTGGGCCCCCCCGTCGCTGCTCGTCAACTCGGCCGGCGCCGGGGTTTGGCGCTTCCTCGAGGAGACCCGGCACGACGAGATCGACGCGATGATCGGCGCCCCCTACCTCGCCGCCGCCCACGCCTCCCGGGCCTTCCTCGGCGACATGATCGCCGCCGGCCGGGGACGGCTGATCCACGTCGGCTCGCCGGCGTCGATCATCCCGTGGCCCGGCGCTACCGCCTACGCCGCCTCGCGCTGGGCCCTGCGCGGTCTCCACGAGGCGTTACGACAGGATCTCCGTGGGACCGGCGTGACCAGCTCGCTGGTCACCTTCGGCGAGGTCTCGAGCGAGTACTTCGCGGCAAACCCCGGGTCCCGCCAGTTCATCCCGAAGATCGGCGGGCTGATCCCGGTCTCGACACCCGAGCGCTGTGCCGAGGTCATCCTCGGGGTCGTCCGGAGGCCGCGTGCGACGGTCTACCACCCGCTCGCGCTCGCGTTGATCGCCTGGTCCGCCGCCGTTCTCCCCGGACCGACGCGCTGGCTGATCGCCGGCACCGGCCGTCGCCACTGAGCCCCGTCGAGCCGGTCCGCGACCGGTTGCGCTACCCTTCCACCATGGACAACGTGCTCACCTGCGGTGGCTGCGGCGCCGACCTCCCCCAGCGCTCGACCATCTGCCCGCTCTGCGGCTGGGACCTCAGCGCCGCCATCTCGTCCCCGCCCCGCGCCTCGCTGCTCGAGCGGCTCGCCTCGGGCGGCTGGCGGCTCCTGGTTTATGGCGGGGTCATCGCGCTGGTCGTCCTCGGCTTCATCCGTCTGCGTGACACCGGGCCGGGGCCCGACCTCGCCACCACGCTGCGTTGGATGGTCTTCGGCGACGACGGCCGCGCAGCCGAGCTGGTAACCATCCACCGGATGCACGAGATCGGCGCCGCCGCCTCCCGCCACGCGGTCCGCGAGGTCGAGGCCTTCCCCTTCGGCGACGGTTGGGCCGAGGCCCTCGCCCCAAAGTCGACGATGAACGTCCGCGGCTGGCTGCCGCTGGTCTTCTTCGGCGCCGACGCCGGGATGGCGCCCGCCTCGGTGCGGGTGTTCTACGAGGTCCGCGACAGCGACGGCTGGGACCGGCCCTACCGGGTCGCGACCCGGGTCATCGAGCGCGGCGAAGGCTGGAGGACCGACCCCGAGGTCGCGGCCGATCTCGAGGCGGGGCTCCAGGCCCACTTCCACACCGTCGACCGGCCCGATCTCGGCACCGGCGACTGGCTGCGCCTCGAGCTCGTCTCGGCCGGCCGCGACGGCGCCTTCGACACCGCCGACGACCTGCGCTTCATCAGCTACAGCCTGATCAGCGCGCCGCTTCGGATGATGGCCGACCCGGACATCGTGGTACGCAGGATCGAGCGCGCCTACACCGTCGGCGAGCAGTTCTTCCGCGTCGAGGGCTCGCGCTGGGATCTCGTCGACGCCCGGCTCCTCGCCGAGTTCCGCCTGACCAGCGTCACCTGAGCTGTCGGCGATCGCTACGACAGGCTCGCGGCCCAGGGCGGTCGGGTGCCGAGGTCGTCCTGCAGCGCCCGTACGGTCAACGGCCCGCGCCGCAGGGCGGCGACCGCCTCGGCGGCGGCATAGGCGCCGGGGATCGTCGTCAGGTAGGGCACGTTGGCGTCGAGGGCCGCCCGCCGGATCGACGGCGCGTCGCGCGCCGCCTTGCGGCCGGCCGCGGTGTTGACGACCAGCGCGATGTCGCCCGCGGCGAGCAGGCGTGGGATGTCGGGGTCGCCCTGCCCGACCTTGAAGACGGTCTGCACGGCGGCGAAGCCCGCCTCGCGGAGCTGGCGGCCCGTGCCCTCGGTGGCGAGCAGGTCGAAGCCGAGCTCGGAGAAGCGCGCCGCGAGGGCCGGCAGCCTCGCCTTGTCGCGGTCGGTGAAGGAGAGCAGGACGCCGCCCGCCTCGGGAAGCCGCCAGCCGGCGGCCAGGGCGGCCTTGGCGAAGGCCTCGCCGAAGGTCCGGCCGCGGCCCATGACCTCGCCGGTCGAGCGCATCTCGGGGCCGGGCAGCGGGTCGACTCCGGGGAAGCGTTCGAAGGGGAAGACCGGCAGCTTGACCGCCACCTCGGACGGCACGCCGTCGTGGACCCCGAGCTCGGCGAGGCTCGCCCCGGCGCACACGCGGGCCGCGAGCTCGGCCCACGGCATGCCGGTGGCCCGGGACAGGAAGGGGACGGTGCGCGAGGCCCGCGGGTTGACCTCGATGAGCAAGACGTGGCCCTCCTGGATCGCGAACTGGACGTTCATCAGGCCGCGCACCCCGAGGGCCAGGGCGAGCAGCCGGACCTGGCGGCGCAGCTCGGCCTGGAGCTCCAACGGCAGGCTCACCGGCGGGGTCACCGCGCCCGAGTCGCCCGAGTGGACCCCGGCCTCCTCGATGTGCTCCATGATGCCGCAGATGACCACCCGCTCGCCGTCGGCCACCGCGTCGACGTCGACCTCGGAGGCCTGCTCGAGGAAGTGGTCGAGGAGGACCGGCCGGTCGGGGTCGACCGCGGCCGCCCGCTCGAGGTACTCGGCGAGCTCGTCGGGGCCGTAGACGATCTCCATGGCGCGGCCCCCGAGCACGTAGGACGGGCGAACCAGCAGCGGGTAGCCGAGCTCCTCCCCCGCCGCCTCGGCCTCGGCGGTCGAGGTCACCATCCGGCCGGGCGGCTGGCGCAGCCCGAGCTCCGAGAGCAGCTCGGAGAACCGGCCGCGGTCCTCGGCGCGGTCGATCGCATCGCGCGACGTGCCCCAGATCGGCACCGCGGCCCGTTCGAGGTCGGCGGCGAGCTTGAGCGGGGTCTGGCCGCCGAGCTGGAGGATGACCCCGACCGGGCGCTCGGCGTCGCAGATGTCGAGCACGTCCTCGATGTGGAGCGGGTCGAAGTGGAGCCGGTCGACGGCGTCGTAGTCGGTCGACACCGTCTCCGGGTTGCAGTTGACCATCACCGCCTCGAAGCCCTCGGAGCGGACCCCGGCGACCGCCTCGACGCAGCACGCGTCGAACTCGATGCCCTGGCCGATCCGCACCGGCCCGCCGCCGAGGATGACCACCGAGCGGCGCGACGCCGGCTGCTCGTCGCGGTCGCCGAAGCTGCCGTAGAGGTAGGGGGTGCGGGCCTCGAACTCGGCGGCACAGGTATCGACCCGGCGGCGGATCCGGCGCAGGCCGAGCTCGAGCCGGGCCCGGCGCTCGCCGTCGGCGGTCGTGCCGCGCAATCGGGCGATTTGGCTGTCGGCGAAGCCGAGCCGCTTCGCCGCGGTCCGCGTCGCCGGGTCGAGCTCGTGGGCCGCGAGGTGGCGCTCGGCGGCGACCAGCCCGGCGATCCGGCGGACGAACCACGGGTCGACGGCGGTGATCTCGGCCAGCCGCTGCTCGCTCCAACCCCGGCGCAGCGCCTCGGCGAGCTCCCACAGCCGCTCCGGCGACGGGATCGCGAGCCGGCCCGCCAGCCCGTCGTCGTCCGCCGCCGCGAGGTCGCGCGGCGCCTCGAGCGAGTCGCGGTCGATCTCGAGCGAGCGGATCGCCTTGAGCAGGGCCTCTTCGAACGAGCGGCCCATCGCGGCGACCTCGCCGACCGCCTTCATCGCGGTGCCGAGCACCGGCTCGGCGCCCGGGAACTTCTCGAAGGCGAAGCGCGGGATCTTGACGACGACATAGTCGAGGGCCGGTTCGAAGGAGGCCGGGGTCGACCCGGTGATGTCGTTGGCGATCTCGTCGAGGCGGCGGCCGAGGGCGACCTTGGCGGCGATCCGGGCGATCGGGAAGCCGGTCGCCTTCGAGGCCAGCGCCGACGACCGCGAGACCCTCGGGTTCATCTCGATGACCGCCCAGCGGCCATCGGTCGGGTTGACCGCGAACTGGACGTTGGCGCCGCCGGTCGCCACCCCGACCGCGTCGAGCACGCCGCGCGCCGCGTCGCGCAGGACCTGGTACTCGCGGTCGGTCAGGGTCTGGGCCGGGGCGACGGTGATCGAGTCGCCGGTGTGGACCCCCATCGGGTCGAGGTTCTCGATCGAGCAGACGACCACGAAAGCGCCGGCCGAGTCGCGCATCACCTCGAGCTCGAACTCCTTCCAGCCGAGCACCGAGGTCTCGACCAGCACCTGGTGGGCGGGCGAGGCCTCGAGGCCGTGGCGGAGCAGGCGGACGAAGGCCTCACGGTCGACCGCGGCGCCGCCTCCCCACCCGCCGAGGGTGAAGGAGGGCCGCAGGATGGCGGGCAGGCCGATCGACTCGAGGGCGGCGAGCCCCTGGTCGACCGAGGTCACGGTCACCGCCGGCAGCACCGGCAGCCCGGCCTCGGTCATCGCCCGGCGGAACTCCTCGCGGTCCTCGGCGAGCCGGATCGAACGCACCGAGGCGCCGAGCAGCTTGACCCCGAGCCGCTCGAGGACGCCGTGCTCCTCGAGCTCGACCGCGAGGTTGAGCGCGGTCTGGCCGCCCAGGGTTGGCACCAGGGCGTCCGGACGCTCGCGCTCGAGCACCGCGGTCACCGAAGCCAGGGTCAGCGGCTCGACATAGCTGCGGTGGGCGAGCCGGGCGTCGGTCATCACGGTCGCCGGGTTGGAGTTGACGAGGACCACCCGGCAGCCCTCCTCGCGCATCGCCTTGACGCCCTGGACCCCCGAGTAGTCGAACTCGCAGGCCTGGCCGATGCGGATCGGCCCGGCCCCGAGCACGCACACCGACTCGGGGATCGGCGGGCGGCTCATGCCGACTCCCCGCGGCAGCGCCGGGCGAAGCGCGCGAACAGACCGGCGGCGTCGTTGGGTCCGGGCGCCGCCTCGGGGTGGAACTGGACCGCCTCGACCCCGGCCCGGGGCAACGCCAGCCCCTCGAGGGTCCCGTCGGTCAGGTTGATGTGGGTCACCTCGACCTCGCGCGGCAGCGACGACTCCTCGACCGCGTAGTTGTGGTTCTGCGAGGTGACGAGCACCCGCGACGTGGCGAGCTCGCGCACCGGGTGGTTGCCGCCGTGGTGACCGAAGGGCAGCTTGACGGTGCGGCCGCCGAGGGTCAGCCCGAGGAGCTGGCAGCCGAGGCAGATCCCGAGCACCGGCACCCGGCCGATGAGCCGGCCGATCAGCTCGCGCGCGCCGGCCACCGCCGCCGGGTCGCCCGGCCCGTTCGACAGCACGACGCCGGCGTGGCCGTCGGCGAGCACGACGTCGGCCGACACCGAGGGCGGGAGCACCCGAACCCTGAGACCCTCGGCGACCAGCCGGCGCAGGATCGACCGCTTGACCCCGTAGTCGATGACCGCGACCGGCGGCCGGTCGTCGCCGGCGGCATCCCTCTGCCGGCCCGACGGCGAGATCCACGGCCCCCGGTTCCAGGCATAGGCCTCGCCGCAGGCGACCTCGCGGGCGAGGTCGCAGCCGTCGGTGCCGCGGGCCGCGCGGGCCCGCGCGACCAGCGCGTCGGGCGGCGTCCCGTCGCACGCCAGCACCCCCGGCACCGCCCCCGCGGTCCGGATGTGGCGGACGATCGAGCGGACGTCGAAGCCCCAGCCGACCGACACGCCGAGCCGCCCCAGCCAGCCCTCGACGCCCTCCTCGGAGCGCCACGACGAGGGCTCTGAATCGAGGTCCTGGACGACCAGCGCCCGCGCCCACACCCGGTCGGACTCGGCGTCGAGGGCGTTGACCCCGACCTGACCGACGTGCGAGGTGGTCAGGCAGAGGATCTGACCGTGGTAGGAGGGATCGGTCAGCATCTCCTGGTAGCCGGTCATCGCGGTGTTGAAGACGACCTCGCCCTCGACGCTGGCCGAAAGGCCGGCGGCGAAGCCCGCGAACACCGTGCCGTCCGACAGGACGAGGTGGGCAGGCCGGGGGTTGTCGAGCTGTCGGGGGAGATCTCGGAGGCTCGCCATGACGTCGGCGTAGGGTATCACGGTATCCTGGACCGACAGTGGGCGCCGCGAACCGACCTTCCGAGTGGCAGGCGACGGCCGATCTCGTCGAGCGCGCGCGCGGCGGCGACGAGCCCGCCTTCACCGAGCTGCTGCAGACGCACCGCGCCGCCATCACCTCGACCCTCTTCGCCTGCGGCGTCCGCCAGGCGGAGACCGCCCGCGACCTCGCCCAGGAGGTGGCGATCCGGGCATGGCGCCACCTCGGCGACCTCGACGAGCCGCGGACCTTCACCGCCTGGGTGCGCCGGATCGCCGCCAACGCGGCCCGCGATCACCTGCGCCGGGTCGCGGTGCGGCGGGAGGACGATCTCGACGCGGCGGTCAACGTCGCCGACGACGACGACCCGCACGCCCGTGCCGAGCGTCTCGCCGAGCTGCGGCTGATGCTCGCCGTGCTCGACGACGAGGATGCCGAGACCGTCGAGCTGCTCGTCGCCAAGGCCAACGGCGAGTCGATCGCCTCCATGGCCGAGCGCCTCGGCATCTCCGACGCCGCGCTCAAGATGCGCCTCATGCGAGTCCGCAATCGCCTCCGGCAGCGCCTCGACGAGCTTCGGGCAGGCAACTGACCCGGAAGGACGCGAGAGACCCAGGGTCATTTCAGACATCGCAACGTCGCAAGCGCAAAGACGCCAAGGCGCGAAGGCGTCACACGCGAAGGCATCGCATTCATCGCGATGTTGACCCATCGCATCCATCGCGCATTCCTTTTTCGGATGTCGGGTGGTGGGGACCCAAAAGGGCGCAGGCTGAGCCGCTGCGCTCCGAGGACAGCGAGAAGGCCATCGCCCGTCCGTGACGAAAGCGTGCCTTCGGATCGGTCGGGCGTTGCCACGGTGGTGCGGTCGAGGACCGGCACCGACTCCGCCGCCATCATCGCGTGCGAAGGATGCGATGTGTGATGGGTCAGAAACGCGATGTCTTCGTGACCGCCTTCGTGTCTTCGAGCCTTCGCGCTTGCGACGTCTGCGATGGATTGATCACCCTTGCGGTGAGCATCTACTCCGGTCGCCACCAGGGCTCGAGGCGACTGCACAGCGCCTTCCAGGCGGCATCGGTGTCGGCGATCGCGTCGCCGCCGAGCTTGGCCAGCAGCTCGTCGGCCAAGACCAGGGCGAGCATCGCCTCGACGATGACCGGGGCGGCGCCGATCGCGGTGACATCGGAGCGCTCCCAGGCGGTGGCGCCGGGCTCGCGGGTTGGGAGGTCGACCGAGGGCAGGCCCCGGCGGAGGGTCGAGATCGGCTTGAGGAAGGCCCGCACCACCAGGTCCTCGCCGTTGGTCACCCCGCCCTCGAGCCCTCCCGCGCGGTTGCTGTCGCGGGTCAGCCTGCCGTCGACCAGGCGGATCGGGTCGTGGGCCTCCGAGCCGGGCCGCCCGGCGACCTCGAGGCCGGCGCCGATCGCCGCCGCCTTGACCGAGTGGATGCTGACCAGCGCCTGGACGAGCCGCCCGTCGAGCTTGCGGTCCCAGTGGGTGTGGGAGCCGAGCCCGGGCGGCAGCCCGCGGACCACCGCCCCGACGACGCCGCCCAGGGTGTCGCCGGCGGCGCGGGCGGCCCGCACCGCCTCGACCAGCGCCTCCTCGCGATCCGGGTGCGGGGTGACGAGCGGCGAGTCGGAACGGACCCCGGCCAGCCCGTCCCAGCTCGGCGGGCCCTCGGCGACGACCAGCGGGCCGAGCTGGAGCACCGCCGAGCGGAGGCCGACGCCGTAGCGCGCGAGCAGCTGGGCGCAGACCGCGCCGGCCATCACCCGCGCCCCGGTCTCCCGGGCCGAGGCCCGCTCGAGGACGTTGCGCATGTCGGCGAGCTGGTCGGTGGCGGCGCCGCCCGAGAAGTCGGCGTGGCCGGGACGCGGGCGGGTCACCGCACGGTCGGCGGCGAGCCCGGCGTCGGTCGTCCAGGGGTCCATGACCTCCGCCCAGCTCTTCCAGTCGAGGTTGGCGAGCTCGAGGACGAGGGGACCTCCGAGGGTCCGCCCGTCGCGCAGACCGCCGGAGACCGCCACCACGTCATGCTCGATGCGCTGCCGGCCGCCGCGGCCGAAGCCGTGCTGGCGCCGGGCCAGCCAGTCGTCGATCAGCCCGCGGTCGAGCCCGAGGCCGGCGGGGAGGCCCTCGAGCACCGCCGTCAGCTTGGGTCCGTGGGACTCGCCGCCGGTCAGCAGGCGGAGCCGTCTCAGGGACATCCCGGGCCCCGGTCGACAGGCGTACCGTTCATCGCTGACGAGCATAACCCGCCCGCTCGAAGGCGGCCACCGCGACGGCCCTCGGTCGCCTGCTATGATCCCCGCACGATGGCTGATCGAAGAACACGAACCCCGGCCACGATCGTCGGCTGCGCGGCCGCGATCCTGATCCTCTCGTTTCCTGCCGACGCCCAGGTGCAGCGGCTCACCCTGCTCCACACCTCCGACCTGCACGGCAGCGTCCTGCCCTGGGACGACCTCCGCGACCGGCCGGCCGACGGCTCCCTGGCCCAGGTCGCAACCCTGGTCGGCGCGATCCGCGCCGAGTCGACGAGCCCGGTGCTGGTCCTCGACTCGGGGGACACCATCCAGGGCACGCCCCTCGAGCAGTTTTCGCTCGTCCGCTGGGCCGATCCGAGCCCGACGATCTCGGTGATGAACCGGATCGGCTACGACGCGATGGCGGTGGGCAATCACGAGTTCAACTTCGGCCTCGAGACGCTGCGGCGGGCCGAGAGTCAGGCCGACTTCCCCTTCCTGTCCGCCAACACCGTCGACGCGGCCACCGGCGAGCCGGTCTTTCCCGAGCGGATGGTGATCGAGGCGGGGGAGGTGAGGGTCGGGGTCGTCGGTCTCACCACCCCGGCGGTGCCGGGCTGGGAGCGGCCCGAGCACATCCGCGGGCTCGCCTTCCGGCCGATGGACGAGGTCGCCCGCGAGCAGGTCGAGCGGCTGCGCTCCGAGGAGGGCTGCGACCTGGTCGTCGTCCTCGCCCACACCGGCTTCGAGGGCGAGCCGGGCGAGGGTCCGAAGGCGATGGCCGCCGACGAGGACTGGGCGGAGCGGCTCGCGCGATTGCCCGGGATCGACGTGCTGCTCACCGGTCACACCCACCGCGACATTCCGCCGTACGAGCTCGACGGCGCCATCGTGTCGCAGCCCCGGGCCCGGGCCCGGCTGGTGACCAGGATCGACCTCGAGCTCGAGCGGGGGGAGGCCGGCTGGCGGATCTCCTCGTGGAGCGGCCGCAACCTGGAGACCGCCGGGGTCGAGCCCGACCCCACGGTGGTCGCCGACCTCGCCGATCTCCACCGGCGGGTCAAGGCGACCCTCGACGGGCCGGTCGGCGACGCCGCCGAGCCGGTCAGCGTCGCCGGCTGCCGGCTGCGCGACTGCGCCGCGGTCGATCTGATCCACGAGGTCCAGCTCGAGGCGTCGGGGGCCGAGCTCTCGCTCGCCTCGCTGCTCACCGACCGGACCCCCGATCTCGAAGCGGGTCCGGTGACCTGGCGCTGGGTGCACGGCCTCTACGTCTACCCCAACACCCTGGTCAAGCTCCGGGTGACCGGCGCCGAGATCGTCGACGTCCTCGAGCACGCCGCGCGGTACTACGACGGTCTCGAGTGCGATCCCTCGGGCGCCTGCGCCGTTGTCGCCGACCCCGACATCCCGATCTACAACGTCGACTCGGTCGCCGGCCTGTCGTACCGGATCGACCCGACCCGTCCCGAGGGCGCCCGGGTCGTCGAGCCGCGGTATCGGGGGCGGACCCTCGAGCCCGACCGCGAGCTCACGCTGGTCTGCAACAACTTCCGCGCCGCCGGCGGGGGCGGCTTCCCGCACCTCGCCGAGGCCGAGCGGCTCTGGCAGTCGCCCGCTGAGGTGGCCGACCTGATCGGCGACTTCATCGCCCGCCGCTCGCCGTGGCGACCCGCGGTCGACGGCAACTGGTGGCTCGGCCCGGTGGTGACCGACGAGCGCACCGTCCCGGCAAGCCCCTAGGCTCGGTCGAAGGACCGCCCCCCGCGGAGGGGCTCAGTTCTCGCCGACGACCATGTCCCAGCGACTGCAGTCGCCGGTCTCGAAGCCGTCGAGGAAGAGCGGGTTCATGTTGGTGCAGGGTCTCGCACCCTCGACGACGACGTCGTCGATGTTCCAGCCGCAGTAGTTCCAGATGCTGTCGGACGAGCCGTAGGTCCAGCGGATCCTGACCTGGCTCTGGCCGACCGCCTGGGGCAGGTCGACGACCTGCTCGATCCACGCCTGGTCGTCGATGGTCGAGCTTCCGTTCTCCCAGGCCGTCTGCCAGCTCGCGCCGCCGTCGAGGGAGAGCAGGATCCGCGCGTGGTCGTAGGCGTCCTGCTCGACCCCGAGCCAGCGCCGGAAGCGGAGCCGCGCCGAGGTCGCCTCCGACAGGTCGATGACCGGGGTGGTGAGCTTGATCTCGTTGTTCCCGGCGTTGGCCGGCGCGTCGCCGTCGAGGTTGACGCCGTAGGCGTAGGGGCCGCTGTAGCCGGCCAGGGGGTCGGGGCCGCCATAGATGTCCTGGCCCTGGCCGGTCGGCTGGCCGAAGGCCCAACCGGTGGTCGGGAAGCCGCCGTTGTCGATCGTCCAGCCCGGATCGGTGTCGAAGCTCTCCTCGAGGAAGGTGCCCCAGCCGGCGGTGTCGACGGTGTAGAAGGCGCCGCCGTTGTCGTCGATCGTCAGGTTGCCCTGGGCGTCGGCGCTGCGAACCTCGTAGTAGAGCGTCGTGCACGGCGTCAGCCCGTCGACGATGACCTCGTGCGCGGTGGTCAGGGCGGCGTCCGAAACGACGTTTGCGGGCGGCGCCGATGTTCCCCAGACGATCTCGGTGGTGCCCGGCTCGTCGGTGGCGAAGCCGAAGGTCACCGCGGCCTCGGTGGCGGTGGCGGCGACCGACGAGATCGCCGGACCGAGACAGTCGACCGTCGCGGTCGCGGTGCGTGGCACGTTGACCCCGCCGGCGCCGTCGTCGGCGTCGATGTAGGTCGCGACGAGGGTGTCGCCGTGAGCGACCGCGAGGTTGACGCCGAGCTGGGCGGCGCCGACGTAGATGTCGCGGTCGGGGCCGGTCTCGGTGAGGGTGACGAGGGTCGGACCGCCGCCCGCCGCGAGCTCGGCGGTGGTCGTGTCGATGGTCGCCGGGCTTGAGCCCGGGATGTTGCTGTCGGCGACCCGCACCGTCACCAGGGAGGCGCAGGCGTACGCGGCGGCGTCGAGGCTGACCCGCCCGGCCTCTCGGGCGCCGAGCTCGTACGAGGTCGGGATCAGGTTGCGGCCGTGGATGTGGCAGTGGGTCGGGTCGCCCGACATCACGGCGGTGACGACGCCGCCGGCGTCGACCAGACCCGAGCCGAGGACGTTGACGCCGCCGGTGTCCTCGTAGAACGAGACGATGGCGCCGCTCGCGGCGGCGAAGGGCGCGCCGCCGACCTTGACGGTCAGCGTGGCGACGCCGCCCGCCAGGTTGTAGTCGACCGGCTCGTCGGGGGTCAGCGCCTCGGCGGTGCGCGGCCACATCGTGGCGGCGCCGAACAGCGTCGACTGCTCCATGAATCTGGTCCCCTCGGAGGAGTTCGAGTCGCCGTTGACGTCCATGCAGTAGAGCTTGCCGTTGACGTGCTGGCCGCCGGTGGTGAAGGCGGTCTCGAGGCGGAGGGCGTCGATGAAGCCGCGCTGGGCGTCGCACGGCGGCACCCACGACTCGTTGGTCGTCGCGCCCTCGAAGCTCACCGCGCCGCCGCCGTCCTTCTTGAGCCAGGCCTCGCCGAAGCAGTCGCCGCCCGTGCGGTCGAATCTGCCGTTGACGCAGGCGACGCTCCAGATCACCGGCTGGGTCTCGTCGTTGGTCAGCATCGAGTTGATGTCGCTGACGCTGAAGCCCGAGGTCGACCACGAGGTCTCCGAGCCGTGGCCGATGTAGAGCCCGAGCGAGCGGCCGGCGTTGATCGAGCCGGCGACCGCCGCCTTGGTCGGGTAGTGGTAGAGCTGGTCGAACTCGGTGTAGGTGTAGGCCGGTGCCAGCAGGTCGTCGCGCAGGAAGTCCATCCGCTGCCAGTCGGCGTAGGACGGGGTGCCGCCGGTGTCGTCGCCGGCGACGCCGAACGCCTTGCCGTACCATGCCGCGGCGGAGCCCGAGTCGGGGAGCTGCTCGTAGTCGAGGATCTTGTCGACCTGGACGGTGACCTGGGCGCCGGTCTGGGCGGAGATCCGGGAGATCGCCGCGTCCGGGCGGTTGTCGGCGCCCTCGAGCTTGGTGTAGCAGGGGTCGCAGGTCGCACCCTCGTTGACCCCGCTGAGCGACGGGATCTGCTGGGCGTCGCCGACCAGGATGATCCAGGAGAGGCCCTCCGGGGCGTCGTACAGCGACTGGATGTAGCTCTTGATCTGGGCGCCGGTGGTCCCGGCCGCCGACACCGGCGTGAGGAGGGTCGGGTAGCCGACCAGGCTCTCCCAGTCGGCGAGCGGGGCGGCCTCGTCGACGAAGTCGTCATACGCGAGGATGAGCAGCCGTCCGGTCTCGACGAAGGGGACGTAGCGCGACCGGGCCTGGTCGTAGTTGACGGCGTGGAGGCGGGCGACGGCGTCGAACAGCCCGGTCAGCGGCCGGTCCGGTCCGATCCTGGGGTTGTCGCCCTCGGTGAGCCGGACGACCCGGAACCAGGCCTCCTCGACGACCGTGAGGACGTTGGTGTCGGGCCGCCAGTGTGCGGTCGGCAGCCGCAGCGCCTGGGCGCGGAGCGGTCCCGCGATGGCCGGGCGGTCGACGACCGCTGTCTCGGCCGGGTAGGACGCGGCACCGCCGTACACCTTGGGGTCGAAGACCCAGGGCACGGTGGCGGGATCGGTGCCGCGGTCGAAGTGGCCCTTCGACGGCGCGACGCCGGAAAAACCGTAGCTTCCGAGGTCGAGCTCGCGGACCCGGGCGTCGACCAGCTCGAGGCGGATCGCGCCGGTCCGCTCGAGGAGGTACTCGCCGGTCAGCGAGGGCAGCGAGGGCAGGCCGCGGTCCATCGAGTTGTGGCCGCCCGGGACTTGAACCACCGCCCAGTCGGCGCCCTCGATCGCGATCCGGTCGAGCCGGACCTCCGAGACCTGTACGTGGAGCACCTCCGCTCCGTCGACCACGAGCTCGATCCCGGTCGAGAGCGGACCGAGGTCGATCACCTCCGCGGCCCCGGCCCCCGCCACCGAACCGACAGCCAGGACCACCACCGACGCCAGGACGAGATGAGCGCGCATCGAGCCCTCCAAAGACGAACCGTCGAGCCATAACGGTATCACCCAAGCCGTTGCATCGCAATAATTTAAGATCATGTCTCAATTCGATCGACGGCGGGCGGCATCTCCCGGGGCCGTGGCGTGTACCATGACGGCATGATTCGGATCGAGCTCTCCTCCGCCCACGGCGACTACGCCGTGCTGATCGGACAGGATCTCCTCGCCCGCCTCGACGAGATCCTGCGATCCGAGGGGCTCGATCACCCGCGGGGGATCGTCACCGATGCGACCGTCGGACCGCTCCACGGAGGCCGGGTCGGCGATGCCCTGGCGCTGGGTGTCGTCGAGCTGCCGGCCGGCGAGCCGCACAAGTCGTGGACCTCGGTGTCGGCGATCTGCCGGCGCTGGCTCGCCGACCGGTTCGACCGCGGCGCCTCCGTCCTGGCGATCGGCGGCGGGGTCGTCACCGACACCGTCGGCTTCGCTGCCGCGGTCTTCCTGCGCGGGATCGCCTGGGTCGCCGCGCCGACCACCCTGCTCGGCATGGTCGATGCCGCCATCGGCGGCAAGACCGGGGTCAACCTGCCCGAGGGCAAGAACCTGGTCGGCGCCTTCTGGCCGCCCCGGCTGGTCGTCGCCGACACCGCGACCCTGGCGACGCTCCCCGACCGCGAGCTGCGGTCCGGCCTCGCCGAGGTCGTCAAGGCGGCGTGGATCGGCGACCGCGGCCTGCTCGAGCTCCTCCCGTCCGACCGGCCGCCGACCTATCGATCGATGTCGCCAGAGGGCTGGCAGCAGCTCGTCGCCCGGTCGGTCTCGGTCAAATCGGGGATCGTCGCCGCCGACGAGCGCGAGGGCGGTCGGCGCAAGGCGCTCAACCTCGGCCACACCCTGGGCCACGCCCTCGAGGCGGCGACGTCGTACCGCCGTTACCTGCACGGGGAGGCGGTCGCCTGGGGGATCGAGGCGGAAGCCGTCCTCGCCCGGGCCCGCGGCCTGCTCACCCCGTCCGGCGAGACCACACTCCGCGGGGCGCTCGACCGGCTCGGGTCGCGCCCCGGGATCGCCGATCTCGACGCCGAGGCGGTGTGCCGCTTCATCGCGGTCGACAAGAAGCGCGACGCGGCGAGGGTCGGCTGGGTGCTGCCGACCGACGACGGCGTCGCCCTCGACCAGCGGGTCGAGACGGCCGAGGCGGTGGCAGCGTTTCGAGCGCTCCAGTCGGCCGGCGACCGACGAGCCTGAGATTGGATCTCGGATCGCCGGGTGAAGACCCGCCGAGCGAGGCGAAAAAACCGGGTGAAGACCTCCCGCAGGGACCCGGGGGGTGGTAGATTCTCGGACGCAACGACTGTCTAAGGAGGAGGAGAGAAATGAAACGTCTGGTCTTCATCGCAGTCCTGGCCGTTGCCTGGGCGGGGATCGGTCACGCCCAAGGCGTGACGACCGGCTCACTGACCGGCTATGTGGCCGACCCCAACGGCGACCCGCTGCCCGGGGTCACGGTGGTCGCGACCCTGACCGCCACCGGGACGACCTACAACGCCGTCACCGACGGCGCCGGCCGCTTCGGCATCGCCAACGTCAAGGCCGGCGGCCCCTACGAGGTCGTCGCGAGCCTCCCCGGCTTCGCCACCCAGACGATCGGCGAGACCTACGTCCGGCTCGGCGAGGCGGCCTATCTGACCCTCGTGCTCCAGCTCGAGGCGGCCACCGAGGAGATCATCATCACGAGCCAGGCGAGCGATCTCATCACCCCGACCCGGATGGGCGTCACCAGCTCGGTGCCGCAGCGGACGATCGAGGCCCTGCCGACGGTCCAGCGCAGCCTCTACGACTTCGCGCGGACCAACCCGGTGTTCTCGACCTACTCGCCCGACACCACCGCGACCGTGCTCTCGATCGCCGGCCGCAACCCGCGCTACAACAACATCTCGATCGACGGCTCGGTCAACAACGACGTCTTCGGTCTCGCCGACAGCGGCACCCCGGGCGGCCAGGCGGAGACCCAGCCGATCCAGCTCGACGCGGTCCAGGAGATCCAGCTCGTGACCTCGAGCTTCGACGTCCGCCAGGGCGGCTTCACCGGCGGCAGCGTCAACGTGATCACCCGCTCGGGCTCGAACACGTTCAGCGGCAACGTCTTCGGTTACACCTCGAGCGACAGCTGGGTGGGCAGCGGTCCCGACGACTTCCCCGAGCTCGGGACCTTCGACGACACCGAGTACGGCGCCAGCCTGGGCGGCCCGATCGCCAAGGACAAGGCCTTCTTCTTCGTCAACTACGGCCACAACGACCTCGACCGGCCGACCGGCTGGTCGATCGACGGCTCGACCGGCGAGGCCTGGCAGGGCGGCGCCTACGTCGCCGAGGCCGAGGAGTTCCGCCAGTTCAACCTCGACACCTACGGCTACGACCCGGGCGGACTCGGCGAGCTGACCCGCGAGACCCCGAGCGACAAGCTCTTCGCCCGCGTCGATTTCAACCTCAACGCCTCGAACAACCTGGTCGCGCGCTACAACTACATCGACGCGTCGAACGTCATCAACCGGCCCGGCAGCTCCACCTACGAGTGGGCCAACGAGGCCTACGACTTCACCAACGAGACCAACTCCTTCGTCGCCCAGTGGGACGCGATCTTCGCCGACAGCTACTTCAACCAGCTCCGGGTGACCTACCAGACCATCCGCGATAAGCGCGGCGGGGTCGGCGGCCGCTTCCCGCACATCCAGATCAACAACGTCGACGGCGACTTCAACTCGTGGCATGCGGGGACCGAGCAGTTCTCGACCTACAACCAGCTCGACACCGACATCATCGAGCTCACCGACGACTTCACCTTCTTCACCGGTAACCACGAGATCACCATCGGCACCCACAACGAGTTCTACTCGTTCTACAACCTGTTCATCCAGGACGGCTTCGGCTCCTACCAGTTCACCACCCTCGCCGACTACTACGCCGGCAACGCGAGCCGCTACGACTACACCTACGCCAACGACCCGAACAACCCGGCCGACGAGTTCGACACCTTCCAGCTCGGGCTGTACGCCGGCGACACCTGGCGGGTCAGGTCGAACGTGACCCTGACCTACGGGCTGCGGGTCGACGCACCCTTCTTCCCGGATGATCCGGAGTACAACCCGCTCGCCGACGACACCTTTGGGGTCCGCACCGACGACGTCCCGAGCGGCAACACCCTGTGGTCGCCTCGGATCGGCTTCAACTGGGACATCTCGAACGACGGCTCGAAGCAGCTGCGCGGCGGCGTCGGCCTGTTCACCGGCCGCACCCCGTACGTCTGGATCTCCAACAACTACGGCCGGACCGGGACGCGGCAGACGACGCTGCGTGCGTTCGGAAGCGAAGGCAACTGGATCCCCTTCAACCCGGATCCGGACAGCCAGCCCTCCGACATCGGCGGCGCCTCGACCCAGGAGATCAACGCCGTCGACCCCGACTTCGAGTTCCCCCAGACCTGGCGCGCCAACATCGCCTATGACCACCGCCTGCCCTGGTGGAACATGGTCGCCACCGCCGAGGTGCTGTACGCCAAGAGCACCAACGAGATCGACTACAAGAACCTCAACATCGTCCAGACCGGCGAGACCCTGCCCTTCGACGGCCGGCCGATCTACGAGCAGTGGAGCAGGGACTTCTCCGGCGCCTATTATCTGACCAACACCGACGAGGGCGACGCCACCAACGTCATCCTCAAGCTCGAGAAGCCCTACAGCAACTCGCCGTTCTGGGGCTCGGTGTCCTACACCTGGGGCGAGTCCAACGTGGTCAACGACGCCACCTCGAGCCGTGCGGTCTCCAACTGGCAGTTCGTCGAGGCGGTCGACCCGAACAACGTCGGGCTGTCGGCCTCGGACTTCCAGGTCGAGCACCGGGGGATGGTCAACGTCAACGTCGAGCTCAACCGCAACTCGCGCTGGTCGACCATCCTCTCGATGTTCTGGAACCGCCAGAGCGGCAAGCCCTACACCAACATCTACGCCTTCAGCACGGGGTCGATCAACGAGGACTTCTACACCTCCAACGACCTGATCTACGTGCCCTCGGGGCCGGACGACGTCGAGATCACCAACGGCACCTGGGAGCAGCTCGACGCTTATCTCTCGCGGGCCGGGCTCGACGGCTACAAGGGCGGGATCGCGCCGCGTAACGTCACCAACCAGCCCTGGGTGACCCAGACCGACCTGGCGATCCGGCAGAACATCCCGGTGCCCGGCAAGTCGTCGCTCCAGATCACCCTCGACATCTTCAACTTCTGGAACCTCATCGACGACGAGTCGGGGCTCGTCCGGTACATCCCGTTCGGCACCGTGACCCCGGTGACCTATCTCGGCGTCAACGACCTCGGCAAGCCGATCTACCAGCTCCGTGGTATCGTCACCGCCCCCGAGAGCAACGACATCTTCACCTACAACGACCTGACCTCGCGCTGGCGGGCGCGCCTCGGCGTCCGCTGGTCGTTCTAGTTTCCGGTCTTCCATCCCAAACGCCCGGGCCTCGGCCCGGGCGTTTTTTTACAACCCTCAGTTTTTTCTCGCCGAGATTCCATGGCAGTCTCGGCGAGAAAAAAGACTGACCACGATCGCGGTCTGCGATACGATACGTCTCCCATGAGCACGAGCCCGAACGAGGTGATCTCCGCCGGTCCGCCGCTGGTCGAGCGGCTCCCCTACGAGCCCGAGGCCGAGCGCGCGGTGCTCGGGGCGATCCTGCTCGACCCGACGGCTCTGCTCATGGTGATCGAAAAGGTCCGCGAGGAGGAGTTCTACGTCGAGGCCCACCGCCTCGTCTTCGCCGCCTGCACGACGCTCCACGAGCGCGGACAGGCGGTCGACCTGCTGACCGTGACCAACCACCTGCGCGAGCAGGGCCGGCTCGAGCGGGCCGGGGGCGCCGCGTACCTCTCGTCGATGGTCGACGCCCTGCCCGATGTCGCCAACGCGGTCCACTACGGCGAGATCGTCCACGACAAGGCGGTCAAGCGGCGCCTCATCGCCGCCGCCCAGAGGATCCTGACGACCTGCTCGATGGACCACGGCGAGGCCCGCGAGGCGGTCGAGGCGGCGCAGCGCGACGTCTACCACATCGCCGAGGACACCCTCGCCGGCGGTCTGATCCACATCCGCGGCCTCACCGAGGCGGAGCTCGCGGCGATCGAGCAGAGCCGGTCGTCGCACTCGACCCTGACCGGGCTCGACACCGGCTTCCTGCGCCTCAACGAGCTCACCTCGGGTCTGCAGAGCAAGGACCTGGTCATCCTCGCCGCCCGCCCCTCGATGGGCAAGACCTCGCTCGGCGTCAACATCTGCTGCCACGCCGCGCTGCGCGCGAAGAAGCGGGTCGCGATCTTCTCGCTCGAGATGTCGGCCGAGCAGCTGGTCCGCCGGATGCTCTCGGCCGAGGGCCGGGTCGACCAGAAGCGGCTCGCCGGCGGCTACCTCGCGAAGGCCGACTGGCCGAAGCTCGAGATGGCGGCGCAGGCGCTCCAGGAGGCCGACATCTGGATCGACGACTCGCCCGG